>CADAJS010000003.1:124605-299586 GCA_902788315.1 uncultured Bacteroidales bacterium
ACCAAGTTTACTTGAGCTCTGCCGAGCGTGAGCAGGCTCGACTGAAAGTCAAAAAGAAATCTTATTTAGCGCATAACAGTCTATTGACCGATTCGGGATAATCATCCGGAGCACCGTTCTTCCGAAAATCGAGTGGCATGCCGCGCCCGGTTTTATCACGTGTGATAAAGTGCGATGGAACGTGCCTCGTCGGGGTTTATCACGTGTGATAAAGTGCGACGCTCCCTGTCACCCTGTTTGCCTCCCCCAAAGAACTATCGCTTCACCACCGCCCTGACCACGAACCACAGGTGCATCAGGATGGCCGTGGGCCATCCGTAGTGCCGCCCCATCAGGCGCAGGCGTTCCATGAGCGAACGACGGTGGTTACGGGTGGTGAGGCCCTCGGACAGGTAATCGGTGAGTATCTGATGAGTGTTGTGCAACGGCAACCGGCGGCGGTCGGCACGCTTCATCACGCGGATACACCAGTCGTAGTCGGCCGAGAAGCGGTACGAGAGGTCGTACATTTCGGCACGCGCCAAGTCGGTACGCACGTAGAAACTCTGGTGACAGACGAGCATGCCATGACGGAAGGAACGCCACGAGAGAATCTCGGGTGCCTTCAGGCGTCGGTGGCGCAGGAAACGTCCCTCATCGTCCACCAGGTCCGTCTCGCCATAGAGCACCGCCGGGTTCACAGCCCTCCCCCGCTGCCATTCCATGCCCTCCACCATCTGGGACAGCGTGGTCTCGCAATGCAGTCGGTCGCCGGCGTTGAGGAAGACGATGTAGTCGCCCGTAGCCTGCTGTAGTGCTTTGTTCATCGCATCGTAGAGCCCGTCGTCATGCTCGCTTGCGAGGCGTATCACGTGCGGCACGTCACGGTGGACATTCTCCTCCACGTAGCGTTGCACGAGGCTCAGCGTGCCATCCGTCGAACGCCCGTCCACGATGAGATGTTCGATATTGGGATAGTCCTGTGCGGCGACGCTCTGCAGCGTGCGGGCCAGGGTGCCAACGGCATTATATGTCACGGTGGCGATGGTAATCGCCGGCATCTGTTCAGTCTTCATAGAGTGCTATGTATTGTCGGGCCACCTGGCGCTCGCCGTATGCGGCTGCCGCCTTACGGGCTGCCGCCTCACGCAGGTCGTGGCCGAGACAGTATTCGATGCCCTCGGCCAGGTCTTGCGCATCACGGTAGCGCGCCACGTATCCGTTTTCCTTATGGTCTATCATCTCGGGAATGCCTCCCACGTGGAATCCCACGCAGGGCGTGCCGCAGCTCATGGCCTCGGCAATCGTGTTGGGCAGGTTCTCCTGCACGCTGCCCGTGACGAACACATCGGCCGCCGCATAATATTGGGCCATGAGCCGCTCGTCGCTGACGTAGGGGATAGAGATGGTGGGCAGGGAGGTATGCAGGTCAGAGTGCTGCCCGATGACGAGGAGCACTGCGTCGTGCAGCGGCGACTGTATGTCGTCCGCAGCCCGCCTCTCCACCAGCGCAATCGCCTCCTGCAGGTAGCGGAAACCTTTCAGCGTGTCGCTCACCTTACAGGCGGCCGAGAGGATGAGCTTTCGCCCCTGCGGCAGGCCCAGCGCCTGGCGTGCCTCCGTCTGTGGCATGGGGCAGAAGATGTCACCGGGAATGGGGTTAGGGATGTTTACGACACGATGCCCCACGGTGAGGGGGCTGCGACGGGCCAGGTCGGCAATCCACTGACTGCAGCCCACGAAGGTGAGCCGGCCCTCGGCATAGACCCGCTGCTTGCGTCGGAAGATGCGTCTCGCCATGCTTCCCCGCAACTGCGGACACTCGAGGCATCCCCCGGCAAATCCCTCGCAACCCAGCAGCAGATGACACACACCGGTGAAGGGCCATTGGTCGTGCATCGTCCACACCACCGGCTTGCCGCTCCGGAGAATGCGGCGCACGTCGGAGAGCGACAGGAAACCCTGGCACACCCAGTGAATCATCACCATGTCTGCCTCACGAAACTCCGGCCTGCGGGTGATGTCCACACCCGTGTTGGCCAGGCTCACCTTCCACAGTCCACGCCGGCTCAGCCGGTTGCAAAGCAGGATGCAGAGGCGTTCCCACGCCTTGCGCCACAGCCCGGCCCGGACGCCCGTCACGCGTGGGTCGTCCGTCTGCCGGTCGCGCACCAGCATGCGAGCATCCACGCCGCTCCTGCCGAGGGCTTCCATCAGACGCCGGGCCGCGATGGCCGCGCCGCCCGTGCGTTCGCTTGTGCTTAGGATGAGAATGCGCATCGCCGTCGTCGTCGTTCTTTCAGTAATAAGTTTTGCGCCCCATCCACTTGTGAATGCGGTTGCGGATGGACTGGCAGATAAAGGAGAAGTTGCCGTGGCGCAGGTTGAGCCACAGTTCCTCGATGGAGCGCCCCACCTTGACCCACGGATGCCCGAAAGCCATGATGCGATAGACGCGGCGGCGATAATCCACATGCTCCACCACATAGCGCGGATGGTGCAGCGGTCGCTCGTCCATCTCGTAGCGTTTCATCGTGAAGATACGCCGATAGCCGCGCGGCAGAGTCTCGAGCTGAGAGCCGAAGTGTGTGCTGCCCGCCGTGGCGCCGAGGTTGTTGATCATGTTGCGCGAGGGCACGATGCACAGCCCGTTCGAGAGCAGCAGATGGGCCCAGAAGATAGTCTCGTAGAATGCCTTCCCCTGAGCACGATGGCGACGACACATGGGCAGGAAGTCGTCGCGCAGCCGTCCTTCGCGCACGAATGCTTCGATGCGGCGGACAGCCGTCTCGTCGTCCAGCCACGTGTAATGCTCGTCCCATTGGTCCACCACGCGACGCCACGAGGCCCAGCCCCAGATGCTGAAGTTCGTGGTGAAGAAATAGTCGGCTCCCGCGTCGGGCGTCTGCTCCTCCAGGTTGAATCCCGCCACCATCGTAATGCGCGTGTCGTGCTCGTAACGGTCGAGCATTTCCTTGCAGAAGCGGAAGAACGATACGCTGGGGACATCGTCGTCCTCCAGCACCACACACTTGTCGGCCATCGAGAAGGCCCACTTCTGTGAGATGAACTCCGAGGGGTCGCAGCCATAGTTGCGTTCCTGGTACAGGCGCTGTACGTCGCAGTCCCAGTCGATGTCGGCCACCACTTCGCGGCACGCCATGATACCCGGCATGTCGCGTTCACCTCGCGGCCCGTCCTGATACAGGAAGAGTCGCGAGGGACGTGCCTTCCTGACCTCGGCAAAGACGCGGGCCAACTGCTCGGGGCGGTTGAAGAAGAGTATCAGCACGGCAATGTCTATCTGCGCTGCATTCATAAGCTTAATGTTTTCTCGAATGCAAATATAGATAAAATATCTGAGATAATACGCCTGTGGGAGCAAAGATTTCACTTTCCTGGCATCAGGCGGAGACATTGAGGCCGCAAAAGACAACACGCAGTCCCCGCTCCCGCTTGCGGTAGCAGGAAGTAAAACTTGCGGTAACAAGAAGCGGAGCTTGCTGTAACATAAGCCGGGACTCGCTGTATCAGGCGGAGAAGCTACATGAAGGGAAAAAGATTATCCAAGGCTGTCACGCCTGTGGCTCCCCGTCAGGCTCCGCCGCCATGAGCTGGGAATCCTCCATGTCGTAGTCGATTGAATGATAAGGCACCACGCCGGGCTGCTCGCTGGTGTTCAGGAATCTCTGCAGATACGCTTTCAGCTTTTCGATGACGGTCTGCTTCTTCTCGCCGCTTTCAGGCAGGAAGGGGTTGGCGGGTGGCAGAATCTTGGCGATGCCTGTGCCTGTCTCTGTGACGTATCCGTCGCGGAAGGCACGCCTGACGAAGGCTGCCGTCTCCTTCGGCCTTAGGTGTTCCTCTTCGATGATGGCTGCCAGTTCGCGTTGCTTCTCGTGCGCGATGTACTGCTCCCATTGCTCGCCTACGTCGCCGCCTTTCTCGGGCGTCATCTGCTCGATGAAGTGCTCTATCAGTTCGCGTTTGTCGCGCATGTCGGGGCTGGCATCCATCTGTTTGCGAATCTGCACGATGATTTCCCGGTCCGTGCAGTTCGAGTCGTGGTACTTCTGCACGAGGGCGAGGATGTAGTGGATGTTGATCTGGTCGTGCCGGACAAGTTCTATCTCGAAGACAAGGTCGTCATTGATGCTCTCGCGGTCCTTGTCGGGCTTCTCGTTGCGTAGCTTCTCATAGATGGTCATGTACCATCCCTTGTAGTCCTGATAGTCCATCTCGGGGATGATCTTGGCCTGCTCGTCGAAGGCGTCGAACACGCTCAATACGTTCCTCAGCCTGAGTATTTCGCTCATCAGCCGCACGAAGGCTTTCTGTCCTTCCTCTTCGATCAGCTCGCCCATCTCGTCCAGCGGGTAGAGGCTGAGCAGCTGTGCGATCAGTTCCACGTAGGGCTCGTGCTGGCGGCCTTTCACGTCGAGGTAGCCTTGGCTGTAGTATTCCTCGTAGGTCTTCATGAAGACGAGCCCCCTGGCGTTGGGGTCGCCAAAGATGGAGAGAGCCTTGTCCGTGGCATCCTTCAGGTTGCGGAAGCAGACGATGTTGCCGCAGTCCTTCACAGAGTTCAGGATGCGGTTCGTGCGACTATAGGCTTGCAGCAAGCCGTGCAGCTTTAGGTTCTTATCCACCCAGAGCGTGTTGAGCGTCTTGGCGTCGAAGCCTGTCAGGAACATGCCCACCACGATGAGGATGTCGATGTCCTTGTTCTTCATGCGGAGCGACACATCCTTGTAATACGCTTGGAAGTTGTCGCCGTCGGTCGAATAGTTGCAGCCGAACATCTGGTTGTAGTCCTTGATGGCCTTGTCCAGAGCGTCGCGGCTTTGCAGGTCCAGCCCTTCTGTGCCTTCGGGATTCTCGTCCTCGAAGCCCCATTCGTCTTGCTCCGCTTCGTTGGCGCTATAGGTGTATATGGTAGCCACTTTCAGGTCGGGAGCGCCTGGCGCTGCGAGTTGCCGCTTGAACTCGTTGTAGTACATGATGGCGGCCTTCACACTGTCCACGGCAAAGAGGCTGTTGAAGCCCTGAGTCCGGTATATGTGCTTCTTCTCCTGCGTCTTGCGATTCCTCACCACATCCTGCACGTTCAGCAGGCGGTTCATCGTGTAGATGTCCTTGTCCTGCTTGGTCTTGGTGGCAAAGGTGTCTATGATGTAGCGCGTGACGATGCTGATGCGACGCGGGTCGTGCAGCGCTTCTTCCGTGTCGATGCCCCACACCTGTTTGCGCTCTACGTCGCTCTTCATCTTCATCGTAGAGTCGTAGTCCACATGGAAGCGGAGCACATTGTTGTCGCCTATGGCGTTGATGATGGTGTAGGTGTGCAGGGCGCGTGTGGGATTGCCTTCCTCGTCTGGTTCTCCGCCGAAGAGTTGTGCCGTGGTGGAGTACTTGCTGCCCTTGTTGGCGTTGACAGCAAAGATAGGTGTGCCTGTGAAGCCGAACATCATGTAGCGCTTCATGCGGCGCGTGATAAGCTGGTGCATCTCACCGAACTGACTGCGATGGCATTCGTCGAAGATGAGCACGATGTTCTGCTTCGTGAGCACGTCGCGCAGCTGCGGGTCGTTGTCGTAGATGACGGGCTTCATCAGGTTCGAGAGTTTCTGTATCGTCGTGATGATGATGTGGCTGTTCTCGTCCTTCATCTGCCGTTGCAGCACACGAGCCGAGGTGTTCGAGTTGGCACAGTCGGGCTCGAAGTTGTTGTACTCCTTCATGGTCTGGTAGTCCAGGTCTTTCCTGTCGACCACGAAGAGCACCTTCTTCACTTCGGGCATCTGCGAGGCCAGCTGTGCCGTCTTGAACGAGGTGAGCGTCTTGCCCGAGCCTGTGGTGTGCCAGATGTAGCCGCCGCCCTTCGTGGTGCCTTGCCAGCGGTTGTTGATGGCGGTCTGTATGCGCAGCAGTATCTTCTCCGTGGCGGCTATCTGGTAGGGGCGCATCACCATCAGTTGCTTGTCGACATTGAAGACGCAGTAGCGGGTCAGGATGTTCAGGATGGTGTGCTTGGCAAAGAACGAGGTGGTGAAGTCGCGGAGGTCGGTCAGGCGGTGATTCTCCTGGTCGGTCCAGTAGCTGGTGAACTCGAAGGTGTTGCCCTCTGCCTTGTGCTTGCGTGCCCCGCCGTTGTTCTCCTTCTCTTTGGCGTAGCGCGTGGTGTTCGAGTAGTACTTCGTCTCCGTGCCGTTCGAGATGACGAAGACCTGCACGAAGTCGAACATCCCCCGGCCAGCCCAGAACGAGTCGCGCAGGTAGCGGTCGATTTGGTTGAAGGCTTCCTTGATGGGCTTGCCTCTTCGTTTCAGTTCGATTTGCACCAAAGGCAGGCCGTTCACCAGGATGGTGACGTCGTAACGGTTCTTGTATGCGCCGCCTTCCTCGGTGTATTGGTTGGTGACTTGCAGGTGGTTGTTGTGGACGTTCTGTTTGTCGATGAGCCGGATGTTCTTCGTCTCGCCGCTGTCGAGCGTGAGAGCCAGAATGTAGCCCTTGCCTTGCAGCATCTCGGTCTTGTCCAGGATGGTCATCTGCTCATTAGTGATCATGGGGAGCAGCCGTGCCCATTCGCTGTCGCTGAGCTTGATATTGTTCAGGGATTCCAGCTGTTCGCGCAAGTTGCGGAGCAGGCCCTTCTCGTCGCGAATGACGTGATAGACGTAGCCCTGTGCCATCAGCTGGTTGATGAGGGCCGTCTCCAGCTGCGCCTCGCTCTGGTAGCCCTCGGCTGGCCGTTCCTGCACCTCGAAGTGCGCCATCACCGTCTGGTGATGCTCTTCCACTATAATCTTGTAGTCGTCCATAAAATAATATTTTCTAGTTGAAACTAGTACCACTAGTTAAAACTAGTCTCACTAGTCTCACTAGTCCCACTAGTCCTAGCTAATGTCTTGCCCTTGCCAGTTCCACTTCCAGGTGGCGTTTCTCGCTTTCCAGGGCTTCTATCCTCTGCTGCAGGATGTCGGTTTGCTGGCGGAGGCTTTTGTTCTCTTCTCTCAGGTGTTGCAGTTCATCATCCTGGCCTTTGCGGTAGCCTGTGCGGGCAGCATACATGCGTTCTTTGATGCCGCCTTGGGTCACGAACTGCTGGTCGAGGCCGCTCAGGTAGGTCTTCATCATCTTGTCTGTGATGTGGAGCAGGGTGAGGGCCACATTGCACAGTTCCTCGTCGCTCCAGCGGATGAAGTAGGGCTCGTAATCGTCGGGCTTGTTATGGTGGCGGCAGAAGCGTAGCATGGTGTCGTAGCGGGGGTGCGAAGCATTCCACAGGGCAAGGTGGCGGGTGGTGAGGTAGTCTTCGTAGTCGGCACGGAGTTCTTTCAGCGATGCACGGGCCACGTTGAGCAGCTTCAGTTGCATCTCTGTGGAGGTCATGCCGTCGGCAAGGCCCTCGATGATGTTCTGCTTGCCCGAGCGGGCCGCCTGCACCATCTGGTCGACAGTTCGGTCGCCGTGGGCGGGAAGGAACCGCTTGCAGAAGTGGAAGGTGAGCGCATAGAGCACCTCTGTCTTCTGATAGAAGTAGAGATCCTGATACTGCACCTCGTTAAGCAGCACCTTGGGGAGTGGCTTAGGGCTGTCGCTCATATTTATTCGAATGTTAAGAGTTTGTTCCTGTAGTATTCGTATTGCTTTTCGCGTGCTTCGAGCTGGGCCTCCAGGTTCTTGATGCTCGCCTCAAACCCATCCAAGATAGAGACTATGCGGGATTGCTCTTCAAGGGAAGGGAGATATATCTTTATTTGTGCAAGGTGTTTGGGATTAATTCCTGACACCTTAACTCCAAAGACAACCTTCTTTTTTTGAACGAAAAAACTATTTGTGAGTGTGCTAAAAGAAAGGAATTTGGCGTTTTGCTTATGCTTGATGATTAAAGCATGGTTGCTTACGGCAATATCTTTTTCACCAAGATAAGCAACACTCTTACAGATATCTTCAACGTTCTCGCTTGTATCAGTCATTATTATGTCACCTTTTGAAGCTTTCTTCGCTTTTTCAAAGACCTCTTTAGACACAAACTTGTTCACTTCATAGGTGAATGAGCCATAATGAGTGTATATTTGACCATAATGAATACAACCATAACCTTCATCTACAAAATCCACCTTTTGCACTCCATTCCCTTTTATCATCTCGCAAAATTCTCCCCAACAATGAATGTCCTTTTCTGGTTTTCCTTCGAGGTCGAGGAGTTTGTCGCGATAGTGTTCGTATTGTTTGCGGCGAAGGGAGATTTGAGCCTTCAGGTTCTCTATCGAAGAAGTAAAAGTATCTAATATCCCAACTATACGCTCCTGCTCAGAAAGAGAAGGAAGGGGGATGATTAAATCTTCCACTGCTTTTGCATCTATTGTGGGCATTGCTCCTGCTCGAATTTTCCCTTTAAGAATACGCTCGCATCCATAAACATAAAGATACAGAAACTTATCCATTATTTTTTCGTTTGGATATAAAGAGAAGCAAGCATCTGAAGACCAGAACTTCTTATCATAAAAGAACACACAACCAGCATTACCAGTATTGACAACAACCGTTGTGTTTGCTTTACGATTGTATTCACTATAATATCCCATAGGCATTGAGCCTCCGTGCAAGACAGGATAGCCTTCTGTATCGCTTAATTGCGATTTCGTTAGACGTTTGCCTCTAAGCACTTCGCAAACATCCCCTAACTTCTTCCACTCTACCATACTTATTCCCCCAATTCCTTTACTATCTTTGCTATCTTTTCGTTCAGGGCTGTGCCTTCGGCTATCAGGTTTGCGAGGCTGGCATTGACTTCCTCGATGTTGATGACTTCACGGGTATCCTCCTGCTCTACATAGCTCGAGACACTGAGGTTGCAATCGTTCTCGAGGATGTCGTCGTTCTTCACCAGCTTAGCAAGGTACTGCTCGTCCTTGCGAGCCTCATACAGTTCCATAATCTTGTCCTGATGCTCTGGCAGGAGCAGGTTCTTGTTGCCGTTCTTGGCGAAGAGTTTGCTGGCGTCGATGAAGAGCACTTTCGAGTCCGTCTTGGCGCTCTTCTTCAGCACGATGATGCACGTTGCGATACCCACACCAAAGAAGAGGTTGGCTGGCAACTGAATGACGGTATCTACGAAGTTGTTCTTTACGAGATACTGGCGAATCTTCTTCTCGTCGCCACCGCGATAGAGCACGCCCGGGAACTCAACGATGGCTGCTGTGCCGTGCTCGCTCAGATGCCACAGCATGTGCATGGTGAAGGCAAGGTCGGCAGCACTCTTGGGCGCCAGCACGCCTGCTGGGGCATAGCGCGGGTCGTTCATCAGGATGGGGTTATCCTTGCCGTCCCACTTCAAGGAATAGGGCGGATTGGAGACGATGGCGTCGAAGGGTGCGTCGTGCATGTGCTGGGGCCGCAGCAGGGTGTCCTCCAGACGGATGTCGAAGTTGTCGAAGTTCACGTTGTGCAGGAACATATTGATGCGGCAGAGGTTGTAGGTCGTTGGGTTCACCTCCTGGCCGTAGTACTTCAGGTGCTCATTCTCACGTCCCACGGTCTTGGCGAACTTCAGCAGGAGCGACCCCGAGCCGCAGGCAGGGTCATAGACTTTCTGGATGTCGGGGTTGTGCCACGAAGCCAGTCGTGCCAGCAGCTCCGACACTTGCTGGGGCGTGAAGAACTCGCCGCCGCTCTTGCCTGCCTCGCTGGCATACATCTGCATCAGGAACTCGTAGGTGTCACCGAAGGTGTCGTTCTGTGTGTCGTCGTATCGCGAGCCGAGATTCATCGTGCTGACGGTCTTCAGAACCTTCGCCAGCAACTGATTGCGCTTGATGACGGTGGAGCCGAGCTTCGTGTCATCCACCGAGAAGTCGGAGAAGAGCCCGCGCAGGTCGTCCTCGGAGTCTGTGCCGATGGCCGAAGCCTCGATACTGCGGAAGATGCCGGAAAGGTGTTCGTTGAGGTTCTCGTCCCGCTCACACGTCAGCACAAGGTTCTGGAAGAGCTGCGAAGGCAGGATGAAGTAGCCCTTCTCCTCCACCATCTTTCGGCGTAT
The DNA here is from genome assembly GCA_902788315.1 of uncultured Bacteroidales bacterium. Taxonomy (GTDB): domain Bacteria; phylum Bacteroidota; class Bacteroidia; order Bacteroidales; family Bacteroidaceae; genus Physcousia. Next base: position 134,633 of record CADAJS010000003.1, read on the forward strand.
ATTCTCGGCCTGGCTGTCGTCCATCGCAGCATAGTCGAAGTCGGGTTGCCCTATCTCGGCCATGAGCGAGCGGATGTAGTCACAGATATTCTCAGAGATAAACCTATAGAAGATAGAGCCCAGCACATAAGCCTTAAACTCCCATCCATCCACGCTGCCGCGCAGGTCGTTCGCAATCTTCCATATCGTCTTGTGCAATTCCGCACGCTCCTGTATGTTTGCCATATATATAATGTATGTTTCTGCATGCAAATTTACGAATAAGCGAGAGAAGAAGCAAGGAAAAGAGTCATTTTCCTTTGCAGTCCACACGCTTATTCGTATCTTTGTGGTCGATATGAAGGCGAGGAATCATACATTCGACCTGCTGTGCGGCATCTGCATGCTGGGCTTCATCGTGGCAATCGTGACGGACCATTGCAAGATGCACGATGCGGCATGGGCGACGGAGATGCGCTGGTGGACATATCTGGCCGTGGGACTGTTCTATTTCAAGGCCGGCTATTACTGCCCGCCGGCCGACGAGCCGCTGATGCCCCTGCTGCTGCGGAAAGCACGACGCCTGCTGGTGCCCTACGTCGTATGGAGCATGGTGGGCATGGTGCTATACTTCGCTTTCCTGCATTTCTTCCCCGAGGCACTCCATGACTACCGCGAGTCCATAAGCTGGAGACAGGCGTGGGAGACCGGCCAGTGGTATGGAAACCCGGTGCTATGGGTGCTGCCGAGCCTCTTCCTGAGCAGCGTCATCGGCACGGGGTTGGTGCGGTTGCACGGTGCAAGCATTGCCGCCGTGCTGCTGCCTGCCGTCAGCTGGTGGCTGGCCAGCGTGGGAAACCCACTGTGGCTGGGACTCGGCAACGTGTTCGTGGGCACATTCCTCTACGTGCTGGGCCACTGGTGGGCATGGGCAGAACGACGGCTGGAACCTACGATATTCATGCTACTCTCCACAGCCTTGGTATTCGCCGCCCTCACCTCCAACTGGCTTCTGCACGGCGAATACACGATGGCAGAGAACCTGTGGACGGGGTGTGCACCAGCATCTATCGCGAATGCGAGCCTCGCCCTCTGCGGTCTCACGGGCATGCTCCATTCGGTTATCACACGCCCTATACCGATGCTGGGATTCGTGGGACGACACTCGATGACGTTCCTGGTACTGCCCTATCCGATGATTACCTACTATAACTTTGTCCACCTCATCGGCAAGCGCACGATGACAGGCCACTGGAACGACTTCATCGCTGCGTCGCTGCTCACCATCTGCCTCTGCTCCTGGCTGGCAAAGACGACAAGCGCAAAACCTAAACCATAAGCTATACAACGAATGAAACGATTCTTATCAACCCTGGCCACGGGACTGGTGGCAATGACTATGTTAGGACAACAATACAAGAGCGTGCCCACAGAAATCTGGCCCAAGAAGGTGCCAGGCACGACGGCCGCCAAGGCGCAGCCGAAGCTGGACGAGAAAAACGCGGAACACTGGGTAGAGGTGACGAGCCCCACGCTGGAGACCTTCAAGCCCAGTGCCGAGAAGAAGAACGGCAAAGCCGTAGTGGTGTGCCCAGGCGGCGGATATAACATCCTGGCCTACGTGAAGGAGGGGCAGGAGGTAGCCCAGTGGCTGGCCGGGCAGGGCTACACAGCCTTCGTGCTGGCCTATCGTGTACCACAGCAACGCGATGGAGCCCTGCAGGACATCTACCGCAGCATACGACTGGTGCGTGCCCGCGGCTTCGAGACTGTGGGCTGTATCGGATTCTCTGCCGGTGCCAGCCTATGCTGCCGCGCCGCCACCCGGTGGACCGAGACGGTCTATCCCGAGCAGGACAAGGCCGACAAGCTGTCGCAGCGCCCTGATTTTGCCATGCTCATCTATCCGGCCTATTTGGACGAAGGCGAGGGTCGCACGCTGACACCCGAGCTGACGGTGAATGCCGAGACGTCGCCTCTCTTCGTATGGGCCACGCAGGACGACACACGCTATGGTGCGCCGAGCAGCGCCGCCATCCTGCCCGCCATGATTAAGGCAGGCGCCTCCATCGAACTACACCTGCAACCCAAGGGCGGCCACGGATACGGCATGCGAGGCAAAGGCGCAGGCAAGATATGGCCCCGCCTGGCCGAGAAATGGCTGAAGGAAATCGCAAAGAAAGATTAGCGAAACTAGTGAGACTAGTAAGACTAGTAAAACTAGTAAGAACCAGTCTCAACACCTCTAACAATAAGAGCCCCTCAATCAAAGAACTCCAGGCGGAGCACATGGTCGCCACCCACACGATCGAGGTCGGGCAAGCGCATGTAGTCGCCAAACTGCTTCGACAGCATGCCGTGGCTGTTGCCTGGCACAGAGAGAGGAATACCCTCGAAGAGGTGGGTGGTGAGGGGGAAGATGTCCTTCTCGTCATAGACAATGTGGAAGGGGATGCCATAGTCGTAGGTCAACGTGCGACCTCGCGTCAGGCGGCTGATACCACGCAGGACGGGGAAGGTGAGGTGGCGGTTGACCCATGTGATGGTACGGATGCGGCGCATGGCACGAGGCAGGTTCGTGGCTGTGCGGAATATCTTGAACGTATGGGCCTGCAGCGGTTCGCCGAGGAGGTGGGTCCACATGCGTTGCCGTTCGAAGGGAAAGATATCGATGAAGACACCGCGCTCGCGGAAGACGCGGTCGTAGGGCGAAGGCTCCTCGAGCAACGAACGGCGGTTGCGCAGTTTGGCAAAGAAATAGAAGTAGTTGGGGTCGGTGTCGTTCGTCTGCAAGGCGATGTGCTCGGGCAGTTCGGCTGGCAGCACCTTCATGAGCCGCAGATAGTCGGGGCGCAGCAGGCCCACGTCAAGGTCATCGTCCCAGGGGATGAAGCCATCGTGGCGCATGGCACCGAGCAGCGTGCCGCCATAGAGGAAATAGGGGATGTCATACTTGCGGCAGACGCGGTCCAGCTCGCTGACCATCTCGAGCATACACATCTGCATGCGGCGCAGGGGCGACCCGTCGGGATTGAATCGATCGCGCAACGCCTTGGCGTCGAAGGTGGGAGATACAGGCATAGGATGATTATTTGGCCTTAGTATAGTACAAAGGTAACCATTTTTTTCCACAACGGCATGTCCTGCACGACAAAAAGTCATGATTTTCCCCACAAAAGGGTACATTATATTAAATTAAATGTATAACTTTGCACAGAGAATCTCAGCACGAAAGCTATGACAATAGGATACACGACGGGAGTTTACGACCTGTTCCACATCGGTCACCTGAATCTGCTCAAGAATGCCAAGGGAATGTGTGACAAGCTGATTGTAGGCGTCACGGTGGACGAACTGGTGGCCTACAAAGGGAAAAAAGCCATGATCCCCTTTGAGGACCGCATCGAGATAGTACGCAGCATCAAGTATGTGGATGCCGCAGTGCCACAATACGACATGGACAAGCTGGCAGCCTGCAAAAAGCTGGGAGCCAAGTTCCTCTTCGTGGGCGACGACTGGTATGGCACCGAGAAGTGGCAGCAGTACGAGCAGGAGTTTGCCCGCGAGGGAATACAGATAATATACTTCCCCTACACGAAGGGAATCTCCTCGACACAGATCACCAAGGCCCTCAACGCCGTGCGTGGCGATAACCTGGAGGATGTGAAATAAGCCTCCCCCAAAAAATATGAACTGTGAACTATAAACTGTGAACTATGAACTACGATAAGAACTTCTGCCTGAGCAGCTATATCGCCTTCCGCTACATCTGGCGGGACGACATGGATTTTGCCGAGGGCCTGCACCATCGTCTCATCACCCCCGTACCCGAAGCCGAACGCATTCCTGTGGCCTCGGCCAGCGACATCGACCGCGAGATTCAGCGCCAGTTCGACCAGCTCTATGCCCAATACCCCAACATCGGCATCCTGCTCTCGGGCGGCATGGACAGCGCTATCCTGTCGGCCTACCTGAAGCCAGGCAGCCATGCATACACCTTCACGGCACAGGGCACCACGGTGTTCAATGCCGACGAGGAACGCGCTGCCAGCTACTGCCGGAAGTTCGGGCTGAAACACCATTTCGTGGACATCTCGTTCGACGACTACAAGGCACTCACCCCTCTGGTGATGAAGACGAAGTGCGCCCCGGTACATTCCATCGAGCCGCAGATATACAAGGCAGCCCGCATGGCACAGGAAGACGGCGTGGACCTCATGATTGTGGGCGAGAGTTCCGACCTCATCTTCGGCGGCATGGACCAGCTGCTCTCCCGCGACTGGACGTTCGATGACTTCGTGCGCCGCTACACCTTCCTCGACCCGCAATTGGTGCTGACGCAGCCCGTCGATATGAGCGCCCTCTACGAACGCTATCGCCTGCCGGACAATCGCATCGACTTCCTCCGCTTCATGGACGAGGTGTTCTCCATCGAGAGCAGTAGCTCATACCTTAATGCCTTCCAGACGGCAGGGCTCCCCTACTACGATCCCTATGCCCGCCTCATCATGCGCGACGAACTGGACCTGCAACGGGTGCGCAACGGAGAACCCAAGTATCTCATACGCAACCTGTATGCCATGAAGTTCCCCGAGCGGGCCATCCCCGACAAGATTCCCATGCCGCGCCCCGTGGACATGATATTCCGCGACTGGGCTGGTCCCACACGACCCGAATTCCGCCGCGACATCCCGATGCAACAGCTCACGGGCAACCAGAAGTGGCAGTTGTGGTGTGCCGAGCAGTTCCTTGGCACGCTGTAGAAGAGAGAGAGAGCCAATTATCAGGCGGGACTGGATGTTTCCGGTTCCGCCTGTATTGTCTTAGCACGGGGCCGGCCGCTCAGCCAAGGCACAGCCTCGAAGTAAGGGACAAGCCATGCACAGAGCCCGAAGATGACGGGCACGAGGATGAACACCTCGTCGAGATGATGGTAGATGCTGCGCCCAAAGCTCAGATGGAAGAACTTATAGACATACAGCATCGGATAATGGAGCAGGAAGAAGACCATCGAGTGCTCGCCGATGAAGTTAATCACCGGAATGCGGGGAACACGCAAGGTGAGCAGCACACCTGCAATGCCTGTGAGCGCCAGCGACACGCCGACCAGTCCGGCCCAGGGGCTTCCCCTGAACGTATTGTTGCTCATCGTATAGCTGCCGTGCCACAGCAGGTTGCACGCCACGAAGGCGACAAGCAGCACAAACGACACAACGAACATCGTGCGCCGACCAGCGTGCCGTATGAGCCACGCCCAGAGGCGGCCCACATAGAAAAAGAAGACGCCCATGAACACATTATTCAGGCTGAACCAGAGCGGATTGCCCTGCTGCCACAGCCACACGCCGACGAGGGGGAACACGACCACCACCCAGTGGAGCCGGGGCACCTTCTCCAGCAAATGAGCCACCATGTAAGCCATGAAGAAGGAGAAGAGGAACCATGTGGGGGCATTACCGTAGTGAGACGACGTATCCCACAGATGGGACCACTCTATCGGCTCGATTGGCTTGTTGTAACGAGCTATCATGCGCGGCAGGAAGGCGAAATATACGGCATTGCCCAGCAGGCCACATGTGGCCCATGGCACGAGCAGGCGTCGCACACGGTCCTTCAGATAGGGCCATGTGGCACCGCTCACACCTTTATTAAAATAGCCAGCCTTGAAGAAGAAGAAACTCATGAAGAAGTAGCTCCAGTACATAATCTCCACCCACCACGACGCGTCGTTCTTGCCGCACATAGTCATGATGTGCAGCGTCACCATCCGTACGATGCAGATGCCGCAGAGTAGGTCGAAGGCATGGTTTCTCTCTTTCATTACTTTCACCCTGAAGGGGGACACCGCAAAGAATGCCCCCGCACATAACGAATTGAAAATCGATGCAAAGTAACGACAAAATACGCACACGGCCAAATATTATGACAGATTATCTTCTGCCGCTCACGCACTTTGTGCCAGGAAGCCGATGCGCTGCACGGCAGTCCGGCGCGGGGCCATCGTCCCGAGATACTGCGTCTCGGCCTGGCGAACGTCGTCGAGGGTGATGAGCGACAGCGTCTCCTGCTCAGCGAGCAGCGAACGGCGCGTCTCCTCGTCGGCGGCCGAAGAGAGCGCGTTGACCACCCTTTGGGCCATCGCACGCAGGATGCCCAGTTCGAAGAGGTTCGTGGCCCAGCGGGCATTGCTGAAATGCGGGTCGCGCTGGGCGATGACGGTCTCAATGATGCGGCGCACGTCGGCTTCTGCCTCGGGAGCAAAGGTGAAGTGGCGCGTCGAAGCCAAGTGGCGGATGATGCCGAGCAATTCGTCGGACGAATAGTCGTCGAAGTGCAGCGACAGCGGGAAACGGTCGCGCAGGCCGGGATTCACCTTGAAGAGTTCTTCCATCTTGTCCCGATAGCCGGCAAAGATGACAATCATGTCGGGATCGGGTTCGGCAAGGATGGGCAGCATGCAGTTGATCACATGACGCCCGAAGTCGCGGTCCTTCTCGTCGGCAAAGAGCGAATAGGCCTCATCGACGAAGAGCACTCCGCCGCGAGCACTCTCCACGACCTCGCGCACCTTCTGCTCCGACTCGCCGATAAACTGTCCCATGAGCGTCGAACGGTCGCAAGCCACCGTATGCCCCGAGGACAGGAGCCCCATCCTGTGATAGATACCGCCGATGAGCTTGGCCACAGTGGTCTTGCCCGTCCCGGGATTGCCCATGAAGAGCATGTGATGGCGCCCCGTGCCGCCCTCGTCCAGCTTGTAGTGGCGACGCAGCGCCTCGAAGCGTGCCATAGTGATGGCCTGCGTCACCTCGGCCTTGACACGGCCGAGACCCACCATGCCGTTCAGCGCCTCCATCTCGGCACAGTCGTTCATATCCACGAATGCCGCCATCTCAGGCACTTGATTCCGACGCGTCGCTTGCACGCGATGCCGCTCATCATGTTCGTTCAGCACAGCCTCGAACTCGTCATAGCACAGCTCGCAGGCAACGGCATTGGCATATTCCTCATTCTCGTCCAGGCATTGCAGGAGGTTGCTGGCATGCATGTCCTTTATGCCCTCCACGAGATGTTCCAGCATCGAGAGATCATAGCGCCGGCCCTCCTTCCACCGCTCATAGAGGCACCATGTGATGCGCCGCTCCACCTCACTGCTCAACTCGAAATGCTGGCGGCACAGCTGCGTGAACAGTTCGTGAGTAAAGTAAATGAGCGTGGCTCCAGCGTTTATCATCAGATGATTCCGCTCGGGGAAGTCAATGAGGAAGTCGTCGAACTCGGCCAGCAGTCGGTCGATGACCTCCTCGCGCCCGAAGAGGACAATGCGGTTGCCGACATACCGTCGTTGGGATAATGCCTCGAGAAACTGCTGCGCCAGCCGCCTGCCGCTCTCGCCGCCCTCCATGAAGTAGTCCACATTGCACAGAATCAGCGTGGAAGCCAGTGGCACGGAGGGCAACGCTCCATTGCCCTTCTCCACCATTTCCCGGATGTTCCACACCTCGCGTTTGAAGTCGGACACATTGGGATGACTCAGCATGGGCAATGCCTGCACGATGCCCGACAGCGCGGAGGCCTCATGTCCGTCCGTCACCTTCACCACCAGATTGTGGCTCTGCTTGCTGCGCTCTTCCGGCGAAGACTCCAGCCCGAGCAGACGCTGAAAGTCCAGGCCGAATTCCTCAGTTCCCGATTCCTCAGCGCCAAGCGCCGTCTCACTCTGTTCGCGGGCATACACCTCGGAGATCTGCTGCTTGAAGAGCGACTCGCCACAGTCAAAGGGCAGGCTGCGGAAGACGTTGCTCTGATAGAGGTCACGCGCAGCCAGATAGTCCACACTGCCCTTCCGATAGACATCCAGGGGGGACAGAGAAGCCTCACCGCACTCCTCGAGAAGCGTGATACAGCCATAATAGAGAGGTTCGCGACCTTGGTAGAGCACGGCCACATATTCGCCAGGAAACCAGCAATACTCGCCTCTCGCCATGAAGTCCAGTCGTGTGACTAAGGTACCGTCATCGTCCTTGATGCGCGTGGACTTGGATTCGGGGTCGGTACCGTAAGCCTCGGCCAGGAGGGAATAGTCGTCATTGAAGATGCACACCTTGAATGTAGCAAGTGCGCGGCGCGTGGGGTTAATACAAAACTGGACAGACAGGGGGGCATTGGTAAAGCCCGGCCACTTGCTCGTAGCCTGCGTGCGAGCAGCACAAAGTTGGTTCTTTATCATAGGAAAACAAGACATTATATGGTAAATACTGATGCCGCATGCCGCACTCTATGGCATGCCGCACAAACAGATTACGCCTCCCTTCCAAAGGGAGGGGGCGCAGCTCCAAGGGGGAGGGTTCGACCCGAAGATTAGTGTAACAATAAATCAAAGAAACGCTTCGCAGCCATTGCAGCGGGCGCATGTTTGCATCGGGGCATACCACACCCCTGCGGCGCACAATGCTCGCTGTGCTGCATTCTTTTTACCATGCTGTAACATCAGGGACGTGCGAATCATGTCACGCTCCGCCTGTGCCGCAGCCTGTTACAATGGTAAAACAACATTTCTTTGATGGGATTATAATGTTTTGTTTTCGTCGCAATCCCTCGATTGCGGCTGCAAAGGTACGAATAAGTGAGAGAAGAAGCAAGAAAAAGAGAAAAACTTTTTTCTTGTTTCTTCCGAACGAGAGTACCTTCGGCGTAGCCAGAGGTACGCGCTCGGCTCTGCCGCTTCGCTTTTAGTGCGAAGAATAAGTGAGAGAAGCGCCAAACAAAAGACGAAGTTTTTTGCTTAGGATTGGGCAGGGAGTGATGAGGCGTTTTATCACGTATGATAAAACATAATGCGGCGTGCCATGGGAGACTTTATCACGTGTGATAAAACACGATGCGACGTGAAGCGGGAAGCTTTCAAGACCTTCAGACAAGCCCAAACAGCAAATCCCGCCGACGACTGAGAAGCCATGCGGCGGGATTTGTCATACGATGAGGCGATGCCTACGATCAGAGGGTGTTGGCTGTGAGGATCAGCACGAGCAGGGCCAGGATGGCATAGAGCTCGGGGAACACAGCGAGCACCATCGTGGTACCGAAGGCATTGTGGCCGGCGCCAATAGCACCGATACCATTGGCACACACCTTAGCCTGACGGATGGCACTATAGAGAGCCACGAGACCCAGGGCGAGACCCACACCGAAGATGGCGCAGGCAGCGGGCAGCGTGATGTCCGACGTCACCTTGCTGTTCAGCATGAAGAAGCCCACGAAACCGTAGAGACCCTGGGAAGAGGGCAGGGCCGAGAGACCCATGTAAGCACCGCTCTTCGACGGGTTCTTCTTGAAGGCACCGATGGCGGCATTACCGCAGATTGTCACTCCATAGGCACTGCCGATACCGGAAAGTGCCACGCACAGGGCTACGCCCAGATAAGCTAAAAAGATTTCCATAACGTTTTATTGGTTTAATTGTTTTATTATTATTTCTTGAATGGATCGTATTCCTCGCCGCCTCCCGAGTAGTCGGCGTTCTTGAAGAACTCGACGAAGGTGAGTCGCATGGGGTGGACGAAGGCGCTGATCATGCTTAGGGCGAACGTGATGCCGTGGCCGAAGAGCAGGATGATGATAAGCGGCAGCCAGCGGATGTACCAGGGCATAGAGCTGGTCATGTCGAGGGCCAGCGTATTGAATACGCCGCCCAGCACGCCACCCGTCAGTCCGAGGGCGAAGAGGCGAATGTAGCTCAGGAGGTCGCCCAGCAGGCCGGTGGCCATACTATACGTGGACCACACTCCCCCACCGATGTTGCTCAGCAGGCCGAGCGCCGGCCGACGGTAGCTGGCAGGATTGTTGTAGAAGAAGATGCCCAGCACAGAGAGTCCGATGAGTGCATATAATATATATTGTAGCACCATAGGCAGCTCCACGCCACAGGCAGGCAGGCCAAAGAGGACAATCGCCGCCACGATGGCCACCACCCAGGAGAGCGTGCCGATGGCATAGGCGAAGCCGTAGTTCTTGATGGCCTTGGCAGCCTTGAGCACCATGCCGAGCAGCACCTGTACCAGACCGATAGCCACCGAGAGCACCATCATGGGCGAGTACCCGAAGATGGGGCCGATGCCGTTGTCGCTGATGAAGTACTTCTTGACAGGAGCCAGGAAGGCCCAGTCCTGCTGAGTGAGGTCGATGCCGAAGACGGTGCCGGTGGCCAGACCGCAAATCACCGTCATGCCACCCAGCCAGGCGCCCAGCCGTCCGTAGGCCTTGGCGTCGCCCTGTCCCTTCCATGCCAGCAGCAGACCGCCGATGAGCACCAGCAGACCGTAGCCGCCGTCGCCCAGACAGAGACCGAAGAAGAGCATGAAGAAAGGAGCGAAGTAGACCGTGGGGTCGAGGTCCTGATAGCTGGGCAGGGAGTACATGCGCAGAATCGGCTCGAAGAGCGAGCTGAACGAATTGTTCGTGATCTTCACAGGCACATCCTCGTCTAAGGCCGGGTCCTCTATCTCATAGTAGATGCCTTGCTGGTCGAGCCACTGGGTCAGGGCAGGTGCCTTCTGCTCCAGCGTCCAGCCCACCATCAGGCGGACAGCGCCGTCGGCCAATGCCTCATCGGAGAGCTCCACGCGATGCAGCTGGATTTCAGACTGTGCACGGTTCATCTCGCGCTCCAGCATGCTGCGCTGCTGATAGAGCATGCAGAGGGCATCGTGCGTCTCAGCGAGCGACTGTTCGGCTTCGGCCAGCTGCTGCTGATAGAGCGAGAGCGTGCCAGAGGGCAGTTCCAAGAGTTCCGCCTGGATGTCCGGCTCCTCGGGGCTGAAGGCAACGAAGTAGAGACGCTTCTGCCAGTCGCTCACGGGGATGGTGAAGTAGGTCTCCTCCCAGGCCGGGTTGTACGACTTATTGCCGCAGGCATAGAACCATACCTTCAGGCCAGTCTCTTCCTCTATACGGCGGACGGCAGCCCAGTCGAAGTCGCCCCAGGGTTCCATGCGCGAGACATTCTTGGATGCCTCGTCGATGGCATGGCATGTGGCCACCTCCTTGTCGCGCAGCGCTTCCACGCGCTCGAGCATCTGCATGCCGTCGGCATCGCTTGTCGCAGGCGCGGGCTCGGTCGTATGGGTGTGCTTCCCCCACGTACCCCAGGCGTATTCGAGGTACGCGAGGTCCTGCTGAATGCGTTGCTTGAGGTCGATGGCCTCCTGGAGTGCCGGGCTTGTGGCACCCTGCTTGAGCTGCTGCACATGCACCACGCCCTGCTCGCGAAGGCCGGCGAGGAAGGAATCATACTCCTGGTCGGTAACCAGGAATGTTAGCTTTTTCATTCTCTCAATCATGCCGTGGCCTCCTTTCTCTTTTCCTGTAGGGACTTTAGAATCTTCTGTGAGCTCTTGCTCAGGTTTTCCTCGTCCTCCATGAATCGCTTTATCTTACGCACAGCCTCCTGATAGCCGGGAATCTGCACCTTTTCGAAGAGGTTTACCTTCTGCGTCGTCTTCTTGCGTGCATGGTCCAGCAGCTGGAGTTTGGCCACGACGAACTCGCGCTCGACAGCCGTCTTCACCAGGCCGTGCAGGAGATTGATTCCGTCGAAGTACCATTTGGGAGCGCTGAAGATGCCGAAAGGCTTCACTTCGAGCCGTATGTTGCTGAGTATCGGCACTCGAACGCCGGCAATCTTCTTTGTGGAGAGTTCCACGTCCTTCAGCGCGACGAGCGAAGTGTCGAACTCTCCCCACAGGGCATACATCGACTCGTAGCCGGCAATCTGCTCCTGTAGTTTGCGTTCCAGCGCTTCGGCTTCCTCCTTGCAGCGTTTCACTTCGAGGCGCAGCGCCGTCTCCTTGTTCTTGATGATGGGCAAGGTGCGCTGTCGCATCTTGAGATTCTTCTCAATCTGCTGCAGTGAGGTCTTGTTATATTGAAACTTTATCATAATTCATTATTCATAACTCATTATTCATAATTACGCTGCGGATGGCATGCGGCAGGCTTCCCTGACTATGAATGATGAATTGTGTATTATGCTTTACCCCAGTAGATGTCGGTAAACTCCTTCTTGATGTTCACCTCTTCCAGACGGAAGTACTTCTGGAGAAGCGACCACGTGACATCGAGCATCTCCTCAGTGTTCAGGTTGACGTCGATGGCCAGCAGTTTCTCGGCATACTCGTGGGCAAACTGGAGGCAGCGGTTGTCATAGTCCGTCAGGTCGAAGCCGTTCTCCAGTTTCGTCTTGGCATTGGCGGCATCGGCATAGAGGCGGATAGCTGCGTTCATCACCTGAGCATGGTCCTTACGCGTCTTCTTTCCGGCTACCAGCTGCTTCAAGCGGGAGAGGGAGCGGAAGGGATCGACGATGACTTTGCCCGTATCCGTGTCGCGGCGCAGGTAGAGCTGTCCCTCGGTGATGTAACCGGTGTTGTCGGGCACGGCATGCGTGATGTCGCCGCCGCTCAGAGTGGTCACGGCGATGATGGTGATGGAACCGCCGCCCACACTCTCGGGGAACTGCACGGCCTTCTCGTAGATCTTGGCCAGGTCGGAATAGAGCGAGCCGGGCATCGAGTCCTTCGACGGAATCTGGTCCATACGGTTGGAGACGATGGAGAGCGAGTCGGCATAGGATGTCATGTCGGTGAGGAGCACCAGCACGGTTTCATGTTTCTCCACGGCGAAGTATTCGGCAGCGGCCAATGCCATATCGGGCACGAGCAGACGCTCCACGGCGGGGTCCTCGGTGGTGTTCATAAAGGCAATGATACGGTCGAGCGCACCGGCGTTGGAGAACGTGTTGCGGAAGAAATAGTAGTCGTCGTTCGTCATTCCCATACCGCCCAGGATGATCTTGTCTGCCTTGGCACGCAAGGCCACGAGCGCCATCACTTCGTTGAAGGGCTGGTCAGGGTCGGCAAAGAAAGGAATCTTCTGTCCGCTGACGAGCGTGTTGTTGAGGTCGATACCGGCAATACCCGTAGCGATAAGCTCGCTGGGCTGCTTACGGCGCACAGGGTTCACGCTGGGTCCGCCGATTTCCACTTCGCGGCCTTCAATCTCGGGTCCGCCGTCGATGGGCTGTCCGTAGGCATTGAAGAAGCGGCCGGCCAGCTGTTCACTGACCTTCAGCGACGGAGCCTTCCCAAGGAAGACCACCTCGGCGTTGGTGGGGATGCCGCCCGTACCTTCGAATACCTGGAGGGTGACGTCGTCGCCCATGATCTTAACCACCTGAGCCAGCTTGCCATTAATCAATGCCAGTTCGTCGTAGCCCACGCCTTTAGCCTTCAGGCTGCACGTGGCCTTCGTAATCTGGCTGATTTGCGTATATACTTTCTGAAATGCTGTTGCCATAATCATTCGAATGTTAAATGTGACATGTTACATTCCTACCAGTTCCTTGACCTGACGGATGTAATCATAGTATGCCTCGCTCTTGTACTCGGAATAGTTCATCTGCTTGCACAGGTTGATCAGTTTCTTGAAGAAGTCCGTCACGTCGAGGAATGTTTCGAAGTGGTAGTCGTCCTTGTTGCAGATGTCGGTGACGAGGTTGAGGATTTCTTCCTGTCGCTCAAGCGATGTCACGGAATCCACCTCGTCGAAGGCGTCCTGCTGGAGGATAACAAAGTCGATCACCTCGCTCTTCCAGAATGTGATGTGATACTCTACGGGCACGCCGTCGTCGCCCAGGATGTTGATCTGCTCGGCAATCTCCTTACCGCGCTGCATGCGGGTCTTGAGTCGCAGCACCTTGGGAATCCATTCGGCATTGATGTGCTCCTGCATGTACTGAGCAAACTCGGGGTATTCGAGGTACTTGCTGTACGAGTCGATGGGGTTCACGGCCGGGTAACGTTTCTTGTCGGCCCGGTCCTGCTCCAGTCCGTAGAAGCAGCGGGCCACCTTCTTGGTATTCTCGGTGACGGGTTCCTTCAGGTTACCTCCGGCGGGCGACACAGTGCCCAGGAAGGTTACGCTTCCCGTCTGTCCGTTGCGCAGGATGACGTATCCGGCACGACCATAGAAGTTCGAGATGAGGGCGCCGAGGTCCATAGGGAAGGCATCGGGACCCGGCAGTTCCTCCATACGGTTGGACATCTCGCGCAGGGCCTGTGCCCAGCGGCTGGTAGAGTCGGCCATGAGGAGCACGCGCAGTCCCATCGAGCGATAGTACTCGGCCATCGTCATGGCGGTATATACGGATGCCTCGCGGGCAGCCACCGGCATGTTACTGGTATTGGCGATGATGATGGTTCGCTCCATCAGCTTGCGTCCCGTGTGGGGGTCCACCAGTTCGGGGAACTCGGAGAATATCTCCACCACCTCATTGGCACGCTCGCCGCAGGCAGCGATAATCACGATGTCGGCCTCGGCCTGCTTCGAGATGGCGTGCTGGAGCACGGTCTTTCCCGTACCGAAGGGACCGGGGATGAAGCCCGTTCCGCCCTCGACGATGGGGTTGAAGGTATCGATGGTACGAACACCAGTCTCTAACAGTTTGAATGGACGCGGCTTCTCGGCATAGTTGGTCATGGCGAATTTCACCGGCCAGTGCTGCACCATCGTGACGTTCACGTCGTTGCCCTGTTCGTCAGTGAGCACAGCGACAACGTCGCGTACGTGGTACTCGCCCTCGGGGACAATACTCTTCACTGTGGCCTTGCCCTTTAGCTGGAAGGGTGCCATGATTTTCAGCGGCTGGTGGTTCTCCTCGACTTCGCCCAGCCAATCGCTCTCCTGGACCACATCTCCAGGCTTTGCCAGGGGCTTGAATACCCAAAGTCGGTCGTTGTCGAGCGGATCGGTGTACTGACCTCGTTTGAGGAAGACGCCCTCCATCTCGTCGAGGTCATTCTGTAGTCCGTCATAATTCTTGCTGAGCATGCCAGGGCCGAGCTGTATCTCGAGCATGTGTCCGGTAAATTCGGCTTCGGCACCCACTTTCAGTCCACGGGTACTCTCGAACACCTGCACGTACACGTCCTGTCCCAGCACCTTGATGACCTCGGCCATCAGGCGGACGCCGCCGGTGTGAATGTAGCATATCTCACCTTGCAGCACTGGTCCGTCCACACGGAGCGTAACCATATTGGAGACAACGCCACTAACTGTTCCTTTTGTCATGTTATTTATGTTTATATTTTTTTCCTTGAGTAATATGGTCGCTTACTTACTTAGTATCGTTTATCTTCGGAATTCCTCAGGCACACGTGCTTCGCGCCGCAGCGAGTCGATGATGCGCTCGAAGGTCTCACGCCCGTGCTGCGGATCGAGCTGTTCCCAGCGACGCAGCATGTCGAGCTTGCAGAGATAGGCAAAGACGGCTTCGATACTGAAGGGGTCGTAGAACGTCTGGTCGTCCAGCCACACCCACTTGAAGGCATCGATGCGTCGTTCCTTCTGCACGGGGTCGGGCTCATCGACAATGAGCATGAGCTCCTTCACATAATCCAGTTCGAAGCCGAGGTCGAAGTCGCGCGAGTTGTTCGTGCGTATCATCTCTGTCACCTCGTCGTCGCCCTGTATGTATCCGCCCACGTTCCATCCGTTGCGGCGTGCTATCAGCGCCGTGAGGATGTTGGCCAGATTCAGGTTCATCCGATACCAGTCGCGCATCATCCGGTTGCCGCAGTGCTGGATGCAGTAGGTGAGATACTGGTACATCATCACGTCCTCGGCATAGAAGTCAGCCTTCTCCTTATTATAATTATATTCGCGGATGAAGACGCTCATAAAGGCCGGATAGCGATGTACGTTGAACGTCAGCTCGCGGGCCGAGGTGATCATATCCGTGTATTGGTCGGGACCGAAATTGCCCATCAGCTCCAGCTCGGCGTCGGGGTTCTTGAGCAGGCGCACGATGTTCATGCAGTCCCAACGCAGGTAGAAGTGGAAGAGCAGCCGACGGTCGGCCGGCGTGAGGTTCTCCTCACACTCCTGCTTGAAGTCGTCGAAGGAGACGGCGGCCTTCCTGTCGTCCAGGGAGAGGTCGGGCGCGCCGGCCATCATGCAATAGTAGTTAGCCATTTAATCTAATTCACAGTTCATAATTCATAATTCACAATCACCTCGAGATGCCTCATAATGCCGGACGGGGAAGACGTCGGGCGCCACCCGGCCGCAGCACTACGAGCGGCACATTATGAATCGGTTAGAACAGCATCTCGACGAGCTGCGGACGCAGGAAGCCTTTGAAATACGTCTCGAACTCCTCCTTGCCGAAGTTCACCTTGTAGCTGCCGTCGGCCGGAGCGATGGTGAAGAAAGTGTCCTTGCCGTTCACCTGCTTGATGGTCACGCCTTTGTCCAGCAGGTCCTTTGCCTTTGCGGCGAAGTAGGCCTTCAGGCTGTCGGCCTCGGGAGTGCTGATGACGATGGGCTCGTCCTGCACCCACTTCTGGGCCAGCGAGAGGGCAAACTGTCCGAGGAAATCCTTGTTTGCGGCCAGCGAGTCCACGGCCTGCGACACCACCTGGTTCGTCACCACATTGGCCAGCTCGCTCTTCAGCGCATTGAGGGCCTGTGCGGTGTAGAGCTTCAGCTCGCTCTTGGTATTCGTGTCCAGTTCGGCCGATTTCTTCTGAGCCAGCGCCACGATGCTCTGAGCCTCGGTGCGTGCGTCGGCCACTATCTGTTCAGCCTTCTGTTTGGCCTCCTCAATGATACGAGCGGCCTCGGCCTGTCCCTTTTCCACGCCTTCGTGGAGAATTTTCTCGGTAAGTGCTTGAATCTTTTCCATATAGTATGATATATTATATTCAAAAACCATTTCACGCCGCGAAGGTACGCATTTTTAAGCACATTTCCTAATTGCATGAGATGTTTTTTCGCACGCGACACATTTTCTTGACCCACGTAAAGAAACCCATTACCTACAGATACGGGATGAGCAAGAAGCAGCAACAGGATGATATGCGGGAGGCAGAAAAACACACTAAAACACACGAATATCCTTTACATTTCAGCTCACACAGATTGAAACAAAATGAAGCACGGACCGACACAACACGCTCCTCCGGCCGATGGAACGTGCCGCATCGACCGATGGAACGTGCTCCTCCAAGCAGAAAAACACGCGAGAATCGCGCAGAACGGAGCAAGGTGCGGGTCGGCGCAAAAAATCGCAATTTTTGAAAGTGCAGATAATCAAACAGTTAACAAAATAAGAAGCCATAAAAAGCAGCATTCAGAGGCGAAAAATGCCACTTTTCGGGCCATTTCGAGGGGGACCCGATGAGGACGGGAATCAGAGAAATCTTCCGATATAATTACACTAAGAGAAATAGAAAAGATCAACCGGAAGCCACAATCGGCGAACGGCGGGCGACAGACGATTGAACATCCGCAGCCGCGACGCCGCATGTCATAACGCGCAACGCAAACCGCGAAGTCGCAAAAAAGAACGGCGAATGTTTGGGCAAGTCGGGGGAAACGGCTAACTTTGCACTGCCTCACGGCACAAAGAGAGGAAATCATCCAAACAAATAAGCACAAGAAACATGAAACACAGCTTCAAGCAAATGGCTCTGGCAGCGATGATGACGCTGGCGGGCTTCGCACAGCGGGCTGTGGCCGCCGACGTGCCACGCCCCGAGTATCCACGCCCACAGTTTGAGCGCGCCGAGTGGCTCAACCTCAACGGCACATGGACCTACGCATTCGACTTCGGACGCTCCGGCGACAACCGCGGACTGAAGGACAGCAAGGGGTTCGAGGGCCGCATCACCGTGCCCTTCTGCCCCGAGAGCAGCCTCTCGGGCGTGGCCTACACCGACTTTATCCCCAGTCTCTGGTACCAGCGCGAGATTACGGTGCCTGAGGCATGGAAGGGCCGGCGCATCCTGCTCCACTTCGGCGCCGTGGACTATGAGGCCACCATCTATATCGACGGACGCCGCGTGATGCGCCACTGCGGCACGGGCTCGTCGTTCGAAGCCGACATTACCGAGTTTGTCACACCCGGCAAGGCGGCCAGCCTCGTGGTGAAGGTGGTGGATGACCTGCGCGGCGGCAAACAGCCGGGCGGCAAGCAGAGCACACGGTTCGAGTCGCACGGATGTGTCTATACCCGCACCACTGGCATCTGGCAGACGGTGTGGATGGAGCCGGTGAACCCCGAGGGGCTCAAGCAGATGGTCATCATCCCCGACGTGGACCAGCAGCAGCTCGTCGTGAGGCCCCAGTTCCGCTCGATAGGTCAGGGCAACACGCTCACCGTGGAAATGCTCGACGGAGGGAAGCGCGTGGCCACACGCACCGTGCCCACGGCCGACGAATCGACCATCATCCTGCCCGTGAAGAAGCCACACCTCTGGAGTCCCGAAGATCCTCACCTCTACGACCTGCGTTTCACCGTGAAGAACGCGGTGGGAGAGGTGATTGACGAGGTCTCCTCATACGCCGGCATGCGCAAGGTGCATCTGGCAGGCGGTTACTTCTATCTGAACAACAAGCCCTACTTCCAGCGCCTCGTGCTCGACCAGGGCTTCTATCCCGACGGTATCTGGACCGCCCCCACCGACGAAGCCCTCAAGCAGGACATCGCCCTGTCGAAGGCCGTGGGCTTCAATGGCGCCCGCCTGCACCAGAAGGTCTTCGAGGAGCGTTACTATTATTGGGCCGACCGCCTGGGCTATCTCACCTGGGGCGAGGAGGCCAGCTGGGGACTGGACGTGAACGACGAACTGGCCGTAAGAAACTTCCTCTCGGAGTGGACCGAAGTGGTCACCCGCGACCGCAACCATCCGAGCCTGGTCGTATGGACACCCTTCAATGAGACCTGGGACGCCCGCGACGGCGTCTATGTACGCCTGATGCAGGATGTCTATACGCTGACCAAGGCCATCGACCCCACTCGCCCCGTGAACGACTCGAGCGGCGACTGCCACATCATGACCGACCTCTGGACGGTGCACGACTACACGCGCGAGCCCGAGAAGCTCATCGCAAACCACACCATCAAGCCGGGCGTAGAGCCGTATCGCAACAAGCCGAAGCTCGACTTCCTGGCCAAGTTTGCAGGCCAGCCCTACATGCTGGACGAGTTTGGCGGACTGCCCTGGATTAAGGAGAGCGAGCGCGAAACGTCGTGGGGCTACGGCTCGAACATCGACACGCTGGAAGACTTCTACCGCATTCTCGAGGGCGAGATAGACGCCATCCGCCAGTGCCCCTTCATCACCGGCATCTGTTACACGCAGATCACGGACGTGGAACAGGAGAAGAACGGCATCTACTACTACGACCGCACCCCCAAGTTCGACGCGGCTCGCCTGAAAGCCATCTTCGAGAAGATTCCGTCCATCATTGAGAATCCGCAGGACCTGAGCGGCTGGAAGTAGCCCTCGGACTGACAGCAGAGACGGCAATACGCGAATCGACGATGGACGAGAGAGGAAGCGGCGAGCAGAGCCGGGCTTCGGAGCCACGACTCTGGACGGCCAACTACCTGCGGGCATGGAGCGCCAACTTCATGCTCTACTTCTCGTTCATGCTCCTGACGCCGCTCTTCCCGCTCTATCTAAGCGAAGAGTTCGGCGCCGACAAAGACCAGATTGGCATGGTGCTGAGCGGCTATGCCGTGACGGCACTGCTCATCCGTCCCTTCAGCGGCTTTATCGTGGACAGTTTCCCGCGCAAGGCAGTGCTGCTTGTATGCTACGGCCTGTTCTTCCTCCTCTTTGGGGGCTATCTTGTGGCGGGTTCGCTGGCAGCATTCTTCGTCGTGCGCACCCTGCACGGCGCCCCGATGGGAGCCACCACTGTGGCCAACAGCACGGTGGCCATCGACGTGCTGCACACGAGCCGCAGAGCCGAGGGCATCGGCTATTACGGCCTGAGCAACAACCTGGCGACGGCCATCGCACCCACCGTCGGGCTGCTCATCTACAGCTGGCAGGCTAATTACACGCTGCTCTTCCTCCTGGCCATGGTGACGGCTGGCATCGGATTGCTCATCAACAGCACGCTCCGGCTGCGGCCTCGCGAGACAGTCCGCAACAAGCAGCCCCTCTCGCTGGACCGCTTCCTGCTGCTCAAGGGATGGAGCGAGGGCGTGGCCATGACATGCTACAGCTTCTCGTATGGCGTCATCAGCACCTACCTGGCCATCTACGGCAAGGAGGAGCTCGGCATTACCACCGGCACAGGACTCTTCTTCGCCCTGCTCAGTGCGGGGCTCATCATGAGCCGTCTTGTCGGGGCACGCACGCTGAGGCAGGGCCATGTGACGGAGAATGCCTCGCACGGTGTGCTCATCTCCATGCTGGGCTATCTGCTCTTTGCTGCCGTACACAATCCCATCGGCTACTACGGCGCGGCACTCATCATCGGCCTGGGCAACGGACACATGTTCCCAGCCTTCCAGACAATGTTCATCAACCTGGCACCCAACAGTCTGCGAGGCACCGCCAACGGCACGCTGCTGACGGCCTGGGAACTGGGCGTCGGGCTGGGCATCATCATCGGCGGCGTGGTTACGGAGCACCTGTCGTATCACGCTGCATTCTGGATTGCATGGGTCGTCAATGCCTTGGGAGTCGCGTTCTACTTCTTATATGTAAAGGGACACTTCAACACAAACAAACTGAGATAACCATGCGACGACACCTTTTAGTATTCCTGCTTCTCACAGCTGCCAGCATCGCGGGACACTCCGGTCTCCATGCCACGACACCCGAGACCGCGCTCAGCGACTATATCCACAACGGCGACACGAGTTTCCAATGGACCGTAATAGACAGCACACAGGTAGCCGACGTCACGGCCTATCGCCTGCTGCTGCGTTCGCAGACGTGGCGCGGCATACCGTGGATGCACGAGATGGTGGTCGTCGTCCCGCGACGGGTGAAGCACAGCGAGGCACTGCTCCACCTGACGGGAGGCGGAGAGGACGAGCAGACCGGCGAGATAAGATACCACGACTGGAACGACGGCACCATACAGACCGTCGGACAGATGGCGCACAACTGCCAGGCAGTGACAGCCATCGTATGGCAGGTGCCCAGGCAACCGCTCTTCGGGGGAAAGGTCGAGGACGTGCTCGTCTCCTACACCTACCACCAGTTTCAGCAGACGGGCGACTACACATGGCCCTTGCTTTTCCCCATGACGAAGACAGCCATCCGCGCCATGGACGCCGTGCAACAGCTGGTGGACTCGCGCCGAAAGAAGGGACGGCGAGTGACGCACTTCGTCGTAAACGGTGTCTCAAAGCGCGGATGGACCACCTGGCTCACCGCCGCCTCGGGCGATCCGCGCGTCAAAGCCATCGCACCGATGGTCATCGACATCCTGAACATGCCGGTGAACGTGGCATACCAAAAGGTGATGTACGGCAAATACAGCGAGCAGATCAAGGATTATGTGAACCTGGGTCTCACCGAGGACGTGGCGAATCCGCAGGGCAAGGCACTGGTGGAAATGGTGGACCCCTACAGCTACCGCCGACAGCTGACGCAGCCCAAGATGCTCTTCATGGGCACCAACGACGAGTTCTGGACGGTGGATGCAGTGAAGCACTACATCGACTCCATACCCGGCACCCACATGATGACCTACGTCCCCAACGCCGGACATGGCCTCGGCGACCGCCAGGCAGCCCTGCTGTCCCTGGAGGCGTTCTTCGCACAGACGATACGCGGCGGACGTTACGTCACGTGCCAGTCGGCCATTACGCTCAATGGAAAGAAGGCCGACCTCTTCGTACAGACCACGGGAAAAGGCCGGCTGCTGAACGTCGAGCTGTGGGAAGCCACCTCCCAGACGCTGGACTTCCGCAAGGCACGCTTTGCCCCAGTGATGCAGATGCAGACACGCGACAAAGCGTTCCACATCGACGTGACGCTGCCGGAGTATGCCTACAAAGCCTTCTTCGTGATGCTCACCTACAAGCACCCTGTAGAGCAGCGTCCCTACACCATCTGCACCCGCATGTACACCGCTGATGCCGAGCGCGTACGCCTCTGACCATTTCAACGAATCAAATAACATTCACCTCTATGAAACCCATTCTCTCCCTCTTGCTTTGCCTCCTGATGGCAGTCAGTGCCGACGCTCAGCAGATGATGTTCGGCGACACGTCCCGCACAGGGACGCCGTTCTCGAAAGACCCACATGTGGTTCGCTTCGGCGGACGCTATCTGATGTACTTTTCCATCCCGCCACGCCCCGAAGAGAAAGGTGCAGGGTGGAACATCGGCATCGCCGAAAGCCACGACCTGGTAGAATGGCAGAAGGTGGGCGAACTGACACCCGCCCCCGGAGCCGACTACGAGAAGAAAGGACTCTGCGCGCCCTGTGCGCTGGTGCGCGACGGGAAGGTACACATCTTCTATCAGACATACGGCAATGGCAAGAAGGATGCCATCTGCCACGCAGTGTCGAGCGACGGCCTCACCTTCCAGCGCGATGCCACCAACCCGATATTCTCTCCCACGGGCACGGGCTGGACGTGCGGCCGAGCCATTGATGCCGAAGTGTGCTACTTCAAGGGGCGATACTATCTATACTTCGCTACACGCGACGAAGACTTCCGGGTGCAGCAGATTGGTGTAGCCACAGCACCCGGCGACACCGACTTCAGCCGCTCCACATGGACACAGGCAGCCGACTATGCCATACTGAAGCCCGAGCTGCCGTGGGAGAAGCAGTGTATCGAGGCACCGTCCATCATCGTACGCGGAAAGAAGATGATAATGTTCTATGCCGGCGCCTACAACAACGAGCCGCAGCAAATCGGCGTAGCCGTGAGCCGGGACGGCATCCACTGGGAACGCCTCTCCACGGAGCCATTCCTCAGAAACGGGGCACCGGGCGAGTGGAACGAGAGCGAGTCGGGCCACCCGCATATTTTCAAGGACAAGGACGGAAAGACCTACCTCTTCTTCCAGGGGAACAAGACGCACGGTAAGGACTGGTTCCTCTCTCAGCGCCGCGTCTTCTGGAAGCACGGCAAGCCCCGCTTCTAACCTCGGCAAGAAAAGCGAGAAACTACAGCAAGAAAACTCGCAGACCTAAGCAAGAAAACTCGCAGACCTAAGCAAAAAAGCGCATAGACGACAGCGGGGAGAGTTTTCAGAAAAACTCTCCCCGCCATATTTGTCTATTTGTCATCTCCCGATGTTTCATTTACCGGAAGCAGGCAGACAGTGCGGAACTCCATAGCGCCGCCCTCGCTCTGGAGCGCGATATATCCATCCTGCGCCTCGCAGTCCGCTTCGTTCACCAGCATGCCATTAATCGATACCGACACATGACCGCTCCGGCAGGTAATGTCCGTCTCGTTCCACTCGCCCGGCGCATGCTCTGCCTGAGACATGCTATCAAGTCTCTTCATGTAGAAACCATTCCTGCCTTCCACTCCCGCAATGGGTATGCCACCCATCAGCACGCCCATGTCAGCGCCCTTCATCTGGCATTGTATGCCTGTGGGCCAAATGCGGTCTCCGTCCTGCAGAAGCACGAAGATGCCTCCATCGGCAGGCTCGGCCGCCCATCGCCATTCGGTGTGCAGTACGAAATCAGTGTATTTCTTTGCCGTACGCATATAACCGAAGGGCTTACCCGAGATACGGATCAGGCCATCCGAGACAGTGAAGGTCTGCGCGGCGTCCTCAGGACTCTTCGGGTCTGTATAGGTGACCCATCCGTCAAGGTCGCGTCCATTGAACAACTCGGTCTGCCGTGGCCCGCAGGAACTGAGCAGCAGGACCATTCCGGCGATGAGCATGAGAGGAGTCTTGGCTTGCGTATATCGTCCCACACTGACCAGTGCGCTGACCAGGAAGGTGACGGCACAGCAGGCCACTACCATCACGAAGAAGAGGCGGAAGCCCAGTTCGTCGGCCAGCCAGCCGGCAATCATGCCGGGCAGCATCATGCCCAGCGCCTGCAATGCGGTGCAGAGGCTGAAGACGGAGGTACTCTTTTCCCCGCGCGCGAAATAAACAAGGAAGAGGCTATAGGCCGTGAAGCCCAGTCCGTAGCCAAACTGCTCAAGGGCTACACAAGCGTTAATCACCCACAGGCTCGACGGCTGGACATAGGCCAGATAGACATAGACGAGGTCGGGCACAGAGATGGCCAGCACCATCGGCCACCACCAGCGGCGCAGGCCGTGACGCGAAGCAAGCCATCCGCCCAGCAATCCTCCGGCCAGAAGGCAGACGACACCCACCGTGCCATAGGTGAAGCCTACGGTGACCGTGCTGAGTTCCAGGCCGCCCTCGGCTATCGAACGGAGCATAAAGGGCTGCGCCATCTTGGCCAGCAGAGCCTCAGGCATACGGAACAGGAGCATGAAGAACAGGGCCGAGACAATGGCCGGGCGCGAGAAGAAGGCACGCAGCGTGTCCATAAAGGCCGAGATGACATTCGTCTCCACCACTTTGTCCTCCACACGAGGCAGTATGCGCCCGTGCCAAGCAGCGAGCAGAATCATCAGCACAGCCAGCAGTAGCATCGTTATGCTCCAAGCCAAGGGGACGGAATAAGCCTGCTCCATCCATCCAGCCAGCATGACGATGGCACCCTGACAGAATATCATTCCGATACGGTAGAACGTGCTGCGCACGCCGACGTATAATGCCTGATCCTTCTCCGAGAGGCCCAGAATGTAGAAGCCGTCGGCCGCGATGTCGTGCGTGGCACTGCTGAAGGCCATGAGCCAGAAGAAGCACAGCGAGCCACGCAACCACCACGGGGCATTGAGTGTGAGGGCCACTCCGGCCAGGGCTGCGCCCACCAGCAGCTGCATGACCACTATCCACCAGCGCTTGGTGCGCATGGCATCCACCAACGGGCTCCACAGCGGCTTGATGACCCACGGCAGATAGAGCCAGCTGGTGTAGAGCGCCAGCTCGGTGTTCGTGAGTCCCAGGTTGGTGTACATAATGACGGAGAGCGTCATCACAGCCATGTAAGGGATTGCCTCGGCAAAGTAAAGTGTCGGAACCCAAAGGGCAGGGGAAAATGTCTTCTGTGATTTCATATTTAGCAGTGAGGTTATGCGGTTCAGAGGTTATGAGGTTCTCCGCCCCTCCTCGCGAGGGGCAGGGGGAGGTTTAGGACTTCTTCGGCTCAAGTACTCGGATGCCGAGGCGATGGTCGTACTTCATCATATAGTCGTAGAGCGGGATGCTGTCCAGCACCACCTTCTTTTGAATACTGCTGGCGTTGAGCAGGTGCAGTTTGCCGTCAGTGCCCCACTCTGCAATGCCCACGTGGCTGATGTCGAGTCCGTCGCGGCTGGTCACGAGGGCCAGGATGTCGCCGTCCTGCACATATCGCAGCGTCTTGCGGTCGCGGCCCAGCAGGCGGCTGGGAATATAGCGGACACTCGTCCCGTTGATTTCCTCCTCGTAGCGGCGGATGCGGGCAATGTCGTCCGGTTTGTCTTTCAGCATGGGATAGAGGTCGGGATGCTGGCTCATATAGTGTACATCGATGCGTTGCACGGCGGTGAAGGGGAAGTAGTTTCCTGCGGGCGTAGCCTTCCGTTCGCTGACGAGCCCCAGCCCCACATTACTCTCGATCCACTGGCTGAAGTAATGGTTGCGACTCACGTACCCCTGCATCTGTCCGCTACGATAACGGATGCGCGTCAGCGTCTGGCAGTAGTCGTCCCACTTCTGTCCGCCCTCCCGAGTGGTGAGGGTCAGCGCCAAGACCGTCTCGACAAACGTGGTGCAGTCCAGTTCACGCAGGTTGACCACCAGTTCCTCCACGGGGTTCACCTCCAATGTCTTCCCCACATAAGGCACGTCCAGCAGGCGATGCCCATAGTAGAGCATCAGGTTGGCGCCCTTCGGCTGCCGAGCGCCGTCACGCAGCAGTTCCACCACCCGCAGGCTGTCCTGCGTCGTATAGGTAAGTGCGTGAGCCTCCGTCCCGCTCCATCCAAGGAGCAGCAGGCAGCACGCCAGATATAAAAGACTTCTTTTCATGACAATCAACCATTAACTATGCACCCGGCTATATCCCACGAGGCGGTCGTAGCGACTTCCCTGCTCGCGGTAATATACCAGCACGATGTATTCGTTCTCCGTCTCGTAGAAGTCGCCCATGGTGCGCGCCGTGGAACCGTCCTCTTGCCGGAACTGGTAGCCGTAGTATCCCTGTTTGAGCAGGATGGCCGCCTCGTATTCGCCCCGCTCTTCGTTATATTCCATGCGGCACTCCGGGGCAAACTCCTCGCCGGTCCACTCACCGCAGACATAGACATCTCCGCCCGGCAGGCGAGGCGACTGCAGGATGAAGTGTGTGACCACGTATTCCGCCGTCGTGGCATCGTCCATGTCATCGGCACTGCGCAGGACATAGACGCCGTTCTGGTCCTCGATGAACTCATAGTTACGCCGCGGCACCTCGGGGAAGAGCGTGGCGTGATAGAAAGGCTCGAACCACTCCATGCGGTCCACACCCATCGCTGTTCGATGGACATCCAGTATCTCGAAACGGTGATACTCGCTCCCGGCCGGGAAGATAAGGTTCTCGTTGTGCGTGAACTCGATGCCGTTCGTCTTGCGGATATTGGGCACCAGCCCGGACACTCGACTCTCCCACCGACGGTTCTGCATGACGACGGTCTTCAGTTCGCGTGCCGGATCGACGACGCGCAGGTTGCCATAGCCCACGGAGAGCGTGACCTGCTGGTGGGCACGATTGAAGTCCATGTCCGTGTTGCCGCTCACCTGTGTCGCGATGCTTGCGGCATTCTCGTAGATACAGAACTGTGCCTCGAGCACGGGCGTGTCCTCCTGCATGTCGTCGCCCTCGTGGAATATCTGCACACGATAGTTTCCGCTGAGCAGCATCGACACCTGTGGATTGGGCAGGCGCAGGCTGTAATGAGTATATATCTGTGTCGTGTTGAAGCTGTGTTCGTATTCCTCGATAAGCTGGTCGTTGAGACCACTCAGATAGTCGCTCTCGAAGATGCCGTCTGAGACGTTCCACTCGGCATCGCAATGCTGAATGTGATAGACGTAGCGCTGATAGTCGTGGCTCATCTCGTCCCACGAGAGCTCGACATGCTGGTGCTTGCGCCGGTCGAGCAAGGGCGGCAGGGTGGGGTTTCCCTCCACCGTCACCTGCAGGGTGCGCACGTTCTCGTCGTAGATGCGCTGTGTCTGTGCGCCGGCCGTAAGTGCCGGTATCAGCAGACAGAGAGCCACACATCGTTCGCCCTTCAGGATAGGCAGCTGCCAGTGATAGTGCACAGCCAGCATGCGCATGAGGATGACCGTCCCGCTGCTGAGCAGAGCTGCCACCTCCACCGACATTCCCATACGCAGGCAGCCTACGTAAACCAGTCCCCCAGCCACGCATGCCAGGGCATAGATCTCCTTGCGGAAGATGAGGGGCACCTCGTTGATGAGCACGTCGCGAATCACGCCTCCCGCCGCGCCGGTGATGCATCCCATGGCCACCGCCGTCCATGCCGGGAGACCCAGCGCCAGCGTCTTTTCGATGCCGATGACGTTGAACAGAGCCAGGCCGATAGTGTCGAAGAGGAACCAGGTATTGTCCTGCCGGATAAGGTACTTGCCGAAGACCATCACCCACACGACGGCCAGCGCGCAGCAGATACAGTAGCTGCTGTTGGCCATCCAGAACGGCGGAACGTCGAGCAAAAGGTCTCGCAGGGTGCCGCCGCCGATGGCTGTGGCCATGCCCACAATCCATGCTCCGAAGATATCGAACTGCTTGGCCGAGGACAGACGCACACCCGAGATGGCAAAGGCAAACGTCCCGATAAACTCGATGACGACAAACGAGACCGGCAGGCGCAGCGTGGCGCCCGTCTCTTGCAGGATGTCGAGAAACCAGTCGAACATGTCCGTCACTCCACCAGACCCACCTCGATCCACTTCTGCGCGATGTCCTCTGCATCGTGCAGGGCGGTAGCCGGGTTCACTTCATACTCCTGACACAGAAGCTCGGCCAGCGTATCGACCGTGAATTCCCGTCCCTTCACCGAGTTCCACAGCATGGCTGCCGACTCGTTCAGGTTGATAATCTTCGTAAAATCAATGTTCTGCTCGCCAAAGGCGACAATGATGAACTCGCCACAGACGTCGCGCAGTTCGAAACCTTCCTTTATCTTCATCGTATCGTTACACATAAGATTTATATACAAACAATAATATCCGCCGCAAGGGGCGCAGCCATCGCCACAGGCGTATGCGTCGGCGCAGGGCTGGGTCGGAGGCCAACAGCGTGCGTCGCGGGCGTATGTACTCGCTAACCACGCCGCGCACATCGCTTCGCCAACAGTGTTCCTCGCCGCGCACGTTCCCGTCGCCCTGCAGGACGACATGCTCGCCCACTATCTGGATGATGCGGTGCAGGACATAATGGCCCGGCCGTATCTCGGCCAGCACGGCGTCGCCCACTCCGAACTGTGAGGGAGGCTCCAGCTTCACGCGGTCGCGGCCATGCTCGATAAAGGGGCGCATGCTGTAGCCCTTCACCCAAATGACAGCCGTATGGCCGGAGGCCAGTGCCTCGGAGACCAAGCCCAGATAACCGTCGTTGGGCATTTCGTGACGCTGCTCGCGGGACGTGGTGCCGTTGCGCCGGCGATAAAGCTTGCGTATCGGCCACATCATCAGGCTCATCAGCCAGCGTATCACAGCCTTGATCGTCTTCATTGGCTCACGGTTTCGTAACACAGGCGGGCAGCGTCAGCATCGGGCAGGCAGCCCAGCTCGTAGATGTGGCAGAGGCGCACCAGCTGGGCGATGCTGTCACAGACGCCTCGGTGCACGCGGGCATCCCACTTCATGCTGCTCATCTGGGGGAGCAGCATGCTGAAAGCCTCCATCGGCCGCAGCTGGCGTATCGAATTCTCGGGCCGCTGCTGGATGCGCACGATGGCGCCCACCGGTGCCTGTATGTTGCGGTAACATGGTGTCTTGCCGCTCCACGGGCTGCCATAGACGATGACTCGCCCGTCGGGCCAGATGCGCACCACGGGATTGTCGTCGTTCATCAGGTCGCAGCCCGGAATGTTGTCATACCACAGGCGGGTGTGGGTGCTCTTCCCCGTCCCGCTGGGAGCGGTCATCAGATAGCCTCGCCCGCCCTGACGGATGACGGAGGCGTGCATGAGCAGTGTCTGGCGGTCGGCAGCCGCAAAGGCATAGGCCAGCATCAGCGTATTGTTCAGGCCGAAGTGGCGCTGCGCCGGCGTCTCGCCCACGAGGGCTACGGCCACGTGGCCGAACGTAGCGTCCGTGGTCACACGGGCGCAGAGCACGCCTTGAATGTCGTTGATCTCATACTGATAGCCGCCGTCCGCACGCAGATATACGCCGTACATATTGCCGGCGCTGTCAAAATGGCCCACCTCATGGTGCGGCTCGTCCCAGGGCAAGCGGTCGGCCACGTCCACACGTAAGAGCAGCGGGTCGCTCGGGGGCGTGTCGAGCCGGAAACGAGCAAAGGACGGGAGCAGCTGGTCCGCTTCGTCGTCCCAGGCGAAACAGATGCTCAGGGGATGGTCGCCCACTCGATAGTATCGTATCTGCATGATTTACGTTTTTGCTATAGAACTATGCGCTGAGTGAATCGTCGGATTAAAGGTCAGGGAACAGAGACATCTCTCAACTATTCGCTTTTCACTCTCAACTATTCACTTTCATTCTCCGGTCACCGCAGCCCAGCGTTCGGGCTTGAAGAGGAACTCGTCCTTCTCCAGTTCGTGCAGGCGCCAGGACGTGTCCTTGCGGAAGCGGCGCAACACCCGTGCATGACGCTTCACCACGCGCTTCGCCTTCTTGCTGTAGATAACGGTCGGCATGGCATGCTTGATGGCATAGTACTCCTCGAGGTAGGCCAGCAACTGGGTGGAGTACATCTGGCGGTCGGCCAGGAAGTTGGCCCGCCCGTCCAGATACACGGAGTCCAGTTTCTGAATAGGGGTCACATAGGCCGTGGAGTCCAACTCCGAGTAGCACACACCGCAGAGATACACGGTGTGCTGCTTCAGTTTTGGCGGTTTCGCCGCCTTCACCTTCTTGGGTTTGTCGCTCTTCTCTTTCTTGGCAGGCTTTGCCATTTGAGCGTCTCGCGCCCGGACGGGCACTGCGCTTAGCAGCAGCCCGAAGGTCAGCAGCATCGCATAGGCTATCTTTCTCATCGTCGTTTCTCGTTTTGTCAGTTGGTCCGCAAAAGCGTATTCAGCGTGCAAATATACGCATTTTTCCGCTATCCTACGCATGTTTCGGGCAATTATTTAGCGTTGGCCGCACCGGTGCATGCTTCTCACCTGTTTGGGAAGGAATAAGACCTCGTTGCACGAGACTGCCAATATTTATTTACATTTCGAGTCACACAGTTTGCAGCAAAGTGCGACAAGGCCTCGCACAGCACGCCTCACCGACCGACGGAGCACGTTCCTCCGACCGACGGAGCACGTTCCTCCGACCCCAAAAACGTGCGAGAATCGCGCAAAACGGAGCACAGCCCGAGTTGCTGCAAAAAACCAAAATTTTGGAGGTATTGGTTTACAGGAGGTTAGAGTGCAGCCAACATCAAAAATCCCCGAATTCTGCCCCAAAAAGGGCCAAATTCGGGGATTTTATCGGTCCCCTTCCGCGAGCAGGAGAACGACAATTTTTCCGAAATGAGGACAAACGAGATCCCTCTACACACAGAATACAAGGAAGAATTCCATTTAACGAGACACCTATCATTCCACCGCCTCATAGCGGATGAGGAGGGAGGTGCGCGGCTGTGCCGACTGCAGCGTCAGGCCGTGGCGCAGCTCATCGCCCGTAGCGGTATGCTGCCAATCGCTGCCCACCGCCTCGAGGCGATACTTGCGGTTCGGGGCGAGGCCGCCGAGACGGACGGTGTAGGTCTCCTGCGGACACTGCGCGCGGCGGAAGGCCACGATGTAGCCCGTCTGGTCCAAGGGGCGGTGGAGCTGATAGGCCAGCCAGATGTCGTCGCCCGTGATGTCGCCCGTACCGGAGAGGGGGTAGAAGTCCTCATAGAAATAGGGACGCACCAGTCGGAACTCCTCCTCCGTCTTCTTCATATCGGTGAAGGCCTCGCCCATCTGCGTCAGCTTCCAGTTGAAGACCACGGCGGTGCCCAGCGCTGAGCGGGAGTCGAAGGGATCCACGTGATAGGAGCCCGTGCCGTGCTGGGAGAGGAAGAACTCCAGGCCGTAGGTGTGGCACTGGTAGCCCACGGGCTCGCCATACTGATAGTCCGTGCGCCAGAGGGGCGCACTGCGCAGCATCGTCTCGTAGTCGAGGCGCCTGCCGCCGCTGGCACAGTTGTCGATAAGCAGCGAGGGGAAGCGCTGGAGCAGATAGTCCCAGAAGGCATAGAGGCCCTCGATGTACTTCACCTCCGTGATGCCGCTGCGCCCGGGACGGTCGTTGGCCGCCCATATCCCGGCAGGCGCGATGTTGAAGTCCTGACGGTAGTAGTCGATGCTGTTGGCCTCCAGGATGTCGCCAATCTCGCGGCTCATCCACTCCCGCGCTTCGGGGAGGCTCAGGTTCACGAGCTTGTTGTCCCCTCCGGCATCCAGCATCCACTCGGGGTGCTCGCGATCCCAGCGCGTGCCACGAAAGACGCGCTCCGGCTCGAACCACACCATGAAGCGTGCCTTTGCTTTCTCCTTGGCATAGAGTCCGATAGGACGCATCGTCTGGGGGAAGCGCTCGGGATCGGGCTCCCAGTTGCCCACGGTGTTGGCCCAGTTCTTGCCCGACATGAAGTCGGCCGCCTCAGTGTACCATCCCGCATCGAGCCAGAAGCATTCGGGCGTAAAGCCGAACATCTTCGAGCGCTGCATCAAGGCGATCGCATACTCGGTGGTCATGCAGGTGTACTCGTTACACGGCGCCGGGTCGCCCCAGTTGAAGCCGCCACAGATGGGATAATAGACGGGGCGGCCCTCCACCTTGCGCGAATGATGGGCCAGCATGTAGCGGCGGAAACGGTTGTTGCCCACCATGCGGTCTTCGCCTTGCCAGAAGAGCAAGCAGACGCTGGCCACACGGATCCGCTCGCCCGCCTCGATACGGGCATCCAGGGCCGGCACGCCAGCCGTAAGCCGCAGCGTGCGGTCATCGGAAGCCACGATGTCGCTATGCCATGTGCCCGACCATCCGATGGCCACCACGGCACCCCGCCCCTGCGAGGCCTCTACGTTGTAGAAGGGGAAGGCAGTGTCCGAGGAACGTCCGCCCTGGGGCTGCATGGAGAGCGTGTCGCCAGGCGAGAGGCTCTGCTCGCGGGGCGCAAAGTCCGTGCGTGCGGCATTGCTGCCGTTGGCATAATATACGGTGGAGGAGGACTGGGGGTGAAGCAGGCCGAGGTCGAGCGTCTGCACGCAGGAGAGCTGCGGCGTGGCCACGCTGCCCGTATTCTCAAAGCGCAGCAGCCACTCCACGGCATCGTAGTCCGTCCAGCCCTTCACCTCACATTGTACCCGCAGCCCCGTCTTGGGGTCGGTGTAGCTGACAAGGTAGGCCACCTGGCTGTCTTCCGATGGCTCCAGCCGCTGCATCGAGTGCTTCCACTTCGGGAGCAGTTTGGCCGACGGCTGTCCGTCATAGAGGAACGAGAAGGGGGGCACGTGGCCGCGGCCGAACTGACGCTTGATCCAGCGTTCCACATCCATCGTCTTGTCATCGAGCGCCGTACGACTCTGACCTCGACACACATTAAAGAGCAGCATCGAGAAGGCTGCCAATAGGAAGATACGTCTCATAGTTTTAGGTTAAAAGTATTTCTTTTGGTTTCTATTCTCCCAATTCAGTCTGATAAGGCGGACGCACGCAGAAGTCGCCCTTCTGTACACTGCTGATCTCCTGAAGCTCGCGGAACATCTCGTTCACCTGGGGCGTCACCTTGCCGCCAGAGCGGCGCAGGGCCACGTCCATGCGGGCACGCAGCAGCATGATACGCCAGCGCCACGAGGAGCGCACCTGCTCGGGCAAACGCACATCGACCGCCTCCAGCAGCTCCATCGCACGTTGTGCACCGAAATCGTGCACAGGCACCTTGATGACCTTCGGGTCGCGGGGATGAGTATCCCAGTTCACTGACTTCATGCCGATGTTCTTCTCGATAATCAAGATAGCCTCGACGATGGAGTCAACATAGAGCGGCGAGTACTCGTGAGCCACATATTCGCGCAGGATGTCCCTTGCCCCACGCGACGAGTCCCAATAGAACTGGCTGTAGAGCACCTTATTGAAGTCCTCGAACTTACCCTCAGAATATGGAAATCCGCCCTCGGCCTTGTCCCGCACTTGCCCCCAAAGCTGCTCGAAGCGCAGGGGCAGCGGATTGGCTCCATACGCACCCCACGGATAGTTCTCCCACATGCTTATCTCAGGGAAGTTCTGCAGCGGCAGGCCGCCAGGCACGGGATGGGAGAGCAGATAGGAGGGGAAGGACGTGTGAGAGTCGGCCATGATGCAGTCCACCCATGGTTTCTGTGTCTCGAAGGCTCGTGCCAGTGCACGCCACTCGCCCTTGTCCTGCTCCTGAAAGTCAAAGAGCCAGGTGGACATCACCAGACGAGCCTCGGGCACCTTCTGTCGCATCATCTCGGCCAAGCGCTGTGTCAGGCGCAGGAAACCATTGCCACCCCACTCGCGGCAGCGCGGGCAGCTACACCCGCCCTGGTCGTAGGGCCACAGCCAGACATTACCTATCTCCAATCCTTCGTGCTGGAGGGCGTCGAGCATCTCCGCACGGTTCTTCAATATCAGTTCCGTGCCACCAGGCTGGGAAGGACATATCTCACAACCGAAGAAGGCCGTCCAACGGATGCGTTCGGCACGCAGTTCGCGCGGCGTAGTGGAGTAGCCCTCGTTGGCCAGCATCGTCAGGCAGCTGCTCATGCCCACGGCGCGACCTGCCAGCAGAAACTGCTTCAGCCGGCTGATCATGGCTTGGGCATTCGGGTCGTCGAGTCCCGTGTAGTGATGCATGTCAAACCAGACGCTCAGCCCGTTAAAGCCCCACAGGGAGAGTTCCTCTATATAATGAGTCACCTCCTCGATGGGCGCATCGTTATAGTAGTTGTGGAAATGAGTGGCCAGATAGATGCCACGCACCGGCTTGTCGGGCGAGAAGGTTCCACGGCAGTCACCCAGTTCGAATCCGTCGGGCCAGACATACGAGGAGTGAAGCAGTTTCCCCAGCCCATACAGCACGCCGCGGCCGTCTGCAGCATAAATATGGACGTCGCGTTTACGGATCTCTATCACGAAATTCTCAGCCTTCAGGCTGGGACGAACACACAGATGTACTCGCAATGCCCGTCGCACGGGCGAGCTTACGAACAAGTCGTCGTCGGCCTTGTCGTTCACCACACGCCGGAACACCTCGACCGCCTTCAGAGCGACAGGGTCCTGCCACGTGCCGGCATCGACATACACTTTCTTGAACACGGGGCGGGCAGCACTCTTGCGAACCGCACATGCCGGTGACGAAAGGAGCATCAAGAGCATCCACGTCCATACCCACTTGACCATAGTTTTCATATACTTAACATGAATGTTGCAGTTGCTATTCAGTCAATATCGCTCATTTCTGTCGCAGCACCTTACGGCTGTCCTCGATGTAAATACCACGCTGCGGCACGGCACGCTCCACCCGGCGCCCGCCCAGGTCGTACACCTCGCCTGCGACCTCATCCTCCGGTCTTGTACCCAGCACCTCCTCTATGCCCGTGGGATCCACCTTCGTCACCGTGAGCACGCCGGCATTCACTCCCGCAGTGAGATCGACGGTGAAGCGATAGGTGTCGCTCTCGGCCAGTTTGACTGCCGGACGCAGAGAGATGGTACCGTTGGTGGTGTTGAACGAACCCGTGCCCACGGAAAACTGGATATTACTGGTCGTCAGGCGATAGTCGCTGCCGGCACGTCCCATGAACTGAGGCGACCACTCCTCATTGCTCCCATAGATGCCGAACTGGACACCCGAGGCGCTGAGCTGCTGCCCCACGGTGAGGGTGGCCTGATAGACGCGGTCGGTCACCTCGGCCATCGGGATTGCACGGTCGAGCCGCCAATCGGAGCCACGGATATAACAGGGCTTGCCCACGCTGCCCGCCGATCCGATGATGTACAGGTTGCCCTGTCCGGAGGCATCCAGTTTCTCATATCGGGGCATGACGAGCAGCGACTGCTCGTTCACGTCGGCAGTCAAGGTATAGGTGCCGGAGAGCGCCTGCAGGGTGATGCCGCCGTCAGCATCCACAGAGAGGAAGTCGGGATCGACATACCAGGCAGACAGATCACCGGAGAGGAAGTTGGTGGCATAGCTCTGCCCCTGCTCCATGTCAAGCGTGAGCGTATAGCGCCCCAGGTCCAGGCGCGTCATCTCCGCCTCGCCGATGCACAGAGGCGACTCGGGTTCGTCCGGACCGATCAGCACCGAGGTCACGCCCTTGGCCGGCACGTCCACCGAGGCGAAGCCAATGCCGGTGACCATCACGGTAATCTTGCGGCTGCTGGAACCGCTGTTGGTGGCCACCACGCCATAGGAGCCGTCGGGATTGGCAAAACAGGCGGTCGTGATGCCCGAGATGGTGTTGCGAGTCCCGATGCGAGTCGCACCGGGCTGAGCCACTGCTGAGATATGATTGATCACATAGTAATGGCTGTTGGCACTGATGGTGTGATAGTCGCACTCGTCAATGTCCACAGCGCCGTAGCATGTGGTGCAACCGCCTGAGAGGTTGGGCCCACGCTTGAGGTCGAGCATCAGGTTCCACACGATGACGGCCCGGCAATAACGGTTCACGCAGGCCAGCACCATCCCGTTCATGTCATCCATAAGGCGAGACGAGAGGTTGCGACCATCGTTCCACGTGCCGATGCTGGCCTCGGTAAAGATAAGTTCTTTCTTCGGGGCCTTGCCACGAATATCATCGAGTTCCGAGGAGTTCCCGCCATAGTTGTGCCAGGCAGAGCCCACCACCAGCTCCGAGCCCTCGAGGCTTCCGTCCAGCGCATTATATACGTTGATGGGATAATCGTTCTGCGAGGAGATATTGTCATAGTTGTAGTTATGGTCGAAGACGTATATCTTCGTGTCGAGTCCGGCACGCTTGAAGGCAGGGGCCAGGTGCTTGATGAACGCAGCCTCATCCTCCCAGGGCATGTAGAGGCTGGAGCTGTTGCCACGGTTCAGCGGCTCGTTCTGGGGCGTAACGGCATAGATGGGGATGCCCTTCTCCTTCATAGCCTGGACAAAACGGACGAAGTATTGGGCATAGTCCTCGTAATAGGCGGGATTCAGCTGACCGCTGGTCCAAGAATTGTAGGCTGCGAGACTCGAGAGGTCCTTCACCTTCATCCAGCGCGGGCAGGTCCAGGGGGCACCGATAATCTTCAGTTCCGGGTTAATCTCGAGAATCTCCTGCAAGACAGGCACTACGTAGTTCACCTCGTCTGAGTGCAGGCGGAAATTCTCCAGCCCGCGGGTGTCGCAGAGCGTGTACTCGGTGCTACTGAAATCACTGCACCCGATACTGATGCGGACATAGCTCACGCCGTAGCCCGTCGAACGGCTGAACGTGCGCATCAGGAAGGCGTGGCGGTCGCGCTGGCTCATCTGCATCAGGTTGTAGCACGTACTGTAAGTCATGGCGTAGCCGAAGCCGTCCACCGTCTGATACTTCGTGGTGGGAGCCAGCGTCAGTGTAGTGCCGCCGGAGGTGCGGGCCGTGCCCGACTGGTATTCCATCAGTTTCGAGCCATCGGCCGTGGTGGTGTATGTCTTATAGTACTGGGCTCGCACATTTCCGAGGGCAATGCACAGCAGAAGTGCGGTTACAATGTGGGTCTGTTTCATATCTACCTTTAAAATATTACGCGTACACGCGCGAAGAATGACTGTTTGATATTGCAAAGGTATAAAAAGTTTTCGTTCCGCGACAAACATTTCACAGCTTTGCGTGGGAATCTGCAATTTTATCAACTCCGCAGAACGGAATTTCGAGAAATATGTTGTAACTTTGCGCTACGAACTATAATAATATCAAATAGCCACATGAGAATCACACACACATTTCACTGGCTGTCCGCGACAGCCCTGTTACTGATTGTGCCACAACTGGCCAGTGCACAATTGAACGTAGGCAAACTGACGGTGGAACACATGGAGAACCCCACCACCGTAGATGCCACTCATCCACGTCTGTCGTGGATAAACGAAGCTCGGGATGGCTCCGTGCGTGGCCAGCGACAGACGGCCTATCGCATCGTAGTGGCCTCGACAAAGGAGAAACTGGAGGCAGGCGAGTATGATCTATGGGACAGCGGACGTACAGAGTCAGAGCAATCCACCCTGGTGCCCTACGAAGGCAAGGCACTCACTTCGGGTCAGGACTGCTTCTGGAAGGTGCAGACATGGGATGCAAAGAAAAAAGCATCGGCATGGAGTCCAGTGGGACAATGGGGCATGGGCCTGCTCTCCCCCGCCGACTGGAAGGCCAAATGGATATGCGCCGACCAGCCAAGCGGCGCACCGATGTTCCGCAAGGCATTCCGCCTGGGCTCGGGCATCCGTCAGGCGAAAGCGTATGTCACCGCTGGAGGGTACTTTGAACTATACGTAAACGGGCAGCGCGTGGGCGACGATTACCTGGTGCCCAACTTTACGAACTACACCACCCGACCCGATCTGGACAAGGGCGGACTGGCACTCGACGCCAAGTTCACTGCCTACCGTGTGCTTTATCTGGCCTACGACATCACGAAGATGGTGGAGAGCGGCAACAACGCTACAGGGGCTATGCTGGGCGACGGTTTCTATCGCAGCACGACGCATTGGGTGAAATCCTTCGGGACTCCATGCTTCCTTTGCCAGATCGAGGTGACCTACGAAGACGGCTCGAAGCAGGTGGTGGCCACCGACGAGACATGGCTCACCAAGCCCTCGCCCATCACGATGACGGGAGTCTATGACGGCGAGGTCTATGACGCACGGCTCGAGACGCCGCAGTGGGCCGAGGCCGGATGCAACGAAAGCGAATGGAAAGCCGTGAAACTGGCGGAAGCACCCGTGGGACGACTGACAGCACACACCTCGCCGACCGACAAGATATGCGAAGTGCTGCAGCCCATCAAAGTAACGAAAGGAGAGCAGGGACAATATGAAGTCGAGTTCGTAAAGGAAATCTCAGGCTGGGTACGCCTG
Source organism: uncultured Bacteroidales bacterium (assembly GCA_902788315.1). Lineage (GTDB taxonomy): Bacteria > Bacteroidota > Bacteroidia > Bacteroidales > Bacteroidaceae > Physcousia. The sequence continues at coordinate 172,805 of CADAJS010000003.1, forward strand.
AAGAATCTCCGAGGCCAGGCTGGCAAGACTGTCAGCGTGAAATATATCTGTGAATCGCCCGTGGGCAAGGAGGAGTACATTCTCAAGGGCACGGGCAGCGAAACCTATGCCCCGCGCTTCACCTGGTACGTATTCTCGAAGGTCGTCGTAAGCGGTGTGGACAACCTGACGGCCGAGCAGATTCAGGCCGAGGCCGTGAACACCGACGTGCGCATCAACTCCGAGTTCCACACGAACAACAAGCTCCTCAACACCATCAATGCCATCTGGCAGCGCTCACAGCTGGACAACATGCACGGCTGCATTGCCAGTGACTGCCCCCACCGCGAACGCTCTCCCTACACGGGCGACGGGCAGATAGCTGCCGCAATGGTGATGCTGAACTTCGATGCCGCAGCCTTCTATCAGAAGTGGGTGCGCGACATGCGTGACGCACAGAACCCCGTGAGCGGATACGTGCCCAACGGTGCGCCCTGGCAGCCCGGATGCGGAGGCGGCGTGGCATGGGGAGCAGCCATGAACGTGATTCCCTGGGAGTACTACGTGCAGTATGGCGACCGCCAGGAACTGGCACTCAACTTCGTGCCCATGAAGGAACAAGTGCGCCACATGCTCACCTGGCTCACCCCCGACGGCACCATGTTCCAGCAGAAACTGAACGAGGAGAGCAAGCAGCCCTGCTACTGGTTCAACCTGGGCGACTGGGTGCCGCCCTACGGACAGCCGAACGACGAGATCATCCACACCTTCTACCTCTGGCTCTGCGCCGAGAACACGGCACTGGCTGCACAGGTGCTGGGCGAAGCCACCGACTATGCCACCTATCACGCCATTGCGGAGCGCACGAAGGCGGCCTTCCACAAGAAGTTCTATAACACAGAGGCCAAGAGCTACGGCGACTTTGGTCCCAACGTATTGGCGCTCTGGATGGGCGTACCCGAGGAACGGAAGGCCGATGTAGTGGCCACCCTGCGCAAGGAAATCATGCAGGACCACGAGGGGCATATCAACACAGGCTTTGTCTCCACGAAATTCTTCTTCGAGACGCTCTCCGACAACGGGCTGCACGACGTAGCCATGACGGCGATTCTGAAGGAGGACTTCCCCAGCTATGGCAACTGGATTCGCCAGGGAGCCACCACGACGTGGGAGCAGTGGAAGGGCACCGACTCGCGCAACCACCCGATGTTTGGCGGTGGACTGACATGGTTCTCGCGCCACCTGGCCGGAGTGAATGCCACGGCTGAGGGCGCCGGATACCGTCATTTCGACGTACGGCCAATTCCCACCGAGGGCCTCGACAGTGTCTTCTATTCTATAGAGTCGCCCCAGGGCAAGGTAGCATCGCGCGTGCTGAGCCACAGCGGAAAACTGAAGGAACTGGAGGTCACCGTCCCCGTAGGCAGCACGGCCACCGTGTTTCTGCCTGCCGAGACCGGCCTAATCAAGGAGAACGGACGTAAACTGAAGGCTGGCAAGGGCATCCTCGCTGTGACTGCCGACAACGGCACGACAAAGGCCGAGATATCGCAGGGCACCTACACCTTCAGCATCGAATAAAGGAGACAGAGTAATCGGATAATCAGAGACAGAGATGAAACATCAACTGAGAAGCGCCGTGTGCACCGAAGGGCGACGCATGGCTGGGGCACGTGCCCTGTGGGTGGCAAACGGCATGAAGCGCGAACAATTCGGCCGACCGATCATCGCCATCGTGAACTCCTTCACACAGTTTGTCCCAGGACACACCCATCTGCACGAGGCAGGCCAGATTGTCAAGGCCGAAATAGAACGCCTGGGCTGCTACGCGGCCGAGTTCAACACCATTGCTATTGATGACGGCATCGCTATGGGACACGACGGCATGCTCTATTCGCTGCCTTCGCGCGATATCATCGCTGACTCGGTGGAATACATGGTGAATGCACACAAGGCCGATGCCATGATATGCATCTCCAACTGTGACAAGATAACCCCGGGCATGCTCATGGCCGCTATGCGCCTGAACATCCCTGCCGTCTTCGTCTCGGGCGGACCGATGGAAGCCGGCAAGTACAAGGGCGAGAATCTCGACCTCATCGCCGCCATGGTGAAGGGTGCCGACCCGACGGTATCGGACGAGGAACTGGCCGAGGTGGAGAACCGTGCCTGCCCCGGCTGCGGATGCTGTTCGGGCATGTTCACGGCCAACTCGATGAACAACCTCACCGAGGCCATCGGACTCTCCCTGCCTGGCAATGGCACCATCCTGGCCACCCATAAGAACCGCATCCGCCTGATGCAGCAGGCCGCGAGGCAGATAGTCAAGAATGCAATGGCCTATTACGAGGAGGGCGACGAAAGCGTGCTGCCACGCAGCATCGCCACACGACAGGCTTTCCTCAACGCCATGACACTCGACATCGCCATGGGCGCCTCCACCAACACCGTGCTCCACCTGCTGGCTGTGGCACAGGAAGCAGGCGTCGATTTCACAATGAAGGACATCGACCAGCTCTCGCGCCGCACGCCGTTCCTGTGCAAACTGGCCCCCAACAGCCAGCGCTACAGCGTGCAGGAGTGTGGTCGTGCCGGCGGTATGCTGTCGCTCTTAGGCGAATTGGACAAGGGTGGCCTCATCGACACCAGTGTGCGCCGCGTGAACGGTCACACGCTGGCCGAGGACATTCGTCGCTATGCCATCACCGGAAATGAGAGCCTAAAGACAAAGGAGGGCGACGACCTCTCGCCGTGGGAGATCTACACCTCGGCACCTGCCGGCGGCTTCTGCAACCGACTGGGCGCACAGGAGACATACTACCCCACGCTCGACACCGACCGTGCCGAAGGTTGCATCCGCGACATCGAGCATGCCTATACGAAGGACGGAGGCATGGCCGTGCTCTTCGGCAACATCGCACAGGACGGTTGCGTGGTGAAGACAGCCGGCGTCGATGAGAGCATCTGGCGATTCAGCGGCCCCGCTGTGGTATTCGACTCGCAGGAAGATGCCTGCGAGGGAATCTTGGGTGGACGCGTGAAGAAGGGCGACGTGGTGGTCATCACACACGAAGGTCCCAAGGGCGGTCCTGGCATGCAGGAGATGCTCTACCCCACCTCGTACATCAAGTCGATGCACATGGGCAAGGAGTGTGCCCTCATCACCGACGGACGATTCTCGGGCGGCACCAGCGGCCTCAGCATTGGCCACATATCGCCCGAGGCGGCCAGCGGTGGTAACATCGGCAAGATTATCGACGGCGACATCATCGACATCGACATACCGAACCGCAGCATCAATGTGCGCCTCACTGACGAGGAACTTGACTCCCGCCCACAGCGTCCGCTGCAGCGCCAGCGCACAGTGAGCAAAGCGCTGCGTGCCTACGCCCAGAGCGTCTCCAGTGCCGACCGGGGCGGCGTGCGGATAATCGAAGATTAAGGATTGACGAAATGTCCGCTCGGCTTTGCCGCTTGGCTAGTCCAAGAATCCACGCCGAACGCCGGGGCAACGCAAGTCAGGCGTTAGCGTTGGGGCAAATGCCCGTTGATAGCGGAGCATTTGGAGAGCGAAGCGACGGAGGTGGTAGCGACGGAGGCAAACAGTACTCTGTCCGACGGAGGAAAGCGTGCGAATAATCGTAGACAAAACAGCCATGTATATGAAGCGAATTGCACTTCTTCTGCTGCTCGCATGGAGCAGCCATGTGATGGGCCAAACGCTGGCCGAGGGAAGAGAGCAGTCCGGCAAGTCCACACCGGCCGACTACGTGAACCCGATGATCGGTGCCAGCACCAACGTGGAGAAGGCCGGGGCCTATCATGGACTGGGCAAGACATTCCCCGGAGCCACCACGCCATACGGCATGACGCAGGTGAGCCCGCAGACTATCACGGGCGGAGACAACGGCTCGGGCTACAGCGACGAGCACCAGACAATAGAAGGCTTCGCCATGACGCAGATGAGCGGCGTGGGATGGTATGGCGACCTGGGCAACTTTATGGTGATGCCCACCAACGGCCCCATGTACACCACGGCGGGCCGCGAGAAGGGCAAAGCCCCCAAGGGCTGGCGTTCACGCTATGACAAGCAGAGCGAGACGGCACGGGCGGGCTACTACGCGGCCATGCTAACCGACTACGGCATCCGCGTAGAGGCATCGGCCACGCCCCACTGCGGCATCCTGCGCATGACCTTCCCCGAGCATCCGCTGTCGCGCATACAGATTGACCTGGCACGGCGTGTGGGCGGCACGTCCACCGAACAGCAGGCCACCGTCTTGGACGACCACACCCTGGAGGGATGGATGCGCTGCACGCCCGACGGCGGCGGATGGGGTAACGGTGACGGGAAAGCCTCGTACACCGTATTCTTCCATGCCGAGCTGAGCCGTCCGATGGAGGCATACGGCTTCTGGCGTGCCCAGCTGCCCGAGGGCATCAGCCGCAAGAACCAGGACGTGGTGCAAGAGGATTATCTGCAACGCATCGCCCAGGCCGACATCCTGCGCGGCGAGCGCTCCTGCCAAGGCCGGCACATCGGTTTCTTCACCGAATTTACCTCTGAACCCAACGAGCAGGTGGAGCTGCGCGTGGGCATCTCGTTTGTCGATCTGGACGGCGCACGCCGTAACTTCGAAGCCGAGATGCAGGGACACGACTTTGAGTTCGTGCGTCGCCAGGCCCGCGACCGCTGGAACCAGGAGCTGGGTCGCATCCACGTGGAGGGCGGCACCGAGGACGAGCGCACCATATTCTACACCGCCCTCTATCACACGATGATCGACCCGCGCATCTATGCCGATGTGGACGGACGCTACGTGGGCGGCGACTATCGCATTCACGAGGCCGACCCATCGTTCACCAAGCGCACCATCTTCAGTGGCTGGGACGTCTTCCGCAGCCAGTTCCCCCTGCAGACGCTCATCCATCCCGAACTGGTGAACGATATGCTCTGCTCACTTATCTCAATGGCCGAGCAGAGCGGCAACGAATACTTCGAGCGCTGGGAGTTCCTGAACAGCTACAGCGGCTGCATGCTGGGCAACCCAGCCATCTCCGTGCTGGCCGATGCCTATGCCAAAGGCATCAGGGACTACGACGCCGAGAAGGCCTATCGCTATGCCCGCAACTCGTCGGCTCGTTTCGGCAACGACCGTCTGGGCTACACGCCGGGCTCCTTAGGACTGTCCTACACGCTGGAGTATGCCTACACCGACTGGTGCATCTCCCGCCTTGCCGAATGGCTCGGACACCCTTCCGAGGCCAAGGAGTACGCAAAGAAAGGGCAGGCCTACCGCAACATCTTCGACCGCGAGAAGCGGTGGTTCCGCCCGCGTAATGAGGACGGCAGCTGGATAGAATGGCCCGAGGAAGGGCGGCTGAAGGAGTGGTACGGCGGCATGGAGAGCGACGCCCTGCAGCAAGGATGGTTCGTGCCGCACGACGTGTCGGGCATGGTCCGGCTGATGGGCGGACGTCGTGCCGCAGTGGCCGACCTCGAGGAAATGTTCCGCCAGACGCCGCAGGACATGATGTGGAACGCCTATTATAACCATGCCAACGAGCCCGTACACTTTGTTCCTTTCCTTTTCAATCGCCTCCAGGCCCCATGGCTCACGCAGTACTGGACACGCTTCATCTGCCAGCATGCCTACAAGAACCGTGTGGAGGGCCTCTGCGGCAACGAGGACGTGGGGCAGATGTCGGCCTGGTACGTGCTCTCCGCTTCGGGCATCCATCAGGCATGCCCCGGCGACACACGGGTGGAGATCACCAGCCCCGTATTTCAGCGCATCACGTTCCAGCTTCCGACAGGCAAGGCCTTCACCATCGTGGCTCACGGCAACTCGCCCGAGAACGTCTATATCCAGCACGCACGGCTCAACGGCAAGCCCTACACGAAATGCCATCTGGACTGGGCCGACATCGTTTCGGGCGGCACGCTGGAGCTGCAGATGGGCAGCCAGCCGAACAAGCACTTCGGCCAGCAGTAAGTCACAGCTCGAAGCCCGGTCTTCGCCACATGAAATGGGGAAAAGAGCCGCCCGACGCCTAACAAAACGAAACTAAATCCGGCGAAAGACGAGGTAAAGTGTAAATTAAAGGGTCGTTCCTTGTTTATTCTGTTATTTTAGTGTAACTTTGCACATTGATTTATGCCCGCAAAGATGAAACAGGAGAATAATCAAGCAACAGAGAAGGGAACGAGGATTTCCGGTGCCGAAGCGCTGATGCGCAGCCTCGAGCACGAGGGAGTGGACGTGCTGTTCGGCTATCCGGGCGGCGCCATCATGCCCACGTATGATGCTCTGTACGATCATCGTGACAAGCTGCACCACATTCTGGTGCGCCACGAACAGGGAGCCGTACACGCCGCACAGGGCTATGCCCGCGTAAGCGGTCGGGTGGGATGTGCTATCGTGACGAGCGGCCCGGGTGCCATGAACACCATTACGGGCGTTGCCGATGCCATGATAGACAGCACACCGGTGGTGGTCATCTGCGGTCAGGTGAGCACCGCGATGCTGGGCACAGACGCCTTCCAGGAGGTAGATGTCATCGGTGTGACACAGCCTATCTCCAAGTGGGCCTATCAGATACGGCGTGCCGAGGATGTGGCATGGGCCGTGAGCCGCGCCTTCTTCATCGCCCGCAGCGGGCGTCCCGGTCCCGTGGTGCTCGACTTCGCCCGCGATGCCCAGACGGGCATGGTGGACTATAAGCCAGCACAGGTGGACTTCATCCGCAGCTATCGCCCCGTGCCCACGCCGTCGGACGACATCATACGCATGACGGCCCAGATGGTCAACCTGAGCCTGCGCCCGCTGGTACTCGTGGGCCAGGGAGTGGAGCTGGGCAATGCCCGCGAGGAACTGCGACACTTTATCGAGAAAGCCCAGATGCCCGCCGCCTGCACTCTCCTGGGACTAAGCGCCCTGCCCAGCGACCATCCGCTGAACATGGGCATGCTGGGCATGCACGGCAACCTGGCGCCCAACGTGATGACGAACCAGTGTGACGTGCTCATCGCCGTGGGCATGCGATTCGACGACCGCGTAACGGGCAATCTGAAAACCTATGCCCCCCAGGCACACATCGTACACTTCGATATCGACCCGAGCGAGATAGACAAGAACGTGCGCACCACACTGGCCGTGGTGGGCGACTGCAAGGAGACGCTGCGCCGCGTGACGGAACTCATCGACGAGGCACGCCACGACGAATGGATAGCAGGCTTCGAGCCATATAAAGATAAGGAACGCGCGCGCGTGATAGAGCCCGCCATCCATCCCACCGAGGGACCACTCCTGATGGGCGAGGTGGTGCGGGCCGTCAGCGAAGCCAGCGAGCATCGTGCCGTGCTGGTCACCGATGTGGGGCAGAACCAGATGTTCGGATGTCGCTACTTCCAGTACAGCGAGCCGCGCAGCGTGGTGACCAGCGGCGGATGCGGTACTATGGGCTTCGGCCTGCCCGCCGCCATCGGTGCCACCTTCGGTGCGCCGGAGCGCACGGTTTGCCTCTTCGTGGGCGACGGCGGCCTGCAAATGACCATTCAGGAGCTGGGCACCATCATGGAACAGAAGGCACCGGTGAAGATCATCCTGCTCAACAACAACTACCTGGGCAACGTGCGCCAGTGGCAGTATATGTTCTTCCACAAGCGCTACAGCTTCACGCCCATGCTCAACCCCGATTACGAACAGATTGCCTCGGCCTACGGCATCCCCTCGCGTACCGTCATCGAACGCGCCGACCTCGACGATGCCATCCGCGAGATGCTGACCACCGACGGGCCCTATCTGCTACAGTGTGCCGTCAAGGAGGAGGACAACGTGCTCCCCATGACGCCTCCCGGTGGCAGCGTGGACGAGATGCTGCTCGAGGTAGAATAGCCCTGCAGCCCCAGCCCGACAGCGAGGGGCATCCACATAATTCAGATTACCCAGAACACACAGACTGCTCAGACAATGACTATACAGAATCAGACCACTCTCTACACGATGATTATCTACAGCGAGAACTTCGCTGGTATCCTGAATCAGATAACCGCCGTCTTCACACGCCGCCAGGTGAACATCGAGAGCCTCAACGTATGCGCCAGCAGCACGCCGGGTGTACATAAATACACCATCACCTGCTACTGCACCGAGGAGATGGCCATCATGCTCACCAAGCAGATAGAGAAGAAGATCGACGTGCTGCAGGCCCACTATTTCACCGACGAGGACATCTTCACCATGGAGGCTTGCCTGCTCAAGCTGAGCACACAGGGCATCATGGAGAACCCCGCCGTGGGGCACATCGTACGCCAGCATGGCGCACGCATCGTAGAGGTGAATCCCACATACAGCATCGTGGAAATGAAGGGCAATACGGACAACATACTGAGCCTCTTCCAGAAGCTGGACGAGATGAAGGTGGTGCTGCAGTTTGTGCGCAGCGGACGCATCGCCGTCACCAAGTTGCGCGTGGAGTTGTTGGACAAATACCTGGCCGAACGTGAACTTGAACAATAAGATTGACACCTACGAGGTGGCTGTGGAGCCCTTCCACGCCGACTTCACGGGCCGCATGTTCCTAGGCATCCTGGGCAACCATCTGCTCAATGCGGCCGGACGCCACTCACAGCGCCGCGGATGGGGCATTGGCACCCTGAACGAAGAACACCACACCTGGGTGCTCAGCCGACTGAGCATCGAGATGCAGGAAATGCCACGCCAATACGAAAAGATACAGATCATGACATGGGTGGAGAGTGTCATCCGCCTCTTCACTCACCGAAACTTCGCCATCCTGCGCCCCGACGGCACGCCCTACGGCTACGCCCGCAGCATCTGGGCCATGATAGACACCGAGACGAGAAAGCCCTGCGACCTGCTCACATACGCCGACGGCGACATCCTCCGCTACGTGGTCTCCGACGAGGAGAACGTCTGCCCCATCGACGGCCACGGGCGTTTCCGCTTCCGCGACCCACAGCTTGTCAGGACCATCGACACGTACTACAGCGATGTGGACATAAACGGGCATATCAACAGCATCAAGTACATCGAGCATATCCTCGACCTCCTCCCCCGCGAACGTTTCGAGCAGCAGGTACTCCATCGCTTCGAGATAGCCTACAAGACAGAGGCCTACATGGGCGACCGGCTATCCTTCTACCTGCAGCCCACCGATGCCACGCAACCCGACTCCTTCGATATCGAGGTGCGGAAGAACGAGGCCGAAGTGGTCTGTCAGGCACGCATCGCGTTCCAATAACAGCGGCTCCACGCACCACACACGCCGCACGACAAGCAGAGCACCCACGTACAGACACAACCACGCACACACTATGATATTCATATTCGTACCCGGATACTGCAAGTGGATAGGCCTCATCCTGGGCTTCGTCTTCCGGCGCTTTGCCGGTGCCATTGCCGGTTATTTTCTCGGTGCCTTTATCGATTCGCTCTGGAAGAACTCGTCGGTCCGCTTCACCTACGGCGCCCACACCCACACCTACGGCAGACAGCAGGCCACGCCACCGCCCAGACAATCCTCCCTGCAGGATGCGTATGACGAGCTGGGCATCTCCCCCACTGCCACGGACGACGAGGTGCGCGCCGCCTACAAGCGAGTGGCCCTGCTCTTTCACCCCGACCGCGTGGCCAATCTGGACGAGGCAGTACGCAGCGAAGCCGAACGACGGTTCAAGCGCATCAACGAGGCACGCGACCGCATCTTCCGGGCACGAGGAATGAATCATTAGTAGATTGCATCTTGCAGAGCTGCACGCCGCATCCCTTTTTCCCACACGTGGGAAAGCCCGACGCAACACGTTCCATCCCGTTTTCCCACACGTGGGAAAACAGGGCATGGCATGCAGCGCCAGACAGCACAGCATTTTTCATTGGGAAAAAGCATGGCGGGCGAAGAGGCAACAACCTCTCCGCCCGCCATGTAATATCGCGGTCTGTTCCGCCTACTCCGCTTCCTTTCGTTTCTTCCTCCCGCTCTTGCGCAGGGCTTCGGACAGAATCCACTGAATCTGCCCGTTGGTGGAGCGGAACTCATCGGCAGCCCACGCCTCGATGGCGTTCATCGTGGCTGCGTCGATGCGCAGGATGAAACTCTTCGTCTCGCCAGATTCCTTCTTTGCCATGAAACTAATTCTGACTTTCTCTCATCAGCACCAGCGATCCCTTGGTGCCGGCCACCACCTGCCATCCCTCATAGCCCAGCTGGTTCAGCTTACGCTCAAGGCGGAACAGCGTGGTGATTACCTTATACTCGTATCTCTTCATCGCATCAATGATTGAGTGTTCCGCTGTTGATTACGGGCTGTGCAGGCTCGTCGCCACAAAGCACCACCAGGAGGTTGCTCACCATGGCGGCCTTCTTCTCCTCGTCCAGTTCTACAATGTTCTCGTCGGCCAATTTGTCCAGCGCCATCTTGACCATCGACACGGCACCGTCCACAATCTTCTCACGCGCACTGATGATGGCAGCGGCCTGCTGGCGGCGTAGCATCACAGCAGCAATCTCGGGAGCGTAGGCCAGATAGTTCAGACGCGCCTCCAGCACCTCGAGTCCGGCCATTGCCAGACGCTCGTTTAGTTTGCGGAGCAGCACTTCGTTGATCTCGGCACTGCCGTCGCGCAGGGTGACCTCCGTGCTTTCACCTCCCTCATCGTCATAGGCATACATGCCTGCCACTTCGCGCAGGGCGCTGTCGCTCTGCACGGCCACGAAGTTCTGGAACTTGTTCATGCGGGCCGAGGCCGAGCTTCCCGTCTGAGTGGCTCCGCCTATCTCAGTGTCGATGTCGAAGATGGCTTTGTACGTATCCTTCAACCGCCACACCACGACCATACCGATGAGCACGGGGTTGCCTACCTTGTCATTCACCTTGATAGGCTCCGGATTCAGGTTGCGCGCACGCAGACTGACGTTCTTCACGCCCATGAAGGGGTTGAGCCAGAAGAAGCCCGTCTTGCGGAACGTCCCGACGTAGCGGCCGAAGAAGGTCATCACCTTGGCTTCATTAGGCTCCAGCATCGAGAAACCACAGCTGAAGATGATGGCAGCGATGAGCAGCACACCCGTCAATACGAACCAGATGGCACACGGGCGGCCCGCGTCGGCCTCTACACAGCCCTTCACCAGCGCACCGATGGTGGCAGCATAGAGCACGATGTCAATTGCACACATGAGGAAGCCGTTCAGGTAGCCCCCATGAAACTCTAACTCTTGTCCTTCTGTCTTCATAACTTTACTTTTTTATGATAAATACTCTGCTTTCGGCATAATATCATTGTGATATCACCGCAAAGGTATGAAAATAATCTGATACAGGCATACTGCGCGGTACATCATTTAACGAAGATTAACAGAGAGAGAGGTGCGAAAAAGTGTGTTCCCTCACCGTATAATTACAGGAAAAGGACTAACTTTGCAGCGAAAAGAAATACGAGATGGCAATATTCTATACGAAGAAGGAGGAATTGCTCAACGCCTGGTCCCACGGGGCGGGGGTGGTCATGGGCATCGTGGCGGGCGTGCTGATGCTGGTGTGGTGCGGCACGCACCAAGGCGGCTGGGCCAGCTTCGGCGTCTCGCTCTATCTCTTCGGGATGCTGTCATCGTATGTAGCCTCCACGCTCTACCACGCCTGGCCGTCGGGCCGTAAGGGGAAGGAAGTGCTCCGCCGCTGGGACCACGCCGCCATCTACTGGCACATTGCCGGCAGCTACTCGCCGCTCACGCTCATCGCGCTGTGGCACGAGGGCGCCTGGGGCGTGGGACTCTTCATCTTTATATGGACATGTGCGCTGGTCGGCACGGTGGCCAGCTTTCGCCACCTGCAGGAGCACAGCAACGCGGAGACAGCCTGCTTTGTCCTGATGGGCCTGAGCGCACTGGTGGCCCTCAAGCCGCTGATAGACACGATAGGCCCCGTATCGATGAACTGGATTGTGGCCGAAGGCATCTGCTACATCACGGGAGCCGTCTTCTACACCTTGCACCGCCGCCCATACATGCACAGCCTCTTCCACTTCTTCGTTCTGGCCGGCTCGGTGTGCCACATCGTGGCGGTGTGGCATGTGCTGATGATGTACCTCTCGGGAAACTGAAGCCTCGACGGACGCAAAATATAGCAAGCGTGATTGCGGATAATCATTTCGGGTTCGCTATTACCTGAAATGTAACTAACTTAAGTTTCGGGAGCTCTTAACTCGCCATTTTACATTATTTCCCATGACGTGTTCCTGTGGACTTTATCACGTGTGATAAACTCTTTTATCACGTGGACAATTACGTCCTCAACGTGTTTTGTTGAGGGCGGGAAGGAGATATTCCCATGCCAGCTCCAGTTCCTTGGCCATATTGCCCGTCTGGGCAGTATTGACGATGACGGCATCCACATCGGGCAGCACCACGATATACTGGCCGGCAGCTCCGTCGGCACGGAAGGCATTGTGACGGCAACGCCACATCTGATAGCCGTAGCCCTGCACCCAATCGCTGTTCTCGCGGTTCAGCCCCCGACGCTCAGCGTCTGCAGGCTTCATACCGGCAGGCGTACAGGGCACCTGCTCGCGGCTGGCCTCATCAATCCACTCAGCGGGTATCAGCTGACGGCCTTTCCACTTACCGCGCTGCAGGAGGAGCTGTCCCATCTTAGCCAGGTCCTCGGTCTTCAGGTAGAGGCCCCAGCCGCCACAGTTGATTCCCTGCGGGCTCTGCTGCCACGTCATACCCTCGATGCCCAGGGGAGTGAAGAGACGAGGCGTGAGATAGTCCAGCACGGTCTGTCCCGTGACCTTCTGCACGATGGCCGAGAGCATGTATGTCCCCAGGCTGTTGTAGCAGAAGCGCGTGCCGGGCTCGTGCTCCACGGGATAGGCCAGAAAGCCCTCAATCCAGTCGCCCTCGCCATTGCGGACGCTGGCCGTGGGGTCGGTGTCGTGACCGCAGTTCATCGTGAGCAGATGGCGCACCGTGATGCGGCGCAGCTTGTCGCTGGGCGACGATGGCAGCTTGTCGGGGAAGAAGTCGGCCACACGGTCGTCGAGGCGAAGTAAGCCCTGCTCGATGGCCAGTCCGACAGCCATCGACGTGAACGTCTTGCTCACGCTGTTCAGCACATGCTCCTCGGCGGGCGAACTGCCGTTCATCCACTGCTCGGCCACGACACGCCCGTGCTGGAGCACCATGGCGCTGTGGACAGTCAGGTTCAGGGAATCAATGGCATGCAGGTATGCCGCAAAAGCGGCCTGCATAGCCTTGGAAGGCTTCTTGCGCCGCAGCGCATTGGGTACTTTCTTCTGTACGATTTCCGTGGCACCGGAGATGCCGTCGGGGCGTTGTGACTGAGCCTGTGCTCCTATGCTGAAAGTAAAGGCCAGCAGGAGGGCGATGTGTCTGTGTTTCATTGTGTGTCGGGTTTAGCATGAATAAAAAGTCGGAGGAAAGCTATTCAGGAAAATCCACCAGATAGGTGCGGTTGTCACGATGGGTGTTGTAAGTGCTCTTGACGCGGTTGTTCACCACGAATCCGATGCCACGGTTGGGCGGCGAGGACAGCGAATTGTTACAGATATGATGCAGACGCACGTCGGGATGTCCTTCGGGCACCTCCACCGAGCTGTGGATACGTATCTCCTGATGCAGGACGTCGTAGATGCCGAAGGCCGTAGCATAGTGGTGCTCCACATGGTCGGCCACCTTATAGGCCGCATAGCCGTCGCGCGTACCGCCCTCGCTCATATAAGCCGGTTGATTGGGCGCATCATAGGGCGTCTCGCACTGATAGAAATACGTGCGTCCGTACTCACCATGCCAGAGCGTCTGGTATTGTTGAAAGTGTTCGTTGAAAAGACCGTATAGAGTTACATGATCACCATTGACCATCAGGCCGCAGGGCGATGTGTTCACATTCCACCCCACACTGCCCCGCACGCCGTGGTCGGCCCGCCAGATCCAGAAATGGTCGCCTATGACGTCGGCCGAATTGATGACCACCGCCACGTCCACATGAACAGGCGACGGGCGGAAGCCGCCTACACGGAAGAAGAGGTCGGCCAGCAGCGTGGGGTTCTCGCTGTGGCGCACACACGCCCGACCCGCGGTCCTCGTCGCTGCATCCTTGCCGGTCGATGGACCGGTGGCATTGACTTCCCCGCCCACCTGCAAGAGCGAATGGGACGAGTAATGGGCGTCGAACATCAGTGAGGCAATAGTCACGCCATCCACGTCGTCCACCATGATGGCCGTCTCCTGCCCTTCGCCGGGAATCAGAGTGGCCAGTCCCAGGCCGAGCACGATGGTGCCGGGGCGCGTGACGCGAAGAGGTTCGGAGAGAGTGTACAAACCGGGCGTGAAAAGCAGATGCTTGCCGCGAGTAAGCTGACGGTTCATTTCGACAGCCGAGACGTCTTCCTGCACCACGAAGAAATCCTTCTTCACGTCGAACGTCTCACCTTCGCCCATCGAGGTACGGCTGTATGAGACCCCGTGGCTGTCACGTCGCAGCGCGGGACGAAACACCTTGTAGCGTCCCTTCCTATCAACAAAGAGGAAGGGCTTCTCACGCACGACGGGGACAGTGGGAATATAGGTTACGTTGCCACCCTCTGCCCAATTGTCGCGATAGGATGCCTTGTCAGCGCCGTCACCCAACTCCACGCCGTGGAAGCAATAGTTGTACTTCTCCTCACGGAACGTGCCGCGACCCTTTTCGAGCACAGAGTTGCGATAATACCATTGTTGCTGATGATCGCTTCCGGCGGGTGCCACGAAGTAGCAGTCGGCAGCATACCCGCCGCTCACCCAACCATGCCCCCACTGAGTGCGAAGTGTACGCTCGCTGTAGATGCGCCGCATCGGGGCTGCCTGCGACACAGCCCACTTGAAGGTCTCGGGTTCGTCGTACGTCTCCGGGCCGATGACCGAGAGGTTCTCTATCGAGCGCCAGAAGGTGCAGGTGCCGTTGTCGTCGCGAAGCGGAGCAGGCGTGTGTACGTTGGAGACCATCACCTCGTAGGGCGTACGGCCCAGTCCAGCCAGCTGCATATAATAAGGTACTAGCAACAGGCCTGCATCCCGATAATCACCGGGGAGCAGGAGCACCGCATAGCGATGGGCCGAGAACTGGTCGTGGAACATTGCTTCGTGCAGGTCATTAATCTCGTGCCCCACAGACGGCAGGTCGTCCTTCGGTCCGTAGATGTACACATTGGGGCCGAATAGTTTGTCATGCCTGGCCATAGACGAAACGGCACACAAGCTGGCAAAACACAGCAGGGAGAACATCTTTTTCATAAGCGAAAGGATCTTTGACGTTTACCTGTGCAAAGTTAGGCGTTTCGTATTATCGGACGGGGTACTGACGTACAAAAAAGGTGGAATATCTGTGATTTCTGTATGGCATCAGTCGATATACTCAATCTGCATGCGCCACGTCCACTGATCGTAGTAGAGATTTCCTCCCTTCCACTCCACTTCACCGCGCTGGAAATCTACGGTCTCACTGCGGGGATACTTCTTCTTAGGCTGGAGCGTCATGCCGTAGTCGCGGTTCACAATCATACGCCACGAGTCGATGCCGCCCAGGTAGAACATGCGCACAGGTTCGTTCTTGCCCCAGTCACATGTGCCGAACGACTGATCGACGGGCACCCATCCCAATCCCTCAAAGAAGACCTCGGCCCAGTCGTGCATATTCCAAGCACCAGGATGCATCATAAAGCAGCTCTCGAAACGGGCCGGGATGCCGGCAATGCGGCATAGTGTAATGAAGAGCAACGACTTCTGACCACAGTCTCCATGACGGTTCTTCCATACATACATGGGGATGTTCTCGATGGTGGAGTACTCGCGTGCCGAGGCCCACGGTATATTGGCATCGATGTAGAGGAAGAAACGGCGGGCCTTCTCAACGGGGTCTGAAGCACCGGCGGAAAGGCTGTCTGCCAACGTCCGCAACTCAGGAGTGAAGCAGATATGGCGATCGCGTTCGGCGGTGAATGTCTTGTACAGCTTGCTTCCTGTATCGTAGGGGCGAGCCTGACGAAGGTCGAACCAGGCACCGCGGCTGGTGTATTCAAATGTCTCGCTGAACACTGTGGGACGTCCCGCCTCGGCCCTGCGCTCCATGTAGAGCGTGCTGTGAGGGGCATCGGGCTTTGCCAAAATGTATTTCGCCTCGCTGGCCGAGATCAGTTCCACGTCGGTCTGCCGCGTTTCATCGCGGCGCGGGAACGGGAGCCAGCAACGTATCGTCTGCCCCTCGGGAACAGCATCGGGGCGCACAGTTAGCGTATAGGTGACACGCATGCGACGAGCCTGAGCCGTGTGCCGAGCGTCCAGCGGTGCATCACGCAATATCTGCGGGATATTGCGCATGCAAGTGATGTCCTTATCGGAGAGTTCGTTCTCCTCGGGGTGTGCTTTTGCCCAAATCTGCTGGCACTTCGGGTCGATACGGAACAGGTTGCGCCCCGCGAACTTGAAGTAGAGTTTCTCGCCGTCGAGCGTCATCTGCTCCAATGCGCCAGACTGCTCCCAGGCTCCCATCTGGGCATCTGTGACACGGGGGACATACCGGCGAATGTACTGCAACACCTCGTCCCGCGACTTTCCGAAGTCGTAGTGCAGACGATGCTGCAAGTCGGTCTCCCAAGTGTACTTGTCTCCCTTTGCCTGTCCGGCGAATGCACCGCAGGCTATCGTCAGCACAGCGACGGCAATTCTCATCTTATTGTAATTCATAGTTCACACACAGTTCATGGTTCATACACACAAGTTCATGGTTCACAATTATCATTCACGTCTCGCGACGGAAACAGGGGTCACCCCGATTCCCGCCCCGCCAGGCAGTGTCAGACGTCCCTTGACCACCTCAACGCCCCGAAAGCGATCGTTGGCGATGAGCAGGTTGCCGTCCAGGTCGGCAAAGTCCACTGCGGGTGACAACTGGGCGGCAGCCGATATGCCGCACGACGTCTCGGTCATGCATCCCAGCATCACCTTCATGCCCAGGGCGCGGGTGGCCTGCACCATCTTCCACGCCTCGCGCATGCCTGTACACTTCATCAGCTTAATGTTAATGCCGCTGAAGGCACCCTGTAAACGCGCGATGTCCGAGAGGCGCTGTACGCTCTCGTCGGCAAAGATGGGCACTGGCGAGCGTTCGGTGAGCCAGGCAATGTCGTCGAGCTGCGTCTTGGGCATCGGCTGTTCCACCATCACCACGCCCTGTTCATGCAGCCAGTGTATCATGTCGATAGCTTGTTGACGGTCCTTCCATCCTTGATTGGCATCGACAGCCAAAGGCAACGTGGTGACACTGCGGATGGCCTGTATCATGTCCCGGTCGCTGTCGAGCCCCACCTTTACCTTCAGTATATTGAAGCGAGCAGCACACTCACGCGTCTTCTCCCGTACCACCTCGGGAGTGTCGATACCGATGGTGAAGGTGGTGTCGGGTGCCTTTGCAGGGTTGAGTCCCCAGATGCGATACCAGGGTTGCCCCATCAGCTTGCCCACAAGATCGTGCAGCGCGATGTCCACAGCCGCCTTGCCGGCAGCATTACCATCGTCCATGCGATCGATTTCGCCCAGTATCTCTTCCATCTGGAAAGGGTCGGAGAAATCTCCGATGCGCGTTGCCACACGGGCAAGAAACTGCATCACGGAATCCACCGTGCCCAGTTCGCGTGCCAGATAAGGCGGCATGCAGGCTTCGCCGTAGCCAGTCAGCCCATCGTAGGAGAGTTCCACCTGGATGTCGGGCGTAGTGCTGCGGGAATAGGAGGCCACGGTGAACACATGGCGCATCTTCAGCTCATAAGGAAAGAAGGTGAGGCTCATCCGCTTGGAACTGCTCTTTCGGTTGGCCTTCGGCAAGGTCATGCCATGAACGTGAGGGGTCAGGATGAGCCCCGCGGAAGCAGCGGCTGCGGTGTGAAGGAAGTGTCGTCGGTCAGTCATTTTGTCGGTTGAGGTTATTGATAGAAGGGATGTCGATGAGTGGTGAAAAGCCCCTCCTGCCGATTGATATAAGGCAACACGCGAGCGGCAAAGAGCAGCCGGCCGCGGTTGTAATCGTCGTAATCCGGGTCGCCAGGGCGGAGGCTGGCCTCACGGACAAAGCCAGAGGAATGGATGAAACGCCCGTCGCCCACATAGAACGCCACATGCACCACACGCTCCGGACGGCTCTCGTCGCCCCGGGAGCCGAAGAAGAGCAGGTCGCCCGGCACGAGGTTGGAAAAGTCGGGGGCAATCTCAAGGCGCTCTCCGGTGCGTGCCTGCTGCGACGCATTGCGGGGGATGATGATATCGTGAAGGTAGAGGGTGGTGCGCACGAATCCGCTGCAATCCACGCCCTTGGGTGACGTGCCGCCCCACATATAGGGTACGCCGGTAAGCGATCGCGCCGTACGGAGAATGCTCTGGGCGTCCGCCTTCAGACGGTTCCGCCATTCGTCGATAGGCTGGCAAGCACTGCGATGCAGGAAGCCCTCGCGGCCGTCGGGGAATGCCACATGGAAATACTTTCCACGCCGCCCCACGAGCCGCAGCCGGTCGCCCCCCACCACATCGCTCACAGCCGCCGACTTGGTACTGCGCTGGCTATAGACTTGGGCATAAAGCGCTGTGACCACCACCTGCGGCGCAGTGTTCCATGCCGTCAGCTCTTCACGTGAGACACGCTTCACCGTGCTTCCCAGCGTCCATGCCACATAGGCATCGGGCGTCTCCACCTGCAGCCACTCGTTCACGCGGTCCGTCACACGGACGGGCATGCCGAGCAAGGCCTGCGACTCCTGGCCGCTGGAATAGGCCGGGCGCTCACGGGTATTGGTGACAGAGACATTGACGATGCCCCACTCCTCGGCTGCCAGGCAAAGCGGGAGGCAAAGCAGACAGAGGAGGGAAAGGAAGAGTCTTTTCCCCATCCTCAACTTCTCTCCCGTCACGTCTCCCACAGGGAGGGGAACTCCTGAAAAGGGAGCGAATGTCTGTGTTTCCCTCATATTCATTCTCTCTCAAATGCCTCTCCCCCAGCATCCTCCTATTGGAAGAGACTGGGGGAGAGAGTGTTATTTAATAATCTCAGTTGTTTTCCGGTCGCAACTGGCGAACGACTTCGGCCGTGCGCCACATCTCGCTGTTACGCAGGGCAGCCAGTTCCTTCTCGAGACCCACGCGATAATCGGGCTTCGAGTTGGCATCAATGCTGATCTGTGCCTCGTTGCCACTCTTTACGCTGGCATACAGTTCCTGTACCACGGACTTGATGGCATCGTGGAAGCGAGGATACCAGTCGAGAGCGCCGCGCTGAGCCGTCGTCGAGCAGTTGGCATACATCCAGTCCATACCCTTGGCAGCGAAGAGCGGCATAAGGCTCTGTGTCAGCTCCTCCACCGTCTCGTTGAAGGCCTCGCTGGGCGTGTGGCCGTTCTCGCGCAGCACTTCATATTGAGCCAGCAGCAGGCCCTGAATGGCTCCCATCAGCGAACCACGCTCGCCCGTCAGGTCGCTCGTAGCCTCGCGCTGGAAGGTGGTCTCGAAGAGGTAGCCCGAGCCGATACCGATGCCCAAAGCCAGCGTGCGGTCGAGGGCACGTCCAGTGGCATCCTGATACACAGCATACGAGCTATTCAGTCCGCGTCCTTCGAGGAACATCGTGCGCAGCGAGGTGCCCGAGCCCTTGGGAGCCACCATGATAACGTCAATATCCTTGGCCGGCACGCAGCCCGTACGGTCGTTCCATGTAATGGCAAATCCGTGGCTGAAATAGAGTGCCTTGCCCGGTGTGAGGTGTTTCTTCAGGTTGGGCCAGACGCTCATCACAGCAGCGTCCGACAGCAGGCACATCACGATGGTGCCCTTCTCGGCGGCCTCCTCGATGGAGAACAGTGTCTCGCCCGGCACCCAACCGTCGGCAATAGCCTTCTCGAAGGTCTTGCCCTGGCGCTGGCCCACAATCACATTGAAGCCGTTGTCGCGCAGGTTACAGGCCTGGCCGGGGCCCTGCACGCCGTAGCCAATGACGGCGATGGTCTCGTCCTTCAGTATCTCACGTGCTTTCTCCAGAGGGAACTCCTCGCGGGTCACCACTTCCTCGATGACACCGCCAAAATTCATTTTTGCCATAGTTCTTCGTTATTTTAAATGTATTGTATGTCCGCATTCCGTGGAATCGACTGCAAAGTTACGAAGAAACTTTCTATCTGCCAACATCTGCGCCGCACAAATTACGATTTGTCAGCAAATCGGGCGGAAAAGGTCAATAATAGAAAGAACAACGTGGTGGAAGCAGCGCCGAATCGCGCGCGGATGAAGGATGCGACTAACGAGCGACGCTCGTGATTCGCAATCTTAACGTGCCGATGGGGACGTTCACCTCCACCACATCGCCTTCGTTCTTCCCCAAGAGAGCTCGTGCGATGGGCGACTTGATGGACAGTTTTCCCTCGGCCATGTTTGCCTCGTGTGTGCTGACTATCGTGTAGCAGAGTTTCGCGCCATTGTCTATGTTCGTCATCTCCACTCGGCTCAGCAAGCCGATGCCGTCGCTGCGGAGCACGGACTTGTCTATCACACGGGCGTGCTCCAGCACTCGCTGCATGAAGCGTATCCGGCCCAGCAGTTTTCCCTGCTCGCGCTTTGCGGCGTGGTACTCGAAGTTCTCGCTGAGGTCGCCCTTGTCGCGAGCCTCTGCAATGGCATCCTTCACTCGCGCCAGTTCCACTGTTTCCAGTTCATGAAGTTCGGCTACCAGCTTGTCATAGCCCTCTTGTGACATATATTCCATATTGTCAATATCTGATTCTATATGATGAGATTATTCGTAATATATCCAGCTGTCTCCGGCCCATCGGAACATCAGATTCCGCACCGAACGCATCTGCAATCGGCTGCAAATTTACAATAATTTCCCGATTCCGTAACCCTGTCGGGACGAAGAATTATGTTTCACGAACCAGAATGGCATGGACAAGCCGAGGGCGAAACGAGCCGGAAAACAGCCGAGCGCATTGCCCCCTATTGTCCCACATGTGAGAAAGTGCCATGCAACACGCTGCGTCGAGCTTTCCCACACGTGGGAAAACACGACGCGGCAGGCACCGTCTCGCCGGGTCTCACATGACCATCCCATTTCGCCCACATGCAACCAGCACAAAAAGGCGGTTACACGGCACGGAGCGCTCAGGGACACGGACGGCACTGACGAACCTCTACGGGGATGGTATCGAAGGCTACGGGAGTGCGGGGACGGAAGCGGAGACGGAGCATCATGCCCCGACGAGTCTGGGGCGGCCGCTGGTCGAAAACGAAATTGCCCAGGCTGTAGCAGACCAGCGTGTGGCCCAGTGTGTCGATGGGCTGAAGGACATGAGGATGGTGGCCTACGATGGCGTCGGCACCGGCATCGGCCAGGCTACGGGCCAGTCGGCGCTGGGACATTGAGGGCTGCGTCTGAAACTCCGTCCCCCAATGGAGCACCACGACGATGGCCGTTTCGGGATGCGCCGCACGGTATCGGCCGACGGCATCTGAAAGCTGCGTGGCAGTGGGCTGGCAGATACCGGGACGTCCCTCGGCATAGTACCAGTTTTCAATCGGCAAAGTCACAGCATTGAATAAGGCTACGCGAAGGTCTCCCTTACGGACCACGGCGGGCTCGAGCTGCTCCTCGGCCGAGCATCCATAGCCCAGCGGTACGATGCCAGCCTCGACAAGATGCTGCCAGGTAGCTTGCAGGCCGCGCCGGCCCTGGTCGATGGTATGATTGTTGGCCAGCGCGGCATGCGTGATACCAGTCCGGTACAGGTCGGCAGCCCAGCTGGCATCGGCACGGAAGATGTACTGCTTGTTGAGCGGGGAGAGCGAGTCCGTAAGCGGGCACTCCAGATTGACTACCACGGCGTCGGCCTGACGGAAATACGGCTCCACCTCCTGAAGCAGATAGCCGATGCCGCGGCGTTCGATTACGGGGCGCGCACCCCGGTCCAGCAGCACGTCGCCCGTAAAAAGGACGGAGAGCGTGTCGTCCCCGACGTCTCTCGGCGAGGGCGTGCACGACATGCACAAAGCCGAAAGGAGGCTAACAGCCAGAGCCGTAAAAGACGGTTTCATTCACCGATGGCTTTTTACCGATGAGATATGGCTGCATCCATTCGGGGCGTGCAGGTGCCTTGCCGTTCTCAAGCTGCTGCTGCCACTCCTCATCGGTGAGGCGCTCGCCCAGCGGCTTGACGAACTCGTAATAGCTGAATGTGGCTCCACGCGTCAGATAGGTCCGGCCACCGATGTCCACCAGGACATAGATGATGTCGGCATTGCCGGTGGCTTCGTACAGAATGCCACACTTCTTGCAATCGGGGATGTTGCGGGTGAACACATCGGCCACCACAGCCACGGAACGGTCCGGACCCTGGACCAATTCCCAGTTGCTCAGCAAGAGGTCGGGGTCCACGACGCTCAGGGTGAACCATTCGAGCGAGGAACCCAGATACTTGATTGTCGCATAGTCGCTCTCCTCCAGCATTTCACCTGCAAGTTCCTTACGAGTGGCGTCGATGCAGAAGGCGATGTAATGCTCCAGCTGTTCCGTACGCTCCCGGAGTTTCTCGTCCATCATGCCATGCTTCTCGAGGAGCGAGCGGGTGAGGGCGAGCAGTTCCTGCATCTTCGTCCAGAAGGGCATGTTGGGCTCCACGTAGCCCACCAGGATGGGGTCTGGGAACTCGCTGCCTCCGCCACACTCGGCTGCCATCGGCTGTTCTGCATACAGGATGGCATCGTGCTTCAGCTCGGCCCAGGAAGCCAACGCCGTGTTCAGGTTCTTGCGACGCCAGGCACGGGTCTGCATATAATTGGGTTGCCCCTTCTCCTGTGTCTGGAGTTCCACGAGGCACTGCATCCATTTGTTATACATCGAGCGGTCCCAGTCGCTGTAGCCCTCAAAGCGCTTCTTCATACGGGTGGCCTCATCACGATACTTCGCCCACCGGGAAGGATAGTCGTACACCTTATTTATTATATGGTCGGCCTCGTCCGTTCCGAAGGCCGAGAAGACATCCAAGCCAGAGGGAAAGGGATGACGGGCATTGGGCTTCTCGTCATACATCGCACAGAGCACTTCGGCATCGGGCGTATAACGTTGCGGCATGTAGTTGATCTTGTCGGTACACTGCGAGTCGGCCACCTTCGGGGTGATGCGGTTACGCGACTGGAAGAGGGTCTTCAGCCGGCCGTCGAGCCACAGGAGCTTGCCGTCGTCGGTCAGGTCGGCCATGCGGGTGATATCGCCCTCGACAAGCAGGTCGGCCAGGTCGAAGGCAGAGACGTTGTCGGGCTCGCCCATCAGAAACTGCAACGTTTCATAGACGCTCTCTCCGGCGTTTTTCTTTTCTTGCCTGAGCGAGTTGATGAGGAAGGCCATCATGGCGGCGTACTGGAGCGAGCGCTTGCTTTCGCGGCAGAACGTACACGTCTGTAACCACATCATGGCACGGAAGTAGCGCTGCTGGGCCTCGCTGCGGGTATAGTGACCGCGTGGGCGGAAGAGGTCATAGGCAAAATATACATTACGATATGACATCATGGGCGAGAGTGCCGGCTTTTCCTGGGCCACGAGGCTGAGTTCACCAGCCACGGCCTTGGCATAGCTTTCGGGCACGGCAAGCTGTGCCTCGCCGGTCAGCAGACGGTCGGCAATGGCAAAGAAGGCCGCATTATACTCGGCCAGGTCGCGCAGCCCGTCGTCGGCGGTCTGTGATGCGAGTTCAATGGCACGGCTGTTCATGAACTGGCAGGTCTGGTGGAGGCGGTTGGCATATTCGTACCTCTCCAGACACTTCAGCACATAGCTGAAATACATGTGAAAGGCTTGCAGGTAAACATCGGTGGTCACAAAACTGGGCATGCACTGATAGTCGTTCATCTCATACACGTTGAACAGCTGCTGCATGTCGGTCGGCGTGATGCAGAAGTTATAGCGGTTCAGCCGCTGGTAGAACGCCGAGTCGAGATCCTCCATCTGGAACATATTGACGGTCAGCGCAGGATTACGCAGCGCCACGCCATCGCGGTTCACCACAGGCTGCGCCTCCATCTGGGCCAGACGGCGGTCTATGCGGTCAACGAAAGCCTGCTCCTCGGCCGACAGTTCGGCCTGGTCATAGTCAACCAGCGCGTTCCAGTCGTGCGCCTCCAAATATTCATAACAGGTCTGTTCGTACCAATCGGGACACTTCACCTGAAAGAAGCGGTTCATCTCCTGCTCCATAAACCACATCCCATGCAGGGCATAGACGTAGTTCTTCATCACTCGCAGCTCGGCATAGGTCATATCGGAGATGTCAGTGGAGAGGTCCACCTGCTTGGGCAACGTCTTTGAAGTAAGCAGGAAGGAGTGCATCATGTAGGACGACGAGTCGCCGGGCAGCCCGGCGTCGTTCGCTACAGGAGCCGACGGTGTGTCATTGTTGACTTTTGGAGCATGCTTGCCACATGAGCCCAGTGCAAACACGACGGCCAAGAAATAGTATATGCGTTTCATATTATAAGTTTATTGAAGTTTCGGGAGTCCTTAACTCCATTATTTCCCATGACGTGTTCCTGTGGACTTTATCACGTGTGATAAACTCTTTTATCACGTATGATAAACTCTTTTATCACGTGTGATAAAGCGCGGCGCGGCACGCCATGTAACTCGACAGAGTGTATTCATCACGAATTTGAGACCAGGAATCATTCACTGAGGTATCTGACAAATTTCAGGCCGAAGCCTTGATAACGATAGACTGCCTCCACAAGCGTGGAGTCGGGACGGCGCTCCCATGTATGTACCATAGCGGGTAGCGAATCACGCTCCACATGGAAATCCACAAGCGGCAGTCCTACCCGCGAGCCAAGCCACAGCGGACGTATCAGCTCGCCACGATAGAGCTTGAAGATGAATAGCCGCCGGTCCCGCTCGGGACGATAGCGTGTGGCACGGACCACTCCCACCAGAATCTCAGGCAGAGAGTCGCCCGTCACGTCGCCGCAATCGAAACGATATACGGAGTCGCGAAGCGTCCAGACATCCACGAGCGAGTCGGCCATATAATGACACAGACGCCACACGGAGTCTCCCTCCGTCGAAAGGCCTATCCGTCCGCCACACTCGGGTGAACGATAGATGAATGTCGAGTCATCCCTTTGCCGAATGCCTATATCTTCATGCCCGACACGGGCGCATGCCGTGGCTATCAGGCAACATGCCGCA
Source organism: uncultured Bacteroidales bacterium (assembly GCA_902788315.1). GTDB lineage: Bacteria > Bacteroidota > Bacteroidia > Bacteroidales > Bacteroidaceae > Physcousia. The sequence continues at coordinate 198,063 of CADAJS010000003.1, forward strand.
AAGGAGCTTCGGAGAATGAAAGAACCGACCGCCATCGTATTGCCTTTCGTGCCTGCCTATGCCGTAGAGGCTCAGTCCTTGAAAAGACGCTGAGCAAACATCGAGAGATAGATACGCCAGTTGCGCCATGAGTGGCCGCCCTCGCTCTCGTAATACTCGTAGGGGAGTTTCTGGCTGTCCAAATAGGCGCGATAGGAAACGTTCTGCTGCATCAGGAAATCATCCTTGCCGATGGCTATCCAATACAGAGCGGGCTTGGCGGCAAAGACGTCGGCTATCTGCTTGGCGAAGGCAGGATTACCGGCAATCTGCTCCTGAACAGGAGCCTGGTTGCCGCGTCCCATTGAGATGGCTGCCGAGAAGAGTCCAATGTAGGCAAAGCGTCCGGGGCGGAGGTTGGAAATCTTGAACGTATGGTAGCCGCCCATACTCAGGCCGCAGAGTGCCGTGTTCTTAGAGCCCTTCTTCACCTTATAATGGCTCTCCACGTAGTTGATGATGTCATCGAAAGCCTCCTCAAAGGTAGCCTTGGGCTTCTCTTTCTTCGACAGACCGGAGAGGAGGGGCGAGGCATCGTCCGAGGCATTTCCGTTGGGCATCACCACGATCATTGGCTCTGCCTTGCCCAGCGCGATGAGGTTGTCCATGATTTGCTGTGTGCGCCCCAGCGTAGGCCATGCCTCCTCGTCGCCTCCGGCGCCATGCAACAGATAGAGCACCGGGTACTTCTTTCCCTTATCATAGCCCGCAGGGGTATAGATTGTCATACGACGAGTGAGGCCCAGCGAGGGCGAGTCGTACCACACCTGTGCCATGTTACCATGTGCCACGTCGTGGTTGGCATAGAGATAGCCCTGGTCGCCCACCTCACGACTCACGATAAAGGTGCTCATAAAGGACCGCACATCACGACTCCGCTCGATATTGGAAGGGTCGAGAGTCTCCACTCCATCGACATAGAAGCGATAGTTGTAAAGCTCGGCAAACAGCACGGGCGACGTATAGCTCCAGTGGTCACCGTCCTTAGTGAGCTGGGCATGCATGTTTTCCACACAATCGCCAACAATGTCCACACGTGTAGCGTCGGGGGCACGGAGGCTGAGAGTAACTGTCCCGTCGTCATTAAAACGAGGCGAACCCTGATCGCGACGTTCAAAGATGGCTTCCTGAGCCATAGCCTGTGTCGTGGCCAGCATAAGGACGGCCAACGTCATGCAAAACTTCTTCATATAAGATTTGATTTTTTATAAGTCATTGTGCAAAGTTATTATTTTTTGCGCAATCTGCTTCGCTTAATGGCAGAAAAAGTGTATATTTGTCGAGAAAAAAGCCGCAGATGACGGCAAACAGTGCCCTATGCCGCCTCTGCCCTACGATATAAATGACGTTTGAAGCTATGACGAATCATCCTTTCTCCGTGCGAAGCACCCTCATTCTGATTGTTTCGTGGCTGAGCATCACACCGCTCCTGGCTGCCAATATAACCCGTCTGCGCGTAAACCGGCAGTCCCGTCCCACAGGCATCCAGCGTACGGCATGCTTCAGCTGGCAGGTGGAATCATCGAAGCAAGACGTACGCCAAGTTGCCTATGCCATCACAGTGGCCACCACACGGGCCGGACTGAACGGCGGACGCGAGCAACTGTGGAACAGTGGCCGCGTGGAGAGCAGCGAGACGCTGCAGGTGCCTTATCAAGGACGCAAGTTGCCTTACGGCGCAGACATCCTATGGCAGGTGGAGGTATGGCTCAGTAGCGGCGAACATGTCACCAGTCCCGTACAACATTTCCTTACAGGGATGAAGATGGATCGGTGGGAGGCACGCTGGATCGGGGTGAACGACTTCGAACACACCATCGTCGAGGACGGACGACGTGATCTCCCTGCACGCTATCTGCGACACGAATTCGACGTGCCCTCACGAGTCAAGCGGGCCGTACTCTACATCAGCGGAATGGGACACAGCGCAGCTTACCTGAACGGACAGCTCGCCACACCCGACGTATTCGGCACCGTACAGAGCGACTGGGACAAGACGGTGTATTACAACACCATCGACGTCACGTCCCTCGTCCAAAAAGGGCGCAACGCCATCGGCGTCGTTCTAGGCAATGGTTTCACACTGGGCCTGCGACCCAACTATCGCAACTTCGGCGGGCCGCGCCTCATGGCGCAGCTCGTGGTGGAAACAGCGGCCGACACGCTCGTCATCCCCACCGACACCAGTTGGAAGGCAACCAACCGAGGTCCCATCCGCCGCAACAATCTATACGACGGCGAACTGTACGATGCACGGCAGGAACTGGGCAACTGGGACCGTGCAGGCTACGACGATAGCCGATGGCAGGCGGCCGAAGTGATGCCCACGCCGATGGGCACACTGAAACCACAGCCCAATCCAGGCATACGCACACAGCACGAACTATACCCCATCGACATCCGCGACATGGGCGAGGGGCGCTACCTCATCGACATGGGACAGAATATGGCAGGGCAGCTACGCGCCACCCTCACAGCCAAAGCGGGACAGGCGGTAATTCTTCGCCACGCAGAGTTGCTCACGCCTGCCGGCGACTCGCTCTACACCGCCAACCTGCGTTCTGCGCTCTGCACGAACACATACATTCCCCGCGCCGACGGACGCTTCACCTATCAGCCGCTTCTAGTCTATCAAGGATTCCGCTTTGTCGAAGTCACTGGACTTGCCGAGATGCCTCGCCCCGAGGATATCACAGGACTGGTGCAGTATGATGAGATGGAGGAATGTGCGGGCTTCGAGTGTGACAACGAACTGCTCAACCGCCTGCACTCAAACGCGCTCTGGGGCATACGAGGCAATTATCATGGCATGCCCACCGACTGCCCGCAACGCGACGAACGTCTGGGATGGACGGGCGACCGCCTGACGGGCTGCTACGGAGAGAACATCCTCATGGACAACGGAGCACTCTATTACAAATGGCTGCACGACCTGGTGGACTCGCAGAACGAAGCAGGACAGATTGCCCATCTCACCCCCGAATACCGCAAGGGGCGGCACGACGGAGTCACATGGCCGGGGGCATTCGTCTATGCCACCTATATGCTCTATCGTCGTTATGGCGACCTGGATGCCGTGTACGAATTATATCCCTACCTGCAGAAGTGGGTGAACTATACCTACGAAAAGACACAACGCGACGGCATCCTGACCGTCGATCGCTATGGCGACTGGTGCATGCCTCCCGAACAGGAGAGCCTCATCCACAGCAAAGACCCAGCCAGAAAGACGGAGGGGGCCGTGCTCAGCACGACAGTCTTTTATGACATCCTGCGCATGATGGGCGAGATGGCCACCCGCATCGGCAACCACTCCGATGCCAGCTACTATGCCCGCATGGCCGCACATATCAAGGCAGCGTATAACAAAACTTATTTCAATGCCGAAAAAGGCCAGTACAGCAATAACACGGTAACGGCCAACATCCTGTCACTCGAGTTGGGCCTTGTGCCTCAAGGCTTCGAGGAGAAGGTAATGAAAAACATCGTCGAAGTCACCGAACAACAGTTCGACGGCCACGTTTCCTGCGGTGTACTGGGCATTCAGCACCTCATGCGAGGACTCACTCACCACGGACAGCTCGACTTGGCCTGGCGCATCGTCAACCAGCGTTCCTTCCCCAGCTACGGCTATATGATCGAGCATGGTGCCACCACCATTTGGGAGTTGTGGAACGGCAACACAGCCGACCCAGCCATGAACAGCGCCAACCACGTGATGCTGCTGGGCGACCTGCTCCTCTGGTACTATGAGGACCTGGCCGGCATACGCAACGCCGAGGGCTCGCTGGGATACACCCATCTCGACATGGCTCCTTGTTTCCCGGAGGAGCTGCACCACGTGAAGGCATGGCAACGCACCGCCACCGGACTTGTGCGGAGCGAATGGACGCGCCAAGACGACTCGCTCAGCTGGCAGATTGAGATTCCGGCAAACGCCACCGCCACCATACGCATCCCACAGCGCTTCGGCATCCGGCCCACGGAGGGTGGCGCCGTGCACGCGGTAAAAGAACAGGACGACTGCATCCTGGTGGAGGTGGGAAGCGGCAGACACACCTTTGTTTCTAATTCGAAGTAACATAAACCGACACAATATGATAGTAAACGACTTGCAACGCCTTCGCTGGCAGATACTGGACGAGGCACTACGCGACCCCGTGATGGAGTACTTCATGGGCGAACGGACGAAAACCAACGAGACAGGAAACACACGTAGTCTGATACACTATGTCAATCAGCGTCTGCGGGCCATCAACCGGGCATACAGCTGTAGCAAGCGCAATCTGCAGAACGACGTAAAGCTCTTTCAGCAGAAGGGCGCACGACTGGAACCGCGGTTCCGCCGGGGACACAAACGCATCCTGCGCTACATCAATCTGGAGTGGAAGAACCCCCTGCTGCGCCCGGCTCGTTCGCTGATGCTGCAGGACGAGGCAGAGGCACCGGCCCCGCAGAGCACCCACAGCACCCGTGAACTTGCCCTCTCGCAGGGCGAGTTGTGTGCCGTCACGCTACGTCTGTCTTCACAAGCCACCGACGTACTCGACCTGCTGGGTTCCCCTACCATTCTGCAACGGCAGTCAGATGCAGAGAGCGGTGCGGAAACCATCACCGTAGAGGTTCCCGTAAACCGAGGCACAAAGGCACTCTTGCTGGGCCTCGGGGCCGACGTAGAAGTGCTGGCGCCCGACAAGCTGCGCGACGATTTCCGTCAAAGCGCACAATTGCTCCAGAAAATGTACCGGAAAGGAGCATCCGTCGCACAGAGCAAGAGTGAAGGACAGCCCTCGCTGTTCGGCGAATTATTCTAAGAAAAGACAAAGGCCAAAACGAATATGGAAAGCAAGAAATATATCCTCCTATTGCTTCTCTGCACCGCCGTCACAGCAGGTGCACGCGAAGCCAGGAAAGCAATGACACAGGTGAACTTCTCAAAGGTCAAGGTAACGGACCGCTTCTGGTCGCCCCGCATTGAGAACAACGCGTTGCATACGATTCCCGTATGCCTCGACCAGATAGAAAACAAGACAGGCCGCATCCAGAACTTTGACAACGCGGCCAAGGGCGAAGGAAAACACTCGGGCATCTTCTTCGACGACTCGGATGTCTATAAGGCCGTCGAGGGTGTTGCCTACAGCCTCATCAACCAGCCGGACAGCACGCTCGAGGCACACATGGATGCATGGATTGACAAGTTCGCTGCCGCCCAGCAGCCCGACGGATACATCAATACGTTCTATACGCTGACGGGGGTGCAGAACCGCTGGAGCGACATGGACAAGCACGAAATGTACTGTGCGGGCCATCTGCTGGAAGCCGCCATCGCCTACTATCAAGCCACCGGAAAGGACAAGTTGCTGGGCGTTGCCACACGCATGATTGACCACATGATGCAGACCTTCGGCCCCGGGAAACGTCACTGGGTGCCTGGCCACGAGGAGATTGAGCTGGCTCTCTGCAAGCTCTATGCGCTCAACGGCGAGCGGCGCTATCTCGACTTTGCCCACTGGCTCCTCGAGGAACGAGGCCACGGCTACGGAATCCGCGACGGGAAGCCGTGGAACCCCAAGTATTATCAAGACATCGTGCCCGTAAGCGAACTGCGCCAGATAAGCGGACATGCCGTGAGGGCAATGTACCTCTTCTGTGGAATGGCCGACGTAGCCTCATATGTCGAGAAGACAAACTACCTGACAGCGCTCGACTCGCTGTGGGACAACGTCACCCAGTGTCACATGTACGTCACAGGCGGCATCGGTGTGGCATACCGGAGCGAGGGATTCAGCGAGCCCTACGACCTGCCCAACTATGAGGCCTATTGCGAGACGTGTGCTTCTATCGGCATGGTGCTATGGAACCATCGCATGAACGAGTGGAAGGGCGATTCGCGCTATGTCGATGTGCTGGAACGCTCGCTCTACAACGGAGTCATATCCGGCGTGAGCCTCACCGGAGAGAACTTCTTTTACGTAAACCCCCTGGCCTCTCATGGCAAGCACCATCGTCAAGCATGGTACGGATGTGCCTGCTGCCCGAGCAATGTGTGCCGGTTCATTCCCTCGGTGGGCAATTACATCTATGGCACGGGCAACGACGCGCTGTGGGTGAACCTGTACATCGGAAGCGAGGCTTCCTGCAAGGTAAAAAAACACGACGTACAGGTAAAGATGGAGACCGAAATGCCCTGGCAGGGCAAGGCTGCCCTCACCTTTGAGAGCGAAATGAAGGGACAGCTGCGCCTACGCATCCCGCAGTGGGCCGAAGGCTTCCGGGTGAGCGTCAACGGACAGCCGGTGAAATACAAGCGAGAGCGCGGATATGCCATTGTCTCGCGCAGCTGGAAGAAGGGCGACGCCGTCAACATTGAAATGCCGATGCAGATACGCATGCTCGAGGCCGACCCGCGAGTGAAAGAGGACGTGGGGCAGCGTGCCGTACAGCGCGGTCCGCTCATCTATTGTGCCGAGGAGGTGGACAATCCGCAACACTTTGACGAGATAGCCCTCTCGCCGTCCACAAAATGGACCGACCGCTACGTGCCGAAGCTGCGGGGCATCGTCGAGCTGAAGGCCACCGAGGGCAGCCAGACATTCACACTGATCCCCTACTATGCATGGGACAACCGGCTGGCAGGGGAAATGCGCGTGTGGATGCCTTGGAAGGAAGGGCAGTGAGGCAGGCAAAGGAAAAGCCTGCCATACGGTGTGCGCCCCGTCCCATTTTCCCGCGTGTGGGAAAATGGGACGGGGCGTGCCGCACAGGACTTTCCCACGCGTGGGAAAAATGCCTGCGGTAAGCCTCACTGGCAAGCAAGGCGTACGCAGAGATGGAACGAAAAGGGGAAGGAACTGTGAATCAAGGCTATTTCTTCGCCGCCCTCTTCACCTTCGCATATTCCTTCCGGGCTTTCTCGTATTGCTTCTGAAACTCGGGTTCTGACATCACGCGGGCAAAAGTGATACTGGCTGCCACGCGTCCGGCATCCACATCGCTCTGATAGTGGAAGCCCACGATGACGCGGCTCTGGCCCAGTTCGTAGGCCACCTTCATAATACCCTCTGTATGCTCAGGGTCGATGCTGGCCAGGGCGAGGCCCACCAGCCACGAGGCATGCGTGTGACCCGAGGGATAGCTTGTGAAGTCGGTGGCACTCTCGTGGCGAGGCACCCCCGACGGCTCCTTGAACTGCTGGTAGGGACGCACACGATGGAAGAAAGCCTTCGCACTGGCCCCTGCCTGCTGCTCCGTGAGATGCAGGCGAGAGAAGAGGCGGAACAGTTCGGGATGCGTCTCGGGAGTGAGCTCGATACCCACCTCGGGCGTGAAGCGTTTCATGAAATAGCCGGCACCGATGCTGGCGTCGTCCACTGCAAGCCGTCCGCGCTCGCTGTCCTGCATGGAACGCCCCCATTGATACTGTACCCAATCGTTGTGAAAGAGCGGGTCGGTCAAGGAAGGTGGCTCGGGGAGCACGTGCTCCAAATGGGGTGCCTCCTCACGGGTAAAGAAGGGGGAGAACTTTTCTTTCGTCACATCGCCCTCGGCCAGGGCTGCAGCGGCACTCATAACGAAGGCCGCAGCCAGAAGGAATCTCTTTGTCATATCGTTTGTTTTATGTATCCGGTGTGTACATCTATCTACACTTCCTCCAATCGCACGTATTCGTTCAGTATGGCATAAACCGTGAGACCGGAGAGCGTGTGAATGCCGGTCTTCTCCTGAATGTTCTTGCGATGAGTGATGACGGTGGTGGAACTGATGTGCAGCTGCTCGGCAATCTCCTTATTGATGAATCCCTTCACCACCAGTGCAAGCACTTCGATTTCCCGCGGCGAGAGGTCGGGCTGGCGCAGGGCATCCGCATCGTGACGCCTTACATGGGCAAAGCTGGGACCGTGAAATGATTCGGTGGCACGCCCCTCTCCGCTGCGCCCGCCCATCTGCCTTAGCAGAAGCACCTGCTGAATGAGCGAGTGTTCGTCCTGCGAGATGTCGAGCGCGGGGACTCCCAGCGCACGTGCCTGCTCCGGCCCCTGAACCAGGAGGACGACCCGATGACCCAGCTGGCGAAAGAAATTCACCTGTGAGAAATAGATGTTGCTCGACACGAAATAATGGACAAAGCCGAAGGGAGTGTCCTGCATCAACTCGGCATACGAGCGGAAACAGCGCACCACGACATCGGGCAGCAGATCGTGCAAGAGCGATTTCAGTCCCACACACGCCAGCGTGTTGGCATCTATGACAGCCAGTTCAATCTCGTCTTTCATGCCGCAAAATTAGATAAAAAACACGAATAACAAGCCATTCTGAGGAAGAAAAACAAATGCACGACGTCATATTGCCCTGCACGCCACGGATTACCGAGTGTACAGAAGAGTGCAATTTTACGAATAATTTCCCCTTCCCGAATAGCCGAAAGGTACAATTCTGTGGCTGTTTTGGGCAAGAAAGCAAGAGTGTGGGGACGGAATTTGGAATTCTAAGATAATTGTATTATCTTTGCGGCCGAAATAGTATAGCCCAAGAGAAATGAGCAACCAACGTTATATGCTACGCGGCGTTAGTGCTGCGAAAGAAGACGTACACAACGCAATCAGACATATCGACAAAGGCATCTTCCCACAAGCCTTCTGCAAGATAATCCCCGACATCCTGGGAGGCGACCCCGAGTATTGCAACATCATGCATGCCGACGGTGCAGGCACCAAGTCGAGCCTTGCCTATATGTACTGGCGGGAGACGGGAGACCTGAGCGTATGGAAGGGCATCGCCCAGGATGCGCTCATCATGAACACCGACGACCTGCTCTGTGTGGGCGCCGTAGATAATATTTTAGTCTCCTCCACCATCGGCCGCAACAAGATGCTCATTCCGGGTGAAGTAATCTCCGCCATCATCAACGGCACCGACGAACTGATGAAGGAGCTGCGCGACATGGGCATCGGCATCTGGGGCACCGGCGGCGAGACGGCCGACGTGGGCGACCTTGTCCGCACCATCATCGTGGACAGCACTGTGACATGCCGCATGAAGCGAGCCGAAGTCATCAATAATGCCGATATACGTCCCGGCGACGTCATCGTGGGACTCTCCAGTACCGGACAGGCCACCTACGAGAAGGAATACAATGGCGGAATGGGCAGCAACGGACTGACCAGTGCCCGCCACGACGTCTTTGCCAAATACCTCGCAGAGAAGTACCCCGAGAGCTATGACCATGCCGTACCCGAAGAACTTGTCTATAGCGGCACATGCCGGCTGACCGACCGGATAGAAGGCACACCGCTCACAGCAGGAAAATTAGTACTCTCCCCCACGCGCACCTATGCTCCTGTCGTCAGGAAAATGCTGGACGAGATGCGCCCCGCCATCCACGGCATGGTGCACTGCACGGGCGGCGCACAGACGAAGGTGTTGCACTTCGTCAGCGACGACTGCCGCGTCATAAAGGACAACATGTTCCCCGTGCCGCCCCTCTTTAAGACCATCCAGGAGCAGAGCGGCACCGACTGGGCCGAGATGTACAAGGTCTTCAACATGGGCCATCGCCTGGAGGTATATGTCGCACCCGAAGATGCCAAGAAAGTCATTGCCATATCGAAGAGCTTCAACATCGACGCTCAGGTGGTCGGCCATATCGAGCAGGGCACGAAGAGCCTCACCATCAAGAGTGAGTACGGAGAGTTCTACTATTAAAGAAAGACCATCATGAGGGAAATCAAGATAACCGACTACACGATGAGAGACTGGCTCAGACAACTGGGCAGCATGGGGTGCTTTCTCTTCCTCTTCCAATGCGCCGTTCGTGCCTTCATCGAAGGCGACTGGCTTCAGGGCTTGATGCACTGCCTCGGCGCGCTCGGTTGGGCGTTGGTCTATCTACACATCAGCAAAGAAATACGGGAAAAGAACCCCCAATAGAAGATTCAAAAAGAAGAGTTAGTTATGGAATATATCCTCACAGCAGCGCTGCTCGTCGTCATTTTCTTTGCATGGCGTCAGTTCTACCTTACGCACAAGAAAAAGAACCACAAGCATGGCAGACAGTAATACATTGCTCGACAAGCTCGATGGACTCGTAAGTCGCTTCGAGGAGGTGAGCACGCTCATCACCGACCCTTCGGTCATCGCCGACCAGAAACGCTACGTCAAGCTTACCAAGGAATACAAGGACCTGGGCAAGATTGTCAAGGCGCGCAAGGAATACATCGGCCAGCTGCAGAACGTGGCCGATGCCAAGGAGATGCTCTCCATCGAAGACGATGCCGAGACGAAGGACATGCTCCGACAGGAACTCTCGGAAAGCGAAAAGCGCATTCCTGAGCTTGAGGAAGAGATAAAGCTCCTGCTCGTTCCCGCCGATCCCGAGGACGACAAGAACATCGTGCTTGAGATACGCGGAGGCACTGGCGGCGACGAGGCTGCCCTCTTTGCCGGCGACCTCTTCCGCATGTACTCAAAGTTCTTCGAACAGAAGGGATGGAAGATGGCCGTGAGCAGTTACAGCGAGGGCGCCGTAGGAGGCTACAAGGAGATTGTCTGCTCGGTGACGGGCGAGGGAGTCTATGGCATCATGAAATACGAGAGCGGAGTCCACCGCGTACAGCGTGTGCCTGCCACCGAAACACAGGGCCGCGTCCACACCTCTGCAGCCACCGTCGCCGTACTGCCCGAGGCCGAGGAATTCGACGTGGAGATCAACGAGGGAGCCATCAAGTGGGACACCTTCCGTTCGAGCGGAGCTGGCGGACAGAACGTAAACAAGGTGGAGTCCGGCGTGCGAGCACGATACATGTGGCGCAATCCCAACACCGGCATCGAGGAAGAGATCCTGGTGGAGTGTACCGAGACGCGCGACCAGCCAAAGAACAAAGAACGCGCCCTCGCGCGCCTGCGTACATTTATATATGATAAGGAACACCAGAAATACCTGGACGACATAGCCAGCAAGCGCAAGACGATGGTATCGACCGGCGACCGCTCTGCAAAGATACGCACCTACAACTACCCGCAAGGGCGCATCACCGACCACCGCATCGGATATACCATCTACAACCTGGCTTCATTCATGGACGGCAACATTCAGGACTGCATCGACCACCTCATCGTGGCCGAGAATGCCGAGCGACTTAAAGAATCAGAATTATGAACAGACAAGAGTTAGTAGCAAACATACGAAGCAAGAAGAGCTTCCTATGCATCGGTCTTGACACCGACCTAAAGAAGATACCCGGGCACCTGCTCAGCGAGGAAGATCCCATCTTCGCGTTCAATCGCGCCATCATCGACGCCACCGCGCCCTATTGCGTAGCCTTCAAGCCGAATCTCGCCTTCTATGAGGCGGCCGGTGTGAAAGGACTCATGGCCTTCGAGAAGACGGTGAAGTACCTGAAGCAGAACTATCCCGACCAGTTCATCATTGCCGACGCCAAGCGGGGCGACATAGGCAACACCAGCGCCATGTATGCCCGCACGTTCTTCGAGGAGATGGACGTCGACGCCGTGACCGTGGCCCCCTACATGGGCGAGGACAGCGTGACACCCTTCCTGGGCTATCGGGGCAAATGGGTCATCCTGCTGGCGCTGACGAGCAACAAGGGCTCGCTCGACTTCCAGCTCACCGAGGACAAGGATGGCGAACGCCTGTTCGAGAAGGTAATACGCAAGAGCCAGGAATGGGGCAGCGACGAGAACCTGATGTACGTGGTGGGAGCCACGAGAGGAGAACTGTTCCGGGACATCCGGCGTGTGGCCCCGAAGGCATTCCTGCTCGTCCCAGGCATCGGAGCACAGGGAGGAAGCCTCGAAGACGCCTGCAAGTACGGCATGACAGAGGACTGCGGACTGCTGGTCAACAGCAGCCGAGCCATCATCTACGCCGACCAGACAGAGAACTTTGCCACAGTAGCTGCGGCGAAAGCCAAGGAGGTGGCCGGGCAGATGGAAATGTTTATTCATAATATATAATTCATAATATAGAAAGACGTGGAATTTACAGCACAGATGATAGCAGGGCTGATCGGTGGCACCGTGGTAGGCGACCCCGAAGCCAAGGTCAACAATTTTGCCCGCATTGAAGAAGGGAAACCTGGCTGCATCAGTTTTCTTTATAACGACAAGTATGTACACCACCTCTACGAGACGGAATGCAGTGTGGTGCTGATTAGCGAGAACATCGAGGTCAAGCAGGAATTGAAGCCTACCCTCATCAAGGTAGCCGATGCCCGCGAAGCGGTGGCAAGGCTACTCCAGATATATGAGAGCATGAAGCCGAAGCGCGAGGGCATAAGCCAGCTGGCCTTCATCGACCCCAGCGCGAAGATCGGCGAACACTGCTACATCGGCCCCTTCGTGGCTATCGCCGAAGGCGTAGAGATAGGCGAGGGATGCGTACTGCATCCGCACGTCACGATAGGCCGCAACGCCAAGGTAGGGACCGAGACCGAGATATACAGCAATGCCGTCATCTACCACGACTGCCGTGTAGGCAATCGCTGCGTGCTGCATGCCGGATGCGTCATCGGAGCCGACGGCTTCGGCTTTCAGCCTACGGAGAAGGGCTACGAGAAGATTCCCCAGATAGGCATCGCCATCATCGAAGACGACGTAGAGATTGGCGCCAACGCCTGCGTGGACCGCGCCATGATGGGCGCCACGGTCATCCACAGCGGCGTGAAGATAGACAATCTGGTACAGATTGGTCACAACGACGAGATAGGCAGCCACACGGTGATGTCCTCACAGGTGGGCATCGCAGGAAGCACAAAGGTGGGACAATGGTGCATGTTCGGCGGCCAAGTGGGCATTGCAGACCACGCCACGATAGCCGACCGCACCATGGTGGGTGCCCAGGGCGGAGTGCCAAACTCCATCAAGAAGGAGGGACAGGCACTGCAAGGCAGTCCTGCCATCGACGCCAAGAACTTCTGGCGCAGCTCAGTGGTCTTCAAGCAGCTTCCCGACATGTGGAGCGAAATGAACCGACTCAAGAAACAAGTGGCCGAACTGCAGGACCAGCTCTCCCAGCTGGCCGGCACCGACCTCTCATAAGACAATCCATAACGACTTATGTTAAAGCAGAACACACTGAACGACAGTTTCACCCTGAGTGGCAAAGGGCTGCATACGGGCCTTCGCCTGACAGCCACTTTCTGTCCCGCTCCCGAGAACCACGGATACAAGATTCAGCGCATCGACCTTCCCGGCCAGCCCGTCATTGATGCCGTAGCCGAGAATGTGGTGGACACACAGCGCGGCACGGTCCTGGCACAGGCCGACGCCCGATGCAGCACCGTCGAGCATGCCATGGCGGCACTCTATGCCCACGGCGTGGACAACGTGCTCATCAAGGTGGACGGCCCGGAGCTGCCCATTCTGGATGGCAGCGCCGCATGCTACGTCAAGGAGATTCAGCGCGTAGGCCTGAAGGAGCAGGACGCACCGAAGGACTACTTCGTCATCACCAAGAAAATGGAGTTCCGCGACGAGAACACCGGCGCATGCATCACCCTGCTGCCCGACGAGGACTTCTCCATCACGAGCATGATTTCCTTCCAGGGCAAAGTGCTCAGCAGCCAGTTTGCCACCCTCGACAGCATGGACGACTTCGACCGCGAGATATCGGCCGCACGCACCTTTGTCTTCGTGCGAGAGATAGAGCCGCTCCTCATGGCCGGACTCATCAAGGGAGGCGACCTGGACAACGCCATCGTCATCTATGAGAACAAGACAAGCCAGGAGAACCTGGACAAGCTGTGTGCCCTCACCGGAGCCGAACATCACGATGCCAACGACCTGGGCTACCTCCAACACAAGCCACTCGTCTGGGAGAACGAGCCGGCGCGGCACAAGCTGCTCGACATCATTGGCGACATGGCCCTCATCGGCCGGCCCATCAAGGGGCGCATCATTGCCACACGCCCAGGCCATACCATTAATAATAAGTTCGCGCGCATCATGCGCAAGGAGATACGCAAGCATGAGGTGCAGGCGCCCCACATCAACCAGGCCAAAGCTCCCGTGCTCGACGTGAACCAGATTCGCGAACTGCTGCCCCACCGCTACCCCATGCAGCTGGTGGACCGCGTCATGGAACTGACCCCCGACGGCATCGTGGCCGTGAAGAACATCACGATCAACGAGCCCTTCTTCCAGGGACACTTCCCCGACGAGCCCATCGTGCCGGGCGTGCTGATTGTCGAGGCGATGACACAGGCGGGCGGACTCTGGGTGCTGCACCAGATGGACGAGCCCAGCCGATGGAGCACCTACATCCTGAAGATCGACAACGTGCGCCTGCGGCAGAAGGTAGTGCCCGGAGACACACTGATCTTCAAGGTAGAACCCATCACGCCGCTGAGCCACAACATCATCACCATGCAGGGCTATGCCTTCGTGGGCGAGAACTGCATCGCCGAGGCAGTCGTCACGGCACAGATTATCAAGAACAAATAAACCCTAACACGACAGACTATGAGTAAGATCAGCCCCCTGGCCTACATACACCCCGAGGCCGTCATCGGTGCCAACTGTGAGATAGGTCCCTTCTGCTACATCGACCGAGGCGTAGTGATTGGCGACGACAACGTGCTTATGAACAGCGTCACCGTGCTCTACGGCGCCCGTATCGGACGCGGCAACATATTCTTCCCCGGCGCCGTCATCAGTGCCATACCCCAGGACCTCAAGTTCCGCGGCGAGGACACCACCGCCGAGATCGGAGACAACAACAAGATACGCGAGAACGTGACCATCAACCGAGGCACCGCCGCCAAGGGAAAGACCATCGTGGGCAGCAACAATCTGCTCATGGAGGGAATGCACGTGGCACACGACGTCTTCATCGGCAACGGATGCATCATCGGCAACAGCACCAAGCTGGCCGGAGAGGTGGTCGTGGACGACAACGCCATCCTGAGCGCCAGCGTGCTCATACACCAGTTCTGCCGCATCGGAGGATACTGCATGGTGGGCGGAGGCACACGTTCCAGCCAGGACATCCTGCCATATAGCATGATCGCGCGCGACCCCGCAGCATTCTGCGGACTGAACACCGTCGGGCTGCGACGTCGAAACTTCGACCGAGAGATCATCGACAACATACACAAGACCTATCAGATTATCCTCCAAGGCACGGGAAAGCTCACAGACCTGCTCCTGCGCGTAGAGGAGGAGATACCCATGAGCGACGAGATTCGCTACATCCTCGACTTCATCCGCTCCAGCAAGCGCGGCTTCATACGATAAGCGACCAAAGCCATGACACAGAAACTCACACTCTTCAGCCAGGAAGTGGACGACTTTGTCCTGGAACTGAAAATCGACGCCGATGCCACCTTCCACGACCTGCACCGACTCATCCAGCAGGCATGCGGATACGACGACACGCAGAACCACAGCTTCCTCATCTGCGACGAAGACTGGCGCATACGCCATCGCATACGCCAGACCGACACGGGCGACACCGCTATCGACGAAGACCTCTATCTCATGGACGAAACGCCGCTGGGCGACTTCCTCGAGGAGGAAGGACAGCGCGTGGCCTACGTCTATGACCCCGAGGGGCAGCGTTTCTTCCTCATGGAACTGACAGAGAACATCTTCGGACAGCCGCAGCCCGAGCCCATCGTGAGCCGCCGCCACGGGAAGGCACCAGCCCAATACCTCACGGAGGAAGACGAGCCTGCCACAAGGCCTGCCAGCGACGAGGCCGACACCGCCGATTTCTATGGCGACGAGGACTTCGAGGAGGACGAACTCGACATGGAGGGATTCGAAATCAGCGAACAATAAGGAGACGCACATGACGCTCTACGTCCTGTTGGGCCCGACAGCGGTGGGCAAGACGGAACTCGCACTCAGGATGGCCGAACAGATGGGTTCGCCCATCCTGAACTGCGACAGCCGCCAGCTCTACCGCGACCTGCACATCGGCACGGCGGCTCCCACACCCCTGCAGCTGCAACGCGTCAGACACTACTTCGTGGGCACACTCGGCCTCCACGACTACTACAGCGCCGCACGCTACGAGGCCGACGCCCTGCAGCTCATCCGACAGCTTTCCCCCACACATCCCGCCCTGCTGCTCTCCGGAGGCAGCATGCTGTACATCGATGCCGTGTGCCAGGGTATCGACGACATCCCCACCATCGACGACGAGACACGACGCTTCCTGCGCTCGCGCTACGAGGCCGACGGACTCGCCCCCCTGCTCGAGGAACTGCGTCTCATGGATCCCGAATACTACCAGACCGTTGACCGGCACAACACACAGCGAGTCATCCACGCCTTAGAGATATGCTATGCCACGGGGCGCACATATACCTCCTTCCGTACACGCAACACCCAGCCACGCCCCTTCCGCATCGTGAAGATCGGGCTGCAGCGACCGAGAGCCGAACTCTTCGACCGCATCAACCGACGTGTGCTTCAGATGATGGACGAGGGGCTCCTGGACGAAGTGCGCTCGCTGCTCCCCCACCGCCACGAGAACGCGCTGAACACTGTGGGATACAAGGAGCTCTTTGCCTACCTCGACGGGCAGATGACCCTCGAGGAGGCCGTGGCACGCATCCAGAAGAACACACGCGTCTATGCCAAGAAGCAGATGACATGGTTCCAGCGCGACCCGGCCATCCACTGGTTCCACCCCGATCAAGAGGCCGAAATCATGGCCCTCATCCGCCAGAAATAAAAGTATCTAATTTCCTTACATTTCAATTTCTCACATCGAAGCCGCACGCCACGCCGCCCGATGAAGCACGCTCTTCCGGCCGACGGAGCACGCTCTTCCGGCCGATGGAGCACGCTCCGCAAGCCGATGGAGCACGCCCCTCCGGTCCACGGAGCCTAATCCGTTAGAAAAAACCTACTGAAGGAGTCACAAAATCGTAGCCCTTCGGATGGCAACACACGCTCGTCGAGCCCGCCTTACATTCTGCCCCTCAACATTCTACAGAAACCCACATCGCTCCCATGTCATCCCTCCCGCCTCAGGAAGATGCGCTTTGGCTCATTTCTCAGCACGACCTCCAAAGAGAAACATTTCAGGCAATATTCCAAAATATATACAAAGCACACCACGCACGAGCCACGCATCCACTCCAAAAACATCGGCGTAGGCGATGGGATGGATGCCCGTTCGGAGCACGTCCCCCCGCGCCCCGCCGGCACCATGCCCCCACGAACGTATCACGACAGGGCGACGGCCCGGCCGGGAAGGCCCGGCACCCCCGGCGCGCCAGACAGCACCCAGACACGTGAAGCGATAAAAAGCACCACGCCGCCCCTCACTTTTCTCCGACCGACCCTACACAACTTTGCATCGCAAGACGAACTCTGCCCCAAAAACTGCCGAACGCCGACATGCGACACACAAAACGCTCCCAAAAGCCACCTATTTTGATGATTTTTCACCCGCAATTGTTAAATTGTGTTAATACTTGAGGAAAATAAGTCCCCTCCGACACGTAGTTTTATAAAATAATCCTAAATTTGCTTTGTTAAGTGAGCAGAAGTGTGAAAATCTTTAATGAAATTAAACAAATCAAACAATAATAACACTAAATTATGCGTATGAGAAAACGTTTCAACAACTGGAGCAGGCATTCATCACGGATGATATGCCTGTTGGCATCGTGCGGGCTTTTGTATGCATGCAAGGATCCATACACGCTGGACGACGAAAAGCCGACGTGGCTGAATTCGAGCATCTACCAGAGCTTGCAGCAAGGCGCGACAAACGAAGACGGCAAGAAATTGACGTTCAACACCTACCTGCGTTTGTTGGGCGACAAGGATGTGAATCCCGAGAACGTACGTCCCCTCAGCGACGTCCTGAACCGTACAGGTTCGAAGACCGTCTTCGTGGCCGACGACGAGGCTTGGGAGAAGTTCTTCAAGAACAATGCCTCGCTTCCCGAGGCTAACCCCTGGCACTATGCCACAAGCTACGAGAAGCTGAGCGTCGCTCAGAAGAAGCTGCTCATCCACACCAGCATGCTCAACAACTCCATCGTGATGGAGAACCTGGCCAGCAGCGAAGGCAGCGGCAACGTGCGCCCCGTGCGCGGTGAGTACATGCGCCGGTACACCGACGTGGAAGTCACCGACACCGTATGCTGGGAGACCCCAGACCGAATCCCCTACAGCTACAGCAACGTGGACAAGGACTACTGGGCACGCTTCCGCCCCGAGAACGAAGGCAACGGACTCTACCTGCTGAAGGACGCCACTTCGTCCATGATGCTCCACTTCACCGCAGAGCACATGTCGAAGAACAACGTGACGGACGAAGACTTCAAGATCTTCATGGGTCGCGAGCGCGTAACGAGCGACGTACATATCTATGACGCCCTGCTCATGGAGAAGGACGGTGTCTGCGAGAACGGCTACGTGAACATCACCGAGAAGCCTCTGGTGCCCCTGGCAAACATGGCCGAGGTGATCCACAGCAACGGACGCACGAACATCTTCAGCCACATGCTGGACCGCTACTGCGCCCCGTTCTATAACGCCAACTATACACTTATCTACAAGAACATCATGAAGTCGCGCGGCGAGGAATGGGCAGACAACGACTCCATCTTCGTGAAACGCTACTTCTCCGACAACAGTGCCGGACACCGTGCTCTTGACATGGAACCCGGCCCCAACGGGACACTCCAGCCCTACAATCCCTACAAGAACGACACGCAGAAGGACATTCCCCCCTCGCTGAAGTTCGACCCGGGATGGAACGAGTTCCGCGACGAGACCGACGTGGAGAAGGACATGGCTGCCATGTTCGTGCCCAGCGACGATGCACTCTGGACCTACTTCACCCAGGGTGGCGGTCTGCAGCTCATCGAGACATTCGCCAACATCGACAATGTGGCCAACCTCATCGCACTGCACTCCGGAAAGGAGTTCAGCCAGGAGGCCTACGATGCCCTCTATCGCGAAATCGACCAGATTCCTCTCGGTACACTGCAGGCACTCATCAACATCATCATGATGCGTAGCTTCGTAGGCTCCGTGCCCAGCAAGATGACCAAGCTGCGCGACGACGCACAGGAGCAGCTCTTCTATGCCGAAGACATCGAGAAGATCGACACCTGCCTGCTCGCCTGCAACGGCGCCGTGTACATCATGAGCGACATCTACGGACCGGCCGACTACACCTCCGTAACATCACCCGCCTACATCAGTACTACTAATAATATTATAAAGTGGGCCATCTACAACGGCTCCAGCGGCACCGACTACATGGGACTCAACTACTATGCCTACCTGAAGGCCATGCAGAGCGAGTTCACATTCTTCCTGCCCAGCGACGCCGCACTGCAGTACTACTATGACCCCACGTCGTTCAAGAGTACCTCGAAGCGACTCATCCAGTTCAGCTACCGCAACCAGGCATTCCCCATCCAGTCCAAGTGTATCAACTATGACCCCGCCACGGGTGTCACCGGACGTGCCATCACCGGACAGGGAGCCTCCATCCAGCAGAGTGAGATCACGAACCGCTTGAAGGATATCCTCGAGAGCCACACCATCGTGCACGACGGTACCAATCCCATCCACGGCGAAGACGAATACTTCCTCTCGAAGAACGGAAACGCCATCAAGGTGGCCCGCGACGAGAACGGAACCGTCACACAGGTTTGGGGTGGCTTCCAGCTCGAGAACCTGCGCCAGGGCATCAGCAGCGAGAACCCCGGTGTGGACACCTGTAACGTGACCAAGGCATTCGAAAGCCTCAAGAACGGACAGACCTACATCCTCGACGCGCCCCTGATCCCGACATACCGCAGCGTGTACAGCATCCTGACCGGCGACGAAGGCTGGGTAGGAAAGGACAGCGCACAGTGGTATGCCGAAGACCCCTACGCACGCTTCTATGAACTCTGCGAGGTACAGGAGCAGTACATCTACGGATGCGGACTCGTGGACATCAACCTGAGCCAGAGCGAGCGCCGCAGCGCAATGAAGAAGTTCACCATCTTCGTCAATGACAATGGTCTGGACTACAACATCCAGTTCTTCAACAACTACCGCTACACCGCATTCATCCCCACGAACGAGGCCATCGACGACGCCATCGCACACGGACTCCCCACATGGGACGAGATTATGGACGACTATAACAGCCACGTGAAGATGGAGAGAATCCCCGACCCGAACGGTGAGGAAGGCGACTCCATCGACTCGCCCACCGACGAGCTGGCCACCGCTGAGGACAGCCTGCGCATCCAGGCCAAGATTCTCTATCTGACCAACTTCATCCGCTACCACTTCCTTGACAACTCGGTATTCGCAGACAACAGTGCGCTCGCCGAGGAGGAATGGGTGACCTCCAGCTACGACCGCGAACTCGGTCTGTTCTGTAAGGTACACGTGGATCGCGTAAAGCAAGGCGGCGAGACCATCCTACGCGTGTGCGACGACACGCGCGACGCGAGCGGGAACCTTATACATAACATGATTCCCACCGTGGGAGAGAAGAACGTGCTCGCACGTGACATCAGCTGCTCCTCGACACCCGTCGGAGTGCCCATGTCCACGAGTAGCAAGAGAATCACTCTCGACGCATCCAGCGCCTGCGTGATCCACAGCATCGATGCATGTCTGAACCACACCGAACTGGATGCCAACGGCATGCACAACGTATGGTCGACACCCTCTGCATGTAAGAGATACCTGGAGAGATTCGCTATCCCCGATTAAATAACATTACAGACTTATGAACAAAATATCTAAGCTTATATTGCTATGGGTGGTGACCCTGATGGCACTTCCCGCAAGCGCACAGCAACGGCGTATCTCTGGTACGGTATCGGATGACATCGACGTACTGCCACAGGCCACCGTTATCGAGAAAGATAAGAATAACCGTATTGTGAGTCAGACTATCACCGATATGAATGGTAACTTTACCATGAACATCAAGGACCCCAACAATACGCTGATCATTAGCTACGTGGGCTTCAAGCCGTTCCAGGCGAAGATAGGCTCCAAGAGCGTCTATAAAGTAACCCTCCAAGACAACACACACACCATGACCGAGCTCCAGGTGACCGCCAAGGAAAAGGCACCCACCACCGGACTCGAGATTCCCGCAAGAGAGTATGCCGGTGCAGTCCAGAAGTTCAACATGGACGAAATGGAAGGTCTTGCATTCGAGTCCGTGGACCAGGCCCTTCAGGGACAGATCGCCGGTCTCGACATCGTGCCCAACTCGGGTAACCTGGGTTCAGGTACCACCATGCGTCTGCGTGGTACATCAACCATCAACGGTAACGCACAGCCCCTGATCGTCGTGAACGACCACATCTTCGAGCTCCCCGAGGACGCACAGGACATCAACTTCGAGACAATGGACAACGAGGAGCAGTTCTCAACACTGCTGAACGTGAACCCCGAGGACATCGAGAGCATCACCGTGCTGAAGGATGCCACATCCGCAGCAAAGTGGGGTTCCAGAGGTTCGAACGGTGTAATCGAAATCAAGCTGCGCCGCGGACACAAGGGCCCGACGAACGTGTTCTTCAACTACAAGTTCAGCGGCACATGGCAGCCCGACGGCTACAAGATGCTCAACGGTGACGGATACACCATGATGCTCAAGGAGGCTTACTACAACCCCCTGCAGGTGCCCACAAACATCCTCGAGCTCGACTACAACCAGGAGTACCCCTACGTGTACAACCACTTCAGCCACAACACCGACTGGGTGGACGCCGTAAAACAGTTTGGTAAGGAACACAAGTACTACGTGACACTCTCGGGTGGTGGTGATAAAGCCACATTCCGCGTCAGCGCAGGTTACGACAAGAGCACCGGCTCCCTCATCGGACAGAAGCTCGACCGTTTCACCACAGCCACCGCACTCGACTACTACGTCAGCGACCGCATCAAGTTCATGAGCAACATCACCATGACGTTCACCACCAACCACAAGCACTATGTGGAGGATGACAACGTCAGCAGCGATATCCTCGGACGCGCATACTCGGCCATGCCGAACATGAGTATCTGGGAGTATGATGCACAGGGCAACAGAACAGGCAACTACTTCAACATGCTGCCCCTCGCTGCCACATACGCCAGCGGATCCATCTCCAGCCGCACAAACAACGGTATGTACACATCCTACCGCTTAGATGACATGTTCTGGAACGGAAACCCCGTGGCACGCGCACTGAACGCATGGAACAAGGAGAAGCAGTACAACCTGACTCCCCAGTTCAGCATCGAGTACAAGTTCCTCGGCATCGACGAAGACCACCATCGTCTGAACTACAAGGGCGACGTACAGCTGAACATCTTCAACACCAGCCGCGACAAGTACTGCCCCAGCATCCTCAGACCGATGCCGTGGGTATGGGGTGGCGACAACACCACAGGCGGACGCAACAACGAACGTGACTATGTATCGAACGGCGAGTACAAGTCGATGGAGTTCACCACACGTCACGAACTGCACTACTACTCGGCATTCAAGAACAAGGACCACAGCGTGAGCGCTATGGCACGCTTCGAGATGGCCAGCGGAAACAGTAGCTCGCAGAAACTCGGACTCTGGAACGTACCCGACGGAATTACAGACCCCACCGTAGTGGCTCTGCTCCGCAGCGCATCGGCCAGCGAGAACGAGTGGCGCAACCACAGCTTCTTCGAGCAGATGCACTACTCCTACAAGGGTACCTATTCGATCGACGTCAGCCTGCGTACAGACGGTAACACATCCTTTGGAAAGGGACACAAGTACGGACACTTCCCCGCTGTCGGCGGACGATGGAACATCATCGACGAGAAGTTCATGCAGTGGAGCCGCGGATTCCTCGACATGCTCTCCTTCCGTCCCACATGGGGTATGACAGGTAATGTAGGAAGAGGCAACTACCTCCAGTACAACAAGTACGCTGCCAACGGCTACTACAACGGACACTCCGTCATCATCCCCGAAAGCCTCGCATTGACAGAGCTGCGATGGGAGAAGACCAAGCAGTGGAACCTCGGCTTCGACCTCGGCTTCCTCAGCCTGATTAACTTCCAGTTTGAGGTGTACAACAAAAAGACCACCGACCTGCTCATGTACGACCTGCGCATCCCCAGCGCCAACGGTTACAGCAACCTGGCAAAGGCCAACGCCGGTACGCTGCGCAACAAGGGATGGGAGCTCAACGGATCGACCAACCAGATTGCCAGGATTGGCAAGTTCAAAATGAAACTGCGTGGCAACATCGCCCAGAACTTCAACGAAGTCGAGGAGATGAACCCGCTGCTGCTCGAGTCGCTGAACGGCTCGGAGACCTACCAGCCCAGCAACCTTTACTTCAACCAGCGCGTACAGATCGGAAACGCCCTCGGCTCCATCTACGGACTCCGCTACAAGGGCGTCTATCGCTACGACTATGACCACAATGGATACACCGCAGCCTCCATCAACTCCTACGGCTATGCCGAGGTGGGCGAGACTGGCTACGACAGCAAGGGCAACCCCATCAACACCTCCGCTGCTGCCCTGCGCCGCGGCGAGAACAGCACCTGCCCCATCGCATTCGATGCCGACGGCAACATGCTGACCGACGCCAAGGGAATACCCCTGCCCATGTACTACTGCTACAACGAGAGCTACCGCTACCAGTTCCAGGGAGGTGATGCCATCTACGAGGACGTGAACCACGACGGACAGATCGACCGCTACGATATGGTTTACCTCGGCAACTCGAACCCCAAGTGCAATGGTGGTTTCGGCGTCACACTCTACTACGGACGCTTCTCCATCAACACGGGCTTCAACTTCCGTATGGGCAACAAGATTGTAAACATGGCCCGTATGACCTACGAGAGCATGCGTAACAACGACAATCAGAGCTTCGCTACCACATGGCGCTGGCGCAAGAACGGCGACGAGACCGTCGTACCGCGCGCACTGACCTCGCAGCTCGGCTTCCGCAGCTATAACTCGCTGCCCAGCGACCGCTACGTGGAGAACGGTAACTACCTCCGCTTCCAGTACCTCCAGCTCAACTACGAGTTTGACCCGGCCAAGCTGAAGAAGTTCGGAGTGAAGAACCTCAAGCTGTTTGCTTCGGTAAACAACCTCTGGGTATGGACCAAGTACACGGGTGTGGACCCCGACGTATCTCCTCTGGGATTCGCCGTTTGTAAGGACAACAGCCGTACACCGCGTTCCAAGTCATTCACATGCAGTGTTAACCTCGGTTTCTAAATACGATACTAATATGAAAAGAAAGAATATATTCAAATACGCCTGCCTGCTGGGCCTCATCGCAGTGAGCACCACCTCATGCGACGACTGGCTGACCGTCTATCCCCAAGACCGCGTGGTAGAAGAGCAGTTCTGGGAGGATAAGAACGACCTCGAGGGTGTACGATATGCTGCCTACAAGCAAATGGCAACCACAGCAGGACGACTGGCACAGTGGGGCGACCTGCGTGCCGACACCTACATCATCAACCCCAACACCCACAGCGCCCAGAGCAGCAGGGACATGTATGACGAGATCAAGCAGGGCATGCCCGACTCCAGCATGAGCATCTTCGAGTGGGGCGGACTCTACACGACGATTAACTATTGTAACAAAGTGCTCCAGCACGGACCCGAAGTGCTCGAGAAGGACAAGCAGTTCACCACCGCCGAATGGCTGCAGATACATGCAGAGATGGTGGCACTGCGAGCCCTCAACTACTTCTATCTGATTCGTGCCTTCAAGGATGTGCCCTACACCACCAAGGTCATCAACAACGACACACAGATTGAGACCTTCGGACTGACCATGCAGCTGGACATCCTCGACTCCATCATCATTGACTGTGAGTCCGTGGCCGGCCAGGCACGAAACCGCTTCACGAACCCGAGTGACACCAAGGGACTGATCACCAACTGTGCTATCTACGCCATGCTCGCCGATATGTACCTGTGGCGCGCCTCGCTGCGTCAGGGACGCTTCGGCAAGTCGGCCACCGACACCGTGGCTGTAGATACTGGCTACATCGCACACTCCGTCATCGGCGACTACCAGATGAGTGCCGACTATGCCGACAAGGCACTCGCCGCACTGGCCTACCAGAACGAAGAGGAGAGCAACAGCTACAACTTCGCACAGCAGGAGATCATCAACTTTGGCCTCACGAACTGCGACATGATCAAGAATGACTTTGACGATGTGGCATCTGCAAGCGATAATATCGACCCGAGCCTCGAAGCACAGAACAGCATCTTCACTTCAGGATCCACTACGGGCGTAAATATTACGAGGGACGGAAACAGCATCGAGAGCATGTTCGAGCTTCAGTTCAGATCAGGCCAGAGCCCAAGCAGTAGCTTCCTGAACAGCCTCTACGGCTACACCAACGGAACCCATCTGGCCATCAGCCAGGAAGCATTCCTCGCTGCATACAACAACAACTCACAGGAGCAGCAGTACGACTCGCGCTTCTGGATCGCATGTACCGACCAGATCCGCACATCGGGAGGAACCAGTTCTAACACAGGAACCGTCGGCGGATACTACTGCGTGAAGTACATGCGCCCCGAGATTCAGATGAAAAAATCCGGAGGCGACTATGAAATCAGCGCTACCGTGGATGCCTACGATTACAACAACTGGATCATCTATCGTATGACCGAGGTGATGCTGATCAAGGCCGAGGCACTGGCCTGCATCGGCGGCACGGACAACAACAGCAAGTGCAGAAACCTCGTGAACGCCATCCATCGCCGCTCCTACTGCGACTACAAGAACTATCGCGAGGTGGACAGCGACATCACGAGCGGCACCTATGGCAACGCCCCCAGCACCGGCTCCGACCTCGTGAAGCTGACCATGAACGAGCGTCAGATTGAGCTTATCGCCGAAGGCAAGCGTTGGTTCGACCTCGTGCGCTATGCAGAGCGCAACGCCAACCCCGCCAAGGAATCGGCCGACGAGCGCGAGAGCACCGACGAGCAGTTCGTAGGCAACGGGCAGGAGGGTGTACAGAAGATGGTGAACGATTTCATGCAGAACAGCGTGCAGAAACTCGCCACTGTGCTTGCCCACCGCTTCAAGAACCGCTATGGACTCTACTGCCCCATCTACTACATGGAAGTGAAGGCCAGCGAAGGCAAGATTACACAGAACCCCGTGTGGAACAAGTCGAAGTATGACAACTAATTCGTCGCCGACAAAACCAGTAACACACATAAAGTAGAGATTAAGTAAAAAGAATATTGTCAATGCCTATCCTTCCGGATGGCTCTTTAGACAAGACTGGAAGAAGAATCATCCGAAAGGAACTAATAACAGCAAAGATATGGCAAATAAAAGAATTAACAAGTATCTCGGAGCAATGACCATCGGTGCGCTTATCCTGGCCACACCCAGTTGCTCCGACTATGACGATCACTACTTTCCTACGCGAGGGGATGAGTCGGATGCGACGGAAACCCTCTGGGAGAAGATTAGCAGCGATCCCAACCTGAGCCGTTTTGCAGACATCCTGCAACACGCACAATACTACAAGGACGACACCCATCCCGTGAAGAACTACACCTATGCCGACGTACTGAGCAGCGGACAGGTGTGCACCGTATGGGCACCCGAAAACGACTACTTCACCGACGAGGAGTATAAGCAGTGGCTGGCCATGGCCGAGACCAACGGCTATAACCTGGAGCAGCAGCTCGTGCGCAACCACATCGCCCTCTGGCGTCACAACCTCTCCGGCACCGCCGTGGACACCATCAAGATGTACAACGGAAAGAACCTGATCTTCGACCGTCCCGAGGCCACCATGCAGGGAGTGAAACTCAACCGCAGCAACATCCCCGCAATGAACGGAGTGCTCCACACGCTGAAGGGACGTACACCGTATGAGTACAACTTCTACGAGTACATCAAGTACAGCGGTGAGCTGCCTGCCTTCCATGACTACTTCATCGGAAAGGACACCACCTACTTCAACTCCGGTGCCAGCATCGAGGGACTGCCCGACAAGAATGGTAACCCCACCTATGTGGACAGCATCTACACCACCTCGAACCTGCTCATCAACAGATACTCCTACCTGCCCCGCACCAATCAGGACAAGTACATGTCGGCAATGAGAGGACTGGGCGGCGGCAGCAACATCACGGCCGAGGACTCCATGTACATCATGATTCTCCCCACCGATGCTGCCTGGGAAGAGGCCTACAACAAGCTGAAACCGCTCTACAAGTATGCCGCCACCTATGAGAACCGCGACAAGGGTAACCGTGGAACCACGGAGACGATGAAGGACTACAACGTAGATTCCCTTATGGAAGAGAACATCAAGAATGACCTCACCTATCCCCTGCTGTTCAACATCCACAAGCAGCCCAAGCTGGGCGGCTTCGAGCAGGGACTGCCCTGGACACTGGAGCAGTTCGTACAGACGATAGCAGAGCAGAACGACACCGCCGAGTACCTATATAATACGTACGGCGACACCATCCGCTCCAGCGAAATCTGGAAGAAGACCGAGCTCTTCAACGGCGAATGCATCAAGATGAGCAACGGCTACGGCTACAAGGCAAACAAGTGGGCATTCCCGCTGGAGTACTACATGGCTCCCGTACTGGTCGAAGTGAGCGGTGGTGCATTCTACTATCAGTCGAGCGACAAGTTCTACGTTGGTACAGGACAACACAAGTCATTCAGCAACTCGTCATACGCTGATATAGCCAACAAGTATGGTCGAGTAAGTCGCGACAACTTCTACCTGATGAAGCCCAAGGGCACCTCACATCCCAAGGGAGAGATCAAGCTGTACGGAAACGTACGTCTGGATCCAACGACCAAGTCAAGTGTTGGCGGTCACTACTCGGAGGTCATGAGCGGTAAGTACGACATCTATATCGTGATGGTGCCCAACTGGTACACCACCATCTCCGACGCCGGCGAGCTCGACTCCGTATTCTATGACTCACTCTATGTCGATTCTATCGCAGCCCTCTGCAAGAACAAGTTCAAGGTACAGTTGCGCTACAACAACGGTGCCGCATCGGATGCCACCACGAAGGCTGTCGAGATTGACTACGATGCCAAAAAGGTGGATACCATCAAGGTATTTGAGAACTTTACATTCCCCTACTCGTATAAGGACCTTCGCTTCTGCTATCCGACGATGATCGTCCAGGGAAGCGCCTCGTCGGCCAATCTGCGTAACGGCTACATCCGCGAGTTGTGCATTGACCAGGTGATCATGAAGGGTAAGGAAGAAAGCGAACCAGTAGCAGACTAAATACCATACGACAATGAAGAACAGAATAAGCAATACAATCCTGCACAAGGCATTTAGTACGAGCCTGTGTTTCATCCTGCTCTCCGGCCTGAGCATCGGCACGGTGTCTGCTCAGGAGAACAATGAGAACGAAGAAGGGCCTCAGCGCGTCTATGCCAAAAAGAGAACGCAGAAAAAGGATTATGAGATGAAGACCGTCGAGGGCATCATCACAGACGATGCCACCGGCGAGGCCATGGGCGGTGTGCGCGTTCAGGCGTATGGCCTGGAGGACTATTCCACACTGACTGAGGAGGACGGAAGCTATAAGCTGGAAATCCCCACCTTCTCGGATGCTGTATATGTCACGGTAGAGGGTTACACCCCCATGCAGATTGCCGTGAAAGACGGAAAGGCCAGTGGCAAGCTCATCAGCACCCACTTCAACAGCTTCTACAACGAAGCCACCACGATTACGTCACAGCGCACGCTGAAGATCGAAGAGAGCAGCGGTGTCTCCGTGGAGGACGACATTGAGAAGAAGATGGCTGGTGACATCCATACCACAAACCGCAACGCAACGCCGGGCCTGGGACTCTTCATGAACATCCGTGGCGTGAGCTCCATCAACGCCAACACCCAGCCCCTCATCGTGCTGGACGGAAACATCATCGACCCCCAGTATGACCGCACCACCCTGCACGAAGGCTTCTACATGAACCTGCTCTCCGGCATCGATCCCGAGAACATCGAGAGCGTACAGGTGCTGAAGAACGGAACGTCGCTGTACGGTGCCAAGGGTGCCAACGGTGTCATCATCATCACCACCAAGCGCGGTAAGAGCATGGCCACCAAGATTGGCGTACGTATCTACGGCGGTGTGGAACTCACCCCGAAGAAGCTCGACGTGCTCAACGGCAACGAGTACTCCACCTACCTCTTCGACATCGCCAGCACGGTGAAGGACTACAAGGTGAACAACATCAACAGCGTACGCTTCCTGGACAAGAGCCCCTCGAACTACTATCGTAAAGTGTTCACCAATGACACAGACTGGCAGAAGGACATGTACCGCAGCGCCATGACCCAGAACTACAAGATTAATGTAGAGGGTGGTGACGAAATCGGTATGTACGCCCTCTCGCTGGGATATGTCAAGGGTGAAAGCGTAGGCAAGGGCACCGACATGAACCGCCTGAACCTGCGATTCAACACCGACATCAAGGTATTCAGCAAGGTGACCACCGGACTGGACATCTCCTTCAACCAGAACACCTACAACGTGCTCGACAATGGCTGGAGCGAGGACTATCTGATGCAGAACATCGGTTCGACCAACGTGCTGGGCCTCCTCCAAGCGCCGTTCATCAGCCCCTACTCATACTACTACGACGAGACGAAGGACGGTGACCCCCGCTACCTCCCCTCCGAGCGCCTCTCGCTCTCCAAGGAGTATGCCGGCAAATATGCAGCCTCAAGCGGCAACTGGATTCAGAATCCCTTCCACTTCTCGAACTCGCTGAACACGAACAGCAACCGCGTAAACGAAGTGCTGCGCAATCCCTACTGGATTCTGAAGAACGGACGTGGCGACAACAAGAACCACTCGCAGTTCACACAGATGAACCTCAACGTAAGTCCGAAGTACCAGATCAACAAGCACCTCGCCATCAGCGACCGCTTCAACTACAATCTGGTGCGCAACAACGAGAAGTACTTCCTCCCCATCGCCGGTACGTCGGCCTACTTCTTGGAAGACCTGGGCAACATCACCAGCGTGGTGAAGACTCAGTTCGGCAAGGAGACCACCCTGCAGAACGACCTGCGCATTGCATGGAACAACATCTACGGTGCACATGCAGTGGACGTGTTCGGTGGCTGGCGCTACAACAACTACTCGTATAGCTTCAACTACATGAGCGGCTACAACAACGAGAACGACAAGCTGCCTAACGTGAGCAAGGACATGCAGTACGTGAACTACGGCGGTACGAATGACAACTGGATTGACATGACGTACTATCTGCACGCAGGCTATAACTACAAGCAGCGCTACTTTGCCGACTTCACCCTGAGCAGTCAGGCTTCCAGCCGCTTCGGAGACGACACAGACGACGGCCTCCATATCGGCGGCGTGAGCTGGGGTCTCTTCCCCTCGCTGCAGCTGGGTTGGGTGCTCACCAACGAGAAGTGGTTCCATACAGGCAAGGGCATCCAATATCTGAAGCTCACTGCCGGTGTGGACCAGAGCGGTAACGACGACCTCGACTACTATGCAGCCCGTACCTACTGGGAGAGCCAGCGCGTGTCGAAGACCACCGTGGGCCTCACCCTGAAGAACATTGAGAACAGCACCATCCAGTGGGAGACCACCACGAAGTATAATGTGGCTCTCCAGGGAAGCTTCCTCAATAACCGTCTGCAGGCCGGTGTGGACCTCTTCTGGCACAAGACCGACAACCTGCTCACCGTGAAGCAGCTCTCCTACATCTCGGGTATGAACAACTACTGGACAAACGAAGGACAGATGACCAACAAGGGCTTCGAGGCCAACGTGAACGCTGCCCTCATCAACAAGAAGAACTGGAAGTGGGAAGCTGGTGTAACCGTGGGTCACTATAATAATAAGGTGACCAAGCTGCCCGAGAACAATTCGTTCACAATTCAGGATGTCAACGGCGGCCACAAGCAGACCATCAATGGCTACACGAACAACATCTTCGGCACAGACAACATGCTGACGGCAGTCGGCCACGCCATGGGAAGCTTCTACGGCTGGCAGACCGACGGTATCTTCAAGGACGATGCCACTGCAGCAGCAGCCGGCAAGATTGTGGATGCAGACGGTAAGACGTATCTGAAGTACCCCACCGGCATTGCCGACGAGGACAAGAAATACTACAACTTCCAGGCCGGCGACGTGAAGTTCGTGGACCAGAACGGCGACGGCGTGATTGACGATGCAGACAAGGTGGTGCTTGGTAATCCCAATCCCGACATCTACGGTAACATCTATTCCAGCCTCACTTGGAAAGACCTGCGTCTCGACGTGATCTTCAAGTACAGCCTCGGAAACGACATCTACAACTATCAGCGCTCCGTCATCGAAGGCCTCAACACCACATACAACCAGAGCAAGGCTGCCCTGCGCCGCTGGACTCACGAAGGCCAAGTAACCGACATGCCCAAGGCTTGCTACACGTACAGCGACGACTGGCGCGACAACGAGCGCATGTCTGACCGCTGGATTGAGGATGGCAGCTACCTGAAGCTGAAGAACGTGCGCCTCACCTACAAGGTGCCCTACAGCAACACCTGGCTGATGGGACTCAAGGTATGGGGCGAGGCTAACAACCTGTTCACCGTGACACGTTATCTGGGAACCGACCCCGAGATGAGCCACAGCAACGGTGCACTCTATCAGGGCATCGACACCGGCCTCATACCTCATGGTCGCAGTTTCAACGTGGGACTCTCCATCAACCTGTAATCAACCGGACATCGCATAACAACGTCAATAAGAAAAAAGACTATGAAAAGAAGAACAATTATAAGCTTGCTGTTCCTCGGCATGGGACTGGGAATGATGACCACATCGTGCGAGGACATGCTTGAGCCGGACAGCGAACGTCACCAGTATGAAGTAGCCAAGGACACGCTCTACACCTACTGGGGAATCGTGAAGTCCCTGCAGAACATAGCCGAACGGTACATCATTCTCAATGAATGCCGTGGCGACCTCGTGGGGGCCACCACCAATGTCACCGACTCCATCAAGGCCATCATGAGCTTCGGACAAGATGCAGACCCCATATGGTACCAGGACGGCGCCAGCATCTACCTGAACGCTCGCGACTACTATCACGTAATCAACAGCTGTAATGCCTACATTGCCAGCTGTGACACCTTCCGCATGACAGGCATGGACCAGAAGTACATGATCAAGGAATACGCCCAGGTGGAAGCCATCCGCGCATGGACCTACATGCAGCTGGTGAACGCCTATGGCACGGTGCCTTTCTATACCAAGCCCATGCTCACCACGGATGAGATTAACAAGTTCATGAAGGACCCCAACCATGCCACCGTGAATGCACAGTCGCTGGCCGACTCACTGGCCGAACGCCTGCTTCCGATGGAGTATGTAGAGTACTACTATGGCTATCCTCAGTATGAGAACTACTCTAACTTGTGCCACAGCTCGAAGTGCATGTTCCCCGTAAGCATCGTATTGGGCGACCTCTACCTGCTCAAGGGCGACACCGAATCGTGCAAGAAGGCGGCTCAGTGCTACTATGACTTCCTCAGCTACAAGTATGGCGGCCCCATCCGAGTGAACAGCTATTATAGCATCGGCAACTGGGTGGAAGGCTTGGACGAGCCCTCCTACGTGTACACGGGTATTCCATTCACCGAAAGCGGTGCTCTAAACC
The DNA here is from genome assembly GCA_902788315.1 of uncultured Bacteroidales bacterium. Classification (GTDB taxonomy): domain Bacteria; phylum Bacteroidota; class Bacteroidia; order Bacteroidales; family Bacteroidaceae; genus Physcousia. The sequence continues at coordinate 230,777 of CADAJS010000003.1, forward strand.
GCAACAACGAGTCCATCACCTGCATCCCCAGCAACCGTGGTAAACTCGACGGCAAGGTGAACGTTAGCATAAACCGCCTGTTCGGCTACACGGCCAGCATGCGTGCCAGCGGAAGTGGCGACGCAGCCTCCTCCACCATCGGTCTGCAGCGCAACATCGACCGCGAACTGGTAGCCAGCAAGCGGTATGAGAACCTCTGCGACTCCGTACCCTACGAGATTTATATTGGCCCGACGGCCGACCAGCTGCAGCTCCAGGTGTTCGAAGGCATCGGCGATGCACGTAAGTCCTGGATTCCCCAGTACACGGTTACGGTGGGCGACGACATCCTGTATGGCCGCTTTGTGACGAAGCAGAACCCGGGTGGAGCCTTCACCGCTGTCTATCCCATGGTTTACCGCAAGGCCACCGTATGGTTGCGCTTTGCCGAGGCACTCAACCGTGCCGGCTTCCCCAGCTATGCCTTTGCCATTCTGCAGAAGGGTCTTTGCAACAATGACGACTGGTATCCCGAGGTGCCCTCTTCCTACGAGGCATCCAGCGACACCCTGTGGATGAGCTATGACGATGCCGTAAAGACAATTATCGACCGCACAGGCGAAGACTATGCCATCAAGGACACCCTGTGGGCATACGTTGACTCGATTGTGTACGATATTGCCGAAGACGGTGCCACCATCCTGAAGGTGGGTGCCATCGCTCCCTACACCTCGAAAGTTTCGAAGCAGGATCTCATTGACCAGATGCAGGCCAAGAAGGATGCCGGTGCCATCGACACCTTCTACACCGACCGTATCAACTACATTGCAGACAGCTATCAGAACTATCCCGACGAGACCACACAGGCCATCTGCTACTTCCTGGATCGTCGCGAGGTGGAGAAGGCTGCTACCACGCCTTACCTGAACTTCAAGACCGAGTATCTGCGTGGTAATAATGCAACATACAGCATCAACTGGAAGCTCGACCTCTTCAATCGCTCTCTCAACTTTACAACCACAGGCTACGTAGGTTCTACCAACCTGAACGACAATGTAACCATCGGTATCCACTCGCGTGGTGGCGGCCGTCTGGACTACAAAGAACGTAACAGCGTCTTCAACTATGTAGATATGGTGGCCAAGAAGGTGAAAGAAGCCCACGGCATCAAGCTGGACAAGGAAGCCATCTACAGCGGCGACTATGACGACTATGTACAGGAAGCCGTGGAGGACATCATCATCGACGAGATGGGAATGGAACTGGCATTCGAGGGTACTCGCTTCTTCGACCTGAGCCGTGTGGCTATGCGACGCAACGACCCGACCTATCTGGCCAAGCATGTGGCTATGCGTAACGGCACCATGGACATGACGCTCTACAACTATCTGAGCGCATCAACCAAGAACTGGTACCTGCCCCTGCCGGAATAAGGAAACAACTACTCTCCTACTCCGCCTCAGGGCGAAGAGGGGGGGCAGCCCAAACCGGCTGGAATAATCAATCAGGAGGCAAGCACGATGCGTGCTTGCCTCCTGATTTCGTTATAGGATATCGAAGCATAGACGTTAACCAAACGGCCTCCCCCATCAATCCATGAGGAAGATGGGGGAGGCCGTTATAATAGAGTATTCCATATTCATCAGCAATGGGTAAGGGAGAAAGACGTCTGAGCTGGGAAAAGTCTGTGAACAATGATTTACCGAGCGGCAACAAACAGGGACGCCCTATGAGCTGGTCAAAGTCAATGAACCATGATTTACCGAGCGGTAACAAACAGGGACGCCCTATGAGCTGGTCAAAGTCTATGAACCATGATTGGACGAACAGTAAAAACGGGGAAATCCTCTAAGCCGAGAAAGGCGTACATGGCGCCCTCGGTCGCGGCAAGGGTAAAAAAAAAGATTCACTATCTTCACAGACAATGAATCATTAACCTTAAAAATCTAATACCATGAAAAACACTATTCTTTACGCGGTGCGTACGGGACTCGAACCCGTGACCCCATGCGTGACAGGCATGTATTCTAACCAAGCTGAACTAACGCACCAATATTTCAATGAGCGGCAAACGAGACTCGATGCATTTTGCACCTTGAGCTCCTTTTTGCTCTTCGAGCGGCAAACGAGACTCGAACTCGCGACCCCGACCTTGGCAAGGTCGTGCTCTACCAACTGAGCTATTGCCGCAGCGCTGAGTGGGTAGAGATGGATTCGAACCACCGAAGGCGTAAGCCAGCAGATTTACAGTCTGCCCCATTTGGCCACTCTGGTATCTACCCATTGCTGACTACGCTGTGGTGACTCCTGCGGGATTCAAACCCACAACCTTTTGATCCGTAGTCAAATGCTCTATTCAGTTGAGCTAAGGAGCCTTCCATCGTTTCCGTGGGCGCTGACGGATTCGAACCGCCGACCCTCTGCTTGTAAGGCAGACGCTCTGAACCAGCTGAGCTAAGCGCCCAAAACAGCTGCACTTTCTTACCTCGCGTGGTATTGCTTCTGTTTTGCGAGTGCAAAGTTACGCCTTTTTTTCATTCCGGCAAAACATTTGAGGCTTTTTTTTGAAAAAAACCGCAGAATAGTGCGTCTCACACATTTTTTCGGGTCGGAGTACAGCAGAAAACGTCCATTTTGGCATACAATGCATCAACGAAAGGCGGCGTGCAGAGTCAAGCATTCCGAGGGACTGGCAGACGCAACACGCCGCGTCCTGTTTTCCCACGTGTGGGAAAACGCGGCGCAGCGTGTTGCGGGAGACTTTCCCACGTGTGGGAAAATAAGGAGGGGAGGCACCTAAATCAGACAATGTATGGAATGAGACAGAGGTCTCACTCTACGGGCTTGGGTTCTACGGTGACTTCATAATAGCCTCCCGCAAGGTTGGGAGCAGTGGTGAACTGCACCCACGGCCCCACGACGCTCGTGGTCATCCGATGTACATGCCCGGCAAAGGATGCCAGCAGCTTATGGTTGCGGTGAGCCTTGAGCACTTCCTTCCACATGGCGAAGGTGACGGGCGTATGCCCGGCCTCGGGCCACCGCGGCCTGCGCTCCAGCTTATAGTTGCGGTCGTTGGCGGCATTCCATTCGGGATGGCCCACACCATAGGACGTCGTGAAGCCCGGCGCATAAAAGGGCACATGGCACAGGAGGAGCGTGGGCTTCCGGGTCTTCATCTCCTGGCGGAAAATGCGCAGCTGTTCAGGCAAGATTTCATAGACACCCGTGTCGAGCATGATAAGACGCAGCCCCTTGACATCGACGCTATAGATGAGCGGATTGTAGTCACGGAACAGGGGCTTGAAGCGCCGCTGTGCCCACATGGCACGCTGCTCGACCTCCGTGCCCTCATAGCCTTCGTAGTGCCAGTCGTGGTTGCCAAAGGTATAGAACCAGGGAATGCCGACAGAGTCGAGCGTGGCAGCCACGAACTCGATGGCAGCCTCCGAGGGATAGCTGCAGATGTCGCCCAGGAGAGCGATGGCATCGGCCCCGCTCTGCTTGGCCAGGTCGAGCGTGCGCAGGAAGGCTTCGCGGCTCGTGGTGGGCTCGCCCGTCAGAAAGTGGCGGTTGTTATGATATGCCGCCGCCATGCGCTCGCTGTACTGCCGATAGGGATCCTCTCGGCTATCGCTCATCCACAGATGGGTGTCGGAGATGACGAAGAGCTTGACCGTCTCCTTGACGTCCTCCGAGAAGATACGTATGCGCGGTCCGTTCTGGTTGTAGGTGACTGGGGTGCCGCGCAGCAGGCGCGGACTGACCTGCGCTCCCATGGGGAGCGTCGAGAGAATGCACAGGGTGGCCACTGCGAGATGCAGGTAAGCCTTCTTAGCCCGCCGCATGGCGTATGAGGGAGAATGGTTCATATCTATTGCTGATTAAGGTTTTGCTTTATGGAAAAAAAAGTTAAGGTAGCCAGCGCAGCAGTCCTGGCTGCACCGACTACCTTAGCAACTATGTCTGCCGATTTACTTCACCGGCTTCACCATGAAGGAGAACTTATAGTCCTGATAGGGCATGCGGTATTCCTTGCGCGGCCATGTGCCCCAGCTGTTGATACCGCCCACGCCGAACTGGCGGGCCTGCACCTGCAGGACGGTGAACGGACGCGGAATGAGGTCGCCGCTATGGTGCTGCGTGGCAGCCTTCTCGGGACCGTCGTCGAGGTCGGAGGGCAGATAATTCAGTGCGCTGCACTCCATAGGCGCTTCGAGCGCCACGAAGGAGAGTCCGCGGCCCTGCTTGTCGGTCAGCGTCCAGTAGCGCACGTCGGTCTTGTTGCCGCTCTCCTGCGGGCGCACATAGCCCCAGTACTGGTCGGCCACAGCCTGACGATACACGGCGAGCGACTGTGCATTGTTGCGGTCGATATAGTTCTCGATGGGGCCGCGGCCATAGTAGCTGATCTGCGCGAGGTCGCCCCGGAGCACCCACTGCTGTCCGAAGCGGAAGAGGTGAGGCATGTCCTTGGCCTCCTTGTCGGCCGTGAACTTCTGGTTCACAATCAGCTTTCCGTCGGCGCAGAGCAGGTAGGCGACTTCGAGCGTTGCCTTCACCTGCGGCATCTCATACACGACCGTGATTCCATGAACGCCCTCACGTACAGGCGCGCATTTCACCGACTTCAGTCGCATCTCGGGATTCTTCCACACGCCGAACTTGTGCTGCAGCTGAGCGCCGTAGTCGTTGTCGGTCGGTGCGCGCCAGAAGTTGGGCGTCACCTGATAGCCATCCTCGAGCATGGGCTTGCCGTCCACGTCGAGATAGTCCAGACGTCCCGTATGGCGGTTCACCGTCACGGAGAGGCCGCTGGCTTTCATCGTGTAGCATGCCAGCATAGAGTCTGCCTCCACCTTGGCCTTTGCCTCGGTAGCCTGTCCCATCATCTCAAGCATGCCCGGGAATGCGTACGGCTGCAGCACGAACTGCTGGCGAGCCGAGACATGTCCGGCCTTGAGCAGCGGCTCGTCGTGGATGAGACGGAACTCGATGTCGGCCGTCACCTCCTTGCCCTTGTTCTCGTCCAGGAACTGGCGCAGGTCGTTCATGCTGCCGATCTGGCTGAGGTCGAGCTTCACCGTCTGCTGCGGCTGCACGGCGGGCACCTGGGGCAGGGGGAGCGTGTAGGCCACCTCGCCGTTCACACGCAGGGTGACCACGGCTGCCACGTTCTCGATGGGACGGAAGAAGTTCTCGTTGTACAGCTCGGCAGTGCCGGCCTTGAGGTCGAGGTTCTTCACCCAGATGTTCTGCTGGATGTAGCCAATCTCGTAGGCATGCGGGTTGGGACGGCGGTCGGGCTGGATAACGCCGTTGCAGTTGAAGTTATGGTCCGTGGCCGGATAGCGTCCCTCGTCGCCTCCGTAGAGCCAAATCTGATTGCCCGTCACCTTGCTCTTGCCGCGCACGCCCTGGTCGATGAAGTCCCAGATGAAGCCGCCCTGATAGTTGGGATACTTGCGGATGAGGTCCCAGTACTCCTTGAATCCGCCGCAGCTGTTGCCCATGGCGTGGGAATACTCACACTGGATGAGGGGACGCGGGTTGCCGCTCTTGAGGTACTTCTCGCACGAGTCGTAGTCGTAATACATGGGGCAGAAGATGTCCGTCTTGCCTGTCTGGCCGGCACGCTCATACTGCACGGGGCGGCTCTGGTCCATCTGCTTGATCATGTCGTAGGCTTTCTCGAAGTTGGGACCATAGCCTGCCTCGTTGCCCAGACTCCAGAAGATGATGCTGGGATGGTTCTTCTGCACCAGCACGTTGTTGCGGTTACGCTCCAGATGGGCCTTCTCATAGTCCTGACGCTTGGCCAGCGTGCGGTCTCCGTAGCCCATTCCGTGGCTCTCGATGTTGGTCTCGGCCACGACGTAGATACCATACTGGTCACAGAGGTCGTACCAGCGCGGGTCGTCGCTGTAGTGGCACGTACGCACGGCATTCACGTTCAGCTGCTTCATCACCTGAATGTCCTGCACCATGCGCTCCATGCTCACGACGTAGCCGCCGTCGGGGTCCAGTTCATGACGGTCCACGCCCTTGAAGAGCACTGGCTTGCCGTTCACGAGCACCTGCTGATTGGTGATCTCCACCTTGCGGAAGCCCACCTTCTGCGGAATCACCTCGATGGGCTTCTTGGCGTCGCCCAATGTGGTGTAGAGCGTATAGAGATACGGCACCTCGGCGCTCCACTGCCGGGGCTGAGCCACAGTGGCCTTCAGGTTCATCTCGTTGCCAGAGACCTTCGTGTCCTGGCGCCAAACCTCCTTGCCGTCGGCATCCACGAGCACCAGCGAGAGCGGCTTACCCTTGGCCTTGACGGTGGAGACACGGACAGACAGCTCGCCGTCGCGATAGTCATTCACCAGGTCGGGCACGATGAAGAGGTCCTCGACATGCGACTGCGGACGGGCATAGAGGTACACCTCGCGAGCCAGACCCGTAAAGCGCCAGAAGTCCTGGTCTTCGAGGTACGTGCCGTCGCACCAGCGCATCACCTGCATGGCGATGAGAGCCGGCTTGCCGGGCGTCACGTAGCGGGTGATGTCAAACTCGGCCTCCATCTTCGAGTCCTCGCTGTAGCCCACCTCCTTGCCGTTCACCCAGAGGGTGATGTTGCTGGTGGCAGATCCCACATGCATGAGTATCTGTTGCCCCTTCCATCCGGCAGGAATCTGAAACTCGCGGCGGTAGGAACCCGTATAGTTGTTCTTCTCCTCCACGTAGGGCGGATTGCTGGCAAACTGCGTGGCCCACGAGTAGCCCACGTTCTTGTAGATCTTGTCGCCGTGTCCGTTCATCTCGAAGAGGCCGGGCACGGGGAACTCCTCCCAGGCCGAGTCGTCATAGCCCGGCGCGAAGAATCCTGCGGGGGCTTCGTTGTGGTTCGTCACGAAGCAGAAGCGCCACTTGCCCTCGAGCGTGAGAAAACGGCCGCTCTTCCCCTTGTCGCCCTGGCGCGCCAGGTCCTGGGACTCGAAGGCAAAGAACGAACTGTGATTCTGTACCGTGTTCACACGGGTCACCTGCGGATCGAGCCATCGCTCGGTCTTCGTCTGCGCTCCGGCCTGCATCAGGCCGCACACGAGCAGAGCAGACATCAAAAGTCTCTTGGTCATAGCTGTTGTATAGTTTAAAAATATGCTTGATACACCTTATTATATTACGCACGCGTGCGTGAAAGCATTGCAAAGGTACGAATAAGCAGGGAGAATACAAAGCGAAAGAAATATTTCTTTTGCATAAAACATGGATGAGAGCCACTCTGTCGGGGCGAAAGATGATATTTTTGGAAGGAAAGGGAGAGACTTCGGGCAATTATTTATAACTTTGTGGCAAAAAGAGCACCGAAACATGGGAAGCCGACTATCAAAATACGGGAATAGATACGGAACATACGTCACGCTGCTGGCCATCCCGGCCATGTGTTTCGTACTGCTCCGGCTGGAGGGTGACGTGCTCTTCCGTGCCCAGGAGCTGAGCCTGTTCCTCTTCTCCCGCCACTTCTACGAGAGGCTGTGTATCTACCCGGGCGGCACGCTGTCATGGCTGGCCTGTCTGGCCACCACATGCTTCCACTCGAAGGCCGAGACGTTCATCATGCTGTGTCTGGCGTGGGGAGCATGCAGCGCGATGGCCATCCGCCTGTTCCGCCTGCGAGGCTGGTGGAGCATGCTGGCCCTGTTGCTACCCCTGGCACTGCTGGCCTGCATGGTCCAGACGGGCTACTGGCTCTATTATCAGAAACTGCCGGGCCACATGATGGTGCCCACGTTGGGCATGACGTTCGCCATGATTGCAGCCTGCATCCACTCGTGCCTGCGCAAGCATCACCCCCTGCTTGGGCTGGCATGGATGATTGTCTGCGCAAGCGTGGGCTATCCCCTGCTGGGTGCCTGGTCGTTTGCCGCCACGGCGCTGATGATGTGGCCCGACGGCATGCCTCGCCGCGGCGAGTGGCGCTGGCCGCTGATTTCTGCCGGGCTGGGCGTCGTCCTCATCCTGCTGGTGCCCCAGGTAGCCTATCAGCACCTGTACACCCAGGTGGCCAGGGCTCAGCTCTACCGCGCCGCTATGCCCACCTTCGGCATTGACAATGACGACTTCGCACAATATCGCCTGCCCTACCTGGCGCTGGCCCTCTCTCTGCTACCCGCCATGCTCTGCCGCATGAAGCCCGAGACCTGGCTCAGCCGCACATGGCAGCGGGCCGCCATCGTCCTTGCGCTGACGGGCGCCGCCCTGTGGGGTGTTCGGCACGTATGGTACACCGACACGAATTTCCACCGCGAGATACGCCAGAGCCTCGCCATCGAAAAGCTGGACTGGGAGGGCGTGCTGCGCATTGCCCGCGAGACCTCGGACACCGCCCCCACCCGCATCATGGTGCTCAACAGGAACCTGGCCCTCTTCCGCCTGGGACGCGCCGGCGATGAGATATTCCACTATCTCGAGGGCGACACGCCGCCCAACGCTCCGTGGCTCGTGCACATCTCGCAGGTGAACGGCAAGAGCCTCTACTACCACTACGGGCTGGAGAACTTCTGCTACCGATGGTGCATGGAGCAGGGCATCGAGACGGGCTGGAACGTGGACGAGCTGCGCCTGATGGTCAAGGCCAGCCTCATCAACGGAGACTACGGCGTGGCACGAAAATACCTCGACCTGCTCTCCCAGACTCGCCACCACCGTGAGTGGGCTATCCGCTACACCCGCTTCCTGCACCACCCCGAACTGGTGGCACAGGACGAGGAAATGGGCCCCATCCTCCACCTCATGGATCGTCGCGACCGCCTGGATACCGACCACATGCAGGTGGAACTCTACCTGCTGGACTACTTCGCGCTGAACGGCGGCAGCAAGGACCCGCTGCGACAGGAGCTGAACCTGCTGTGCGCCATGCTCACCCGTGACATTCCCTCCTTCTGGGATCGTTTCTTCGAATATGTGCCATCGCACGCACAGAAAGGCATCCCCCGCCATTTCCAGGAGGCCGCCTTCCTGTACGGACAGCTGGAGCAGACGGTGAACACCAGCCACATGCCATTCGACCCCGAGGTGCGCCAGACCTACGAGGATTTCATGCGCTTCAACGAGCAGTGCGGCACCATGACGCTGGAGCAGAAGAAGGTAGCCTTCCGTCCACGCTTCGGCCATACGTTCTTCTATTATTATTTCCTCGTCAGAGGGCTGAAAACCGCATAGCGATGAAACGTCTCATATATCTTTTCCTTCCGCTCATCCTCATGGCAGCCGCCTGCCGGCGCAGCCAGGTGCCGCAACACTTCACCGAGACGGACACCATGCCGCGCCTCTATCCCGACTACATCGGTGTGACCGTGCCGCAGAACATGGCGCCGCTGCGCTTCCATATCGAAGACGAAGCAGACCGATACGTCACACGCCTTTCGTCCAACGGGGCCACATATACCTTCAGCGGACCAGACATCTGTCCCAGCCTCAAAGCGTGGCGACGAATGGCTGCCGGAGCTGCCGACATCACAGCCGAAGTGTTCCTGGGGCAGACCGACGGCACATGGCAGCGCATGCAGCCTTTCAGCATACACGTCTCGGCAGACAGCATCAACCCCTACCTGGCCTACCGCCTCATCGCGCCCTCCTACGTAGCCTACGAAGACCTGACCATCTGCCAGCGCAACCTGACGAACTATGACGAGCGCGTCATCTATGGCAACATGATAAACAGCAACGAGCGCGACGGACAGTGTATCAACTGCCACGCCTTCCAGCACTACAATCCGGCACGCATGCAGTTCCACGTGCGACAGGCCTATGGCGGAACAGTCGTCGCCTATGACGGCACGGTGAAGAAGGTGCAGCTGAAGCGCGACAGCCTGCTCAGCGCCGGAGTATATCCCGCCTGGCATCCCACCGAGCCCCTCATCGCCTACAGCACGAATCTGACCAGCCAGCTCTTCCACACCCGCGACGTGCAGAAGGTGGAGGTGCAGGACACGTACAGCGACCTCGTCCTCTACGACGTGGCACAGGACTGCGTGACATCCCTGCCGCGCGACAGCAACGAGCTGGACTGCTTCCCGTGGTGGAGCCCCGACGGAAAGACACTATATTATTGTGCAGCCCAATACACGCCCACGGACAGCACCCTCCCACGTCCGCAGGACATGGCGCGGCACTACACCAACCTGCGATACAACCTGATGGCACGCGACTTCGACACCGAGAGTCACCGCTTCGGCCCCGCACGCATGGTGTTCGACGCAGCCTCGCAAGGCCGCAGCGCCACCCTACCCCGCCTCTCACCCGACGGCCGATGGCTGCTCTTCACGATGGGACGCCACGGCGTGTTCCACATCTGGCACCGCGATGCCAACCTCTACATGATGGACCTCAGCACAGGACGGGTGCGCAGGGTCGACGAGGTGAACAGCCCCGAGGTGGAGAGCTACCACTCGTGGAGCAGCAACGGACGATGGATTGTCTTCAGCAGTCGGCGCGACGACGGCAACTACACCCGACCATTCTTCGCCCACGTGGATGCCGAGGGAAGGATGACAAAACCCTTCGAACTGCCCTCGCGCGACCCGCTCTACCATCGCCAGCTCCTGCGAAGCTACAATATCCCGGAATTCATCGACGGCCCCGTAAACGTGTCGCCCCAGGAACTGGCCCGCATCATCCGACAACCCTGACAAGCATTACAGCCCCCAAACTATAAACTTTAAACCATAAACTATACACTTTAAAAAACATTGCTCCTCACCGACCTTGCCTCCCTGCTTCTGCCCCGCACGTGTCCCGTATGCGAAGGCCGAATGATGCCCGGCGAATCATTCGTCTGTGCCGCTTGCAGCGCACAGTGGCCACGCTATCCCATGGAACGCATCGACGACAACATGATGGTGCGACGGCTGTGGCCCTCGTTCCCGGCAATCTATGGCGCCACGCTCTTAGCCTATCGCCACCACTCGCCGTTCCACCACATCCTGATGCGCATCAAGTATCAGGGCCACACACGCCTGGCCGAGGCAATGGGTCGATGGGGCGGCCGCGAGTTGCAGGACACAGCCCTTCCGGCATGGACCGACATCATAGTACCTGTACCGCTGAGCCGCATGCGACGCCTGAAACGCGGGTACAACCAAGCAGAACTTATAGCCCGCGGACTGGCCCGGGAGTTCGGACGCCCCGTGGAGACACTGCTACGCCGCCGCGAAGGACGCAAGAGCCAGACCCGTCTGGGCAGCGAGGAGCGTCTGGCCAACGCACAAGGCATCTACAGCGCCGCCATCCCCCAGCACCTGTGCGGCAAGCATCTCCTGCTCGTGGACGACGTGATGACCACCGGTGCCACACTCATGGCCTGCGCCCATGCCCTGCTCGAAGCCGACCCCTCGGCCCAGATAAGCGTCTTCACACTGGCCTGCGCAAGTTAAGCTTCCAGTCCCGAATAGCCTGCCTGCCCCCCTCTGACGAGGGAAACGTCATAAACAACGAATCGTGAATTATAAAGTATAAGAGACATGGACAGACGTAATTTCCTTGGGCAATCAGCGCTGAGTCTGGCTGCCCTCAGCCTGGGTACCAGCTGCACACGAGAGAAGAAGACCGTACGTATCCCACAGGTCGGGCCACAGGCAATCTCACCGGACTTCGGCAAGATTCGTGCGCTGCTGCTCCATCTGGGCAGCAACATGTGGTGCGACTTCCCCACCGAACTCATGGGCGGACTCTGCGAGGAGAGTCGCGAGCTGCTCGAAGTGAAACCCGAGACCCACCTCGTCTGGACCGACGAGGAATGGCAGCGCGTCACCGAGCGAGCCACGGGCAAGGGCATCAACATGATCGTTCTGGACCTGGGCGAGGGACTCCTCTATCCCAGCCATCCCGAACTGGCCGTCCCAGGCACATGGAGCGTGGAGCGTATGCAGTCCGAGATACAGCGGCTCAATGCAATGGGATTCGAGGTGATACCCAAGCTGAACTTCTCCACCACACACAACGGCTGGATGGGCGACTACCGGCACATGGTCTCCTCGAAACCCTACTACCGCATGTGTGAGGATATCATCCGCGACGTCGTCGAGATATTCGGCCACCCGCGCTACTTCCACATCGGCTTCGACGAAGAGCGCGCCTCGTTTCAGGAGAGCGAGCGATTCCACTACATATGCGTGCGTAAGGGCGAATACTGGTGGAAGGACTTCCTGCATATCGTGGGCGAGGTGGAGAAGGCAGGTGCACGCCCCTGGATGTGGAGCGACTATGCCTGGACGTCGGAGGAGTTCTTCGAGCGCTGCCCGAAGAGCGTCGTGCAGCAGAACTGGTTCTACGACAGCGCTGCCGGAGGCTTCGACCTGGCCACCAACGACACCCACGACCACGTACGCCTCGAGACGTTCTACAAGCTGGACCAGGCAGGCTTCGACCAAGTGCCCTGCGGCACCAACTGGCCGGGCGGCAAGCGACGCAGAGAGGGGCTGGGGGCCGACGACGTCATCGGACGCCTCACACAATTCAGTCTGGCAAACATATCGAAGGAACACCTCATGGGACTGATGATGGGCACATGGGAAATCTACTGCTGGGACGTAGCGGGCCGCGACGAGTATCTCCAGAAGATTCTCCACGGCATTGACCTCTTCGGCGAAGCCATCGCGGCAGAGTGAAAAGAGCAGCACGGAAACGTAAAAACAGAATCGCAGAGCACTATTTCATAACAAATTGAAAGTTTTTCATGACTTTCTGCAACGATTTGTTTGTCAATTCGTGGTTTTTGCTTACCTTTGCGCCCGGATAGCAACCAACGAAGTGTTTTACTTTATCATTTAAGCGTATGAATGCAAAAGCAGTATTGGAAGATCTGAAGCAGAGATTCCCTAACGAGCCTGAATATCACCAGGCAGTGGAAGAGGTGCTGGGCACAATTGAAGAAGAGTACAACAAGCACCCCGAGTTCGACAAAGTGAACCTCATCGAACGCCTGTGTATTCCTGACCGCGTCTATACCTTCCGTGTGAACTGGATGGACGACAAGGGCAATATCCAGACGAACATGGGCTATCGCGTACAGCACAACAATGCCATCGGCCCGTACAAGGGAGGCATTCGTTTCCACAAGAGCGTAAACCTGGGTATCCTGAAGTTCCTCGCATTCGAGCAGACGTTCAAGAACAGCCTGACCACACTGCCCATGGGCGGCGGCAAGGGCGGCAGCGACTTCTCGCCTCGCGGCAAGTCGAATGCCGAAGTAATGCGCTTCTGCCAGGCATTCATGCTGGAGCTGACCCGCCACATCGGTCCCGACGTGGACGTGCCTGCCGGTGACATCGGCGTAGGCGGACGCGAAGTGGGCTACATGTTCGGCATGTACAAGAAGCTGACGCGCGAGTTCAGCGGCGTGCTCACAGGCAAGGGCCTCGAGTTCGGCGGTTCACTCATCCGTCCTGAAGCCACAGGCTACGGCACCGTTTACTTCCTGCGCGCCATGCTGAAGACCAAGGGCGAGACCATCGAAGGCAAGAAGGTGCTCATCAGCGGTGCCGGAAACGTGGCACAATATGCAGCAGAAAAAGTACTGCAACTCGGAGGTAAGGTGATGACCATGAGCGACAGCGACGGATACGTATACGACCCGGACGGCATCGACCGCGCCAAGCTGGACTACATCATGGAACTGAAGAACGTCTATCGCGGACGTATGAGAGAATATGTGGAGCAGTATCCGACGGCCAAGTACGTAGAGGGAGCCAAGCCCTGGTTCGAGAAAGCCGACATCGCACTGCCCTGCGCCACACAGAACGAGCTGAACGAGGAGCAGGCAAAGGCCTTAGTAGCCAATGGTGTTATCGCCGTTGCCGAAGGTGCCAACATGCCCTCGACACCCGGAGCCATCCGCGTCTTCCAGGAGGCCAAGATTCTCTACTCACCGGGAAAGGCATCCAACGCCGGCGGTGTGAGCGTAAGCGGACTGGAGATGTCCCAGAACTCGGAGCGACTCAGCTGGAGCGCCGAGGAGGTGGACGCCAAGCTGCTCTGGATTATGGAAAATATCCACGAGAACTGCGTGAAGTACGGCACCGAACCCGATGGCTACGTGAACTACGTCAAGGGAGCCAACGTAGCCGGCTTCATGAAGGTTGCCAAAGCGATGATGGCACAGGGTGTCGTCTGAGTGTGGCAGGAAAAGCTCGGCGAAGCCAAGGTTTACTGCGACCAGATGGCACAGGGTGTCGTCTGAGTGTGGCAGGAAAAGCTCGGCGAAGCCAAGGTTTACTGTGACCAGATGGCACAGGGTGTCGTCTGAGTGTGGCAGGAAATAGAATTAGAAGCCCCCGCAGCACATGCGGGGGCTTTTTGTATTCCCTCGCCCAGGAAAACACTTCATGCGACATAAAGAAGGGAAGTCACATGCCCCCCCCTGGAGCATTCACCTCCGTACGAAAAGCTGGAAGTGAGCAGCAGAACAAGGCGAAGAAAGAAGAACAGCCCCTCGACAGAAGGAAAGACATCGCAATGCGGTCTTTTTTCCACACTTTTTGTTCCACACGTACCTTATAATATATTAAATATTGACTCGAAGTACTGAGATTTCGATTATATTATGTAACTTTGTAAGCGAAAACAGACAATGACGTAATCACACAGAGGTCATCTATGACAAAACGATACACACTACTGATAGCCACGCTCATCATGAGCCTGAGTATGCAGGCATTCACCCTGGTGATCGACGCCGGACATGGCGGCAAGGACCCGGGCGCTGCCGGACGCAAGAGCAAGGAGAAGAACATCAATCTGGCCGTGGCGCTGGAATTGGGCCGCCTCGTGGCGAAAAACTGTCCCGACGTGAAGGTGGTGTACACACGCAAGACGGATGTCTTCGTCGAACTGGACGAACGCGCACGCATCGCCAACAAAGCCAAGGCAGACCTCTTCATCAGCATCCACGTGAACAGCACGGCAGCACGGGTGGGCCCTCAGGGCACGGAGACCTACACGCTGGGCATGCATCGGGCTGCTGACAATCTGGAGGTGGCCAAGCGCGAGAACAGCGTCATCACCCTGGAGAGCAACTACGAACAGCGCTACGAAGGCTTCGACCCGAAGAGCAGCGAGAGCTACATCATCTTCGAGCTGATGCAAGACCAGAACATGGAGAAGAGTGTCCGCCTGGCTCGCCTCATCCAGCAACAGATGCGATCATCGGCCAAGCGAGTTGACAAAGGCGTATTCCAAGCCGGCTTCCTCGTGCTACGGGCCACGAGCATGCCCAGTGCACTGGTCGAACTGGGATACATCAACAACCCCACCGAGGAACAGTATCTCACCTCCAAAGACGGGCAAGCCGCACTGGCACGCAGCATCTACAACGCCTTCGTACAATACAAGAAAACCAAGTAATCCCCATACAAATAACGACATCCAACGACTCAGAATAAGACATGAAGATCAAGAAAGAAACAAAAATAGGGCTGACGGGCGCCATTGCCCTGGTGTTGCTCTTCCTGGGCATCAATTTTCTAAAAGGAGCCAAGCTCTTCTCCACACAGAACACATATTACATCCAATTCAGCAACGCCAAGGCGTTGAGCAAGAACAGCACCGTATATGCCGACGGCTACGACGTGGGGCGCGTGAGCAACATACTCTATGACTATAACCGTCCGGGACAGGTCCTCGTGGCAATCGAGGTGGACCGCGGCCTGCGCATCCCGCGAGGCAGCAGCGCACGCCTGGACGAAGCCGTGCTGGGCGGATGCACGCTCAACCTCCTGCTAACAACCAACCTGACCGACGCCTACCATCCGGGCGACACCATTCAGGGCTCGGATGCAAACGGGCTGCTATCCAAGGCCGCAGACATGATGCCCCAGATAGAGCAGACGGTGGCACGTGTGGACAGCCTGCTGGCCTCGCTCAACCGCCTTGTGGAAAGCCCGCATGTACAGGCCATCCTGCAAAACACCGAGGAAGTGACGGCCCATCTCAACCAAAGCAGCCAGCAACTGAACAGCCTGCTGAAGAACGACGTGCCACAGATGACATCCACTTTCAACCGCGCCGGAGAAAACGTGGTCACCCTCACCGAAAACCTCAACCAGCTACAACTGCAAGCCACCCTCGACAGCGTGAACACCGCAGTGGGTAGCCTGCACAAGCTGCTGGCACAGGCACAGGATCCCGACGGCACACTGGGCCGGATGATGAACGACCCCACACTCTACAATAACCTGAACCACACCATCCAGAGTGCCGACAGCCTCGTCACCGACCTCAAGACGAATCCCAAGCGATACGTACACTTCTCCGTCTTCGGAAAAAAGTAACGCAGAACCTCTATTAAAACTTTGTCCTAATTGAACGAGACCTAAACTCCTCGTTCCAATGTCTCGCCGTAAGCACATTATTTTAGGCAAGTTAAGGCGGAAGGAGAGCATGGAGACGCATCAATGCAGCATCAAGCAAAATGGACTGACATACAAACACTTGCATCAAGCAAAACGAAAGGATATTCATCAACGAGAATGGCTCGCGATTACCCTTTGTATTTCAAACGCTTGATATGCATAATACCAACCTTTTGGACAAAACGAAGGAGAGAGAAATATTTTGCCGTCTCGAAGAATCTCCATACCTTTGCACTTGCAAAACGAGAATATAATCCACCGTCGCTTGACGGTACATTATAATATATTATAAAGAGTAGAACAAAATGGCAGAAAGCCCACAAACAATGTGGAAGCGTTGCCTGGACATCATCCGCAACAACGTGAACGAGCAGCAGTACGAGACATGGTTCTCACTGTTGCAGTTCAAGTCGTTCGATGTTCAGACGAAGGAACTGACGGTCTATGTTCCGTCACAGTACTTCCATGAATATCTCGAGGAGAAGTTCAGCAAGCTGTGGCGCCCAGCCATCATCCGTGCTTTCGGTGCGGACACCCGCCTGTTCTACGACGTCAATGTTGCCAGCGACCAGACCGTCCACATGGAGAGCGACACAGCTCAGAACGAGCAGCACACGCCCTCCAGCAAGCCTGCAAACGCAGCCCCCAGCACACTTGAAGCTGTGGGAACGGCACAGGACCTGGACTCGCAACTCAACACGAAACAAAACTTCAGCAACTTTATAGAAGGCCTCAGCAATAAGCTTCCCCGCAGTGTGGGGCAAGCGATTGCCGAGAACCCCAACCAGCAGGCGTTCAATCCTCTGTTTATCTTCGGCCCCAGCGGCGTGGGAAAAACCCACCTCGTGAATGCCATCGGCACACGCGTCAAGGAACTACATCCGCAGAAGCGTGTCCTCTACCTGAGTGCCAACCTGTTTCAGGTGCAATACACCGACTCGGTGCGTCGCAACACATTTAACGACTTCATGCACTTCTACCAGAGCATCGACGTGCTCATCATGGACGACATTCAGGAGCTCATGGGCGAGACGAAAGCGAAGACACAGTATGCCTTCTTCCACATCTTCAACCATCTGCGGCAAAACGGGAAGCAGATAATCCTGACAAGCGACCGCCCGCCCGTATCCCTGCAAGGCATGGAGGACCGCCTCATCACGAGATTCAAGTGTGGACTCCTGGCCGAGCTCGAGCGTCCCGAGGAGCAACTTCGCCGCGACATCCTTGTGAGCATGATACGCCACGACGGCCTCAACATCCCGCAAGATGTCATCGACTACATCTCCATCAATGTCTCGGACAGCGTGCGCGAACTCGAGGGAGTCATCCACAGCCTCCTGGCCTACTCTGTCGTATATAACCGCGACGTGGACATGGAGCTGGCCCAGCGCGTAATGTGCCACAGCATTCACGTAGAGAAGAAACCCCTCACGATGGAGCAGATTATCGAGTGTACCTGTGAGTTCTGCCATGTCAAGCAAGAAGATGTGTACGGCAAGAGCCGCAAGGCAAACATCGTGCAGGCAAGACAGCTGAGCATGTATTTCGCACAGCAGTTCACCAAACTCACCACGAGCAAGATAGGCACACTCGTCGGGAACCGCAACCATGCCACCGTAATCCATAGCGTCAAGACCATAGAGAACCGGCTCAATGTAGACAAAGAATTCAGGAAGAGCGTGGAAGAGCTGGAACACAAGCTGAAGCAAAAGAAATGAACCTAAAGACACGACGCACCGTACGTAAGTACACTCAGCAGCCCGTCACAGACGAGTTGCTGAATCGTTTATTGTCCGATGCCGCACGCACTCAGACGATGGGCAACCTGCAATTGTACAGTGTAGTGGTCACGCGCGACGCAGCCATGAAGCAGCGTCTCGCACCAGCCCACTTCAACCAGCCCATGGTCGCAGAGGCACCTGTAGTCCTCACCATCTGCGCCGACTTCCGCCGCACCACCGACTGGTGCCTGCAGCGCGATGCCGCACCAGGCTACGACAACATGCTCAGTTTCATGAATGCAGCCACGGATGCCCTGCTCTTTTGCCAAACATTCTGCTGCATGGCCGAGGAAATAGGCCTCGGGCTATGCTTTCTGGGCACCACCGTCTATATGCCTCAACTCATCATCGAAGCACTCCAACTGCCACAACTCGTCTTCCCCGTAGCCACGCTCACCGTGGGCTGGCCGGCCGAGACGCCGCTCCCCACCGACCGCCTGCCGCTGGAGTCCTTCGTACATCAGGAGACCTATCAGCCCTACACGCCCGAACGCATCAACACATTCTATTCTCCCAAGGAAGAACTGGAAGAGAACCGCCACTTTGTCGAGATAAACAGCAAGCAGACGCTGGCACAGGTATTCACCGACATACGCTACACGAAGAAAGACAACGAAGCGATGTCTCAGAACCTGCTCAACGTGCTTTACAAACAAGGCTTCCTCAAAGACGGCGACCTCAGCAATTCCATCATGCCCATGATAGAGACCCGCCCCGAAGTACTCGACTGCGACGTCGTACGCTTCCAGAATCAGAAGGAGAAATGGGTGGCCTTCGTGGGACTGATGAACAACCGGCCCTATGAGATATTCACCGGCCTGATGGACGACGAAGAGGGCATCTCCCTGCCCAAGAGCGTGACCACGGGGCGCATCATCAAGCACATCGACCGCGACGGGCGTAAGCGCTACGACTTCCAGTTCGAAAACAAGCGAGGCTATAAGACCACCGTCGAGGGCCTCAGCGAGAAGTTCAATCCCGAGTACTGGAACTATGCAAAACTCATCAGCGGCGTACTGCGATACCGCATGCCGCTGGACAACGTTATCCGCCTCGTAGCCTCGCTGCAGCTCGACAGCGACAGCATCAACTCGTGGAAGACCGGTGTGGCACGCGCCCTGAAGAAGTACATCCCAGGGGCAACCATCGATGCCACAGACAAGAGCAGCGAGGAGGAAGTCTGACCGCCCGCTATAATACAGGACAACCATGCAGCTGGAAATACACATCGACCGACTGCGCATACATGCCTATCACGGCGTGATGCCACAGGAGCAAGTAATTGGTGCCGACTTCTACGTGAGCCTCTACCTCGACGTCGAAGCCGACGAGGAGGACGTCCGCGACGACGACTTGGCAGGCACCATCAGCTATGCCGACGTCATTGATACCGTATGCCACGAGATGAAGACACCCGCCCGCCTGCTGGAGACCGTGGCTCTCCGCATCGGCGAATGCCTCATGGAGCGTTTCCCACGCATCGTCTCTCTGCACATCCGTATTGACAAGGAGAATCCGCCCACCGGCACGCAAAGCGACACCATAGGCGTGAGCCTCACTCTACCCCAATAACCAACCATAATCCGTTCACCATGCTACAGACCACCACACCCACCATTGAGGGACAGCCCATCCGGCAGTACCTCGGCGTCGTCACCAGCGAGACCATCATCGGCGCCAACGTTGTCAAAGACTTTAAAGCAAGCCTGCGCGACTTCTTCGGAGGCCGTAGCAACACGTATGAGAAGGTATTGCGCGAGGCCAAGGAAACCTCACTGCGCGAACTGGCAGATCGTGCTGCCGCCCTGGGCGCCAACGCCGTCGTAGGCATCGACATCGACTACGAGACCCTTGGCTCCACCAACTCGATGCTCATGGTGGCTGCCAGCGGTACCGCCGTTGTCATTTAACATAAAGACATGAGACAGATAAGGACTTGGCTGCCGATAGCCCTGTGGGCCATCGGCAGCAGCACTATATGCGCCCAGACCCTGCGTGGCACCGTAAAGGATGCCATCAGCGGCGAGCCGCTTATTGGAGCCGCAGTGAAGATTGTCGAGTTGGCCAACACCGGGGCCATCACCGACATGAACGGCAGCTACCGCATCGAGATGAAACAGCCCGGGCGCTACACCGTCGAGGTATCATACATCGGCTATGAGCCAGGCGTGCTGAAGGAGCAGCTGATTGCGGGTGCCAAGGAGAGCGTCATTGACATTGCCCTGCGCGAGAGTAGCCAGCAGCTGAGCGAGGTGACAGTGAAGCCCCGTGTGAACAAGGAATCCACGGTGAACCCCACAGCGCTCGTGGGCGGCGTGATGCTCTCGATGGAGGAGGCCACGCGATTCGCCGGCGGAGCCAACGACCCGGCCCGTCTCGTCTCGGCCTATGCCGGAATCTCGGCCAGTTCGAACGGCAACGGTGTGTCGGTGCACGGGAATGCGCCCCAAATGATGAAGTACCGCATCGAGGGAGTCGAAGTGTTCACGCCCAACCACTACAATGATTTCTACGAAGCAGGATTCGGCATGGTGAGCGCCCTGAATGCCAACGTCATTGGCAACTCAGACTTCTTCACCTCGACATTCAATGCCAACTACTCGAACTCGCTCAGCGGCGTCTTCGACGTGAACATGCGCCCCGGCAACAACCAGAAGGTGGAGAACATCCTCCAGGTAGGTACCGCGTCGGAGGAACTCACCAGCGAGGGTCCCCTGTCAAAGCATGGTCGCTCCAGCTATATCCTTAACTATCGGTACGGTTTTACCTCGCTGGCCGACAAGCTGGGCATCATCGACTACGACACACAGTTTGACTTCCACGACTTCTCCCTCAAGCTGAACATGCCCACCCGCAAGGCCGGCACATTCTCGGTCTTTGCCCTTGGCTACTTCGACGGAGCAGAGGACAAGGTCCTCGATATCGAGGATATCCACACAATCTATGACGCCACGCGGCAGAAAGGCCACCTGTGGGGCCTGCTGGGCGGTGCATCGCACAAGATACACTTTGCCGACCGCTGGACATGGCGCACCACGATGGCCTACAATGCCCAGCACATCACGGTGGACAACGACTACTGGAGCCTGCGCCGCAACGCCAGCGACGTACTCACAATGCCCATTGCCTACACGGAGCCTAAGACCGTGGTTCCATACAGCCACCAGCGGATGAACGAAGACCGCCTGCTGCTGAACACCGAGCTATCCGCCCAGATGTCGGCCAGATGGCTGATGCAGTTCGGTGCCGAATACTCGCAGCGCTTCTTCAACCTGGGCTACAGTTCCACCGACTATGTATATTCCCCCGCCCCATTTACCGACTGGGTGAAGGCCAAGGGCAACACCGGGCTGGGCAGCCTATTCTGGCAGAACATCATCAAGCCTACAGCCCACCTCACCATGAACCTCGGTCTGGCAGGCAGCTACTTCGCCTTTTCCGACGACTTCAGTGTCGAGCCGCGTGCCAGCATGAAATGGGAGCCTGACGGACGCAACTCGTTCGGTCTGGGCTATGGCCTGCACTCCATGATTGAACGTCTGGACGCCTACTTCTATGAGGAAGGCGGGCGTCGCCTGAACAAGGACCTCGGCCTCACCAAGGCCCACCACCTCCTGGCCACCTACATGTATCGCTTCAGCGACAACCTCAACCTGCGCCTCAGTGCCCACTGGCAGTATGGTTTCGACACGCCGGTGGGCATCGGCGGCTCCACCTTCTGCGCCGTGAACCGCTTCCTGAACTACTTTGACGAGGCAATGTCAAACGACGGCAATACCCGCAACTACGGGGCCGACATCACCCTGGAGCATTACATGAGCCACGGATTCTTCGGCCAGGTGAACGCCTCGCTCTTCAAGTCGGAGTATCGTGCCCAGGACAAGGTGTGGCGCTCGCAGCTCTACGACCGCCGCTATACGGCCAAGCTCCTCGCCGGCAAGGAGTGGATGACGGGCAGCCGCAAGCAGAATGTGTTCAACGTCAGCGTGAAGTACGCCCTGCAGGGCGGGCTGCGTTACACGCCGATGGACCTCACGGCCATGAACGCCCTGCTGGATGCCGGACAGATACCCGAGGAGGAAATCTTTCAGCAGGACAAGGCTATGAGCAAGCAATACAAGCCCGAGCACACGGTGGACCTTACCGTGAGCTACAAGATAAACAAGCGCAAGCAGAGCCACACCATCGCCTTTGAGGGTGTCAACATACTGATGAACGAGACCCCCTTTGCCCAGCGCTTCGACCTGAGCACCCGCACGGTAAAGACCGACAAGGTGGGTATCTCGCTGCCCAACCTGTTCTACCGCCTCGACTTCTGATTCACAGATAATACATACAATAAAAGAATAAAGAAAGTAGAATAATGAAAACCACAAGACTTTGGATGCTCGCCGCCATCCTCGCCATCCTCTGCGGCACGTGCGTCATCAGTTGCAGCGATGACAAGAAGGAAGCCCCTGCAGGCAGTCCCACGGAAGACACGAGCCAGTTTGTCACCCTGACAGATGCCGTGCCCGACGCCATCCTGGAGATACGCTACTATGGGACCTACAATTTCGTGGGTCAGCGCATCGACGGTTACGAACAGCCCACAGCCCTGCTCACCCGCCAAGCCGCCAAGGCGCTGAAGACCGTGAGCGACAATGTGATGGCACAGGGCTATCGGCTCAAGATCTACGATGCCTACCGTCCGCAACGCGGCGTGGACCACTTCGTGCGTTGGGCCGCCAACGTGGAGGACACGCTGATGAAGCCCTACTTCTACCCCGACCTGGACAAGAGCGTACTCTTCGAACAAGAGTATATCATGGAAAAGAGCGGCCACACCCGCGGCTCCACAGTGGACCTCACCCTCTTCGACATGCAGACGGAGAAGGAGCTGGACATGGGCGGCACCTTCGACTGGTTCGGTCCCGAGAGCCACCCCGACTTCTGCGGCAATCCCGAGACGGGCGAATACACGGGCGACAATTCGAAATCACCCACTGGCCGCAACATCACCGAGGAGCAGTTCCGCCACCGCATGATTCTGCGTAAAGCCATGCTCGAAGGCGGCTTTAAGGCGCTGGACTCCGAGTGGTGGCACTTCACGCTCCGCGACGAACCATTCCCCGACACCTACTTCACCTTCCCCGTCAGGGAGCTGGAACAATAGCCCCGCAGGCAGACACTGCGGCAATACACAAAGAGAAACCGGGACGCGCACCGGCGCAAGGAGGAGTTTTTTCTTTACATATCGCCTCACACAGAATGAAGCGACACGCCACACAAGCCGACACGGCACGTCGCATCGTCCGGCGGAACGTGTTGCATCGACCGGCGGAACGTGTTGCATGAAGGGGAAAAACGCGCGAGAATCGCGTAAATGCAAGCAAGCGTCCGCCGGACACGGATTTCTCGATTTTTTCAACATGCTGATTATCAGACATTTGAATGAGTATGCAGCTGTAAAAATCACGTTTTTCACCCCCAAAAGGGGCATTTTGGGCATATTTTTGGGGCACCTCATCTGAGGCACCCCAAGGCGAAATCTTCCGAAATCACAACACACAGCATAGCAAACCGACGAGGGCAATCAGCCAGCCGGAGGCGGGCTTCTCGCCAATCGCGCCCCCGTCTTCCGCCCAAAAACCGCCATTCGACTCATTTTCTCATGCAATGATAAGCCGGAAACCAAAACGTTTCACTATCTTTGCATCGTGATATGACAATCCGATGCACACTACTACACTCAGAAAACCGACTCGACGTTCCGCCCGCAGCCTGACGGCTCTCTGCCTGGCGGCACTGTGCGTCGCCCTCGTCTCCTGCCAATCAGAGCGCGGGAGCTATGTCCAGCTGCGGCCCGACAGCTACGCCTTCCCCACGACAGCCAACGCTGAGAGGCGCAGCCAGCCGCAATCCTTCACGCTGAAGACAGAGGTCTGCCTGGCCGACTTCACCACCGACCGCGAACTGCTCTCCGTCCCCGGCGTGCTGAGCATGCGCCTGCGACAACATTCGCCCACAGACACCCGTCGGCAGAACTACCCCGCCGGCACGATGCCGGACGGCCGCGTTCCCGTCCTGGAAGCCGTGCTGCGGCTGAATCTCCCCGAGGGCAGCACGCTGCGCCGCGACGGCCAGCCCGCGACACATGACATGGTGGTGGGCGTGCCACTGGCATTGCTGCCCGACACATGGGGCCGGCACGACGTGACGCTCGACTTCACGGGTGTAAGCTGGGACATGTACGTGGACGGCAGCCTTGCCGACCGCGACTTCGCACTGGGCTATCCGGATGAGGTGACCGCAGACTCCATACGCAAAGACGATGCATACATCATCGAGGCTGAGGTATATACGCCCGGAATCCGTCCGACAATCATAAAGGAGAAAGAGCAGGAGCGCGTAGAGGCACAGTACTTCACCCCCCGAGGCCACAATGCATGGGTGGGCGACGTGGCCACCATCTGGCATCAGGGCCGCTATCACGTCTTCTACCTGCTGGACCGCCGGGGACACGAAAGCAAATGCGGGCGCGGAGGGCACTATTTCGAGCATCTCTCCACCGCCGACTTCCGCCACTGGACGGAACACGAGGCTGCCGTCCCCATCGAGGAACAATGGGAAACACTCGGCACGGGCACGCCGTTCGTATGGCACGACACGCTCTTCCTGAGCTATGGCATGCACACCTCACGCCTCTGGCCCTCCGAGCAAACGAGCACGCCGCGCCAGTGGCAGCACATCCGCGAATACGGAGAAAGCCAGTCCCTCCCCTTTGCCTGCCCGTTCGAGGGCGACGAGGATATACCCTCGGGAGCCTCCTATGCCGTCAGCGCCGACGGCGTGGCCCGCTTCCGCAAGTCGCACATCCTGATTCATCCGGCCGAGAATCCCACCATCTACGTGGACCGCGAGGGGCGTCTCGGCATGCTGGCCAACTATGGCGCCCGCGGCACATGGACCAGCGACAGGCTCGATGGAGGCTGGCACTGCATCAGCGAAGACTTTCCGCCCGGAGGCGACTGCACCTTCATCTTCCGCTGGGACCAGTACGACTACATCGTGGGAGGCTTCACACACATGTGGATGAAGATAGCCGACGAGGCCACGGAAGCCTATCGCGACATGGTGGCCCGCGGCGAGGATATCTATGACGGGCTGAGCGTGCCCAGCATCTGCGAACTGCCCGACGGACGCCATCTGATGGCAGGGTGGGTGCAGGTCAACCGTCACTGGGGCGGGGCGCTCGTGATCCGAGAACTCATCCAGTACCCCGACGGACGCATCGGCTCACGCTTCATGCCCGAGCTGATGCCTGCGACGAAAGGCCGCTCCCGCCGCCTCACGGCCGACGTGCCCGACGGCTCGATATTCCAGGCTGCAACAGAGGCACGATCCTTCCTGCTCACCTTCAATGTCATACCGCAGCAGGAAGGCCAGGGGAGGGTGACACTCGACTTCACCGGCGGCCACAGCGACGAGCCCTGCCAGTGGACACTGGACCTGGCAAAGCGCGAGGCACGCTTCGGCGAGGGACGCACGCTGCACTTCGGCGGACAGCCACATCAAGCCGGCGACTATGCCATCGGCAACCTGCGTGGGACGGATGAGCCATTCACCATCCGGATGATCATACGCGGCGAGCCCAAGCTGGGCGGCTCGCTCATCGACACGGAGATTGCCGGACAGCGCACGATGATATGCCACCGCAGCGGACTGAGGGTTACAGACCTCGCCCTATCGCCACAAGGCTCCGCAGTGCGCGACCTGCGCATACAACCACTTCAGTAGTACAGGAAAAGAGCGGGAAAAGGCAAGAAAGTACACCAGAAGCAGAAGAAAATGCAACTATCTCATCCATTATAACAAGAAAAGTTTGTAACTTTGCAGGGTGAGATACAGAATCCGTACCGCAAGCAAGACGGCACAGGAGGGGAAGACAGGAAAAGAATTACAGAACCATATACACGACATGAAAAAGAAAGTAAGGTTTAGTCTCGTATATCGAGACATGTGGCAGAGCTCTGGCAAATTCCAGCCCCGCAAAGACCAATTGGCACGCATAGCCCCAGTGATTATCGACATGGGCTGCTTCGCCCGCGTGGAGACCAACGGCGGTGCCTTCGAACAGGTGAACCTCCTGGCCGGAGAGAATCCCAACGAAGCCGTGCGCACATTCTGCCGCCCGTTCAACGAGGCAGGCATACAGACCCACATGCTGGACCGCGGACTGAATGCCCTGCGCATGTACCCCGTGCCCGACGATGTGCGTCAGCTCATGTATAAGGTGAAGAAGAAACAGGGAACCGACATCACACGTATCTTCTGCGGACTGAACGATGTACGCAACATCATCCCCAGCATCCAGTATGCCCGCGAAGGAGGCATGATCCCACAGGCCACCCTGTGCATCACCAACTCGCCCGTACACACAGCCGAATACTACTCGGCCATCGCCGACAAGCTGATCGAAGCAGGTGCCCCCGAGATATGCCTCAAGGACATGGCCGGCATCGGACAGCCCGCCATGCTGGGCCGCCTGACGGGCATGATTAAGAAGAACCACCCCGACGTCATCATCCAGTATCACGGACATTCGGGCCCCGGCCTCTCCATGGCCAGCATCCTGGAGGTGTGCAACAACGGTGCCGACATCATCGACACAGCCATCGAACCACTCTCCTGGGGCAAGGTGCACCCCGACGTGATCAGCGTGCAGTCCATGCTGAAGAACGAAGGCTTCGATGTGCCCGAGATAAACATGTCTGCCTATATGAAAGCACGTTCGCTCACCCAAGAGTTCATCGACGACTGGCTGGGCTACTTCATCAACCCCGCCAACAAGCACATGTCCAGCCTTCTGCTCGGCTGCGGCCTGCCCGGCGGAATGATGGGTTCCATGATGGCCGACCTGGGCGGTATCCAGAGCGCCATCAACAACCTACGCAAGCAGAAGGGCGAACCCGAACTGACCACAGACGACATGCTCGTGGCCCTCTTCAAGGAGGTGGAGCATGTATGGCCCATGGTGGGCTATCCACCACTGGTGACCCCCTTCAGCCAGTACACCAAGAACATCGCACTGATGAACCTGCTCACGATGGCCCAAGGTAAGGGACGCTTCCAGATGATGGACGACGCCATGTGGGGAATGATACTGGGCAAGTCCGGAAAGGTGCCCGGCACCATCGCCCCCGAACTGGTGGAACTGGCCCGGGAGAAAGGCAAGGAATTCACCGACACCGACCCGCACACCCTCTACCCCAATGCCCTCGACGATTTCCGCAAGGAGATGGACGAGAACCACTGGGACTACGGGCAGGACGACGAAGAGCTCTTCGAGCTGGCCATGCACCCCGAGCAGTATCGCAACTATAAGAGCGGACAGGCCAAGAAGAACTTCCTCTCCGACCTGCAGAAGGCCAAGGAGGCCCGCCTGGGTGCCAAGATGAACCCGGAGGAGATTGCCGCACTGAAGCACGCCAAGGCCGACGCTGTGGTGAGCCCCGTGAACGGTCAGGTGTTCTATGAATTCCAGGGAGGCTCGGAAGCAGTGCCCTGTCTCGAGCCGTTCATCGGCCAGAAGTACACCGAGGAGGACACCTTCTGCTACGTGCAAGCACCCTGGGGCGAGTTCGTGCCCGTCAAGGCCGGCATGGGCGGACAGCTGGTGGAAGTAGCAGCCAAGCGCGCCACCTTCGTCCATCGCGGCGACACACTGGCATGGATCGAGCGTAGCTAAATACGAGACACAGACAATAGTAGCGGACTAACATCAAGGCCCCCTCGCCGTGGCGAGGGGGCCTTATTTATGGTGATTACTTCAACACGCCCAGTTCACGACCGACCTTGATGAAGGCTTCGATGCAGCGGTCGAGCTGCTCGCGGTTATGCCCCGCAGATATCTGGACGCGGATGCGGGCCTGACCCTTCGGCACCACGGGATAATAGAAACCGGTGACGTAGATACCCTCGTCCTGCAGTCGCGCAGCGTAAACCTGAGAGAGTTTGGCATCGTAGAGCATCACAGCACAGATGGCACTCTGCGTAGGCTTGATATCGAAGCCCGCGCTCATCATCCGCTCGCGGAAGTACTCGACATTCTCCACCAGGCGATCGTGCAGTTCGTTGCTCTCACCGAGCATGCGGAAGACCTCGAGCGAAGCACCGATGATCGAGGGAGCCAGCGAATTGGAGAAGAGATAGGGACGCGAGCGCTGACGCAGCATCTCGATAATCTCGCGACGACCCGTGGTGAATCCGCCCAGCGCACCGCCGAAAGCCTTGCCCAACGTGCCAGTATAGATATCCACACGCCCGTAGGTCTGGAAGAATTCGCTCACGCCGTGGCCCGTCTTTCCCACGACGCCGGCCGAGTGGCTCTCGTCCACCATGACCAGCGCATCATACTTCTCGGCCAGGTCGCAGATTCTGTCCACCGGTGCCACGTTGCCGTCCATGGAGAATACTCCGTCCGTAACAATAATGCGGAAACGCTGAGTCTGAGCCTCACGGAGACACTGTTCCAACTCGGCCATGTCGGCATTGGCATAGCGGTAGCGCTTCGCCTTACACAGACGTACGCCGTCGATAATCGAGGCATGGTTCAGGGCATCGCTGATGATGGCGTCCTCCTCGGTGAAGAGCGGCTCGAACACGCCTCCGTTGGCATCAAAGCAGGCAGCATAGAGAATGGTGTCCTCCGTCTGGAAATAATCAGAGATGGCAGCCTCGAGCTGCTTGTGAATATCCTGTGTTCCACAGATGAAGCGCACGCTCGACATGCCAAAGCCACGGCGGTCCATCATCCTCTTGGAGGCCTCGATGAGACGTGGATGGTCCGACAGACCAAGATAATTGTTGGCACAGAAGTTCAGCACATCCTTCCCTGCCACCTTGATGGAAGCGCTCTGGGGGCTCTCGATGAGGCGTTCCTCCTTGTAAAGGCCAGCCTCGCGAATCTCGGCCAGGGTCTGGCAGAGATGTTCTTTCAGTTTACCGTACATGTTTATCGTAGTTTAGGGTTTCTGACGACAAAGATACAAAAAATAAGTATGCGATGTATGCATATTTGATTTTTATTCTATATCTTTGTGTCCGTTAAACCTGAAAACTATTGAAAGAAGATGAAAAATGTTCTTGTTGTCGGTTCCACGGGACAGATAGGCTCCGAACTGACAATGGCATTAAGAGAACGATATGGCAACGCGCATATCATTGCAGGCTACATCCCCGGCTGCGAGCCGAAAGGAGAACTGGCCGATAGTGGCCCTGCAGCCATCGTGGACGTGACGGACGGCACAACCATTGCCGAGACCGTCAGCCGCTATCACATCGACACCATATACAATCTGGCCGCCCTACTCTCCGTGGTGGCCGAGGCCAAACCACGCATGGCATGGAGAGTGGGCATTGACGGTCTGTGGAACATCCTCGAAGTGGCTCACGAACAGGGATGTGCCGTATTCACACCCAGTTCTATCGGCTCCTTTGGCATTGAAACGCCTCACGACCACACTCCGCAGGACACCATCCAGCGCCCCCGCACCATCTACGGAGTGTCGAAGGTGACCACCGAGCTGCTCTCGGAATGGTTCCACCACAAGTATGGCGTGGACACCCGCTCTGTACGCTTCCCCGGCATCATCTCTTACGTGACTCCTCCCGGAGGCGGAACCACAGACTACGCCGTCGATATCTTCTACTCTGCCGTACGCGGAGAAAAGTTCATCTGCCCCATCAAGGCCGGCACACGGATGGATATGATGTACATGCCCGATGCCCTGCGGGCCGCTATCGAACTGATGGAGGCAGCCCCCGAACGGCTCAAGCACCACAACGGCTTCAACGTGGCAGCCATGAGTTTCGACCCCGAAACCATATACAACGAGATACGGAAGCACATACCAGAGTTCGAGATGACATACGACGTGGATCCTCTCAAGGAGTCGATTGCCGAGTCGTGGCCCGACCTCATGGACGACACCTGCGCCCGCGAGGAATGGGGATGGAGGCACGAGTACGACCTACCGCGCATGACAGCAGACATGCTCGAAAAGCTCAAGGCAAGGATGGCCTGAGAGAAGCAATGCCGGCCTATGCACGAAGTACATTAAAATATATATAAGGAAAAAGACGAAAATAGTAAAACAAGAACCAAGAGAAAGGGAAAACGTTATGAAGAAAAGACTATCTCTTCCGATGATCCTGCTCGCGACCCTGTGGCTCGTGGCGGGAGGACGTGCCAACGCACAGAGTGCGATGGACAACCTGACAATTCGCGACGGAGTGTGCCAAATCAGCACGCCCGCAGATCTGGCAAACTTTGCCTTGGCAGTCAACGAAGGCAACACAGCCCTCAATGCCGTAGTTCTTCAGGATCTGGACTTCGGCAGCTATAACGGCGAATTCAGCGGAATCGCCCTCGACGGCGTACCCTACGTGGGCACCTTCGACGGACAGGGCCACCGCATCAAGAACCTGACCATCGACGGACAGGGAGCATACTTCACCGGTCTGTTTCGCATGGTGGGCGACGGCTGTGTCATCAAGAATCTGACGATGGATGCTACGTGCGCCATCATCAACGGCAGCAACGCCTGCGCCATGGTGGCCTCAAACTACAACAAGGCCGATGCCACCATTACCCTCATCGGCCTGGGTAACGAAGGACGAGTGGAGTCCACGGGCCAGTACGTGGGAGCCATCGCGGCCATCAACTACAGCTACAAGGCCCACTACATCATCCAGGACTGTTGGTCCACGGGCAGCGTGAGCGGAAGTACCGACGTGGCCCAAATATGCGGTCACCTCTATCACGGCACGGTAAACGGTTGTTGGTCCACAGCCACCGTAACCCGCAACAGCGGAGAGACCAAGCTCTTCGACGTGGTGAACGATGCCACGATTACCAACTGCTTCAGCCTCGGAGGCACTGATGTGCCCACCTTCACTGAGGCAGAACTGGCCAGCGGCGCACTCTGCTACAAGCTCAACGGCGACCAGAGCGAGATTCATTGGACACAAACCATCGGCACGGACAAGCAGCCGCAACTGGGCACAGGAAGCCAGCGGGTATATGCCGCAGGCGAACTGCGATGTGACGGCGCCGAGTTCCCCGACAAGCCACTGACCTACAGCAACACCGAGAGCACCCCCACACAGGGAGTACACGCATACGGCGACGACGGCATCTGCACCATCTGCGGTCGCATGAGACAGAGCGAGGATGGCTACTACCTCATCGCCAATGCCGAACAGCTGAACTGGCTGGTTCAGCAGATCGAGAAGGGAGAGACCAGCCCCAAGGTTCGGCTCACGGCCGACATCGACCTGACGCAGAGCGCCTATCCCAAACTGATGATTGGTTCCTCGGGAGCACGCTTTGCAGGCATCTTCGACGGAGACGGGCATACGGTGACCTACGACTACGGGACAGTCGAAGCAAACTACAGCGGACTCTTCGGATACATCAACGGTGCCACGATACGCAACCTTAAGGTCAATGGCACAGCCACAGTAACGGCCATCCACTACGGAGGCCTCGTGGGCTACGTGGGAGGCAAGGTCCTCGTGGAGAACGTGGATGTGACAGTGAACATCACCGGCCAGCGCAGCGGTGTGACGGGCGATGCCGGTATGGTGGGCGCACAATACGGAGACATCACCTTCAACAACTGTGCCACCCACGGCACACTCGGCGGCGAGGGCAGTTCCATGTACTGCGGCTTCGTAGCCTATGACAACGGAGGCTCCACCACCATCAACAACTGCTACACCGACATCACGCTGACCGAAGGCACAGGCACCGACTATTGCTACACCTTCAGCCGAACGAACAGCACGGTGAAGATCACCAACAGCTACTACCTGAACGAAATCGGTGTCGCCCAGGGCACGCAGATGACCGAGGAACAGTTCCGGAACGGCTCCGTCTGCTTCAAACTCAACGGCGACCAAAGCGAAATCCACTGGACGCAGACCATCGGCACAGACCTCGTGCCCCAGATTGGCACGGGCAGCCAGCAGGTATATGCCTCGGGCGAGCTCCGTTGCGATGGTGCCGAGTATCCTGACAGACCACTCACATACAGCAACACACCGAGCCAGCCCACGCGCCCCGAACACAAGTATGACGCTGACGGACTCTGCACTGTCTGCGGACAGGCCGACCCCGATGCCGTGAAGCAGAACGCCGAGGGATACTACCTCATCGGCAATGCCAAGCAGCTCAACTGGCTCAACCAGCGAATCCTCGGAGGCGAGACACAGGCAAAAGTGCTCCTAACCGACGACATCGACCTGAGCGCAAGCGACTATCCCGACCTGATGATAGGCACGCAGAGCGACCCGTTCGGCGGCATCTTCGACGGACAGGGCCACACCATCACGTACCACTACGCACTGGTCACCGAGAAATGGCGCGGACTCTTTGCCTTCGTCAATAATGCCACCATCCGCAACCTCCGCGTGGAAGGAAGCGTCACTGTAAGGCAAATTCATTACGGCGCCCTCATCGGACGAGGCGACGGCACAATTCTCGTGGAGAACGTCGTGACAAACGTGGACATCACGGGAGACATGCAGCAGGTAACGGGCGATGCCGGCATGATCGGAGCCAACTATGCCCAAATCACCTTCAACAACTGCGCCACACTCGGAACACTCGGCAATCCGGGCAGCTCGATGTACAGCAGCTTCTCGGGATGGTCCGACGGCAATTCCACGACCACGCTGAACAACTGCTACACCACCTGCCAGCTCACCGAAGGCACTGGCACCGGCAACTGCTTCACGCTGACCCACTCGGGCGGTAAGGTGACCCTCAACAATTGCTACTATCTGCACACAGTGGGCACAGTGCAGGGAACCCAGACCAGCGAAGACGAACTCTTCGAGGGCGCACTCTGCTACAAGCTGAACGGCGACCAGAGCAATATCCGCTGGTATCAGAACCTCGGCGAGGACGAGATGCCCGTGCCCGACAAGAGCCACCTCCGCGTATTTGGCGCCGGCGATACATACATGAACATCCGGAACGAAGCCGACCTTCGCTCATTTATCTCCCACGTCATCGACACCGACACGGAGCACTACGGAGAGGTCAAGGCACAGAAGACCCTCGTGGACAGCTATCTTCAGGCGCTCGCCACCCTCAGGAACGTCGCCGACATCGACGATTTCCTGGATGGCTATGCCGGACTCGAAGGCCAGCGCAAGAGCATCAACAGCTGTGCCGCAGCCTACGAGGCCTACATCAACAAGGTGGAGGAGACCAAGCGATACCTTGAGGAGCATCCCGAACTAAGCAACGAGAAGAGCGAGCTGCTCGCCATCTACCTCACGGAGTATGAAGATCCCAGCGAAGACTTCCCTCATGGTTCTGCACTCACCATTCTGGAGAACTGCGAGCTGAGCGAGGAAGAGATCAAAGCCGAGACAGCGCTCATCGACCAGAAACTGGTGGAGGCCATCTCCTTCACACCGATGGTGGGCACAGATATCACCATGCTCTTCACCAACCCCGACTTCAGCGACAGCTTCAACGGATGGCAGGGCACGAAGGCCACAGGCGCAGGAGCCTCCGAGACCAGTCCCATACGCGCTGCCGAGTGCTTCAACAGCACGATGGACATGTACCAGACACTGACCGGCCTGCAGAACGGCATCTACGAGCTACAGGTCAACGGTGCCTATCGCCCCTACCCCTACAGCGACTACTACAACACCAACTATGCAGCCACGCTCTACGCCAACGGCATCCACAACTACTTCCAGACCAACATCGAGGACATGATCAGTGTGGACAAAGCCGTCGATGGCGAGAACTGCCACATCACAGGCTCGATTGCCGACTTCGCAGTACCCGGTGACGACGGAGAGACAGCTGGCTACACGATGCAGGGCGTCATCAGCTGCTGCAACGCCTTCAAGGCCGGACGCTACCCCAACAGCATCCTCTGTAAGGTGACCGACGGCTCGCTGACCATCGGCATCCGTCAGCCCGGCAGCGGACAGCAGCCCGACTGGCTCGGATTCGGCAACATCAAGGTAATCTACTGGGGCGAGATAGCCGAGGCCACAGAGAGTCTCGACCGCGTGCTCGAGTCGCAGTCGGCACGTGCACACACCATCCTCGAGAAGTACGAATTCTCCTATGGCACCGACTTTGCCACCTATCCCAACTTCAGTCAGGCACTCAAGGACGAGCTGCAGCAGACACTCGACGCCGTAGCCTCCACCACCGATGCCGAAGCCAAGTACCAGCTCATCGAGAAGTTCTCAGACCTCTTCCTGCAGATCTACGACTGCAAGCAGGCATACATCACCCTCATGGAGAAAGCCGACGAGGTAAACGACATGCTGGGAGCATTCTCCAACATCATGAGTGACGACGAATTCACACAGATGGAGAAGGCCTACCAGCAGATTACTGACGGATACATGCTGGGCACCATGACAGCCGAGGAGGCACGCGCCATCGACCCCATGTCCATGATCAGCTTCTTCCCCGACAAGGAGGGCGACTACTACCTCCTGCGCAGCATGAAGGAATACTACGTCTTCGTCAGCCTGGTGAACGCAGGTTCCACAAGCCTCAATGCCAAGCTGCTCACAGACATCGACCTGCGCGAGGCCGACGACCCCAACCTGATGATTGGCAACGCCGACGCCCGCTACAGCGGCATCTTCGACGGACAGGGCCATACCATCACGTACAACTATGATTTCTCGGCCAACTACTGCGGTCTCTTCAGCTACGTGAGAGGCGCCACCATCCGCAATCTGCGTGTCGAGGGCGACGTCATCACACGAGGCATCCACTACGGCGCACTCATCGGCTACGGCGACGGTACGATACTCGTAGAGGATGTGATCACGAATGTCAATATCACGGGCGAGCACAGCGGCGTGACTGGCAACGGAGGCATGATTGGCGCCCTCTACGGCAAGATCACCTTCAACAACTGCGCCACACAGGGCATCATGGGCTATCCCGGTAGCTCCATGTACTGCGGCTACGTAGCATTCGCCTCCGGCGACGCATCTTCCACGCTGAACAACTGCTACACCTCCTGCCTGCTCACCGAAGGCACAGGCACCGACTATTGCTATACCTTCTGCCGAGGCACGTTCAAGGCCAACAACTGCTACTATCTGAATGCAGTGGGCACGAAGCAAGGCACCCAGGTTACCGAGGAGCAGCTCCAGAGCGGCGAGGTGTGCTACAAGCTCAACGGCAGCCAGGCCGACATCCACTGGTATCAGACGCTCGGCGAGGACAAGCTCCCCGTCCTGGACAACACCCACAAGCGAGTGTATAAGAACGAGGACGGCACCTACACCAACGAGAAGACCGACACCCCCGACGGCTCGAAGGAGAATCCCTTCGTGGTGAAGACGGCTGCCGACCTGGCCAGCCTGCCCAGCAAGTTCGTTGCCGGACAGATGGTCTATGTAGCCGATATCGATATGGCTGGCGTCACCGACTGGAAGCCTCTCTTCAACTATCCCGCTGCCACCGACGAGCATCCCTATCCCTTCGTCGACTTCGACGGACAGAACCATGTTATCCGCAACCTGACCTCCAAGACCGACGGAGCCTATGACTACTGCGGCCTCTTCGGCGTGCTCTGCGGCAATGTGCGCAACCTCGGCGTGGAGAATGCCGACGTCGCCAGCACGGGCGGCACGGGCATTCTGGCCGGCTATCTGGGCCACTCCAAGTATGGCAAGCCCTGCTACGTGGAGAACGTTTGGGTGACCGGTAAGCTGGAGGCCACAGGCTACTGCGGCGGCATGTTCGGCAACATCGGCGGCGAGAGCCACATCACCAACTGCTATGCCAACGTGGAGGTGACCGGCGCGAGCGACCTCACAGGTGGTATCGCAGGCCGCGTGCGCGCTCAGCTGGAGCTGACGAATGTCTATGCAGCCGGCACTGTCAACCGCGGCGGCGGTATCATCGGCGGCGGACATCAGGATGCAACGCCCATGGGCAAGTTCACGAACGTGGCCGTATGGAACAACACGGACAAGAACTTCGGTCCCACACGCGAGGGCGACGTACAGAGCGGAATCCTCTACTACGACGGAACGAACTTCGCCTCGCTGCAGAGCCAGGTGGTGGCATGGGATCCCGCCGTATGGTCGTGCGACATGGCCGAGGGCAGCTATCCTGTGCTGAAGGCCTTCACCACCGGCATCGGCAGCATCTCTGCTCCCGCCCGCAGCGGTGACATCTACGACCTCTCGGGCCGCAAGCTCCAGACACTGCCGCAGAAGGGTATCTATATCCAGAACGGCAAGAAGATTCTGGTTAAGTGAGTGCAGAGACGAAAGCTCGCTTTCGGTCTATGCCGAACGGAAAGAAACTCGAATGAAATTCAAGTTTTGGTGAAGTAAACAAAAAAGAAAAGAGCAATGAAACGACATTCAGTATTGACACTCATCCTCTGCACCATGGCCTCAGTGGCCGTGGCGCAGAGTTTCACCGTCTATGAGAACGGAAAGAGCCACGGATATAACGACGAAGACGTGGATAGCATCGTCTTCAGTGCCGCCAAGGCACCGGCCAGCACGGCCGAGCCGCGCAAGATCAATGCCCGCTGGTGCTCTCTGGGCACCTCCATCTCGTGGCTCAACGACAACACGGCAAACTACATCAGCAAGGGCCTCACCAAGGGCTATCAGTCCCGCGTGCTGGAGAAGCTGGCCTTCACGAACTTCAACAACGCAGCCGTCAATGGCGGAATGATTGCCTCGGCTGTCTCCGCAGTGGTATATGCCGACTACTACACCATCGAGCACGGCATCAACGACTGGGGACATTCCACGCCCGTAGGCACCATCCAAGACTACATCAACAACACGAAGAACGGCACCTTCGCAGCCAACTACCGGCAGGTGATCGACCGTATCTTCCAGCGTAATGCCAAGGCACGAGTCATCCTGTGCACCCCGCGCAAGGCCTACGGCTTCAACGGCTATCTGCCCGACCACTGGTATGATGCCAAGAACGGCATCTATCTGCAGGAGTACGCCGACATGGTGCGCGCCATCGCCGCCTACGAATCGTTCCCCGTGGCCGACTTCTTTGCCGAAGCCGGCGGACAGCGCCAACTGGCCAACCTGAGCTACGACACGGCCCTGCACCCCAACGATGAGGGAATGCAGATCATGGCAAACATCCTCATTCAGGCCTTCGAAAAGATTCTGCCTGAGTGAGCGCAGAGAGTCTAAAGGCCTTATTGGGCAGCAACTGCCAACGCATCCGGCCCGAGGTGTACATCAATGTCTCCTCGGGCCGATTCGGGTTAATCATATCTTTACATACCTCTTCATCCTCTGTTTCACTACAGTGAGTAAGACCAAAAGTAGTCAACTAAAATCGTTAAACTACAAGGTCGAGTTACACAACGTGCCGCGCAGCGCTTTATCACGCGTGATAAAAGAGTTTATCACGCGTGATAAAGTCCCCAGGAACACGTCATGGGAAATAATACTCGAGGGTGCCGGTGGCCCAGACAGTCTGGCGCTCGACGGAAAAACTTGCGCCACAACTGCGGAACAATTGTCAGAGTACTGCGCAACAATTGTTCTGCAGTTGCCCAGCAAAGACCTGTCCGCTTATGCATATTTCGTTACGGCCTTAGATACTTCCGCCCGGATGTACAAGACAAAAAAAGAATGATCTATTATTTTGCATATACCTCGCTAAATTGTATCTCTGGCTTCGCCTTAGATACTTCCGCTCGGCAAAGCAATGAAAAGTTTTTCACTCTTTTCCTTGCTTTTGCTCTCGCTTAATCGTATCTTTGCAATGTTTTTCATAATCTCCCTCCTTCTCTGCCTGCCTATGGCAGCGCAGCAGACATATCGTGCCCGGGTGGTCGATGCCGAGACGGGGGAGGCGTTGCCGTACGTCAGTGTCTGTGCGTCATCAAAGACAGAGACAGTGACGAACATGGAGGGGGAATTTGCCATCGTGGCGAGGACGAAGGACGAACTGAGGCTCTCCCTCGTCGGCTATGAGTCGACGCAAGTAAAGGCTGGAAAGATGGAAACAACGATAAAGATGTGGCCGATGCAATGCGTGGAGTCAGAAGATTCCATGAAAGTAGTGGCTCATACACTGTATGACTTATTCCGATACTTCTACTCTTCCACTAATTCATGGAAAGAATGCTCAAAAGCTGCATTGTTCTTCTATCGATATTGTATCAGCAATGAGAAGGGAATATATATGGGCGAGGCAAACATGAGGGCATGTAACTCCTGTAACCTGCGTAACTTTGAACTGATAGAGAAGAGTTTTTATAACGATGTGGAAGAAGAAACATTGGGCGACTGGCCGCTCTATCTTCAACGCCTCTACATAAACTCCACATTACAACTGGGGCCGTTTCCTTACGATGTCGTCGGCTTCTGGTCTTTGCATCTTTTCCCTTTATACTATGATAATTATCGCCTCCATTGTAGGGCGCGGTGCTATGAACTGAAATCTTCGAAAGGAGAGAAAATTTACAAAATATGCATACAGCCCCGAGAACTGAATCAGCCAAAGACAAAAGCCGACTCCTCCATGATAGTCAAAGTGGGCAGTTACAGGTTCAATGCGTCATCCCTTGTGCCCTCAAAACCTAAGAGTCAATTAACAAAGGAAGAGAGAATGAGACTTCTGGAGTCATCCATGGAGCGATTGACTGACGAGGACATGCTGGAGGAATACCCCAATACAGCTCCTGCACCCTACGAGTATAAAAAACACGCCATACTGAATGGAACATTGTATCTTGACAAGAACAAGCTGCCGCTGGTGTTTGAAGGAGAGGTTCTGCGGTATGGCATAGAGATGCCAGCGTGTGATTGGACCCCCGCCAAAATACATGTTCGTATCGAGTATCAGAACAAGGGAGGTCACGCATACGTCAAGGCCGCATACGGAACATTGGAATATGCTGATATAAAATCCCGTGCCATGATGATTTCCCTGCCCTCAGCTTCCATTCCCATGAATGATTTTTCTTCCATCGTCCTACGGAATACTGAGGAAGAGCAGGCTGTTCAGAAATACCTAAAGTCAAAAGAATGAAACGCCACAGCCTCCTTTATCTCCTGCTGACTCTTTCACAGTTAGCTGCCTCCCAGACACTCTTGCGAGGGCATGTGGTGGATGGCGAGACGGGCGAGGCATTGCCGTATGCCCGGGTGCAATCGTCTATGCACGTCACCTTAAGCAACCGCGTCGGCGACTTTGGCATCTACGGGGCAGAGGACGACACACTGACAATCTCGTATGTCGGTTTCAGGAAAATGACAGTGACGGGCGGTCAGCTGCCAGACACCATCCGATTAAAACCGATGACAACGGAGATGACCGAAGTGGTCATCCTGCCACAGCCTCGGGAGGACATCCTAAACCTCATCTGCGAGAAATTACATGAAGACTATGAGGCGTATAAGAATGAAACAGCCCTCTATTTCTTCCGAGCCTATACGGAACAGAATGACAGCGCATGTGAAGTACTGGAAGGATTCTACAATGCATTCTGCACCATAAACATTGCGGACATGCTGATGGTCAGTGGCAAGACATATACCCTCGGACAGGAGGGTACAAAGGAATACGAAAAGACGAATATGCAGAAACTCTTTTTCCTGGGTCCAGTCATCTTCGATGAGAAGTTCTGGAAACAGACGCTGCAACCCCTTAGTGAGGAGGACATCAGAAAAGCATACGATATAGACATCACACCCATTCGCGACGAGGAAGACAACCGTATCTACAGAATCCGATTTCTCTATAACGGATGGTTGCCAAGCGGATGGCCTGGACGGACATTGATACAGGGAATGCTCTATGTGGATGCTGCGACATACGGACTGCTACACTTCGACGGCGAGCTGATGGGCATGCGACAAACCTTTGATGGAATCCGAAAGGCGATGAAACTGACGTTCCGTGTGGACTATTCTCACGAACGGGGATTCACCGAAGTGAGCCATATCTCCTTCGATGGTGGAACCTCTACACTGTCCTATCACTGCCTGCTCTTCAAGGTTGATGAGGGGATGCAGCTAACAAATCCATCGGCGACAGGCAATCTGGTGAAGGACATACAGACCGTCGGCTATGACCAGTCGCTATGGGAGAAGTATGACATCGTTCGACGCACCGAAGAAGAAGAGAGACTGACAGAAAGGGCTAAAATGCAGGCAGAATAAGCCGCTACCCTACTGGAATCCCAATCTGAGGCTGTACAGCGAAGGTCGCGCGCGCGTTACCTTATATAATAACAGCCGCACGACGCAGATACAGGTGGAGGTTGCAGGCCAGGCCGCAGACGGCACCATGCTGTGGAACAAGTGACTGTGCAAGCACTTCAGGCACTGAAGGCGAAGCGTAGGCCAAAGGCCGTCTGAAAGAAACGGAGCAGGAGCAGGCAAAAGGAAAAGGCAATGCCGGACAGAACCATGAGGGATTCGTCCGGCATTGCCTTTAGATTGGTGATACGATGTTTTGGGCAGGGAGATCAGTAGCCGAAGACTTCGTCGAGCGTGACGCGACGGATGGGGGCCACCTGCTCGAGCGACTTCATGTCGAGTTCCTTCTCGTCGCCCAGGATGATGTAGCGGCCAGTCTTGCCGGCCATCTGAGCCTTCTCGAAGGCTACGATGTCAGCAAGCGTTACTTTCTGCACGTCCTCGTAGATTTTCTTGTTCGGGTCGAAGTCGTATCCCTTGCGCTCGGCACTCAGGTAAGCGCTGATGACACCGAACTTGGTGGTGCGCTGGCTGGCCATCTGCTTCGTGACAGCGTCCTTGGCAATGGCGAAGGCCTTCTCGCTCTGCGGGATGCTGTCCGTAATCTGGCGGAACTGGCGCACGCAGTCCATCATCTTGTCGTTCTGCGTGATGATGTGGGTGAAGAACGACTCGGTCTCGCCCTTGCGCGAGGGAGTGACATAATAGCTGGCAGCATTGTAGGCCAGACCACGTGCCTCGCGCAACTCCTGGAAGACGATGCCGTTCATGCCACCGCCGAAGTACTCGTTGAAGAGCGTCACGGTGGCTGCCTCGTCCAGGCTGGTTTCGCGACCCTCGTTGTAGAACATGCGCATGTAGATGTTCTTGGCATCGAAGGGGGCGATGAGCACCTCGGGCGTGGACGTCAGCTGCTGGCGATAGGCCTCGCCCTCGGGAGCGTCCTTCAGCTCGGCAGGCACGGGATGCAGTTTCTCTACGGCCTGGGCGAGGGCGTCCTGGCTGAGCGGACCGTAATAGAGTACGCGGTGCTTGTAGGTGGGCAGGTTCTTCAGCAGGTCGAGCAGTTCCTGCGGATTGGTCTCGCGCAGCTGCTGCTCGCTCATCACGTCGCGCATGGGATTACGCTGCCCATAGACGCCATACTGATAGAGGGCGTTGAAGCACGTGCGCTGGTCCTGCTTGTTGTCCTGACGGTTCTTGAGCAGCAGCGAAACGTACTGGTCGTAGGCCTCGTAATCCACCTTGGCATCGGAGAGCAGCTTTTCGAGCAGCGTCAGTGCCGGCTCCATGTTCTCGCCCAGGCCGGTGAGCGTGATGCTGATGTCATCGGAGCCCACCTGCACGAAGTACGAGCAGGCCAGCTTGTAGAACTCCTGCTTCACCTGGGCAGCCGAGAGCTCGGAGGTGCCCAGATAGTCAAGATAGTCCGAAGCAATGTCGTAGCGATTGTCATCCTCGTGGCCGAAGGGGTAACGGAAAACGATGGTGAAGAGTTCGTTCTCGGTGTTCTGCTTGTAGATGACGGGCAGATTGTCCCCGATGGAGAAGAAGGAGAGATCCTTCTGGAAGTCCAGGAACTGAGGCTGGATGGGCTCCACCACGGTTTCCTGCACCGACTTCACAAAGTCGCTCACCTGGTCGCGGTTGGTGGGGATGGGCGTGATGGCGGGCTTGTCGATCTTCTTCTGTGTCTCATCGACTCCCTGACGCTTATAGACGGTGACATATCCGTCGGTAAAGAAGCGGTTGGCAAAGGCCACCACCTCGTCCTTCGTGATGGTGGAGAGGCGGTCGAGCGACTTCACCGACTGTTCCCACTCGACACCGTTGATGAAGGCATCGAGCATGCGGCTCACGCGGGCACGGTTGCTGTCCAGTGCGCGCAGCTCGCTGAGCTTGTGGTTGTTGATGGTGGAGACAAGGAGGTCTTCCGAGAAGTCGCCCTTCTTCAGCTTGTCAATCTCGCCCAGCAAGAGGTCTTTCACCTCCTCGAGCGTCTGTCCTTCCTTGGGCACTCCCACCAGGAGGAAGAAGCCATAGTCCTGCATGCTCTCCACCTCGCTGCCGGCCGACATCAGCTTCATCTGCTGGTTCAGGTCGAGGTCGAGCAGTCCGGCCTTGCCATTCGAGAGGATGGCATCCATCAGCACCAGGGTATCGTTCTGCAGCGAGGAGGCCTTCTCGGAGCGCCAGCCCATCCATACGTTCTCAGCCTCGAGGCCAATGACGGTGGTGTCCTGCGGCGTGGTGAAAGGCTTCAGGGCGGGGAACTCGGGCTGCGATACATCGTCGCCGGGCTGCCACTCGCCAAAGTACTTCTCGATGATGGCCAGCGTGGGTTCGGGGTCGAAGTCGCCTGCCATGCAGATGGCCACATTGTTGGGCACGTACCACTTCTGGAAGTAGTTCTTGATGTTCACGATGGAGGGGTTCTTCAGATGCTCCTGCGTACCGATGGTAGTCTGTGTGCCGTAGGGATGCTCGGGGAACATCTTGGCCAGCAGGGCATAGTACTCCTTCTGCATGTCGCTGGTCAGGCCGATGTTGTACTCCTCATAGACAGCCTCCAGCTCGGTGTGGAAGCCACGGATGACCATGTGCTGGAAGCGGTCGGCCTGTATCTTGGCCCAGTTTTCAATCTCGTTTGAGGGAATATCCTCGGTGTAACAGGTCACGTCGTTCGAGGTGAAGGCATTGGTGCCCTCGGCACCGATGGCAGCCATCAGCTTATCATACTCGTTAGGAATGAAATACTGGGCAGCCAACTGCGAGACGCTGTCAATCTCATGATACTTCTGGCGGCGCTGCTCGGGGTCGGTGATGGTGCGATACTCCTCGTAGCGCTGCTCAATCTCGTCGAGCAAGGGGGCCTCAGCCTCGGGATTGTTGGTACCGAACTGCTGGGTGCCCTTGAACATCAAGTGCTCCAGATAGTGGGCCAGGCCGGTGGTCTCGGCCGGGTCGTTCTTCGAACCGGTGCGCACAGCGATATAGGTCTGGATGCGCGGTTTCTCGC
Source organism: uncultured Bacteroidales bacterium (assembly GCA_902788315.1). Taxonomy (GTDB): domain Bacteria; phylum Bacteroidota; class Bacteroidia; order Bacteroidales; family Bacteroidaceae; genus Physcousia. Next base: position 274,207 of record CADAJS010000003.1, read on the forward strand.
GGTTCACCGAGAAATAGACCTTCAGGCCGTTCTTCAGGGTGTAGATGCGGGTCTGCATGGGATCGCCCTTGACGGTTTCATAGTCCTGCTGCCCCTTCTTCATGTAGAGGAAAGCGGCCACGGCGGCTGCTGCAATGAGCAGTACGACGCAAAAGATTCTTTTCTTCATTTCACTTTATTCATAAATACATTACATGTCTCCGATATCACTCTATATATTGTCATTCGGTGGCCAGTTCTATGACGCGCTCCACAGCGTCCTTCAGCCCGTCGGGGTTCTTGCCGCCGGCCGTAGCAAAATGGGCCTGACCGCCGCCACCTCCCTGGATGAGACGGGCAGCCTCGCGCACGACCTGTCCGGCATTGTGCCCCTCGGCTACCAAATCGTCAGAGAAGGCCACGGTGAGCGAGGGTTTGCCGTCGGCAACACCGCCGATGACCACCAGCAGACGCTCGGGGAACTGGGCACGCAGCTGGAAGGCGAGGTCCTTGGCGTGCTGGGCACTTACGGGAGCCAGGCCGCTGACAACCTGGATGCCGTTCAGCTGGCGGGCGTTCTCGATCATAATCTTCTTGAACTGCTGAGCCTGCTGGGCGTGGAACTCGTCCACCTGACGGTGCAGGTCAGCATTGTCCTCGATAGCCTTCTTGACTGTGCTGATGAGGTCGGGAGCATTATTGAAGAGAGTTTTCAGGTCCGCCAGCATATCCTGCATGTGGTCCATCATCTCCTCCACCTTGCGTCCGGTGATGGCTTCGATGCGACGCACGCCGGCAGCAATACTGCTCTCGCTAATGATGCGCACCATGCCCAGACGTCCCGTGGAGCCTGCATGGCAACCGCCACAGAACTCGACACTATTGCCGAACTTCACCACACGCACCTTGTCGCCATACTTCTCGCCGAAGAGGGCGATGGCACCCAGCTTACGGGCCTCCTCGATAGGCAGGTCGCGATACTCCTGCAAGGGCAGGTCCTCGCGGATGCGCTCGTTCACGATGTGCTCCACCTGGCGCAGCTGCTCGGGCGTCACCTTCTCGAAGTGGGAGAAGTCGAAGCGAAGGCCTTCGGCCGTCACAAGCGAACCCTTCTGCTCCACATGGTTGCCCAGCACCTCGCGCAGGGCCTCATCAAGCAGGTGGGTACAGGTATGGTTGGCCTCGATGGCACGACGTTTGTCCACATCGACACAGGCCATAAACTCAGCCTCGGGATCGGCCGGAATGTGGTCCACGATGTGTACGGCCACGCCTGCTTCCTTCTTGGTGTCCAGCACGTGGATGGTCTCCTCGCCGTTGATGAGGTCTCCCTGGTCGCCTATCTCGCCACCCATCTCGCCGTAGAAGGGGGTCTCGTCCAGAATCACTTCATAGACCACGCCCTTCTTCTGCTTCACCTCGCGGTATTTCAGTATATGGCAGGTGTACTCCGTATAGTCATAACCCACGAAGCGGCTCTCGCCCTCGCGCAGGATGTGCCAGTCGCCCATCTCCTTCTGTGCTGCATTGCGGGCGCGGGCCTTCTGTTTCTCCATCTCGGTCTGGAAGCCAGCCTCGTCCACCGTCATGCCATTCTCGCGGCAGATGAGTTCTGTGAGGTCGAGCGGGAAGCCAAAGGTGTCGAAGAGCGTGAAAGCCTCGGTGCCGGCAATCTGAGTTTTGCCCGCACGCTTTGTTTCCTCCATCACGCCGTTGAGCAGGCGGATGCCCGTCTCCAGCGTGCGCAGGAAACTGTCCTCCTCTTCCTTCATCACCTTCATAATAAGTTCCTTCTGGGCCGCAAGCTCGGGGAATGCCTGTCCCATCTCCTGTACGAGTGTGGGCACCAGGGTGTAGATGAACGCCTGCTTCTGTCCCAGGAAGGTATAACCGTAGCGCACGGCACGGCGCAGGATGCGTCGGATGACATAGCCCGCCTTGGCGTTGCTGGGCAGCTGACCGTCAGCGATACTGAAGGCAATGGCCCGCAGATGGTCCACGATAACGCGGATGGCGATGTCGGTCTGCTCCGATTCGCCATACGTAACGCCAGCCTTGGCAGCCATCACCTTGATGAGCGGCTGGAAGACGTCAGTGTCATAGTTGCTGGTCTTGCCCTGCAGCGTGCGCACCAGGCGTTCGAAGCCCATGCCGGTATCAATCACACGGGCGGGCAGCGGCTCCAGCGAGTGGTCGGCCTTACGGTTATATTGCATGAACACGAGGTTCCAGATTTCGATTACCTGCGGGTGGTCCTTGTTCACCATCTGCGCACCAGGCACCTTGGCCTTCTCCTCGTCGCTGCGGCTGTCGATATGCACCTCGGAACAGGGGCCACAGGGCCCCGTGTCGCCCATCTCCCAGAAGTTGTCATGCTTGTTACCATTGATAATATGGTCCTTGGGCAGATACTGTTCCCAGATGGCCGCAGCCTCGTTGTCGCGCTCCAGTCCCTCCTCGGGCGAGCCCTCGAAGACGGTGGCATAAAGGTCCTTGGGATCCAGTTTCAGGACGTCCACCAGATACTCCCAAGCCCACGAGATGGCTTCCTTCTTAAAATAATCGCCGAACGACCAGTTGCCCAGCATCTCGAACATCGTGTGGTGATACGTGTCGTGTCCCACCTCCTCCAGGTCGTTATGCTTTCCACTCACGCGCAGACACTTCTGCGTGTCGGCCTGTCTCCGGCTTTTAGGCGTGGCATTACCCAGAATAATGTCCTTGAACTGATTCATGCCGGCGTTGGTGAACATCAACGTCGGGTCGTCCTTGATAACCATCGGAGCCGACGGTACGATCAAGTGTCCCTTTGACTCGAAAAACTTCTTGAACGAGTCGCGAATTTCATTTGCTGTCATTGTTGGTATATACTTATATATTTACTTACGGATGTACGGAATCATCCCCTCTCCCACTCCCTCCGAAGGGGGGTGAGGGGGCGCGAATCTCGGACCTCTAATCCAATTTACCTCGAAAATTGTTGCAAAGATAATTTGTTTTGCGTACTTTTGCAAAGAATTTGCGCACGAATGGAGCTTAATCCCGAGAAATATGACACTTAATACGAATAAAAGCCTCAAGAAGTACTACTCGATAAGCGAGGTTGCTGCCCAATTTGGAGTGGCCGAGTCTGTGTTGCGTTATTGGGAAAAGGAGTTTCCTCAGATTATCGCTCCGCGTAAGAGTGGGCGCAACGTCCGTCAGTATAGCAAGGAGGACATCGAGCAGGTCCGTCTCGTATATAATCTGCTTAAGGTGCGTGGCATGAAGATTGCCGCGGCACGCGAGGCCCTGACCAAGAACCGTCAGGGAGCGTCCTCGATGTCCGAGATGCTCGACCGCCTGAAGGCTGTCCGCGACGAGCTGGTGAGCATCCGCAGAGAGCTGAACAATCTGTAAGCCATAGGACACATACGCAGGACGCCCGACACACATACATGTCGGGCGTCCTGCGTATCTATATCAGTGCAGAGACTACTTCACCCTTACCTTACGCCCCGCCACCACATAGATGCCCCGAGGCAATACAGGCATGCAAACCACGCCTGCCCTCACCACGGCCATGCCCATGCGACACCCATCGACACCATAGACGGGACAAGGGCCGTCTGAGAGTGTGGAACGGAGGAGGGTGACGTCTGTCTCGCCGGGAGAGGGGTTGCCATAGAGATTGAACTGATAGATGCGTGCGGCTCCACCTCCGTTCTGCTCAGCCTCGTCCACCTGCAGGCGGAAACGCTTGGAACGCACGGAGGTCAACGGGCGGAGCAGATGATTCTCTGTGTTCTCCGTCACGAGGTCGGCATCCACCCACTTCGAGATTGCAGCATCCAGATACTGCAGACGCAGCGCACGCGGCACATAGCTGCGGCTCTCTATGCCTCCGCCAAGCACTTCCCACTGGCAGGCCTCCACCTCGTCGGCAAAGGTGTATTGCAGCCATTTCGTCGAGCTCTTGTTGTCACACCACTTAGTGTACGACTGTCCGTCGGCAGCCATCCTGGGTGCCTCGGCATTGTGCGTGTAGGCAGATGCCGACACGGAGGCAGGCACGAGCCACTGTCCGCAGGTGGAGACATCGGAGGGCACCTCTCGCGCCGCAGGGAATATTGCATCCAGCGAGGAGAGGGCTACGAATCCCACAGCAGCATTGTCTGCAGTGAACAGCCCCCCCGATTCATCGACGGAAAGCCAGCGTCGGCGTCCGTCGCACGACTCCAGTGTGGCAGCCACCACATAAACATTCGTCTGCGAGGGCAGGCTGAAGGTGGTGGCATCACGAGGAAGGGCTACCGTGTAGTGCCGCAAGTACATATATTTATAGGCGATGTCCTTCCGGCCACTCGGCTCGTGGCTATGCGTAGCCGTAAAAGCCACACGCTCGGGACGGAAAGCAGATACAGAGAACCAGGTGCCCAGCTCGGCCACTTGCCCCATGACATGCCCCACTCGAAGCGTGCGTGTCTCATCGCCGGACGTTATCGTCAACTCGCTCCCGCCAGGTTGCAGGCTAAAGGCCAGAAGATGGAGCAGGCGGACCGAGTCGGCATTCGCGGACGATTCACTATCAGATGCATCGCTGCCCGCATCGGCATCCAGCCGGGGGAGGTCCACCTCCTGTCCGCGACAGATCAGGGCATTCCTCTTGCCTGCCTCACGCGGCCCGATGAGGAAGGGAACACCATCGTGATGCAGAGTGTCGGGCAACAGTTCGCCCGGGAACAGGTAGCTCAGCGTACTGGCTGCCCCATCGGCACGATTGGCGTCGAGACTCATCACATCGGCATTATAGCTGAGCGTCACGGGAGCATAAGCCTCAGTGGCTGCGGACACTGACGTCTCACGGGAATTCGGAGTAGCCAGACGCACGGCGAAAGTCTTGGGAGCAAACGAGCCAATGGAGAACGAGAAACGGCGCCCATCGACAGCCACTGTGCCTGTAGGTTCCTCGATACCATTCGTCTCCCACGCCTCCAGGATATCGGCAGGGAAAGTCACCGTGACGCTCTCCTGAGTATTTCCTGTCAACTCGTGGAATCGGATGATGGTCATATCGCTGTCCTCAGCCCGCTTCAATGCACGGACAGCCACCGCAGGATTGTCCACGGATACGAAGCTGAACTCGCGGTCCAGCTCGCCATCATGCTTCCCGGACACATAGGCCATCAGGGGCTGATTCAGCCGGTCGCTCTGCCACTGTGTAGCCTCGCCCACCGCTCCTTCATGGCCGAAGATGGCGAAACGAAAGCGGTTCAGGCCCAGATCCTGGAAGCCCTGGTAGGTATAATTGTCGCCCACGGTGGGCGTATAGACAAGCGTCATGCGCAACCGGGTGGCAGAGGGTTTGTCCCAACCATACTTACAATCGTTCAGTATCGAGACACCATACCTGCCGGTCGAAGCGGTCTGGTCTGCCCATTGATGAGCAGCATACTCGTAATACGACTCTGTGCTCAGTCCACGGCTTATGAACCCGAGCGAGTTGTCATACGTAGCGTTGCGGTTCATGGCACGCAGGTTGGCCTCCAGCTTCAGCAGATAGCCGCGGCTCTGCCAGTCCACCTCGTTCCACACCTCCACACGCTCGCTGCTGCCCGCGCCTGCCAGGCTGACATACTGCACAAAGGTGGAACCCAGACGTGTGCGCTCAATGCGAAATGCCTTACGCAACGGGCCATCCTCGGCCACCGAGATGTTCAGTGTGCCATCGGCATTGTTGACATAGACGCTGCTGCCCGAAACGGTGGCATACGGGATTTCCCATGCCGGCCACGACGTGGACTTGCAGGGCATGAGCGCCAGTCGCATACTGGAAGAAAGCAGCTCCTGGGACAGCGCCTTGTCATAAATGCTCTTGATGTCGCCCGTAGAGGAGTCGATCGTCACACGATAGCGCACATTTTCCATCGTATAGCCCGAGAGGGAAAGGTCTTCGGGAGCCGCTGTGCATGGAGCATTCTTCTCCAGATCATATACGGCATATCCCATGGAAGGCACACGGGCAGCGAAGATGAAGTGCTGGCGCCCCTCGCTGAAGCGGGTCAGCTGTGCCGCCACCTCCTCGCCGTTCGGGGCAGTCACACGTATGCCGGTCCACGGCTCACTGGCCGGCACCTCGGCCTCGACCACGTCTTCGCGCTCGATGCTCAGCGGGTTATATACGACCACGGGCATGTGCTCCGTACGGGTGTCCATCCGGCTGGCCACGGAAGCCACGGCATGCGTGGTCGTGTTCGTGAAATCGAGCAGGGAGAGCACCTCGTCATTGCGGCTGTAACCATAGGCACGGGGGATGCAGGTGCCGGGAAGGTCGTCGTGGAACTGGTGCCAGATGACGCGCTGCCAGGCTGCGGTGAGTGTTTCGTAGGGATAGCGGAAGCCACCCAGCCATGCGGCAGACACCGAGGCACGCTCGGCAGCATCGCCTGTGAGCTCGTTGCGACGGTTCCAGTACTTCATCATCGTCTGGCTCGTGTAGCATCCCACGCCATGAGTGCGCATAGGCAGTTCATGGTCCACCACCCTGTACTGCCCGCGGTCGTTCTCGCGCATATAGTCAAACATCTCGGTGGGCGAGACAATCTTCACCTGCACCTGACCATCGGTAGTGGCCGACTCCTCCAGCTGGCGTACGTATTTCTCCTCCTGTGCCCCGCCGCGGTCGCCCGACTTGCCAGTATATCGGAAGGCAGCTCGCAGGCCGCAGGCCGTCTCATTGGCCCGAATGTCCGAGAGCATCGTATTGCTTTGCGCCAGATTCTCCTCGAAGTTGGCATCGTAAGCCCCCATCTTCAGCACACAGTAGATTTCGCTGCCATCCACTCCACGCCACTTCCCGAAGGCAGGTAGGCTACCATAGTCATAGGCCGAGCCCCAGCTGAGTTTCTGGCTGTGGAAGCCGGTAAACCCGCAGTGGGCAGCGATGGAGGGCAGGGCTGCCGAGAACCCGAAGCAGTCGGGCAACATGATGTCGGTGCCGCCTTTACGACCGAATTCGCGTTTATAGAAAGTCTGCCCGTAGAGCAGGTTGCGCAGGAGCGACTCGGCACTGGCAACCATTGTCTCATTGGCATCCCACGAACCGCCCGAGGGGTTCCATCGCCCCTCGGCCACGTATTGCTTTAGCTGTTCGTACTGGGCCGGATAGTATTCCTTCATCCACTGGTACTTGACGGCTCCCTCAAAGTTAAACCGATAGTGAGGATATGACTTCAGCAGGGCAAAGTTTCCGCTGAGTGTGGCGGGCAGATACTGTTCGATGGTGGTCTGCACGTCCCAGTTCCACTGCGTGTCCAGATGGGCATCAGTGATTACGAAAAGAGGATTTTCCGCCTCGCCCTGCTGGGATATGCGGTTGGCATCGGGCTTGGAGGCTGAGGGAATGGTCACCTCCTGTGCCAGACAAGGAAGGCCGGCAAACAGCGCCGCGACAAGATGCGAGAAGAGATGCTTCATATCGAAAAGGTTATCCTATATAGTACATGCCGGAAGCTGTGTCGATGACGGCCAGCATTCCGGCATGCAAATGTACGAATATTTTGCGGTGCGTGCAAGCATAAAATGGAAAAAAAACGATAAGGCTCTGACGGCTCAGGAAAATACTTGCTGTAACCGCAGCCAGAACTACGTGTGGCGGGACGCCGAGCTACAGCAAGTTCCGCGTCACGCCACACGTAGTTTCATACGATGTCCGGGCATACCCGCATGGACGGGGCATCACGCTCTCAGACATGCGTCGAGTGCCTCCTCGATGGCCTTGCGGTCCATCTTCTGTCCGATGAAGACCAGCTTCTGCATGCGGTCGCCATAGAAGGGGTCCCAGTCGCGGCGCAGGTTGGCATCGCGCAGGAGCATCTCGTCGAGGTCTTCCTTGGGCATCGTGGCAAACCACTGTCCGGCCTGGCGGATGGACACCTGGCGACCTGCCTGTTCGAAGACGTAGCACATGTCACGCTCGTCACGGAAATAGCAGATACCCTTGGCACGGATGACGCTCTTCGGCCAGTGGCGGGCCACGAACTCATCGAAGCGGCCCAGGTCCATCGGCTCGCGGCGCTGCCACACAAAGGTACCGATGCCATATTCCTCTGCCTCGCCCTCGTCGTCATGATGGTGATGATGGTGGTGATGCTCGTGGTCGTGATGATGATGTTCGTGCTCCTCATGATCGTGGTGGTGATGTTCATGATGGTCATGGTCGTGCCCGTCTTCATCCTCATCCTCTTCTTCGTCCTCATCATGTTCTTCTTCCTCATGGTGATTCTCGATTTCATCGATCCATGCGGCAGAGGTGGCCACACGGTTGAAGTCGAAGAGACCCGTGTTCAGGATGCGGTCGAGCTCGACATCGCCATAGTTGCAGTCGATAATCTCAGCCTTGGGCTGCAGGGCACGTATTATCTGACGGATGCGTTCCAGTTCCTGCGGCTCCACCTCGGCTGCCTTGTTCAGCAGGATGATGTTGCAGAACTCGATTTGCTGGATGACGAGATTCTCCAGGTCGTCCTCGTCGAGCCGCGTATTCAGCAGGGCACTGCCGCTGCCGAACTCGTCCTTCATGCGCAAGGCATCTACGACGGTGACAATGCTGTCCAGCACAGGGATGCCGGCATCGCGGTACTCCTCGCCCATCGACGGGATGCTGCAGATGGTCTGCGCGATGGGAGCCGGTTCGCAGATGCCACTGGCTTCGATGACGATGTAGTCAAAGGCTTTCTGCGCAATGATGTCATGCAGCTGCTGTACGAGGTCCATCTTCAGAGTGCAGCAGATACAACCGTTCTGCAGGGCGACGAGGCTGTCGTCCTGCTGGCTGACGACACCGCCCTTCTGAATCAGGTCGGCATCGATGTTCACCTCGCCGATGTCATTCACTATCACGGCAAAGCGTATGCCGCGCTTGTTGGCCAGAATGCGATTGAGCAATGTGGTCTTGCCGCTGCCCAGATAGCCCGTGAGCAGCAGGACGGGGGTCTTCTTCAGTTCTGAGTTCATAGTTCAGATTTCAGAGTTCATAGTTATGTAATGAGACGCGGAGGGGGATTGCTTCATAATGCACAATCCATAGCGCCCCTCCAGTCGGCAGGAGAGGCGGGAGTACAAGACCATGAACGATGCACTACGAGAAAAAAAAGTCCCCTCACTCCATCGTACCCTCGATGGTGAGACGCACAAGCTGGCTCACCGCATTCGAGCGAACGCTGATGGTCTTCGTGAAATGGCCGGGGAACTTGTCCGTGCCGTCGTAGGTGACGTTAATCACACCCGACTCGCCCGGCTTCACCGGCTTCTTGGTGAAATCGGCCACGGTGCAGCCACAGCTGGCCATTGCCATATGGATGATGAGCGGAGCCGTGCCCACATTCTTGAAGTTGAAAGAGCAATGAACGACGGGGTCGTCCTTGCTGAACTTACCAAAGTCGTGGCGCAGGGTATCAAACTCTATCTCTGCATAATTCTCGGCCTTGGTGGAAGCCACAGCCTTCACATCGCTCTCCGAGACTTTCTGCGTCTGCACCTGAGCGTGTACCGATGCGGCCATCATAACAGCCATAAACAGGAAGGCAATCTTCTTCATGATTCTGTGTCCTTTTAATGTTTCTGCAGGCAAAGGTAAGACTTTATTTTGAATTTGCCGCTACGCCAAAGTATAAAAAGTGTGAAATGAGAGGGGGCACCGCAAGAAATTATGAATTATGAAATTTGAAATATGAATTAACTTAATGTCGGGAGCTCCTTAACTCGCCATTATTTCCCATGACGTGTTCCTGTGGACTTTATCACGTGTGATAAAGCGCTGCGCGGCACGCCATGTAACTCGCCCGAAACTTAAATGAATTAAATTCGTACCTCTGACCTGCGGTCGAAGGTACTTTCGCTCGAACGTGCAAAAAGAAAAACTTCGTCTTTCGTTTTGCACTTTCCTCGCTTATTCGTACCTTTGCGCGAACTATGGAGAAGATTATCTTAGGCATCGACCCTGGCACCACCCTGATGGGCTACGGAGTGCTGCGGGTGGCCGACCGCAAGGCAGAGATGCTTGCCCTGGGGGTTATCGACCTGCGCAAGTATGCCGACCACTACCTGAAGTTGGGGCGCATCTTCGAGCGCGTCTCGGGCATCATCGACTCGTACCTGCCCGACGAGCTGGCCATCGAAGCGCCCTTCTTCGGCAAGAACGTGCAGAGCATGCTCAAGCTGGGACGCGCACAGGGTGTGGCTATGGCTGCTGCCATCCACCGGCAGGTGCCCATCACCGAATATGCGCCCATGAAGATAAAGATGGCCATCACGGGCAACGGCTCGGCCAGCAAGGAGCAGGTGGCCTACATGCTGCAGCAGATGCTCCACCTAAAGCCCGAGGAGATGGGACGTTACCTGGACGCCACCGATGCGCTGGGCGCGGCCTATTGCCACTACCTGCAGATGGGACGACCGACGACAGACAAGAAGTACAGCAGCTGGAAGGACTTCGCACGCAAGAACCATATTATTGATTAAGTGGATTAGGGATTAAGTGGATTAGAGATTAGAGATTATCCAGTTCCCCCTCTCCTCGGAGAGGGGTTAGGGGTGAGGCTTGAGAGAGGGGTTAGGGGTGAGGCTTGGATTAAAATTTTATGAATTATGAGCCATCAGAACTTGATACGAATAGAGAACGGTGTCGCCCGCCATCCCGACTGGCGCATGGCCGAGCCGCTGAATCTGGAGATTGCCCAGGGCGAGCAGATTGCCATCGTAGGCGACAACGCTGCGGGCAAGAGCAGGCTTGTGGAGATTCTGACGGGACACTATCCGCTGCTGCGCACCGAGGTACAATACGACTTCGGGCCGGCCGAACGGCGGCTCGTCAGCGAAAACGTACGGTACATCAGTTTCCGCGACTCCTATGGGGAGCAGGATGGCACGTACTACTACCAACAGCGCTGGAACCAGCACGACATAGCCGAGGACAGCCCCACCGTGCGACAGGCGCTGGAGCGACTGTCCAAGCCGGCGGACGAAGGGGCCGGAGCCCACATGGCTGCCTCACTCGGAATCATGAACGACGAACAGCTGCTGGACAAGCCGCTCATCACCCTGAGCAGCGGTGAGCTGCGCAAGTTCCAACTCACCAAGGCGCTCCTGGGCCAGCCACGTATCCTCATTCTCGACAACCCCTTCATCGGACTCGATGCGGCCACACGCGACCAGCTGCGCGACATGCTGGAGCACCTGACACGCGGGACCTCCCTGCTCGTCATCCTCGTCCTGAGCCGGACGGACGAGATACCGACGTTCATCACACACGTACTGCCCGTCGAGGGGCTGCGCCTCCGCCCGAAGCTCACGCGCCAGGAGTACCTCGATTCGCTCTCCCCCACGGCCAGCCCCGACCTGCAACGGCTTGAATGGATCACCCGTCTGCCCGCCAAGGACCTGGCCGCCGAGGCGTTCTATCCCCAGCAGGGCGGCGAGATACTGCGCTTCCGCCGCGTGAGCATCCGCTATGGCGAACGCACCATCCTGCGCGAGCTGGACTGGACGGTGTGCGAGGGCGAGCGATGGGCGCTGAGCGGCCCCAACGGCAGCGGCAAGAGCACGCTGCTCTCGCTCGTCTGTGCCGACAATCCGCAGGCCTACGCCTGTGACATACGGCTCTTCGGCCACCGCCGCGGCACGGGCGAGAGTATCTGGGAGATAAAGCGACACATCGGCTACGTAAGCCCCGAGATGCACCGCGCCTACATGAAGGATCTCCCAGCCATCGACATCGTGGCCAGCGGGCTGAGCGACTCCGTGGGCCTCTACGTACGTCCGCGTCCCGAGCAGCGCGACGCCTGTCTCGGCTGGATGCGCATCTTCGGTATCGACCATCTGGCGGACCACACCTTTCTGCGCCTGAGCAGCGGCGAGCAGCGCCTCTGCCTCCTGGCCCGAGCCTTTGTCAAGGACCCCGAACTGCTCATCCTCGACGAGCCCCTCCACGGCCTCGACCTCCGTCATCGAGCGCTTGTCCAGGCTGTCATCGAAACCTTCTGCCGACGTCCTCACAAGACGATGGTCATGGTCACGCACTACGAGGAGGAGCTCCCCGCCTGCATCACCCACCACCTCCGCCTCCGTCGCGAACGGTAAACAGCAATGATTCCCATCCGCCACACTTCCCCCCCTATTATAAATTAAGGAATGAGTCCACTTGTAAATGGGCAATACGTAACACAATGTGAAACATAGGATTAAGCACCCTCACGCCACGCGCCTGTCAAGATTTCGGCAGGGAAGTACGAGCAAACCGGAATGCACTGATAATCAACGCCCCGCACCACGCCGTCCTGCGCGGCGTGCCGCATAACCCTGCGCGGCACGCCTCATCAGCCCACGCGGCACGCTCCTCGGGCCCACGCGGCACGCCGCACCGACCGACACAGCCTCCCCATGTCACCATTCAGGAAAACAGGAATGGCCGGGACGACGCACGATGTGCAGCTTCTGCATCTTCTCCACACGCCGACCGCTGAGGTCATCAGGACACCACACGCCCCCCCTACCTTATTATATATACGCACGCACGCGCGAGGATGTATGGATGCTCCGCAGTACGTTTTATGTCATTCGGCAAGGGAAAATGTAACTTCTTTGTCCGTTTGGCTTATAAATTCATAGATTTTGAGTAAATTTGCTACAATAGTCGCGAACTTACTCTGCCTCGGCATAAAAAACAAATGAATTTGTTTTGTTCTGCTCTCGTTTTTCCGTAACTTTGCAGCGCAAAACGAGACATGGGATGAAAGTTGCCGTAGTCAAGTACAATGCGGGGAACATCTATTCGGTGATTCACGCCCTGCAACGCATGGGGGTGGATCCTGTGCTGACGGACGATGCCAGTGAGCTGCGCCAGGCCGACCGTGTGCTCTTTCCCGGACAGGGCGAGGCGAGCACGGCGATGCGCTACCTGCGCGAGCGGGGCCTGGACGAGGTGATACGCCGGCTGACACAGCCCGTGCTGGGCATCTGCATCGGGCAGCAGCTCCTATGCCGCCACTCGGAGGAGGGCGACGTGGACTGTCTGGGCATCTTCGACGCAGAGGTAAAGCGATTCTGCCCCGAGCGGCACGAGGACAAAGTGCCCCACATGGGATGGAACCAGATAGAGCGCCCCTCGTCGATGCTCTTCGACGGCTTCAGCGGCGGCGAATATGTCTATTTCGTCCACAGCTACTACGTGCCGCTGTGCAGGGAGACGATTGCCACGACGCAGTACATCCTCCCCTTCAGTGCCTCGCTGCACAAGGATAACTTCTACGCCACGCAGTTCCACCCCGAAAAGAGCGGCAGCGTGGGCGAACAGATATTGAGGAATTTCCTGAGACTATGATTGAGCTGATACCCGCCATTGACCTCATCGACGGCAAGTGCGTGCGCCTGACGAAGGGGGACTACGACACGAAGAAAGTGTATGCCGACGACCCCGTGGCGCTGGCTCGCCGCTTCGAGCAGCTGGGTTTCCGCCGCCTGCATCTGGTGGATCTGGACGGAGCGCGCAGCCGCCACGTGGTGAACGACGCCGTGCTGCGCCGTATCACTCGCGAGACACAGCTCATCGTGGACTTTGGCGGCGGCGTGAAGACCGACGAGGACATCCGCAAGGCATTTGACGCAGGGGCCTCGATGGTGACTGCCGGCAGCATTGCCGTGACGGAGCCGGAGACGTTCCTGCGCTGGATGGAGACCTACGGCGCCGAACGCATGATTCTGGGTGCCGACGTGCGAGACGGCTACATCAGTATCAACGGATGGCAGGAAGAGAGCCGGCAGCGACTCGCCGACTTCCTGGCCCGATACATGAAGGCCGGCACGCGCTACGTACTCTGCACCGAAATCAGCCGCGACGGCATGCTGCAAGGCCCGGCCATCGCGCTATATCGCGAGGTAATGGAGGCGCACCCCGAATGCCACCTCATCGCCAGCGGAGGCGTGTCGGGCATCCAGGACATACGGGACCTACAGGAGGCGGGCATACCGGCCGTGGTCTTCGGAAAAGCCATCTACGAGGGACGCATCGATATGGAAGAGATGGCGAAGGAGTTCATCGTTCATAGTTCATAGTTCATAGTTTAGAGTTCTTGGACAAGCCAAGCGGCAGAGCCGATTACATAGTTCATAATTGACAGTTCAGTTCATAGTATAAAGTTGATAGTTTGTTAGCAAAACGAATCATACCCTGCCTCGACGTGAAAGACGGCCAGACCGTCAAGGGCACGAACTTCCTGAACCTGCGTCAGGCGGGCGACCCCGTGGCGCTGGGCCGTGCCTACAGCGAGCAGGGAGCCGACGAGCTGGTGTTCCTGGACATCACGGCCAGCCACGAAGGACGCAAGACCTTCACAGACATGGTGCAGCGCGTGGCGGCCGAGCTGAGCATCCCCTTCACCGTGGGCGGCGGCATCAGCGAACTGGCCGACGTGGAGCGCATGCTCTCGGCCGGTGCCGACAAGGTGAGCATCAACAGCGCCGCCCTGCGACGGCCCGACCTCATCAACGAAATCGTGAGACACTTCGGCAGCCAGGTGTGCGTGGTGGCCATCGATGCGCGGATGGATGCCCGCGGCTGGACATGCTATCTGAACGGCGGACGCATCCCCACACAGCGCGGCCTCTTCGAGTGGGCCCGCGAGGCCAACGACCGCGGTGCCGGCGAGATACTGTTCACCAGCATGAACCACGACGGAGTGAAGACGGGCTTTGCCAACGAAGCGCTGGCCGAGCTGGCACGCCAGCTGACGATTCCCGTCATCGCCTCGGGCGGCGCCGGCGCACGGGAACACTTCCGCAACGCCTTCCTCGACGGACATGCCGATGCTGCGCTGGCTGCCAGCGTGTTCCACTTCGGCGAGATAAAGATAAAGGAACTGAAGCAATACCTGCACGACGAAGGTATCGCTGTGAGAAATATATAAGGATATGGAAATAGACTTCACAAAGGGCGACGGACTGGTGCCGGCCATCATACAGGATGCTGACACGCGCCAAGTCCTGATGCTGGGCTACATGAATCGCGAAGCCTACGAGAAGACGATGGCAACGGGGCTGGTCACCTTCTGGAGCCGCTCGCGCAAGTGTCTGTGGACCAAGGGCGAGACGAGCGGAAACTGCCTCCATCTGGTGGACATCAAGAACGACTGCGACGGCGACACCCTCCTGGTACGCGTACATCCAGACGGACCCACATGCCACACGGGGACCGACACCTGCTGGGGCGAGACGAACGAAGCAAACCCGCTGCTCTTCCTCACGCAACTGAGCGACTTCATCGAACAGCGCCACCGCGAGATGCCAGAAGGCAGCTATACGACAAGCCTCTTCCGCGACGGGCTGAACCGGATGGCCCAGAAGGTGGGAGAAGAGGCGCTGGAACTCGTCATCGAGGCGACCAACGGCACCGACGAACGTATGATCTACGAGGGGTCGGACATGCTGTACCACCTCATCGTGCTGCTCACCAGCAAGGGCCTGCGCATCGAGCAGATGGCGGCCGAGCTGCGCGAGAGACACGCCCCGGGATGGAAGAAACACTGACACACTGAGAGAGAGAAAGATGATCATCGACTACAGCAATATCCGCATCCAGCGAGGCGAGCACACCGTGCTGGACGACGTCTGCCTCCAGGTCTGCGAGGGCGAGATGGTGTATCTGATGGGAGCCGTAGGCTCGGGCAAGACATCGCTGCTGAAGTCCTTCTATGGCGAGGTAGCCTGTCAGGGCGAGCGTGCCCAGGTGATGGGCTATGACATGCTGCATCTGAAGACCAGCAAGTACCCCGCCCTGCGCCGCCAGCTGGGCGTGGTATTCCAGGACTTCCGCCTGATGCCCGACCGCACAGTGCGCCAGAACCTCGAGTTCGTGCTGAGAGCCACTGACTGGAAGCGAGCCGACGAGCGCGAGCAGCGCATCGCCGAGGTGCTCCGGATGGTGCGCCTGGAGGAAGCGCTGCAGAAGCGGCCCTACGAACTCTCGGGCGGAGAGCAGCAGCGCATCGGCATCGCACGCGCCCTGCTCAACCGGCCGAAGCTGATTCTGGCCGACGAGCCCACGGGCAACCTGGACAACGAGAACGGCGAGCTCATCCTAGCCATCCTGGACGAGATACGCCGAGGCGAGGGAGCCACCGTGATAATGGCCACCCACAACCCCCTCTGGCCCCAGTATTTCCCCGGCACCGTGTACCACTGTGCCGAAGGCAAGATGACACGCAGCGACGGGCAGACAGCGAGCGAGACTATATAATATGAATAACGAACCATGAATAGATAAAAGAAGATGAAAGTTCTGAAATTCGGCGGCACGTCCGTAGGCACACCGCAGCGCATACGCGAGGTGGCACAACTGGTTACGAAGGGCCAAGAGCAGAAGATAATAGTGCTCTCAGCCATGTCGGGCACCACCAACACACTGGTGGAGATTGCTGAATATCTGTACAAGAAAAATCCCGAAGGCGCCAATACGCTCATCAACCGCCTGGAGGCAACCTATCAGAAGCACGTCGAGGCACTCTATCAGACCCAGGAGTGGAAGACCCGCACCCTGCAGTTCATGCACGAGGAGTTTGCCTACCTGCGCTCCTTCACCAAGGTCCACGTCACCTCATTCGAGGAGAAGGTAATCCTGGCACAGGGCGAAATCATCAGCACCAACATGATGACCAACCTGCTGCTGGAGATGAACGTGAAAGCCATCCTGCTCAATGCGCTCGACATCGTGCGCACGGACAAGAATGCCGAACCGGACTTCAACTACATCAAGACGCGCATAACCTCGGTACTCAAGGACAATCCCGACTACACGCTCTATATCACACAGGGCTTCATCTGCCGCAACGCCTACGGCGAGATTGACAACCTGCTACGCGGAGGGTCCGACTACACCGCCTGCCTCCTGGGCGCCGCCTTGCAAGCCGAGGAAATCCAGATATGGACCGACATCGACGGCATGCACAACAACGACCCCCGCATCGTGGACCACACCGAGCCCGTTCGCCAGCTGCACTTCGAGGAGGCAGCCGAGCTGGCCTACTTCGGTGCCAAGATACTCCATCCCACATGTATCCAGCCGGCCAAGTTCGCTGGAGTGCCCGTACGCCTGCTCAACACGATGGATCCCACGGCACCAGGCACCATCATCAACAACCACTTCGAACACGGGAAAATCAAGGCCGTGGCCGCCAAGGACAACATCACCTGCATCCAGATTCAGAGCAGCCGCATGCTGCTCGCCTACGGATTCCTGCGCAAGGTGTTCGAGCTCTTCGAGGTTCACAAGACGAGTATCGACATGATCTGCACCAGCGAGGTAGGCGTCTCCGTGACCATCGACAATGCCAACCGCCTGCCCGACATCGTGGACGAGCTGAAGAAGTACGGCACCGTCAACGTAGAGAAGGACATGGCAATCGTCTGCGTCGTGGGCGACCTCAGCTCGGACAACGTAGGCTTCGAGACGATGGCATGCAAGGCACTCAGCCAGATTCCCGTGAGGATGATCAGCTACGGAGGGTCGAGCCACAACATCTCCTTCCTCGTCAAGGCCGAGGACAAACGACGTACGATGCAGGCACTCAGCGACACGCTCTTTCCCCGCACCAATCCCTAAACCTTCGGCCCATGCCCTTTGGCCTATAGATTAGGGATTGGGGGATGATGAAAGCCCTGTCCGAGTACTCCGAGCAATCAGAGCACTCCGAGCATTCCGAGTATTCACCCCTAATCCCTAATCCAATAATCCCTAATCCCTAATCCAATAATTCCACACACACCGCCATGGCCCGAGGAAACTTCCCCACCGACCGCTTCAGCAAGTGGCCTACTCCATTCTATTACTATGACACGACGCTGCTCGACGAGACGCTCCGCGCCATCAACACCCAAATGCAGCGCCACAAGGGCTACCACATGCACTATGCCGTCAAGGCATGCGCCCATCCCCAAGTGCTGCGCCACATACGGCAGGCAGGGCTGGGAGCCGACTGCGTGAGCGGCGGTGAGATACAGGCAGCACTCGACGCCGGCTTCCCTGCCCGGCAGATAGTCTTCGCCGGCGTGGGCAAAGCTGACTGGGAGATAAAGCTCGGGCTCCAGGCCGGCATCCAGTACTTCAACGTGGAGAGCCTGGCCGAGCTGCAGGTCATCAACGAGCTGGCCGTCGAGTGTGGCCGGAGAGCCGACGTGTGCCTGCGCATCAATCCCGAAGTGGGAGCCCACACCCATGACCACATCGCCACGGGACGCGCCGAGGACAAGTTCGGCATCGCCATGCAAGACATGGAGCGCGTCATCCGTCTGGCCGCAGAGATGCCCGGCATCCGCTTCGCCGGCCTGCACTTCCATATCGGCAGCCAGCTGCTTGTCATGGACGACTTCGTGGCCTTGGCCCATCGCATCAATGAACTGCAAGAAGAACTGGAGGCTAAGGGCATCGGGCCCGTGGAGTGCATCAACGTGGGCGGCGGACTGGGCATCGACTACCACGACCCCGACAGCCATCCCGTGCCCGCATTCGAAGCCTACTTCTCCACCTATGCCACCCATCTTCGTCTGCGTCCGGGACAGCAGCTCCACTTCGAGCTCGGACGCGCCATAGTGGCCCAGTGCGGCAGCCTCATCGCACGCTGCCTCTATGTCAAACAGGGTACCGCCAAGCAGTTCGTCATCCTCGACGCTGGGATGACCGACCTTATCCGTCCGGCGCTCTACGGCGCCTACCACCGGGTGGAGAACCTTTCGAGCGAGGGCGACCAGCAACTGTATGACGTAGTGGGCCCCATCTGTGAGAGTAGCGACGTCTTCGTCCGAGACCACCTCATGCCGCTCACACGCCGCGGCGACCTCATTGCCATCCGCTCGACCGGAGCCTACGGCGAAACGATGGCCAGCCAGTACAATTGCCGACCGCTGCCCAAAGGATATACCACCGAGGACCTCGCCCAAAAATAAACCCAAATCGTTCATTAGAGATTTGGGGGTAACGAGAGCGGAACAAAGTTTACTTGAACTCTGCCGGACACGCAACAACGACGGCCCCAGGCTATGGGAAAGACGTGCAGTCCACGATGTCGCAGAAAAGGAGCGTCCCCTCCTCCATGCCTGACGGATGGGAGAGGAGACGCAATGGGGGGGAATCTCGGCGAAAGCCGCTACTGAGCATCCTCGTAGTACTTCAGAATCCTGACCGCAGCCACGGGATTATCAGTGGTGATATAGTCGATGTCCATATTGTTCATCTCGATAATATCGGCCTCGCTGTTGATGGTCCATACGTTAGTGGTCATGCCCAGCGAGCGGGCCGAAGTCACCCACGACGGATTGTTGCGATAGTTGGCAGCCGTATAGTCGAGACCGGTGATACCGAACTCGTGCAGCTGGGCAGGCGACATACCTCCGTTCAGATAGGCCACCTTAGCTTCGGGGTCGATCTGTGCCAGACGCTTGCAGATATCGAGGCTGAAGGCGATATACTCGACCTTGTCCTCGACGCCCATACGCCGAACCATGGACACGGTGGAGTCGGCAGCGGCCTGTCCGCGGGCGGGGTCGGAATGCGTCTTGATTTCGATGATGAGCTTGGTGGGACCCTCGTAGGACTGCATCATCACGAGGAACTCCTCGAGCGTGGGCATCTTCTCGCCGTTGGAGAGGGTGAGAGCCTTGCACTGTTCGGCGGTGGAGGTTTCGAGACGCACACCGCTGAAAGTGGCATCGTGGTTGACCATCATCACGCCGTCGGCCGTCAGCCAGACGTCGGTCTCGGAACCGTAAACGTTGAGGTCGAGGGCGTTCTGGAGAGAGCGACGCGAGTTACGACAGGCGCCGGCCGTGTCCCAATATCCGCGATGGGCGATGACCTTACAGCCGTGAGGCATCGTCTCGACGATATTGAACGAGGTGAGTCCCAGGTCTTGCACTTTGTCCCCGCGCACGAGAATCATGCGGTACATGCCCGACGCCAGGTTGGCGGGCAGCTGGAAGCGGATTCCCGTCTCCTCAATCAGTTCGGCATTAACCGTCTGCTCGCTGGCTCCCTCGGCCGTCGGGACAAGCCTGATCTTGTCGCCCTGGGCAAAGCCTGTGCCGCTGACTGCATAGTATCCGCCCGCCTTGACAGGCATGCCAGAAAGATAGTTGACGTCGGTCACCATATCGGGCTCGGCCTGAGCCTGGAGGTCGGCATACTCGTCCCAGAGCGCCGATACCTCTTCAGCCCCAAGGGGCTTGTCATATACGCGGGCCAGCACGATGTCGCCCGTCCAGCCTGCCTGTGCACCCTCTGCACTGCCCGGGTCGCCACCGATGCAGAACCATGTGCAACCCGATGAAGGGAAGACGAGCGAACCGGAGGCGGTTATCGTATTGCGCAGCTCGCCATCGACATAGACATAGGCCTTTCCCTTCGACTTGTCCCACACACCCACGAGATGATAGAACCGACGAGCCTGCGGCACGATGCCGCTGGTACACCAGCGCCAAGTGCTGCTGCCCGTGGTGGAGACGTTGGGCAAGAAGGTCATCTCGTTTTTGCGCGAGCCACTCGTAGTGGTGATCAGGAAGCCCGTACCGCCCGCCTGCATCGAACTGAAGGGCTTAGCCTCAACATTGGCAAGGGTTCCGGCATAGTCACCCATATAGAGCACCTCAAGCGTATGGCCGTCGGCCAACGCATTGCGGAACTGGGTGTTGTTCGTATAGTCCACCTTGTAGAAGCTTGAAGCCGTACTGCCCCAGGGGTTGGTGAAGCGGGCCACATAGCGCTGGTACGTATTGCTCCAAATGGTGGACGGATTACCATACTTGACAACAGTATTTTTCATCGGGGAGATGTCCTCGGCGCTGCCGTCGGCATTGAAATGCACGTCCAAGAGGTCGGCTACGGGAGCTTTCTGTGAGGTCTGGAAGGTGACGCTGTCCACGCTTTCTACAGTGGCGGAATAGACCACCTTGCCCTCGCTGTAGACTTTCATCTTCGTGCTCGTCTGCTGGGCCTGTGCGGGCAGCATAGCGAGCAGCAGGAACGAGAGGATGGATAGAAATCTTTTCATCATTGTTTATACTTTTGTTTTGTATTCATCAGAACGCATTTCCCCTCTCCGGGCTTGTTTGCTCAGAGAGGGGCGATGCATTATTCGCTTTCTGAGTGGCTTACCTTACTTTACCAGCGTCTTCTTGCCGTCGATAATGTAGATGCCCTTCTCGGCCTTATCCACACGCACGCCGTTGAGCTTGTAGATGCCGTAGGCGAGTTTGTTCACCGGCTCGTCGGTAATCTTCTCGACGCCAGTGGGATCCACGTTCTTCCACAGCGCAATCACTTCCTCCTCGGTAAGAGCCTGGTCATAGACACGGGCAATGGCTACATCACCCTTCCACGACCCGTGGGCGCTGGTGGCATTTGCAGGGTCGCCACCGATGGCAAACCAGTTGCAACCGGCTGAAGCAAACTTCATCAGACCGGGAGAATCCAGTTCCTTCTTCAGTTCACCATTGACGTAGATGTACGTCTTGGACTGTTCGGGATCCCATACACCGACTACATGGTAGAAGACATTCGACTCGGGCACCACGCCGCTGGTGTTCCAGCGCCAGGTGCTGCTGCCGGTGGTCGTGATATTGGGCAGGAAGCAGAGTTCGTTCTGGCGGGCACCGCTGATGGTCGTAATCAGGAAACCGGTACCGCCACCCTGCATTGCAGAGAAGGGCTTAGCCTCGCTGTTGGGGATTTCGCCCTCGTAGCTGGCCATACAGAGCACCTCGAGCGAATGGCCGTCGGCCAACGCATTGCGGTATTCCTGGTCGTCCTCGAAGTCCGCCTTGTAGTAGCCGGTAGCCGTGCTGCCCCAAGGATTGTCGAAGCGAGCCACATAGCGCTTATACTCCTCGCTGTAGTACACAGAGGTGGTCTCTCCAAAGAGGGTTACATCCTTCTTCTGGGGCGAGAGGTCCTCGGCGGTGCCGTCCTCATTGAAGACGACATCGAGCAGCAGACCCTTGCCTGTAACGGGGCCAGTAGTGTCATCAACAAACTGGCTCGGGTCGTTGGTATAGGTACCGTCGGCCTTCTTGCCTACGATGGCGTGAGAGGGATTGGGCACGGGATAGGGGTCCTCGCCCAGCGTCTGGAACCAAGTGGGGTTCTTGGTGTTACCCTTGTTCAGCAGGTAGCACACCTCGCCGTTGGCCAGCTGCTCGTCGGTAATCTGAGTACCGGTCACGACTTCGCCATAAGGAGTCTTGTAGTACGTGTTCACCACCGTTACGGACTCGGGAATACGGGCAATTGTAGCGCTGCCCTCGCCGCTCAGCTGGATGTCGCCGATCTGGAGGCAGTTCTCAATCATGGTGACGCCATTGGTCCAGCCTACGATACCGCTGTTGTTAATGGCACCTTCGCCTTCCATCACACCGGCGAATACGCAGTCCTTGACGATAGCTGTACCGCGCGAGCAGGAGAGGATACCGGCATGGGAAGCGTCGCCCTGCGTCGTGGAATATACGTGGATGAGCGAGGTGATGCCGGAGATGTTACCCACGCCATAGATGTTGGCAGCCACGGAGGTGGCAAACTTGTCGCTGTTGGAAACATCGCCCTTGATGGTGAGGTTACGGACGACTGCACCGTTCTGCATATTGTTAATCAGGGCAGCGCCACGGCCGTTACGATGGATGTCCACCGTAATGGTGTGATAGTTGCCTTCGAAGGTTCCGTAGAAGTTCTCCATCATCTGATTCTCGGTGAAGAAGTCGATGTCAGCAAGCAGGTTACCGTTCACGGCCTTTCCAGAACGGCCAGCCTTGTAGGCATAGTATGCCATCTCGTAATTGTTGGTAATCTGATATACGCCCTTCTCATCGACGGTCGGCAGCAGGCCAGCCGAACGCAGAGGCTCCAGATTCAGTGCCTCCTCGGTGGAATAGGTACCGTCCGTGAAGGCAGCCCACAGGCTTTGGATAATTTTCTCGTCGGCCTTGAACTCATCCTCAGACATCCTGTCCACCATGTCAGCAATAATGCCGTAGATAGCCTCGGCCTCGTCAATCATAGCCACGTATGCGGCACGGCCCTCCATGAACTCGGTCCACAATCCGGAGAACGTCTCGATCAGCGCATACTTCTCCTCGGCGGTGGTAGCCGTAGCCACTGCATCCACAGCAGCCTGCAGCTTATCCTTGATGGTCTGCGGACAGTTGGGGTTCTGGGCATAAGCACCGCCCGACTCGGGCACGATGTTGATAATCGTCTGTGCACGGGCCACCATGCAGGCGAGGGTCTCGTCGATGTAGTGAACTGCATCTTCGAGTGCACCGGCATAGAGCAGGTGCACGTTGGCCAGACCCGTCCAGTCGGTAGCGGCATCGGGGTTGGGGTTACGGAAGCCCACCTTCAGCGTACCATCCGTGACATTGACCACGATGGTGTTCAGCGCACGTCCGCCATTTGCAGCATTGGCCATACCCACCTTGCCGTGGATTCCGTATGCCGTCACGTCGCTACTGCCATCCTCGGAGATCTCCAGGTCGAGCGATGCATCGTCGCCGTTCTGGGTCAGATAGCAGTTCACACCGTCCTGAGCTTCCTCCACAGGGATACGCGTCTCGTAAACGGTGGGCAGGAAGACGAAGTTGTCATTAGCATACACATTGGCAGCATAGTAGGTGCTGTAACGGTCGTTGAAGGGACGATAGGCAGCATTGACGGTGAGCACATAGACACCATTCTCCAGGCCCGTGAGGGTCTGATACATGTCAAAGCCGCGAGCCCATGTCTCCACGCCATAATAATCCGTGGTGTTGCTCTTCGCATAACCCGTAGCGACAGTGCCCGACCATCCGGTGAAGCCGTCGGCAAACGTATAGTTCTTCAGCAGGCTGGTGACGTCCTGACCGGCCTTGAAGCCATTGGCAACGGCCAATCTCAGCATCTCGTCCACCCAGTTGCCCTCGGCAGCGACCTCCTCCGTCGTCAGCTCGCGCGTATCCATAATATAGGAATAGGAACCGTGAGGATAGTTCTCGTTGGGTTCGATATAATCACTGAGATAAGCTGCGATATAGTCGCGGTCGTCGCCCTCGAGGTCACTGTTTTCCTCGAGATATGCGATGGCAGCGTCAGCACGCTCCTTGTATTTTACATAAGCAGCGGCAGAGGCCTCAATCTGCGTGCGGAGGCTCTTCATGGCCATGAGCTGGTCGTCGAGTTCCTTATCGGTAGCCGTTCCCTTGGTGAGCTCCTCCAGGGCATTCATGGCAGCCTCATATTCGTCGATCAGGCTTTGAGTAGCCACAACGTCCTCGATGTAGAGGCGTCCCTCGCTCACAAGTTCCATGTATACAGCAGCGTTAGCTTCCTTCGTCTGAGAAGCCACCTGCTGCCAGAGAGCATCAGCCTCTGCGCCGTCAAGGGCCTTATCATACACACGGGCAATGACCACCTCACCCGGCCAGCTCTGACCGCCACCACTCGCGTCGGCATCGCAGCCGATGCCGAACCAGTTGGAACCGGTGCTGGCAAACTTGAAATCACCAGGAGCGTCAATGACATTCTTCAGTTCACCATTGACATAGATGTAGGACTTCTGCTCCTCCTTGTTCCACACTCCGATTACATGGTAATAGATGCCCGAACGGGGCACCACGCCACTCGTGGTCCATCGCCAAGTACTGTTGCCTGTCGTGGTCACATTGGGCAGGAAGCACCATTCGTTCTGGCGGGAACCGCTGATGGTGGTCACGAGGAAGCCCGTTCCGCCACCCTGCATAGCGCTGAAGGGCTTGGCCTCAGAATTGGCAATAGTGCCCTGGTAGTCCGCCGACACCAGCATCTCGAGGCTATGGCCGTCGGCCAAAGCGTCGCGGAATGCCTGATTGTTTTCGAAATCGACATGGTAGGCACCTGCGGGAGCAGATCCCCAGGTATTCCCGAACTTAGGCACGTTGCGACCGAAGAACGTGTTGAACTCGACTACAGTGCCGTCTCCCAAAAACGTCACCTCGTTCTCCATGGGAGAGATATCAACAGCCGTACCATCGCCGTTGAACTGAACGTCCAAGAGATCGGCAACAGGAACATCCTGCGCTGAAGCCATCGTGCAAGCGGCGAACAGCGCCAAACCAAGTAGTAGTTTCTGTTTCATAATCGTTTAATGTTAGTTAAATGTTTAATTAAAGTATTAATCTCCGTGTTTCGAATCTTTCAGCATACGCATGAAAGACACGATTTTATTCCTTTGACTTTACAAATATACGTTTTTTTGATATAAAACATCTATATTTCAACTCTCATTTAACAAAGTTTAACTTCCTATACCATTACTGAACTTAAGTTTCGGGAGCTCTTAACTCGCCATTTTACATTATTTCCCATGACGTGTTCCTGTG
>CADAJS010000004.1 GCA_902788315.1 uncultured Bacteroidales bacterium
TACCTTCTTATGGCATCCGCATAGAACAATTACACACATCAGGCAGAATGTTACATTCTGGCTCCATCGAGTTAAAGGAAATCCTTTCATAATACATTCTATTTGTTTCTACACTTCATTACTTATATACGAATAGTTCGGAAATTTAACATCTCCTTCGTAAGTTTTAATAATTTATAGCGCAGGGAGAAGGCCGTGCTCCTATTCTGTCCATTTTATATTATATCGAATGGTTAATTGATACATGTTGTGCGCCAATGCTATTCGGGAAATACTACTTTTGACCAATCCACGAGCATATTGGATGCCATATGAGTCATATATGTCGTCTCCTTGCAAGACAATTGGGATTCCAAAGCATCCCATTGCCGGATCCACTCTTTCAATAAAAAACCTATATTTACAATATCTCTTTCTGTGTCCTTCGCCAGTTCTTTATATTCTGTCCATTCTTTTTCATTCATGAGTGGAGCCGCTCCTAACTGTTCCTTCTTCATTTCCGAATACAAATCTCTTGCCACCTTTGTTAAATGATCAATTAGGAATTGGACGGCATCATCCTTGTAATTCGCGTTTTCATCCGAAGAAGTATTATTCTCAGTCATTAATAGTTGCTGATACATCTTCTTCCTTAGGTTAGAAGACTTCAACCATTGCTCGCTACTCAGAGGGATGCCAGCAGAACCTCTCCAGAAGCGCAACCTAACAAGATCATATCCTATCCCAGTCATAGCCTGACGAACATCCTCAAACAGTTCCCATTCCTTATATACTATTTTTTTCGTGCTTTCGCATTTACACTTACTTATCATCAGCGAAAGAAGACTATATTCACTTAATCGTTCAAAAGTAACGTTCACACTATTCTTCACGAGCATTCCAATTGTGGAATCGTCGTTATCCAAAGCAATTAAACACTTGCTCTCCCTCAACACCTCTTCTACTTTTTCTAATTCAGATTTACCTTCTACTCCTTTATTATGTCTATCATAGTAGGTACATATCCTCGCTCGATACGAGTTCATCCATTCTTCTTCATTTCTTGCAGAATAAGAGAAATCATCACTTCTAACATGCTGATATAGTGTGTCAAGCAATAACAAAAGTTCTGGATTTGAAGAATAGACAGTATCTGATACCAAGCAGACCAAGCTCTCGCTACTCTGTGTGACTCCAATGACGGACAGTAACGAATCCAAGGAACCATCACATTGAGATTCGTCACAATCTCTCAGCACCTGTTCCGTCCCAGTTTTGCCACAACAGCAGAACAAGGCGATTAAGGACAAAAGTATAATAGGGTGCTTTCTCATACTCATATTATAGTAGTTAACTCTAGCTGCAAAGATATTACGTTTCATTAAAAGTAACAAGCAAAATAACCTTTAATCCATGAAATGGCCTCATGACTGTACGAAATCTATAGTTCCATAGCTTTAATACTTCTTCTCAAATGCAATACTGCTAATGCGTTGTTCGTGCGCCCCTCTTGAAGGAGAGACAGAAACTCCCCATCTTTCATATCAGAATTGAATGCATCAACTAAGTTATGATGATTCATGGTTCGGGCACTCAGGTATAGTCCATGCTTCTTCATCAATCGCCTTAATTCCAAGATTCCATGATTATATTTAGGTCGTGCCATCACTACAGAACGCAGGTCCTTCAAACCTGACTTGTTCAGATATAACTCATTAAGGAAGGCACATGCATACTGAACCTTGAAGTCTGGGGCATTCTCATTCATACGTTCTGAAAGTATCATGTTCACCCTCTCAGCCTCAGCATATCGCCCCAATTTTGTCAGAGTACGAGACTTTACATAAAGAGCCTCTGAACAATTATGGCATGAAAGTACCTCTTCGATATATTCTAACGATTGCTCATACTGTTCCGCATATAGACTAAGTAATGCTACAAGAAAACGCGGTGCCCAATGTTCTGAGCACCTCAACATCTCAGGAATCTGGTGAATGGTTCCGTAGAGATGCTCGTCACATATCACAGTATCCAGCATCTGTTTTGACAAATACATCGCTTCACGTATATCGCCCCCCCGTGCTTTTCTCTCCAAAAGCACGAGATATTGATATGCAGCCCCATCATAATCTCCCTGCTGCAACATGTCATACACCGCTTTGCCACTTTCTATAGCACTGTCAATATGGCGCACATCATTATATGTACTGGCAAATGAAAGAATTTCGGGGTTTGTCCTTGCATAAAAGGAAAAGATTCTGCTTGACAGATAGAGACCGTTTAAGCTACGCACACGGCTCAGGGCCACATACAACTGACCATCAGCAAACATGCCTCGACTAAGGTCTATAGACATTTTATCAAAAGTCATACCCTGGCTTTTGTGGATGGTGATTGCCCATGCCAATCTTAATGGGAATTGCGTAAAACTGCCTGCTATCTCTTTTTTCAACGTCCGTGATTCATCATCATATTCGTATGTATAAGAATCCCAAGTACACGGGGAAACGGAATGGACCTCCCCAGATTCCAATTTGACATAGATTTCTTCATCCGTCAGTTTGTCTATTATCCCAAGCGTCCCATTCACCCAACGACGCTGTGCATCATTACGAATATCATTCCGCACAAACATCACCTGCGCACCGACTTTTAGATGCAGCAATAGATCCGTCGGGCAATTCTTCTCCTCCATCTTTCCCTCCAGTTTGCCTTTATAGACGAACTCTTTACCATCTATCTCAGACAGACGCTGACTGTTTATCATATTAGCAGAATCCTTTCGGGCCGATAGAGTAATCACCATACCGTCATCCTTACCTGGTGTGCATATACGACTGTTCAGCAGTCGTTGATCTTCTGCATTCATACGGTTTAGACGTATATCCTCCAGAATCTGGAGAAAACGATCATCATCCTGCCGATAAACTTTCCTTAGTTCTATCTTTGGCAGACGCATGCGCTTTATCACCCTTGACTTATAGAAGTAATAAGAGCCTTCTGGGTAAATCATTGAGAGGAATTCCTTGTCACCCGCCGTTACCACTGGAGGCAACTGAAACATATCTCCTACAAAAACCATCTGTTTCCCCCCGAAGGGCTGGTTGTTACGTAGAATCTTACGCATAGTCAAGTCCACCGCATCCAACATATCGCAACGCACCATAGAGACTTCATCAATTATCACAGTGTCCACATGGAGAAGGACTTTTATGAACGTCTGGTTCATGCCCCCGTATGTACCTAAGTCGCACACCCCGATGGGAAGACCGAAGAAAGAGTGGATGGTTTCGCCACCAGCCAGAATAGCAGCTATGCCTGTGGGAGCGACAACGAGGAATTCTTTCTTCACTAGTTTTTGCACATTATGCAAGAAAGTAGTTTTGCCTGTTCCCGCTCTCCCGGTTAGGAAGAAACTGATGTTCGTATGGGCAATGAGGTCATACGCCATCTGTTGTTCACGGTTCTGTGGGTCAATCCCATACTGTTCTTCTTGCATATTCTGCATTTTTCTCTCTATTATATACCACCATATACTCTTGCAGCGCCAATCTCGAGGTGGTTTCGAAGATTGACGCTGCAAAGGTAAGGCGTTTTACGAAGGCACGCAAGAAAAATGAACTTATGAATGGTTCCAATCTACTTGGAACCATTTTTTGAGTCTTTTACTAATTCAAACAATCTGTTTTCTCGTGTTCCCCAAAAATGTTTTTCATATTGATTATGGCTTCTATCTCTTGTAATTTTAATCCATCTTAGATAGTTATTCATGTCTTGTCGATTATTTCCCATCAGTCTTGGTATAACTATGTCAAACGATGCATTCTTAGATGCTTGCCCATTATCTTTGAATATGTCAAACCCATCATAGGCGCTAAAGAATACATTATTAGTAAGAATCATTCTACTATGGAATTCTTCGGCACTACCAATAGCATATAGTGTTAAACTAAATTCTAATTTGTCTCTTATAGTTTGAATCATTTCGGAAATTTCGCTATGATATTCTTTTACATTCAAAGCATCATTATTTCTATTTCCCAACATACTAAATATTGATATGT
Source organism: uncultured Bacteroidales bacterium (assembly GCA_902788315.1). Taxonomy (GTDB): domain Bacteria; phylum Bacteroidota; class Bacteroidia; order Bacteroidales; family Bacteroidaceae; genus Physcousia. The sequence goes on from CADAJS010000004.1 coordinate 4,044, forward strand.
GGAATATGATATGTTGCTTTCGAAGAGGCAGCATCGCATCCAATAGAGTTATCAGATTATTTTTAATATTCTGTTTGTTAGTCAGCAAGTAAGGATCGACCAAAATCATTGAATTACATGGGTAGTATATTTTCGATTTAAAATGAAGATACCCATCCACATAGCGTTTCGAATTTTTCTCCAGCAAAAAAGCATTTCCTTTGAAAAGATATTCCTTTTCAGACAATCCAGAGTTATTGATTGCTATAATTCCATAATCAGAGCCTAAATTATTGCAAGTTTGAGTATCACAATCCATTAAGTATATTGCGGACAAGTTTTCTATATTCTCTTCAGGTTTATCTATTGAGATATTATCAAATAACTCAATCTCATATTGATTCTCTAAATACCTTTTCCACAAAAAAGACAGAAAAGGATCAGTATCCCATACCTCATCCTCTATATCCGTATGGAGATCTGCATTTAAGATAGCTTCAAACACATTCATCTGACATTGACGACCTGAAATGGATGTGTCTGCCTGCAACTGCTTCCAAAAGCCTGATTGCAAATATATGACACTGGTTCTCATTTTCTCCGAATCTTATATCTCATAATTTCCATTGCAAGTGTATCTGCAACATCAAAGAAACCTGATCCGAAAGGTGCACTTAATCTGCCATCCTCTTGAATCTTTATCTGCCTATTATGAGAGGTACCGTGTTCATCTTTCTCCACATAGTTTAAAGAAACATCACCTGATACAAGGTTGTTTTCCTTATCAGCCACCAGTACCTGGAGTTTACGTATCAAGTACTCGCTGTGAGTCTCGATGATAAAGCGTATGTTATACTTCTGATAAGCCTCCACAAACAAATCAGCCAACATCGATTGGTATTTTGGATGTAAATGAACCTCTGGTTCTTCAATACAAACAACCGACTTCTCATATACAACAATTTCATCAAGATGTGTGATTCTACTATGGCGTTCCTTCATTCTATCAACCTGAAGAAGAATAGATATAATTTGAGTCAAGCCACAACCTTCGTCAGCTAACAGCCTCCTTTCACCGTTATTCCCTATAAAGATACGAACACCATAACCCTCTTCAGTCCCTTCAATTTCTACATAATCACCAATTTCAAACGCTTTTAGCCATTTATTGACGAAAGCATCCGAACGATATCTATACGTAGATGTATGATTGACTATATCACACAGAAGAGCACTCAATTTATCAGGGTCGTCAACATTATAGACCCTACTTATTTTATTTGTCGAAGAGTCAATTGAGGCAAGCCTACGGATAAACCATGGAGAAACTATTTCATTAACGAAACATGTATAATAAGTCTCCTGCAAGATATCTTCTTTGGACACTCTGACACTCACAAAGTCATCAACATGAGATTTTGCTTTATGCCATTCCATGATAGCCTCTATGTCATATTTCTCGGCTTCCTCAATTGTCATTCCTACTTTTTTCAATCCTTCTTTCCCCTCTTCTATCCTTGCGATAAGGCGGTTATAAAAGCCATCCTCTTTATCATCAATAGTTATATTTCGACCATATACATTTTTTTTCATTGATGCATAATATGAATATCCATAAGCCGCCACAAACCTTTCATAATTGTCTTTGATAGTATCAAAATGTTCTTCCTCAAGGAAAAACTCATCGACAACGAATTTGCCGTTCTCAATAAAAGGTTCAACGATATCAGGCAGCCCTCCATATATAACGGTGCCGTCTTTTTTCTCAATAGAAAAACGGCTTATAATGCCGTCATTAAGAACAGCCTTATTTAAACGGAAGATTCTTCTACAAACAACCTCTTCATGCAAAAACGATGACCAGATGCTGTAACTAAACTCAATCTTTCCATCTTTGTTCATAGAGTGAGTTACATTATTATATCCACCAAGCATCAGATCCTTAGTCGATACTTTTAGGTACATATAAGGTAGATTACGTTTCCCTAGATAATCCTCTCGAGTTCCCCCCACAAGTCGCTTGGCTAACAGCATCAATGCCTTCACAAGTGAACTTTTACCTGCGCTATTGCAACCAGTCAACACTGTGATAGGAGCAAGTTCAAAATCTGCACCGTCTTCGCCAAAGGAGCGGAAGTTCTTTAAACTAAATATCGGGCTCATATTACTCATAGATTCTACTCGTTTATTTGTTTTTGCGCTGCAAAGTTACAACTATTTATTCTTATGTCGCAAGTAATTCTTTTTAAAGGATGGTTCCGTTCTGCCTGGAACCGTTTTTTTACGCTATTCACCACTTAATTCTGCCTTTAGGAACCGTTCCAGTGTTGCTTTATCAGGCAGCTGAAGCATATAAGTAGAGACAAAAAGGCTGTTATCCATACCTGCAATGGCATATTCGACCATTTTCTTACCTCTTTGAGTACAGAGGAGGATGCCAACAGGAGGATTGTCGCCAGGGTGCATCTCATTCTCCTTATAGTAAGAGACATATGCATTGAGCTGCCCCAAATACTCATGTCTGAACTCGTCATTCTTCAATTCCACAATAACGTTACAGTGAAGTATTCGGTTATAGAATATCAAATCAGCGAAATAGTATTCATCATCAATAATCATACGTTTCTGCTTGTGTTCGAAGCAGAAACCTTTGCTCAATTCAAGAAGGAATTCCTGAAGATGATCAATGAGCGCATCTTCGAGATCGTTTTCCGTAACAACATCTTTGGCATCGAGTCCTAAGAACTCGAATGTGAACGGCTGCCGGATGGCGAGGGTGGGTGAATTGATTTCCGGCGTAATGATAGCCAGCAGTTTCTTCGGATCTTTGCTCACTCCACTGCGGAAATATAAGTTTGTAGCTATCTGACGGCGCAATTCTTTTACAGACCATGTTCCTTTAATGCACTCCGTTTCGTAGAAGAAACGAGCAAGAGGGTCATTCTGAGTCATAATCTCTCTAATGTGAGAGAATGAAAGCTTGCTAAGAATCTCATTTGCTGACGTCACGAATTTGTGCGATGTCGTCGCACAAATTGGCTCAGTTTGCAATTTATGCGATGATGTCGCATAAATTAGGCTTGCGACCTGAGGATAATAATTATAAAAGAGTCGAGAAGTCTGGAACAGCGTCACATTAAGTCCCTTTGTGTTCACTTTCTCCTCCAGCCGTTTCAACAGTCTATCACCATATTTAGCTCTATCACTTCCTTTTTGCTCATATTCAACGATGTAACAACCAATAAGCCAGTTGCGAAGTGTGGCCATTTGATTGACGGCCTTGAAGGCATTGGACTGTGCAGAATGGTGAGTCTTTAGGATGGAGGCTGATAGCTCCTCAAAGGATGGCGCGTCTTTTTGCAGCCAGCCATCTGCTATGGATGAAAGTTGCTCAGTATTCATATCCATTAGATTATTCTTTTATATCGTCGTATTGTTCTATTTGTTGCTTCAAAATTTCTTTTATCTGCTCTCGTAATGACTGAGGTTGCATAACTTCAAGGTATTGACCGAAGGAGAGTATCTTTCCCAGTAGTTCACGATTGGATTCAACAGTCAAGGTGAGTTCGCCATAAGTTCCGTCTTGGTGTTCATCAAAGGGCAATGTCTCTGACTGCGAATGGTGGAGTGGTTTGGTCAACATAAGTCCGTGCTGATACCTTGACTTGGTTCTAATCACGACCATCTCTGCCTTGGCATCCTTCTTATGAGTCACTCCTATTATACTATGGAAGAACTGTTGATAAAAACCTTTCTCGGCAGGAATGTAATCTACACCATCTGCAACAGATACTTCGCCACAGATTCTATCCAGCGGAACATTATATGCCTTGAATGGCTCGCGGTCAGCATCACCGAATACAAACCACCGCCCATTATATTCTTTGAGGAACTGGGGATGAAAAGTCAATTCGAATGGTTCCTGTCCGAATCGATGATAGGAGAAACGAAGCACTTGTCTATCGGTAATAGCTTTGTAGAAACGAGGCAGAAGATGAATGTTGGTCAGGTTCTGATCAAGGCTGGAACAGATCTGGGCCGTTCCCTCTTGTGACTCTCTGTTAATATCAAGTAAGAGTTGTGTATTCTCAAAGAAGGATGAAAACCAACTCGCCGGCATGATGTTGGCAGAGGCTTTGCAAAACTGCACATAGTCCTCCAACGATTTCTGCACAACAGCCTTTCGCTCTTCAAAAAGAGGATCTTCGTCACAGCCCACATATTTAAATGCCTTACCCTTGCCTTTTTTCCCATTGTCAATCACACAACCTGGGCAACAATTCATCAAGGCTCGGACAACTTCCGGGAATGCCTTTTTCAGTTCCCCATAACCAGCCTCACTTGTCGGAGTATGGGTCAAATAGTAAGAGGTATCTCTTCCATGATACAGGCTCAGAATATCGGTAAGCGATACCCAACCTCCTTTTATCAGTTCTTGATAGATAAGATTCACGAACTGCGCTTTAACACCATAGCCGCCAAAAATATTCTTGCTCATCATTCCTGCAACGATTATCACTGCAAATATAGATAAAAATACGGGAATTATCCAACAAGCAGGGGAGGATTTCTCACTTTTCTGTGCCCTAAGGGCTTGCGAATGACAATTTGGCCCTATAATCCCTGACTTCAGCGATGCTTCCCACTGATGGCACGTGCACTTTATAGTTTCATTCTGATTCTTGTCGTGGGTGGACATGAGGCATCATCCGACTCCAAACGGCACGTTGCAGGATGCTTTCCACGATGTATCAAGAAAATACTCAAACCTAATTCAGAGAAGAAGTAACATCCATGTAATCAAAGTAACAATGATAGAAGTTCGATAAAAGATCGATAAATGAGCCTTATAAAGAGAATATAAGAAAACGTTAAATGAATCTATAAAATATCCTAAACGCCTGCGTAATGGCGGAGCAAGATGGAAGTGTACCAAAACTGTGAGACAAAGGGGTAAAAAGCCAAGGCACGGAGCGACTGACACCGCTCCGTGCTTCGTTTTATTTCATGGGGCGATCTGTCCCCTGACAGTTGCTTATTTCAGCTTATGCTTCTTGTGTTTCTTGAGATACTGAATGAGCGGGCCGGGACGGTCGCTCTGGATGAGCGTAGCGCCGCGGTCGAGGATCCATCCCCAAGCCTCATCGGGCTCGTTCATCTCCACGGCGCGGTCATCGTCATGATAGGCACAGAGGGAGCCCCAGATGCTGTTGATCCATACCTTCACTCCCGCATCGCGAATCTGCTGGAAGCGTGCCTCGACGTCGGCATTGTAGGTCTTGAGACAGCACTCGATGGCCACGGGATGAAGCGCCAGGTTGGCCTCGATAACCTCCCGTGCATTGGGAGCGTCCACCTGCACGATGGGCATGTAGATGGTGTTCTTCACGACGTCGGCATTCTCGCGGAGTACCTTCTCCGGCGCGTGGCCCGACTTGATGATGATCTGCTGGGTGGTACCCGTGCGCTCCATAATCTCGTACACCTCCTGGAAATAGTCGTAGCCCTTGTCAATGTTCACCATAATCTTGTCCTTGCACAGCAGGAGGGCCTCCTCGAGTGTGGGAATCTTGTGGCGAGTGATCGACGCAGCGTGCTGCGGCTTGAGGTAGAGTTGCTGCAGCTCGGCATAGGTGTGGTCGCTGATCTTACCCTTACCGTTGGAGCAGCGGTCGAGCGTGCGATCGTGCATAACGACGAGCACACCGTCGCTGGTGCGCTGCAGGTCGAGCTCAATCATATCGACTCCCATGTCGATGCAGTTCTGGAAGGCCTGGAGAGAGTTCTCGGGCGCACTGCGCCAGTCGCCTCGATGGGCCACGACGGTGACATACTTGGGATTATGCAACAGATTGTCGCGCAGCTTCTCGGCGCGTGACTCGGCCCATACCTGACCGGCCACCAGGAGAGAGAGCAGGAGGAAAAGTGTCTTCTTCATTATGTATGATTGATGAGTGGTAATGTCTTTGTTTAAAGTGGTACCAATATACATACGCACGCGCAGCCTTTCGCGCGCGTGCGTATATATAAATAAGGTAGGTTTATCCGCGACGCTCCAGATAAGGCAGCGTGTAGGGACGGCGATACTCGTAGTAGTAGAGACGATGGGCAAAGGCCTCCTTGTCGTCGCCGAAGGAGAGCGTGGCGGGATTCCACTTCACGGGGCGCTTCAGCTCGCGGGCGATGTTCGTGATGCAGCACAGGGTGTTCGTGCTGCAGCCGTACTCGACGGGAGCATTGGGATCCTTGTGCTCGCGAATACCGTCGATGAAGTGCTGCATGTGGGGCGAGCTCACCTCGTATTGTCCGGCAGCCACCTCTTCCTGCTGCTTCTTCAGCAGTTTGCTGTCGGAGCACTCGATGTAGCCACGGGCCACCTTGAGCCAGCCCTTGTCGCCGATGAACTTGATACCCTGTGCGCCGGCATTGTCCTCGCGATAGGGACGCTCCTGCATGATGATGCCGTTGGCATACTTCATGGTGAGCCACTCGGCACCGTTGTAGCCCTTGGGGATGAACTCCACGGGGCCCAGTCCGTCCATACCGATGGCAGCCTGTGCGATGTCGTACATGTGGGCACCCCAGTCGGCGGGATAGCCGTTGCCGGTCTCTTCGTACCAGCGCCATGCACCCCAGAGCTTCTCGTTCTGGTCGGGATCGAGGGTCACCACGGGGCAGATGTCGGTGTGATAATGAATCTTCGGGTTATTGAGCGGGCCCAGCCAGAGGTTGAAGTTCAGGTTGTCGGGCACAGGCATCTCGGGCAGGTCGAAGGGCTTTGGAGGATCGCCCACACGGCACCAGATCTCCTTGATGTCGCCCAGTGCACCGGAGCGCACCAGCTGGATGGCGGTGATGAACTCCTGGCTGCTGCGCTGCTGGCTACCCATCTGCAGGATGCGGTTGTTAGCACGCACGGCACGCTGTACGGCCAGTCCCTCGGTGATGGTATAGGCCAGAGGCTTCTGCAGATAGACGTCCTTGCCGGCCTGGAGCGAATGGATGGCCACGAGGGCATGCCAGTGGTCGGGCGTGGCAATCTCGATGGCATCGATATCCTTACGCTCGAGCATACGCTCATACTCTTCATAGACGTCGCAGCGCACAGGCATGCTCTTCTCCTTCTGCCACTTGGTCACATAGCGACGGAAGCGCTCGCGCTTGATGCTGTCCACATCGCAGCAGGCAGCCACCTGCACGCCCGGACAGCCCGTGAAGCTGCGGAAGTCGCTGCAACCCTGCTGACCCAGGCCGACAAAGCCCAGGACAACACGGTCGCTGGGTGCTACGCGCACACCATCCACCGTGAAGCTCGGGAGAATCATGAAACCAGCGATGCCAGTGGCGGCAGTCGCAAGGAAGTCGCGGCGCGACATCCCTTTCTCGGAAACCGAAGTCTTCTTTACTTTCTTTTCCATAGGATTTTGTGTTAGATTAGTTAATATTTGAGAAGAATCTCCCCACGAAGGGCAGGTTCTTCAGAGGTATGTCGTAATGTATGGCGTAGGCCGTAAAGACCAGGATGAGCAGGGTGTTGAGGGCCATCCGTGTCCACTCGTTCCACGCGGCAGGTTCCAGCTCCATCAGCCCGAAGAGGACGAGTGTCAGGACGAGGTACAGGGCGATGTCCCTCATCGGATAGCGGATGGGGTTCTTCTGCTGCCCCACTATGTAGCTGAGCACCATCGCCGTAGCATATCCCGCAAAGCCGCCCCACGCACAGGCCATATAGCCATAGCGAGGGATGAACAGGATGTTCACGGCAAACAGCACGATGCATCCTGCCAGCGAGAACAGGGCTCCGTAGATGGTACGGTCAATCAACTTGTACCAGAAAGAGAGGTTGAAATAGACGCCCATCATAATCTCTGCCGCCATGACGATGGGTACCACACGCATCCCCTCGCGATAGTCCTCGCCAATGATACGCTGCAGGAGCGGCATATAGGCCTCGACAGCAAGGAAGGCCAGAAAGGTAAAGATGAGGAAGTACTTCATGGCCTGGGCATAGTACTCCTTCTGGTCGCCGTCGCGGCTGATGGCAAAGACGATAGGCTCGTAGGCATAGCGGAATGCCTGTGTGATCATGGACATTATCATGGCAATCTTCACACAGGCGCCATAGATACCCAGCAGGACATTGGCATCGGCCTTCACGGGATATACCAGCGGGAAGAGAATCTTGTCCGCCACCTGGTTCAGGATGCCGGCAACGCCCAGGACGAGGATGGGCCACGAATAGGCGACCATCCGGCGCAGCAGGCGACCGTCGAAGTGCCAGCGAATGCGGAACAGTTGGGGGACGAAGAGCAGGGAAATGATGCCCGTACAGAGCAGGTTGATAAAGAAGACGTAGAACACGGATGTCTTATGCAGCACCACAAAGTACAGCACATTCAGCCCGATATTCAGGAAGATGAAGAGCAGCTTCAGCGTGGCAAATCGGATGGGACGCTTCTGGAAGCGCAGATACGAGAAGGGCAATGCCTGCAGGGCATCCATTGCCACCACAGACGCCATCATCAGCAAATACTCGGGATGCGCGCCATAGCCGAGGGCGTCGGAAATCGGTGTGATAAAGCCAAAGATAATCAGGAGGAACAGGGCAGTGAGAGCCCCTATCAAGGCAAAGCCCGTGGAGAACACGGTATCGGGCTGCTCGTCCCGGTCGTTGGCATAGCGGAAGAGGGTGGTCTCCATGCCGAAAGTGAGCAGCACCAGAATAAGTGCCGTATAGGCATACATATTGGTAGAGACACCGTAGTCGCCCGACTCCGCTGGCATATAACGGGTGTAGAGCGGCACCAGCCAATAGTTGAGGAAGCGCCCCACTATGCTGCTCAAGCCGTAGATGGCTGTGTCTCTTGCCAAAGATTTCAAGTTTGCCATATCAACCGAAGAATATGTATGCCACCACAATGGCGGCGATGACACCGCAGAGGTCGGTCAGGAGGCCGGCCGAAACAGCATGGCGCGTATGACGTACCCCCACCGAGCCGAAGTAAACGGCCAGGATGTAGAATGTCGTATCAGTGGCTCCCTGGAAGATACAGGAGAGGCGTCCGATAAACGAGTCGGCACCATACGTCTGCATGGCATCCACCATCATTCCGCGTGCACCGCTGCCGCTGAGGGGCTTCATCAATGCCGTGGGCAGTGCTGCCACATAGTCGGAATTGCCGCCGCACCACTCCACCAGCCGACCCAGTCCGCCAACGACAAAGTCCATCGCTCCGCTGGCACGGAACACACCGATAGCCACCAGGATGGCCACCAGATAGGGGATGATTCTCACGGCAGTCTCGAAACCGCCCTTGGCACCCTCGACAAAGGCATCATAGACATTGATCCGGCGACGCAGGCCGCTGAAGAGGAAGGCTACGATAATCGTGAACAGGACGACATTGGCCACCACGGTGCTCCAGGTGTTCATCGTCTCGCGGTCCACCTGCGACCCCATCCAGATGATGCCGCTCACCAGGAGGCACAGGCCAAGCATGGTGGCCACGATGGCACGGTTCATCAGGTTGATACGCTGATAGAGGCTGGTGATGATGATGCCGGAGAGGGTGGCGATGGTGGTGGCGATGAGGATGGGGATAAAGACATCGGTGGGCTGTGCGGCACCCAGCTGTGCCCGATAGACCAGGACGCCTACGGGAATCAGCGTCAGGCCGCTGGTGTTCAGCACGAGGAACATGATCATGGCGTTGGTGGCCGTGTCCTTCTTTTGGTTCAGTTCCTGCAGACCCTCCATCGCCTTCAAGCCAAGGGGTGTGGCGGCATTGTCCAGGCCCAGCATGTTGGCACTGAAGTTCATGAAGATGTGACCGAAGACGGGATGGCCTGCCGGAATCTCGGGGAAGAGGCGCACCATCAGCGGTGAGAGCAGGCGCGACATGCGGTCCACCAGACCGCTACGCTCCCCTATCTTCATCACACCCATCCAGAGGCTGAGCACACCGGTCAGGCCGATGGAAATCTCGAATGCCGTCTTAGCCGAGTCGAAGGTGCTCGACATAATAGCGGGAAAAACGTCGGTATTGCCCAGCATCAGCTCCACCAGAGCGATGAGGAAGGCAATGAAGAAGAATGCAATCCAAATATAGTTCAGTACCATAAAGCCCGTTTTGTCAGTTAAACAAATCTCCTTGTAGTGGGTTGCCGTAGCGCGGGGACAGGCTTCGCCCCAAATGAGTATAGGCCAGCTCTGTCACCTCGCGGCCTCGGGGGGTACGTTTGATGAAGCCCTCCTTGATGAGGAACGGTTCATAGACCTCCTCCACCGTACCGCCGTCCTCGCCAATGGCTGTGGCGATGGTGTTGATGCCCACTGGGCCGCCACGGAACTTGTCGATGATGGTGAGCAGGATCTTATTGTCTATCTCGTCCAGACCGTAGCGGTCGATGTTCAGCGCCTCGAGTGCCACCCGTGCGATACGCAGGTCGATGCGTCCGTCGCCCTTCACCTGGGCAAAATCACGCACACGGCGCAGCAGGGCATTGGCGATACGCGGCGTGCCGCGGCTGCGGCTGGCTATCTCGCCGGCGGCTTCTACATCTATGGGGAGCCCCAGGATGCCGGCACTGCGGGTGACGATCTTCTGCAGCGTGGGGGCATCGTAGTATTCCAGGTGCAGGTTGATGCCGAAGCGGGCACGGAGCGGTGCTGTAAGCAATCCGCTGCGCGTGGTGGCTCCGACGAGGGTGAAGGGGTTCAGGTCGATCTGAATACTGCGAGCCGAGGGCCCCTTGTCTATCATGATGTCGATGCGATAGTCCTCCATGGCCGAGTAGAGATACTCCTCCACGACGGGCGAGAGGCGATGAATCTCATCGATGAAGAGTACATCGTTAGGCTCCAGACTGGTCAGGATGCCAGCCAGGTCTCCGGGCTTGTCCAGCACCGGGCCGCTGGTGAGCTTGAATCCCACGCCCAGCTCGTTGGCAATGATATTGCTCAGGGTGGTCTTGCCCAGTCCTGGAGGGCCATGAAGCAGCGTATGGTCGAGCGGCTCGCCACGATAACGTGCTGCCTCCACGAAGATGCGAAGGTTGTCCACCACCTTCTGCTGTCCGCTGAAATCCTCAAAGCGCAGGGGGCGCAGGGCATTCTCAAAGTCCTTCTCCTTCATCCGTCCTTCTTCGCGGATGTCAAAGGAGCCAGCCTCATGCGTATATTCGTCTGTCATACCTTATGTCAATTCATAATTGATAATACGCGCTTCACCACAGGTCTTGCCTCAGTCTGAGCGCTTCGTCCTCGGCCGCCTCCATGATTTCGCGCTCGCCGGGTCCCTTGTCGTTGATGCCACACAGATGGAGGATGCCGTGGACCATCACCCGATGCAATTCCTCGTCATAGCTGGCCCCCACCAGTTCGGCATTCGAGCTTACGGTGTCCAGGCTGATGAAGAGGTCGCCGCTCAGGATGTCACCCTCCGTATAGTCGAAGGTGATGATGTCCGTGTAATAGTCGTGCCCCAGGAACTGGCGATTGACGGCCAGGATGCCAGGGTCGTCCATGAAGATGTAGTTCACCTCGCCCAACCGCCGTCCGTGAGAGGCGGCCACAGCGTCGATCCACTGCGATATCCGCTGTGGGTCGATGGCTGGCATCGGTACATCCTGTGTGTGATAGCGGATCATCTCTCACTCTCCTTTCGACAGCAGTTCCACGGCCTTCTTCACTACATCATCGTCGGCATAGATGATGGCAAAATATTCGCTCATATCCCAGAGGTCGCGGGCTACGAGCGCCTTCACCATGCGGCGGATGTTGCCCACGGTGTTCTGTCGTTCTGCCTCGTCCTTCGGTTCTATCTTCTGCTTCTTGGCCTCCTTGAAAAGGTCTTCTATCACCTTATCGGGCACCTCAAAGTCTGCCTTGAAGCGCTTGAAGGTGGGATAGGCCGAGGCCAGCTTCTTGCGGTTCTTGTCCGTATAGTGCAGGCTGGCATTGATGATCAGTCCCTTGGCCGACATCTCGCGGTAGCACTTCGAGTACTTTGTCGTGTCCAAGGGCACGAAATAGTCGGGCATGATACCTCCGCCGCCATAGACGGTACGTCCGCGGCGCAGGGTCTTGTAGCGCAGCGAGTCGGGGAAATGGATACTGTCGGCATTCGTCAGCTCGCCATTGTTATAGCGGTTGATGACGTCCTTGGCATAGCTCTGGCGGTCGCCCTTCTCATAGGGTTTCTGGATGCAGCGTCCGCTGGGCGTATAGTATCGCGCCACGGTGAGGCGTATCATGCTGCCGTCCTCCATCGTGATGGGACGTTGCACGAGGCCCTTGCCGAACGTTCTCCGCCCCACGACGATGCCCCGGTCCTGATCCTGAATGGCACCCGAGAGAATCTCCGAGGCTGAGGCACTGTACTCGTCCACCAGCACGGCCACCTTGCCTGTAGTGAACGCCCCGCCGCCCTTGCTGCGGAACTCCTGGTCGGGCACGCTGCGGCCGCGGGTATAGACAATCATGTCACCCTTCTCCAGAAACTCGCTGGCGATGTCGGCCGCAGCCTGCAGGTATCCGCCGCCGTTCTGTTGGAGGTCGATGATAAGGTCTTTCATACCCTGCCCCTTGAGTGTATCGAGTGCGTGGAGCACCTCCTTGGGAGTGGTCTCGGCAAAGTTATTGAAACGGATGAGTCCGATGGTGGGGGTCACCATGTAGGCAGCGTCCACCGAGTTCACCGGAATCTTGTCACGCTTCACGTCGAAGGAGAGCGTATCGCGGATGCCCAGCCGCACCACCTTCAGATGGGCGATAGTGCCCTTGGGACCGCGCAGGCGCCGCATGATCTCCTCTTTGCTCATCTTCACACCGGCAATCGCCGTGTCGGCTACGCTCACGATGCGGTCGCCAGCCTGGATGCCCACTCGCTCGCTGGGTCCCTTCGGAACAGGCTGAATGACTACGAGCGTGTCCTCCAGCATATTGAACTGCACGCCGATTCCCTCAAAGCTGCCTGCGAGCGGCTCGGTCAGCTTCTTGGTCTCGCTGGCGTTCGTATAGGCCGAGTGGGGGTCCAGCTTCGAGAGCATGCCATTGATGGCACCCTCCACCAGCTTCTTGTTATCCACCGTGTCCACATAGAGGCTGGTGATAGCCAGCACGGCATTCGCCAGCTTGTTCATCTGTTCGCGCATCGGGTCTCGGCGCGGGGTGTTCGTGAAATGCACTCCCTGCGCCGCAGCACACAGGCCGGCACACAGGAGGCAGAAGGATATAAAGGCTCTTTTCATATTAAATTGCTTGTTTCATCTGCAAATTTAGCGATTTTTTTTGGCTTATCACTCGTTTATACACACTTTTGTGCCGTGAAACGGCAAATATTCCTATTCACGTGCCATTATCCCGAATTGCACGAGGGAGGCGATGCGCCTCGGAAAAGGAGAGATGCATATTGTCGGCCAACCCGAGAGAGGGGTAAAGCAGACGAGGAGGGAAAGAAAGGATTACCTATAACGAAGTCCCTGGGGAAGGAACGGGACAATGTCGCGACCGAAATGGGCGAGTTCTCGCACCATGCTGCTGCTGATGCAGGCCAGTTCGGGGCGTGTGGGCAGGAAAATGGTATCGACGCCCGAGAGGCGGCGGTTCACCTCGGCCTGCTGCTCTTCATAGAGGAAGTCCTGAGAGTTGCGCACGCCACGTATGATGGCAGTGGCTCCGAGCTGTCCGGCCAGTTCAATCGTGAGCCCCGAATAGCTGACCACCCTGACTCGCGGTTCGTCACGGTACAGTTCGGTCAATGCCCGCACGCGCTCCTCCACAGGCAGCCATCCCGCCTTCCGCTCGTTATAGCCCACGGCGACTATCACTTCCCCGAAGAGCCGCAGGCTGCGCTCCACGATATCGGCATGGCCGAGGGTAAAGGGATCGAAAGAACCGGGGAAAAGCCCCCTCCCCCGCCCCTCTCCCATAAGGGAGGGAGTTATATGTTTTGACTCTTTTGCGTTATTATCCATCTGACAATGCTTGTTCTATCTGTTCCATATGCTGACGACGAAACGTGTAGGACATCCTCTCACCCCGTAGGCACTCCCAGAGGAGTTGCTCCGCAGGCGTCTGTTTCTTACGGTTCTCGAATGCGAAACGCCTCAGAAGTTCGTGGCGGTCGGGCGATGCCGTTTCATACCTGAAAGGCTCTCTCATCGTCTTCACTATTACCCTCTAATTCATAGGTCCATCCAGCATCTAATCCAGTCTGTACATTCTCCTCCCTCCCCTTTGGGGGTTGGTTAGGAAGGGGGCTGTCGGGAGGGGGAACCTCACCCCTCCTCTTCTTCCGCCAGATCCTCCTCGATGACGAGGTTGTCGATGATGAAGTTCTGACGTTCGCTGGTATTCTTGCCCATGTAGTACTCGAGAAGTTCGGCCACCTGGTCGCTCTTATTAAGCGTCACCTGCTCAAGGCGTATGTCTGGGCCGATGAAATTGCGGAACTCATCGGGGCTGATCTCGCCCAGTCCCTTGAAACGCGTAATCTCGGGGTCTGGGCCGAGGTCTTCGATGGCCTGGAGCCGGTCCTCCTCGGTGTAGCAGTACTGGGTGATGAAATCGGCGGTCATGCTCAGGTGGCGCCCATGCTTCTTATCCTCATTGCCATCCTCGTCCTTCTCGGCTGCGCGGGCAGCAATTTCCTCCTCGAGGGCACGCAGCTTCTGCTTGGCAATCTTGGTCTTCCGTCCCCTCACGCGGAACAGCGGCGTCTGCAGGATGTGTACGTGGCCCTTCTTGATCAGGTCGGGGAAGAACTGGAGGAAGAAGGTGATCATCAGCAGGCGGATATGCATACCATCGACATCGGCATCCGTAGCCACGATGACCTTATTATATCGCAGCCCGTCGAGACCATCTTCGATGTTGAGGGCAGCCTGCAGGAGGTTGAACTCCTCGTTCTCATAGACCACCTTCTTGGTCATGCCATAGCAGTTGAGTGGCTTGCCGCGAAGGGAGAAGACGGCCTGTGTGTTCACATCGCGGCTCTTGGTGATGCTTCCGCTGGCCGAGTCGCCCTCGGTGATGAAGATGCAGGACTCCTCCTGCTGGGTGCCCTTGGGGTCGGTGAGATGGATGCGGCAGTCGCGCAGCTTGCGGTTGTGCAGATTGGCTTTCTTCGACATCTCGCGTGCCTTCTTTGCCACGCCGGCCATCGCCTTGCGTTCGCGTTCGCTCTCCTGCACCTTCTGCAGGATGACGTCGGCCACATCGGTGTTCTTGTGCAGGTAGTTGTCCACTTGTTCCTTGACAAAATCGCCGATAAACTTGTCTATGCTGATGCCGTCGTCCGGTGCCGTGGTGAGGGAGCCCAGCTTCACCTTGGTCTGGCTCTCAAAGAGGGGTTCCTGGATGTTGATGCTGATGGCAGCCACCAGTCCGTTGCGTATGTCGCTGTACTCGTAGTTCTTGCCACTGTAGTCCTTGATTACCTCGGCGATATATTTCTTAAAGGCAGCCTGATGCGTACCGCCCAGCGTGGTGTGCTGTCCGTTGACGAAGCTGTAATACTCCTCGCCGTTCTGGTTGCAGTGGGTAAAAGCTATCTCGATGTCCTCCCCGCGCAGGTGGACGGTCTCATAGAGGGGCTGGGACGTCATGCGGTCGGAGAGCAGGTCGGAGAGTCCGTTGCGCGAGAGGATGCGCCGTCCGTTGAAGAGGATGGTAAGGCCGGTGTTCAGGTAAGTGTAGTTGCGCAGCATCTCCTCGATGAACTCGCCATGGAAGGAGTAGTGCTTGAAGAGCGTGGGGTCCGGCTCAAAGTAGATGTAGGTTCCGTTCTCGTCGGGCGTAGTCTCGGTGGTGTCGCTCTGGAGCTGCCCTTCGCTGAAAACGGTGCGGCGCACCTGTCCGTCGCGATAGGAATGAGCCTCGAAGCGCACGCTCAGGGCATTGACAGCCTTGAGTCCCACTCCGTTCAGCCCGACACTCTTCTTGAATGCCTTGCTGTCATACTTTCCGCCAGTATTCAGCATGCTGACAGCCTCCACCAGCTTGCCCAGAGGGATGCCGCGGCCATAGTCGCGCACGGAGACCCGCAGGTTGTCCTCCACCGTGACCTCGATACGCCGGCCGGCATTCATCTTGAACTCGTCGATACTATTGTCTATCACCTCCTTGAGTAGCACATAGATGCCATCCTCGGCATGCGAGCCGTCGCCCAGACGACCGATATACATGCCAGGACGGGTGCGCACATGCTCCATATCGGAGAGGTGGCGTATGTTCTCTTCGTCGTAATTGACTGTCTGCTGTGGGATGATTTCTTCTTCCGTCATGTGTGTAGGGTTTTTATATGTCCTTGCCGAATGCAGCACGGCGTTTGTGAATCACGCAGTCGAGGTTCTTCCACTGCGCCTGGCTGGGTATGTTGTCCTCGAGCTGATGGTGTGTCTCGGCCCAGAGATAGCCGTCCTTGGTGCCCTCGGGAATCAGGTCGGCAAAGATGAGGGCATTGGCGCCCTTCTCCTGATATTCGGGCAGGACACCCACGAGCAGCATATCCAGCGTCTCGGGGTGGCGGTTGAACCACAGCGCCTTGGCCATATAGTACCAGCCGAAGGGGAACAGCTTGGCCTTGGCCTTCTGAATGGCCCGGCTCAAGCTGGTGATGCAGATACCCATGCCGATGACCTCACCCTCGGCCGTCTCCACCACGCTAAGGTAGCGCTTGTCCAGGAACGGCAGGTATTGCTTGGCATAGGCCTCCATCTGAGCCTGGTCCATCTCGCTGTATCCGTAGAGGTTGGCATAGGCACGGTTCACCACGCCCAGCACCTTGGGGATGTATCCTTCGCGCATGATTTCCTTCTTGCTCTTGAACTTGCGGATGCGGAAGCCATAGCGACGCTTCACCAGCTCGGCCACCTTGAAGTACTTCTCCTGATTGGCCTCGTGGCCCTTACGGGGCACGGCCACCTTGCGTTCCACCCAGCCCACTTCCTTCTGATAGCCCAGCCGAGCCATGTGTTCGGGATAGTAGGGATAGTTGTATATGCTGTTCATCGTGCTCAGCTGGTCGTAGCCATCGGTGAGCATTCCCTCGAGGTCCATATCGGTGAATCCCAGGGGCCCTACGATGTGGGTCATACCCCGCTCGCGCCCCCACTCCTCCACCGCATGGAGCAGCGCAGCGCTCACCTCCAGGTCGTCGATGAAGTCGATCCAGCCGAAGCGCACGTGCTTCTCGTGCCACGTCTCGTTGGCCCGCCTGTTGATAATGGCAGCCACACGCCCCACAATCCGCCCGTCGCGGCGTGCCAGGAAGAACTCGGCCTCGCAGAAACGGAAGGCAGGATTCTTCTGAGGGTTGAACGTGTCCAGCGTATCCTCCAGAAAGTCGGGCACGGCATACGGGCAGTCCTTATATAATTCGTAGTTGAAGCGAACAAAAGTTCTCAATTCTCTCCGCCCCCTGACGGGAGCAACCAGAAGTTCCGACATTTTCAAATGATGCTTTTAGTGACATTTAGGTGACAAAGATACGAAAAAAAGGCGAAACAAAGGGGGCAAAACGGAATAAAAAGTTTGTTTTTACGCTTTCTACGCTGAAAAAACGCGAAAACCTTTGCGCGAAACGCTAAAAAGTGTTACATTTGCACAAATTATGCTTAAATAAAAACGTTTTTATAAAAAGAATTATGACTAAGTTTACCAAATTAGTCGCTCTGGCATCCATCATGCTGAGCGTTTCTGTGGCCACAAATGCCCAGACAAACGAGAAGGACTATGAGCCCTATCCCCACATGTTCGTGGGGGTACAAGGTGGCGTTCAGAACACCTTCAACAAGGAGTTCAACAACTGGAAGACCTTCACGCCGACAGCCAGCCTCAGCTTTGGCTCATGGTTCATCCCGCAGGTAGGTGCACGCCTCCACTTCAACGGTCTTTGGAACAAGTCGGGCGTGGATTATCTGGACGATACGGAAGACGGCCACTACAAATACAACTACCTGACCAGCAGCGCCGACCTGCTGCTGAACCTGTGCACCATCTTCGGCAAGAAGGACTACTACCCCGTGAACCTCTACTATGTGATGGGTCTCGGAGCCAACTATGCATGGGAGGGAAGAGGCCGTGCCGAGGATGCCGCCGCCACCTATCTGGCCAACATGAAGTATGCCGACAATGACAACCGCTGGGCATTCAACGGCCGCGTAGGTCTGGGCCTGGACATCCCCGTATGCAAGAACCTCAGCGTCAACGTGGAGGGCGACCTCAACCACATCGTACCCGGAAAGAGCACGAAGTTCAATACCGACCTGCTGCAGCTCACCGTACAGGCTGGCCTGGCTTACAAGTTCGGATTCAAGAAGAAGCCCGCTCCCGAAGAGGTATGGGAGACCCGCATAGACACCATCTGGTACGACGACATCGCCTACACGCCGCGCGTGGAGGACGGCTCCATCACATGGAACGTCTTCTACAAGATTCGCGAGAGCGATTTCAACGACCCCGACGTGAACGATCCGGCCGAGGCTCAGCTGGCAGCCATCGGTGCGTTCCTCAAGGACCACCGCGAGTGCACCGTGAGCATCAAGTCGTATGCCGACGTGCAGACGGGCAACCCCAAGATCAACATGGGCTACTCCCAGCAGCGCAGCGAGAAGGCCGTCAAGGCACTCACCGAGGCTGGCGTGGATCCCTCCATCATCACAGCCGAGTACTTTGGCGACACCGTACAGCCCTTCGCCGAGAATGACAAGAACCGCGTGTCCATCATCAAGGCCACCGGTCTGAAGGACGTCAAGGATCAGTACACCGTAAAGAAATTCCGCACACGCGAGGTGCGCGAGCTCGTTAAGTAATCATACAACACTAAAAAAATAAAACGAAATGATCAAGTTTAGAAACCTGTTGGCCGCAGCAGTATTGCTCAGCGCCAGTGCAACTGCCTATGCGCAGGACACCACCGAGGACGGTCTGGACTACAAGCCCTATCCCCACATGTTCGTGGGCGTACAGGGCGGAGCTCAAACCACATTTACCAACTACGACAACCTGAAGCTGATCACCCCGACGGCAAGTCTCAGCTTCGGTAGTTTCTTCACTCCCGTAGTAGGTGCACGCCTCCACTTCAACGGTATGTGGAACAAGGGCGGCTTCGAGAACGCCACGATGGACCAGAAGTACGACTACAAGTACCTCACCTCCGACCTCGACCTGATGCTCAATCTGGTCACCCTCTTCGGCAAGAAGAACTACTATCCCCTCAACGTGTACCTCATTGGCGGTATCGGACTCAACTACGCTTGGGACAATGACGATGCCTATGCCATGAAGGCCGTGATGCCGATGGCTTACAAGAAGGACCGCTTCAGCCACAATGGCCGCATCGGCGCCCAGCTGGACTGGAACGTGGCCAAGCACCTCAGCCTGAACCTCGAGGTGGACGCCAACAGCCTGAGCGACCGCTACAACAGCAAGACCAACAACAAGGACGACTGGCAGCTCACCGTACAGGCTGGTCTCGCCTTCAAGTTCGGCTACAAGAAGAAGCCCGTACAGGAAGAGGTATGGGAGACCCGCGTGGACACCATCTGGTACGACGACATCGCCTATACTCCGCGTGTTGAGGACGGCACCATCACATGGAACGTCTTCTACAAGATTCGCGAGAGCGACTTCAACGATCCCGACGTGAACGATCCAGCCGACGCACAGCTCTCCGCTATCGGTGCCTTCCTGAAGGATCACCGCGAGTGCAAGGTTTCCCTCAAGTCGTATGCCGACGTGCAGACGGGTAACCCCAAGATCAACATGGGCTACTCGCAGCAGCGTAGCGAGAAGGCCGTCAAGGCACTCACCGACGCAGGCGTAGATCCCTCCATCATCACAGCCGAGTACTTCGGTGACACCGTACAGCCCTTTGCCGAGAACGACAAGAACCGCGTGACCATCATCACCGCCACCGGTCTGAAGGACGTCAAGGATCAGTACACCGTCAAGAAGTATCGCACGAAGGAAGTACGCTATCGCGTGAAGTAAGGATAGCCTCCCCACTATACCTTATTATATATATATAGGCCTGCCACTACCGGCAGGCCTATATTATTTCCGTCTCACTGACATGAAAGTGCTTTCCGTGAGAATGCAACCCGACAACTTGGAACAGTCATAAGAGCGGAAAAAAGCGGATAATAAGGTAGCCGCGCGCCTCAAAACGGCGTTTCGGAAGCTCTTAACTCGCCATTATTTCCCATGACGTGTTCCTGTGGACTTTATCACGTGTGATAAACTTTTTATCACGCGTGATAAAGCGCTGCGCGGCACGCCATGTAACTCGACAGAGTGTTGTCAAGTGGTTCTTGGACGAGCCAAGCGGCATAGCCGATTACTTTGACGAGCCAAGAACTATGAACTACAAAGACTGACCGCCTCGGGTTAAAAATAGTTAAAGAATACGACGCTTTGGTATAACGGAAAGGATTTTTTTGTAATATTGCAGTGCGAATAACCCATAAAGCAAGAAGAATATGAAGAAAACTACGCTTTTGCTGCTTGCTGCAGCCATGTGCACCCAAGTGTTTGCACAGACAAAAGTACGGAACCTCTACACCAGTACGGAAAAACTGAACCTCGCAGTGCTCGAGCAGGAGAACACCGCCGTACAGCTGAACCGCACGTTGCTCGCCGGCTACAACACCATCTGCCTGCCCTTCACGCTGAACGCCAGCCAGCTGGCCGCATCGGCCAAGGACGTACAGGTGGAGCGCCTCGTCTCCGTGCGCCAGGAGGGCAGTACCCTCTACATGTATTTCCTGGACTGCACCAAGGAAGGCATCCAGGCCGGCATGCCCTATCTGATCTACTCGCCCACGACCCAGACGCTCCGTGCCAAGAGCACCGAGGCTGATGCCGTGAACACAGAACTGAAGAGCGTGAGCATGACCGACGGCCAAGGCAACCGCGTGACCTTCGGCAGCAGCTGGGAGGCCCTGCGCGTGGACGGACGCTATGGCATTCCCGCCCAGCAGGACGCACTCATCCTGGAGAGCGTGCTCATCCGCACGGAGGGCGACAAGTCCTTCCTGCCCACACGCTGCGGCTTCACCTGGGACGAGCAGATGCCCACCGCCACACGCCTCGAGATCAAGCACGTGACCAGCCTGGCCGGCACACAGACCAGCATCGAGAAGCTGCAGGCAGAGGATGCCGTGGTGGACGTGTATAACGTGGCCGGACAGATTGTCAAGAAGAGCGTGCGCGTGAACGCAGCCATGCAGAGCCTGCCCGCCGGCATCTACGTAATCGGCGGCGAGAAGGTGGCCGTGAAGTAAAAAGCCTCACCCCCGGCCCGGCCTCCGTCGGGCAAACCCTCCCCAACGCTCAAACACTTACTCGCGTTGCCCCGAAGGGAGGGGAGACCCAAGGCGAGAGAAAACAACCTCACAACCTATAACCTCAACGACTATGAAACGTATCGTGCTTTACCTCATTGTCCTCCTCTGCTGCCCCCACGTATGGGCACAGCACATGGACTTCTGCGGCGTAGAGCTGACAGGCACTATCCGCAACGTCTCAGACAAGATGCGCAAGGCAGGCTTTAAGCTGAAGGAGAAACGTACGGATGACTGCTTCTACATCTTCGAGGGAAAATTCTGTGGACAGACCACCTTCTTCAACGTCAACTACACGCCCAAGACGAAGACCGTCTATCAGGTGCGCGTCACCCCGCGCCACATCAACGAGGAGGCCTTCCTCGACAGCCTGATTGCCAAGTACGGCTCCGAGTATGAGAGCACGGGCGAAGGCTATTGCTGGAGCAAGGAGAACGGTGGCATCTTCTACATCAAGAAGGACCATTACGACCCCTTCGTCGTCATCATCGACGCCGAGGGAATGGAACTGCGCAAGAAGGAGGGACGGTAAGCTCACCGCTCCCCCCCGACATAAGAGAGAGAGGGCATGTCTGAATTTGACATGCCCTCTCTCTTTTTTCCCCGAATTATTTGCTTTTTCGCCATAAGATTCATACCTTTGCCCATGAAACCACGAACTAAGCCCGAATCGGTCACACGAATTATCCCGAATCGGTCAATAGCGTTATGATGATAATGGCGTTTATTTTTGAGCAGATGTCTTGTTACTTTGAGGGCGCAATGGGGTTCCATTGTAACCGAGAAGTGGCGAGACAGATGACAACCAAGTTTACTTGAGCTCTGCCGAGCGTGAGCAGGCTCGACTGAAAGTCACAAAGAAATCCCGTTTAGCGCATAACAGTCTATTGACCGATTCGGGATTATACAGCACGGATATACCCCCAGACAATGCCTCAGGCGAGCAGCTTCTGACACGTCATCGTCTCGTGAGCGGCCGGCCCGTACGTGTAAGTTAACTGCCCCAAGGCATCTATATCGTGAAGATCGTGGCAGACAGCCAGAGCTTCGTGCAGAGGATAGTGAAGCTGTAGGCGAGACGTCGTGCTTCAGGGCACGATGCTTCGTAGCATAATAAACCATCGGGCGCGCGGCGTGTCTAAGTAAAACATGCCGCGCCTTGGTACTTCAGAGACCAAGTTCCACGTCACGCTCTACCATATAATAAACACACACGCACATGAAAGCGACACACACACTTCTCAGCCTCACCTGCGCCTGGCTGATGGCCTCCGCCACGATGGCACAGGAACAGACACTTGCCCCCACCGACCACGGGCGTGCCCTGGTGAATCCCGACATGGGATGGACGATGCACTTCTATTCGAACGTCCCCACCAACTATGGTTCGCAGCTCGAGCCGGAGGATGTGCTCGACGATTTCCCCGGCCTCTCGACCGTCTATCTGCGCCTGCCCTGGGCCTTCATCGAACCGGAGAAGGGGCAGTTCAACTGGGAATGGCTCGACACGCCCGCCCAGCGATGGATCAGCGTGGGCAAGAAGGTGGCCCTGCGCATCACCGCCACAGAGAACTGGACGCTCTCGGGCACGCCGGAGTGGGTGTTCCAGGCCGGTGCCCGCTACCATGAGGTGGACCATTACAAGGAGCCGGAGTATGACGACGGAATCTTCCTCTCTGCCGTGGAGCATTTCGTGAGCGAGATGGCACGGCGCTATGACGGTAACCCCAACGTGGCGTTCATCGACATCGGACACTTTGGGATGTGGGGCGAGGGGCACACCGAGGTGACCACCCCGCGCCACCATATCTCGTGGGGCTTCGAGACACAGAAGCGCATCATCGACATCTATTGCAAGTACTTCAAGCATACGCAGCTCGTGATTTCCGACGACTTTGCCGGTCATGACCGCCCCGGCCTGCACTTCCCCATCATCGACTATGCCCTGTCGCGAGGCGTCTCGCTGCGCGATGACAGCATTCTGGTGCAGCCCGCCCCGCGCTCCTGGTTCCACAGCGAGATGGCCAGCCTCTTCTGGCCCACGATGCCCGTGGTGCTCGAACACGAACACTATGGCGGCAGCGTCCAGCGCGGCGCCTGGGACAAGGAGCTGCTGCTCCGGGCCGTAGAGGAGTATCATGCCTCGTACCTCTCCATCCACTGGTGGCCGCGCATCGAGCTGGACGAGAACCGCGACATCATCGACCGTATCAACCGCCGCATGGGCTATCGCATCCAGCTCTCCGAGGTGCGCTGGCCGCAGACGGTCAGGAAGGGCCAGCCCTTCCGTCTCTGTGCCAGCTGGCGCAACGCCGGTGTGGCTCCTTGCTACCCCGGCGGCCATCCGTGCTTCACGCTGAAGAACGAGAAGGGCGGCATCGTCTCGGTGCTGGTGGACGCAGGACTGGACGTACGCAACCTGCCCGTGGCCGGACCGGAAGAGACCGCACCGGCCTGCGAGCGCGACACGTCGTTCATCGTGGCACGCCCCATGGAGAACTCCTTCGGCACCTTCACCCGCTCGTGCAAGCCCGGCCGCTATCAGATCTACTTCTCCGTAGGCACACTCGACGGCACGCCCACCCTGCAGCTACCCTACGAGGGCGACGACGGCCAGAAGCGTTATCTCATGGGAGGCATCACGCTGACCGAATGAATGCATAATTCATAGTTTTGAACTGAAGTTCCTGAAGTGGCATCGATGTCCACTTTTCGGTATGTAAAGAATAAAATCGAGCCTCCTTTCGCACTTTTTTCCCATTTCCACCTTCAGTGTCGAGGATTTTGACTATTTTTGCACAAGGATTCCGCCTTGAATGCCTGTCCGAAGACATATCGGCAATGAATAAGCATCCGCCATTCATTCAACACATGGAAATATAGAAGACATATTCAATAAACACAGTCAAATCGCATGGGTTCGATATTCATCATACAGGGCATCCTGATATACATCTACGCCTTTGACCACCGCTCGACCCTGGTCGCTTGCCACCATAGGGACGCAAGAACCCGCCGCACATCCATGTGCGGAGCGGTACGGACAATTTCTCCATCACCATCCAGGACCGTGTCATTGAGGGAAAGGCCCGCTCCAAGTCAGTCAAGATTATCCGCTCGGCTTTGCCGCTTGCCTTAGCAAGAATGACTTCATTGACGAGCACGAGGCTGGTGCCGACATAGCTCCCGAAAGGCTTTACGAGATGGGGCATGCAGCATAGCCGTGTACATATAACAGGAATTAAAACATTAAGCAAGGAAGAAAATGACTCAACTGACAGTTTCCGTAGAAGACGTCTCGATGCTTGACCAGATACGTCAGGCCATCAGTATGCTGCGAGGGGTTGCCTCCGTTACGCTGAAGCGACAGGCAAAGACAGGTATGGATCGAGCCATTGATGACATCAAGAATGGCCGTGTCTATGAAGCCGATAGTGTGGAAGACCTTATCAAGCAGTGCAAGGCATGAAATACAATCTTCGCTATACCGGCGAATTCAAGCGCTCGCTCAAACGTTGCCTCAAGCGAGGCTACGATGAGCAGTTGTTGACTGATGTGCTCAAAATTCTTGCCACTGAGGGTCGACTACCTGAGAAATATAATCCTCACATTCTTCACGGCCAATACGAAGGCTATTGGGAGTGTCACATCACCTCCAACTGGCTTCTTGTATGGGACCAAAACGACAGAGATTTGGTGTTGTTGATGACGAATACCGGCACTCATTCAGACCTGTTCGGAAAGAATAGGAGGTAGCATATAATATAAGGTGTAACTCTAAAAACAGATAATCCGATGGACAGATAAAAGATAATAGGACATAAGACTGCGCTCGACCTTGGTCGCTTCGCTCGTCGAAGAACATCCACTTTTGATTCTTGTTGTTCGACATTTGGCGGTCTTACTGAAAGCCATAACAATGCATATATGATTTTAAGATGACGAGAAAGGAACTTGTTGACAAATTAGAGAGTGTTGAGAGAGAGGTAAAGGAGATTCGGGAGTACCTTTCTCAGAATGATGGTGAACAGGTGGCTCCTGGGGGATTTCCTTTACCTTTGGAATCTGACTTCATGGTTGGATATACGTTGGAAGATTTGTATAGGGAGTTCGGGAAAAAGAAATCTTTGGCGTACCGATTAAAGTCGGCTCTCAAAAAGCGGAACATCAAAACCTTGGAGGAATTTCTGTCACTCACGCCAGGCGAACTGTTGGATTTGGAAGGAGTCGGCTACGATACATTGCTTCGGACAAAAAAGGCGTTGAGCAAGTTGGGGGTTGACTGGTGAGACGCTATAGAAATCCTAATTTTAACAGATTGAACTAATAAGGATTATAACCAGTTCTAAGAATTAGCTCAACGAATCACCAAACCATTGTCTGACATTGTGGAAATGGTCAGAACGTTAAGCTATAGTTGCATTAAGGATGAACGACAACGCATAGATTCGTTAATGATTGCAGGCAACGGCGAGAAGTAAGATCTTAGAGTATTATAAAAACTTAACCGATAGTGAAGCATGGAACACCTGACCAATTTATTCCAAGTACATAAAACCGTAAAATTTGAACTACGAACAATAGGTAAAACTGAAGACCTAATTAATAAAAATGGCTTTCTTTTGTCTGATGACAAGGAGAGGGCTATGGCCTATCAGGTTGTCAAATGTCTTATTGATGACTACTATCAAAAAGAAGTCATTGCCCCACTACTTGAAAAAGTAAAAGACAATGAGGACTGGAATCACAACTTAGTCGCGTATGGCGATGCGTCTGACAGCAACACACGTCGAGCTATATCCCAAAAATTGGCTGCTATTATAATAAAAGCCAAGCCAAATGAACCATCAGCAAATTTATTGTACACACAGCTTCACAATTACTTGCAAAAGCTGAATACCGGAGATTTATGCCGTATTCTAAAAGATTTGCAATACGATGAGATTGCGATTAAGGATAGGACTTTAAAGGCGGCTTGGAATTATAAGCTTAAGGATTTTGTTCAAGATGCCATTGACAAATTCAATGGATTTACATTATATTTTAGTGCTTTAGCGGTTAACATGAAGCAACTATTCTCAAGGAAAAAGAATGGACTTGCTCATAGAATAATCTACCAGAATCTATATACTTTTGTCAGAAACAAGAGAGCTCTTGATGATTTAAGGGTCGTAATAGCTGAGTTTAGAGATGAAAAAGATATAGCGGTCACAGATTTTTCCAATTACCTTCTCCAAGATGGCATTGACAAGTATAACAAGTATATCGGTCAACTTATCCAAAGGCTGAAGGAATATGAAGATAGCCACCCAAATTCATCAAGGTGGCATAGAAGATTCAAACAGCTCAACAAGCAAATTCTAAGTCCACGAATTGCTCCAGATTGGTTGCCTGCAGCATTTACGAATGACGAAATGATGGTTGTTGCCATTGGCGCATTCATGAAAAGCGTGAATCCTCAGCTTTCTGCCTTGAAGTTAATTATAGATCAGATAGACACATATAATGGTCATATTTTCATCTATCGCAAGTCCTTGCGTTCTATCGCAGTACAGATGACAGGGGACTATAAGGGGTTGGACGATGTATTTGTTATACCCAAAGGCTATTCTAAGAGTGAAAGCTTATCACTCCAATGGACAACACCAGAGGTTAAGCAAGAATTCTTTGGCTTTTTGAAGGACAATCTTTCCGCTAAACTCCTTTCCATACAGCAAGCATCTTGTGAAGCAGACGAATTTCTCAACCTGAAGAAGGCTGAGGGCAATGATTATCGAAGAAATAACAAGGCGTCTGTAAGTTTAAATAAACTGATGAATGCCTATAAACAGTTATATCAGCTATTACGCCCACTTACAGGAACAGGAGAAGAAGAAGAACGAGACGAAGAGTTCTATGGTAGTTTTATGCCCATCGTTGATGCACTACAACCTATCAATGAATTGTTTGATAGTGTAAGGAATTGGCTCACAAAAAAAGCATATAGCAATGAGTCATATCCCACATATTTAGGGGTGGCAACTATTCTTAAGAATTGGAGCAGTAAGGCTGTTTATCTCAAGAAAGACAGAAAGTATTATTTTTGTTTAGCTAGCACAAAAGGCGAAGAGAAACGCGACATTCATGATATACTAAAAAAAATATGGATAAGCAATAATTGTCCAAAAGACGCAGTAATCTATTTAACAAGAACTCAATCTCCAGAAAGAATCACTGCAAATTTACCAAGAATCTTTATTCGTTCTAAAGAAGCGGATAAAGTAAACTCCTTTGTAGAAAAGCATCCAGAATTGAAAACAGAATGGGAAAAACTCAAAGGAGGTGGTTATAAATCACCAGAATTGAAAAACGAGGCTATCAGTTATTTCCAGAAATGCCTCCAATTACATGATGATTATAAGTATTATAAATACCATTTTCGTCCAGCTAAAGAATACGACGACTATGATTCATTTGTTAATTCCTTAAAGAAAGAAGCTCTATCCTTTTTTGAGGAAAAACCTATTTGCTGGAATGAACTTCTCCAACTTGTTGACGATGGAAAGGTCTATCTGTTCCAACTCTATAATAAGGACTATGCAGATAATCGTCCCGGCAATTCTTCACCTAATCTACATACTCTGTATTGGGAAGCTGTTTTCAGTCAACAGAATCGTCTATCGTATGATTTTAAGTTGGAAGAGCCCAAACTATATTTCCGAGAAAAAGCAGATGTAGTACAAAGAACTGGCGACATTCATTCTGTCCCGCTACGCTACCAAAACCCTAAAATGCATTTGCACATTCCTATTTTGATGAATGCAAACGCGCAGAATACGGTAGATGTCAATCAACTTGTTCTTGAACAGATTCAGGCAGGTACTTTTTCGCATATCATTGGAATAGACCGTGGAGAACGAAATCTGCTCTACTACTCAGTCTTGAATATGAATGGAAGTATTGTAGAGCAGGAGAGCTTGAATGTAATCAATGACGTTGACTACCACAAGCTCTTAATGGAAAAAGAAGCAGACCTTGATGATGAACAACGGAATTGGAAGGCTCGTAGCGGAATCCGCAAATTAAAGGAAGGGTATTTAAGTCACGCCCTACACCAATTGACAAATCTGATACGCAAGTATAATGCAATTCTTGTCGTTGAAGATTTAGACAAAGCCTTCAAACATAGTCGCCAGAAGATTGATATGCAAATCTATCAGTTGTTCGAGAAGATGTTGATAGAGAAACTGGGTTTTTGGGTTGACAAGAAAGTAAGTGATGGCAATCACGCAGGCTCTACTTTCTGTGCTTTGCAATTGGCAACACCTGGGCTAAAACAAGAAGAAAAAGGAGTCAGACAAAACGGAATCTTATTCTTTGTTCCACCAGAATACACAAGTGCTATTGACCCTGTGACTGGTTTCTGCAACCTGTTCGACAGAGAACATGTAAAAGATGTTAGACGAATTTTCGCACACTTCAAACGTGTTTCTTATAATGTGGATAAAGATTGGTTTGAGTTTGAATGGGATTATCAGGATGTTTTGCAATACACAAGATTAAAGGAATGTGCTACTCCTCAACCGTGGGTGGTGTGCTCCATGGGTGAACGCATAGAGTGGACGGGCAGTGAGCGTTATAGAAATCAGAAATGCGAGAGCGTTGACCTGACCACAGAGTTCAAGACTTTATTTGAGAAATATAATATACAATATGTGAATGGAGAGGACTTAAAAGACGCAATTGCTTCTATAAACAAGAAGGAAGATATCAACGAACTAAAGCGTCTGTTCTTCCTGACTGTATCACTTCGCAACAAACCAAACAAGGATACTGATTATATACTTTCGCCAGTTTGCGATGCCAACGGAGTATTCTTTGATAGCAGACTTGTTAATTCAGAGGCATTGGCCAAGCTACCTGTTGATGGTGATGCTAACGGAGCCTATAATATCGGTAGAAAAGGATTGCTTTCCATTAACAAACTAAAGAATGGTATTAATGAACCACTTTCACTTGAAGAGTGGGTTAAATCGGTGAGACTGGAGATATGTCAAACAACAAACCAAACTTAGCATTAGATAAGGAATGATTCTAGTAATTTGAATATCAACCACATGAATGAGTTAGCCTTATACGCCATATTTGCTATTAGTTTTTTTTAACAATAGTTTTTTGTGCGTAATTGTCAATATTTCAAATAGAAATGTGTACCTTTGCACTCATCAACAAGTCGTATAGAGGCTATAAGGAATAATAATTTCTACTGTAATGTAGATAGGTCACATTGGTTTGTACACCCAGCCGGCTATAAGGAATAATAATTTCTACTGTAATGTAGATAAAAGACAAGCTGTTACCACCCCGACAGGCTATAAGGAATAATAATTTCTACTGTAATGTAGATTAGTCCCGAAATAAATAAAGTAAGGTTGGCTATAAGGAATAATAATTTCTACTGTAATGTAGATCAACAGCTCATGGCCAATATCAATGCAGAAGGCTATAAGGAATAATAATTTCTACTGTAATATGAATAGACCACTAACGATTATTGTTTTTGCCATACGATACAATTAAGGAAGTCTTGAGTCCACGGACGATAATTTAAAAAGATTACAAGCGGAATATAAAAATGTTTCCAGAAAGGTTTGATTACTAAGAGTTTGAGGACTTGCTATTCTGACCATGTAATTTTATTTGATTCTTCGAACGCTAACAAATTGTGTTACGTAAATACGTGAATAGCCAGTTTGAATCTCAAATGGCTCTAAATCATATAAGAATCTTTGGGATGAACGGGGAAGGTTAACACAAAGCCAATACTCATCAACATCCTTGTTCTGTTCCATTTGCTTGTATTCTGCCAACTTGCTTTCTTTGTTTGAAATAGCATCTTTTAACGGCTCAAGTTCTATTGTTCTTGCAGGCATTGCATGTCCACCCCATCCTAATAAAACTTTTCCTTCTTGTGGCTCATCCCATAAAATATCACTGACGTATTTGTAATGTTTATTGGGTAACTCAGTTGTCATTTTATCAATTGTTTTGCAATAATGGCAATCTTCTATTCGATTTTCAATTTCTTCTATTACTTCATTTCCTATTATCTCTATATCTTTCTTTGTTAGGGATGTGTCTCTCAGTGTGTAATACAAGCCATCATAAAACCCAATAAATAATGAAATCCATTCTCCGCGTTCAGTCTTGCTTTTCTTATACCTTTTAATAATAGCATCCACTCCTTTATCTCCTATTTCATACTTATTTTGGTCTTTATTGTTCTTATGAATTAGGGCATCAGGCGGATAACACCGTGTCACTTCAAGTCCAATTCTTTTTTCTTCATAAGTAAAACGAAAGTCGGGCTTATCGCTAATACCGTCTGGCATAAGTTCAATACCAAGGCTATCAAGAATAGGCTTAATCTCAAAGTATTCGTCTCTATGTTTAGGGGATAGTTCCTGTAGGTCAAGATTAGTTTTGGAAGATGACTGACTATGCTCTAGCACACCATCTTCACTGATTTCCTGGTTGTTATTTTGTGTTGTAGAGACCATTGTATTGGGGTAATTTTATTATTGGGAAATGTTGGTTGCAAAAATACACAAAATACGTCAAAGTATTGCATCGTAAGCCATAAAATTCAGTTAAAAGAGGTTCTTTTCGGGCCTTTTATCTTTAAAACCGTTCTATTATTATGTTTCTTTCATTTTTTCTATATGCCTTTGCAGCGTCCAAAAGGCGACGGACTTCAGGCAAAATGCCGCCGCCTCGAGGACTCAACGCACCACAATCCGCAAGCGGATATAGGTGAGGACCCGCATCCTGATGATGATTACTTCTATTTGCATAGTCGTAACGATTTTGGATGTCAAACACTCCTTTGGTTCGAAGTATTGACGTAAACCCTATTTATGACTAACGTCAAGTCGAGTCAACGTGAATTAAAATTAAGTTTAACCCAGGTCAACCCATATCGTGAGTAAGACCAAAAGTAGTCAACTAAAATCGTTAAACTACAGTCAAATAAATCGTCAAACTACATACGGACATAACTTCGGCAGGCTACGAACATAGGTTCGGCAGACCATGAACATAGCTTCGGCAGGCCATGAACATAGGTTCGGCAGGCCATGAACATAGGTTCGGCAGGCCATGAACATAGCTTCGGAAATCAGGAGGGAAAAACACGCTGTAACGAACCACCAAACTGCACGAAGCTCCGAGGCGAGCCATAGGCTGCGGAAAAGCATGTGAGACTTTGCAATATTGCCTATTTTTCATTCCACAGGAATGCGTCTCGGAGCATAAGAAGTACATTTTTATGGAAAAAGACATGCCGTTTGCGTTTTTTTCCGTAACTTTGCGTGGTTTATACCCATTATATCAGATAAAGACAACACTGAAGATATGAAATTACAGCCCACTATGAGAGCCGTGGCTCTCGCCCTAATTACATATTGTTCCATGCCCGCCGCCGCGCAAATGGCCTACGAGGCGGGCAACGGCGGCACGAAACTGACCGGCACCCCCATCGGCAGCCCTGCCGTGGACTATTCGACGGGAGCCGTCTCCACCACCGTCAATCAGCCGGCGAATGCCTTCGACGGAAACACCACCACGTTCTATGCCTCCTATGACAGGTCGCGCACATGGGTGGGACTCGACCTGGGAGAGCCCCATGTCATCACGGGTGTGGGATGGTGTCCGCGCAACAGCAATGCCGGTACCACGCGCGTACAGCTCGGTCTGTTCGAGGCATCGAACAGTGCCGACTTCCTGGACGCCGTGCCCCTGTACCTGATTCCGAATACGGGCACCATCGGTGTCATAGAGCATGCCGACGTCAATGTCTCGCGAGGCTTCCGCTACGTGCGCTATGTGGGTCCCGCCAATGCCCGCTGTAACATCGGCGAGCTGGAGTTCTACGGCCGTCCGGGAGTGGGCGATGACAGCCAGTTCTACCAGGTAACCAACCTGCCCACCGTCTCCATCCACACCTATTCGGGCCGCGACCCGGCCGACAAGGTGAACGAGCTCGAGTCGAACATCACCATCACCTACGACGGTGGAAAGCGCATCCAGGAATACCCCATCACCACCCGCCTGCGCGGTAACGCATCGATGGGATTCGAAAAGAAGCCCTATCGCATCAAGTTCAATGACGGCAAGAGCCACCACATGCTCAAGGACTCGCCACTGGAGAGCCCCGCCAAGGCCAAGAAATGGACCCTCATCAACAACTACGGCGACAAGACGCTCATGCGCAACGTGCTGGCATTCCGCTTCAGCACGCTGCTCGGCATGCCCTTCACCTCGTACATCCAGCCCGTGGACGTCATCATGAACGGCGAGTACAAGGGCTGCTACCAGCTCTGCGACCAGATCAGCATCGACCCCCATCGTGTGATGATCACCGAGATGGAGCCCGAGGACATCACCGAGCCCGCACTGACGGGAGGCTATCTGATCGAGGTGGACGCATACGCCCGAAACGAGAGCTCGTGGTTCAACAGCAACCGAGGCAACCCGGTGACCATCAAGTCGCCCGACTCGGACGACATCATGCCGCAGCAGTCAAACTACATCCGCAACTACTTCAACCAGATGGAGGCGGCTCTCTTCAGCAACACCTATACCGACCCCGCCACGGGCTACCGACAGTTCCTCGACGTGGAGTCGTTCCTCAAGCACTTCATCGTGGGCGAGTTCTCGGGAAACACCGACACCTACTGGAGCACCTACATGTCCAAGGAGCGCGGCGAGGCCACCTTCATCGTCGGACCGTGCTGGGACTTCGACCTGGCCTTTAACAACGACAGCCGTATCTATCCCGTGAACAACCGCAGCACGTGGGTATATAGCACCAACGGCTCGGCAGCCGGCAACATGCGCTCCTTCGTCAGCCGTGTCCTCACGGACCCCTATGCCAACAATCGACTGAAGACGCTCTGGAAGGAGATGCGCGACAGCGGCAAGTTCAGCGAGGAGAGACTCGTAGCCTTCGTGGACAGCATTGCCGACGACATACGCGCCTCGGCCACGCTCAACTTCATCCGATGGCCGATCCTGAGCAGCCGAGTCCACCAGAACCCCGTGGCCCTGGGCTCGTTCCAAGCCGAGGTGAACGTGCTGCGCACCTACATCCCCGAGCGCATCGACTGGATCGACAACTACCTGGGCTACAGCGAGGGCACCATCATCAACGACTCCACCTTCTACATTGAGACGCCGCAAGAGCTCATCGACTTTGCCAAGTATGTCAAGAAGGGCGGCAACGGCAGCAAGGCTTACCTGATGGCCGACATCGACATGAACGGCCACAACGACGACTTCATCCCCATCGGTACGGGACAGAAGCCCTTCTGCGGCACCTTTGACGGACAGGGCCACCGCGTGACGAACCTACATATCACGGGCTCCAACAACACCGGCTTCTTCAGCACCGTGACGGGCGGAGCCACCATCAAGAACTTCATCCTCGACGCCACATGCTCCGTCTCGGGCGAGTCGTATGTGGGCCTCATCGGTGTCTCCACCGGCTCGGGCGACATCGTCATGCAGTGTGTCGGGAACGAGGCTCCCATCAGTGCCTCGGGCGTCAACGCCGGAGGTATCATCGGATGCAACTATAGTTCGGGCGCCACCTTCATCATCGAGAACTGCTACAATGCCGGCACCATCGTAGGCGGACGCGAGAGCGGAGCACTCAGCGGATGGGTGGGCAACGGAGCACGCATCACCGACTCGTACAACATCGGCACCGTCAGCGGATATGACAATACCGACACCTACCTCTACCGAGGCGGAGCCACGCTGACCAACACCTACAGCACCCAGGGCACCCAGGGCATCATCATCGCAAGCGAGGCCGTGCCCTCAGGCGAACTCTGCTACAAGCTGAACCAGGGGAACATCCAGACCCCCGTATGGCGCCAGACCATCCACATGGACGACCATCCCACCTTCCTCGCCGGTCACGGCATAGTGAACACGGACGGCAAGTACTATTTCAACGAAGGCATCACCTATGCCCGCGGTGACATGGACGGCAACGGATCTATCGATGCCACCGACCTGCAAGTGCTCGCCAACTATCTCATCGGCGCCCCGAACGAAATCTTCGTCCAGGAGAATGCCGATGTGAACGAAGACGAGAAGATCGACCTGCTCGACCTTATCGCCACCGTAAAGCTCATCCAGGAGCAGAATGCAGTCAAGCGCCGTCGTGAACCCAGCACCGAGGAGGGCACATCCACATCGCTCACCCTGAACGACTTCAGCATCAAGGCCGCCTCGGACAAGGTGGCCAGCGTGACAGCCAGCCTGAGCGAGGCCATGACGGCCTTCTATGCCGAACTGACACCGAGCGAAGGGCTCACCATCGACCCGGCCTCCGTTGCCGGAGGCAGCATGAAGGGCAGCTCCCATGTCGTGAAGGCTCACGCCAAGGACGGCAAGGTGCGCCTCATCGGCTATTCGCCCAGCAACGAGACCTTCGGCACCCTCGCCGGAGAGCTGTTCCAGTTCAAGGCCACAGCCACCGAAGACTTCCCGGGCGGCACCGTCCAGATGAACGGCATCGTGACGGCCACGCCTGCCGGCAAGGCATATACCCCCGGCGACGTCACCGCCCAAGTGACGCTCGAGGCCACGCCCGTGAGCACCATCATCTTTGCCCAGGACACCTACATCATGAGCAAGGGCGACAAGATAACCCTCGAGGCCACCGTGCTCCCCGCCACCGCCACGATGAAGGATATCACATGGGCATGCTCTGACACCCACGTGGCCTACGTGGCCAGCGGCGGAATACTCACCGCACGCAACGCCGGACACGCACTGCTCACCGCCAAGGCCAAGGACGGCTCGGGCGTAGTGGGCACGGCAAACCTGCGCGTCGTGGGCGACGACTTTGAGATAGCCAGCGCCATCGATCTGCAAGAGTTCTCCATGGCCGTCAATGCCGGATACACCGATATCACGGCCCACATGACTGCCGACATCAACATGGAAGGCATCGGCCTGGAGCCCATCGGTACGGAGAAGAACCTCTTCTCCGGCACCTTCGACGGCCAGGGCCACGTCATCAGCAACATGGTCATCGAGACCCCCAATGCCACCGCCGTCGGGCTCTTCGGCAACATCACCTCGCCAGCCGCAATCAAGAACCTCGTGCTCGACAGCACGTGCATGATCGTGGGATATGAGAAGGCCGGACTCATCGGCCGCTCAGACCGTGCCGGAAACATCTATCTGGAGAATCTGGGCAACGAAGGCAGCGTGACAGCCGACATCGCACCGGCAGGCATTATCGGAAATGCGAACAACAGCAGCGTGGCACTCATCACCAACTGCTACTCGACGGGCACCATCACCACCATCACCGACGGCAAGACAAACGCCGATGCCGGACAGATCAGCGGATGGCTGGGCAACGTGGGAGCCGTGCTCACCAATTGCTGGTCCACCAGCGACATCACCGGATTCCAGACCTCCGGATTCGCATCGAGCACCGACCGCACCTTTGCCCGCACCGGCGGAGCCAAAAACACCTTCGTCAATTGCTACAGCCAGACGAGCAAGCAGGTGAACCTCACCGACATCGAGAAGTTCCGCTCGGGCGAAGTCACCTATCTGCTCAACAACGGCCAGACGGAGAATCCCGTATGGCGCCAGACGCTCGGCACCGACCTCCACCCCACCCTGCTCTCCACACACAGCATCGTGTACAAGCTGGAGGACGACACGTATGCCAACGACCCGACGGGCATCGAAACAGTGCCCTTCGACCTGCAGGGAGCCGACGTCTATACCGTGACGGGCGTCAAGGTGGACAAGCCCCGACACGGTGGCATCTATATCATCAACGGAGTGAAGGTACTCATCAAATAACACCCCACGCACACGAATTGCACTATGAAACATCTCCTTTGGGTAACACTCCTGCTCTGCACGCTGGGCGTGCAGGCCAAGGGCGGCAAGGCACTCACCAGCACGGCCTCCCGCACACAGGTCTTTGAACAAAGCCGGGTAAAGAAGAGCAAGAAGGCGCTCGGCACAGTCATCCACCTCGATGCCGACCGCACCTTCCAGACCATCGATGGCTTCGGAGCTGCGCTCACCGGCTCCAGCTGCTACAACCTCATGCGCATGACCGAGGCCGACCGCACGGCCCTCCTGCGCCGCACCTTCTCGCCCACCGACGGACTCGGCTTCAGCTACATCCGCGTCAGCATCGGGTGCAGCGACTTCTCGCTGAGCGAGTTCACGTGCTGCGACACGCCGGGCATCGAACACTTTGCCCTCACAAGCGAGGACACCCAGTACGTCATCCCTATTCTCCGCGAGATTCTGGCCATCAATCCCCGCATACTGATTCTCGGCTCGCCGTGGACCTGCCCCCGCTGGATGAAGGTGAACAACCTCGAGGACCTGCAGCCCTTCGAGTCGTGGACCAGCGGACAGCTCAACCCCAAGTACTATCAGGACTATGCCCAGTACTTCGTGCGCTGGATTCAGGCATTCGAGGCTGCCGGAGTCCCCATCTACTCCATCACCGTGCAGAACGAACCGCTCAATCGCGGCAACTCCGCCTCCCTCTTCATGGGATGGCAGGAACAGCAGGCCTTCATCGCCCAGGCACTCGGCCCCGCCCTACAGCGTGCCGGACTCAAGACAAAGCTCTACGCCTTCGACCACAACTACAACTATGACCGCATGAAGGACCAGCAGCAGTATCCCCTCCGGGTCTATGACGACGAGACTGCCGCTGCCTTCCTCACCGGCGCCGCCTATCACAACTATGGCGGCAATCGCAGCGAGCTGCTGCGCATCGGCGAGGCACGCCCCGACAAGGAACTCATCTTCACCGAGACCAGCATCGGCATGTGGAACGACGGGCGTAATCTGGAAAAGCGCCTCACAGACGACATGCGCGAGGTAGCACTGGGCACCGTCAACAACGGTTGCCGCGCCGTCATCGTGTGGAATTTCATGCTCGACACCGATCGCGGTCCCTTCCGTCCCGGCGGCTGTGGCACCTGCTATGGCGCCGTCGATCTGGACAAGGACGACCTGAAGACCATCACCCTGAACTCCCACTACTACATCATCGGCCATCTCTCCTGCGTAGTCCGCCCTGGAGCCGTGCGCATCGCTGCCGACTATGAACAGCCCCGCGACGGCCTCATGTGTTCAGCCTTCCGCAACACCGACGGTACCACGGCTGCCGTCATCCTCAACGAGAAGGAACAGCAGCAGACCGTCAGCCTCACGGCCGACAAGGGACGGTACATCAACGTCCGCATCCCCGCCCGTGCCGTCTGCAGCCTCCTGTGGTAAACCCGATTCGGCCAATAGCGCCCGATTTTCTCACACGTGATAAACTCTTTTATCATGTGTGATAAACTATTTTATCACGTGTGATAAAGTTCCGTGCGGCACGTTATTAACTCGGACAGGAGGGAGACGGAGGAAAAAGGAACAGGCCCGAGGCATCCGCTCAAAGGAACCTCGGGCCTGTTCTCCCTGCACGGAGGGAAGAGAGGGTCAGCGCAGCTCGGTGGGCTGTACGGCGTCCATGTCGCCATAGTCGAGGTTCTCCCCCGCCATGCCCCAGATGAAGGTGTAGCTGGCGGTGCCTGCTCCGGCATGGATGGACCACTCGGGCGAGATGACAGCCTGCTCGTTGTGCAGCCACACGACGCGCGTCTCCTGCGGCTCGCCCATGAAATGGCTGACGGCCTGCGACTCGGGCAGGTCGAAGTAGAAATAGGCTTCCATGCGGCGCGAATGGGTGTGGGCCGGCATGGTGTTCCATACGGAACCCGACTTCAGCTCCGTCATGCCCATCTGCAGCTGGCAGGTCTTCACCGTCTTCTGCACGATGAGGCGGTTGATGACACGGTCGTTGGACTCGGCCGCACTGCCTGCCTTCAGCACGTCGGCATCGGCCAGCGTGACCTTCTTGGCGGGATAAGACGTGTGGGCCGCAGCGCTGTTGAAATAGAAGTGAGCCGGATGGTTAGCATCGGCCGAGGAGAAGAAGACCTCGTGGTCTCCGCTGCCCACATAGAGCGCTTCGCGGTTCTTGAGTTCATACTTCTTGTCGCCCACGGTGACGGTGCCCGTGCCGCCCACATTGATGATACCGATCTCACGGCGGTGGAGGAAGTTGGGAGCCTTGAGCGGATCGATGGTCTCCAACTTCACGCGCTCCTTGACTGGCATCACGCCGCCCACGATAAAGCGGTCATGAATGGAATAGACGAGGTTTACGGAGTCGGGCGAGAAGAGTTTCTCGACCACAAAGCGGCTGCGCAAGGTCTGCGTGTCATAGTGCTTTACGTCCTCCGGATGAGTGGCGTAACGCAGTTCGTAGTTGGTGTGTGTCTGTGCCATAACAGATGCTGATGTAAGGGCAATGCCCAGCAAAAATAATTTAATTTTCATACGTTATTATTTATTTTCTTGTAGTTCCAAAGGACAAGGACACCCGTACAGAGTGCGGCAGCGGCGATACCGACATAGCGCAGGGTGGTGAAGAGATGATAGGTGGCCCAGCAGAAGAGGCTGGAGGCAAAGTCCAGTGCGGCGCCGGCACTGAAGCCCTCGGGGATGCGCACGGAGGCGTCCTCGGGATGAATCTGGGCTACGGAGTTGGCCGCCACGGTGAATGCCTCGGCAATATTCGTGGCAAAGTAGAGCCCCACGACGAGCGCAACGAGACCGATGAGGAAGGTCTTCAGGACATTGCCTCGCGTGATGGGCAGCACCACGGGGAACAGATAGAACAGACCGGCCAGCGACGCCAGGGGCAGGAACTTATTGCCGGGCAGCACCACGGCAAGCAGCAACACCACCGGAATCAGAAGCAGCGAGACGACGAGCGTGGTGGGATGGCCGATGACGAGGGCAGGACTCATGCCGATGTGCAGGCGGGCCTTCTCGCCGAAGCGGCGTGAGATCATCTGCTTCGTAGCCTCGGAGATGGGGATGAGCCCGTCGATGAAGAGGCGTGTGATGCGCGGAATGAGCTCCATCACAGCTCCCATCTTGACACCCAGGAGCAACGTGGCGGCCACATCGTAACGTGCCAGCACGCCGATGGCACAGCCCACGATGACGCCGAGAAAGAGCGGTTCGCCCAGCACGCCGAAGCGGCGTTTCAGCCCGTCGGCATCGACATCCAGGCGGTCGAAGCCCGGGATGCGGTCGAACACCTTGCCCAGCACCACGGCAAAGGGCACAAAGCTCTGGCAGAAAGGCTGCGGGATGGAGATGCCGTCCATGCCGTCGTAGTAAGACTGGAATCCATCGGCAGTGCGGTCGGCCATGACAAGCGTCACGATGAAACAGAAGATGGCTGCAGCAAAGCCATAGGCCAGACTGTCGGTGGCGAAATAGACAATGGCGCCGATGAAGGCGTAGTGCCAATAGTTCCACAGGTCGATGTTCACCGTGCGAGTGGTGCGCGTCAGGAGCATCAGCACATTGATGCCCAGGCAGACGGGGATGATGAGCGCACCCACCGCCGTGTTATAAGCCACCGCAGCCGCGGCAGGCCAACCCATATCGAAGATGTCCAACTGGAGCCCATAGACGCCCACCACCGTCTCGAGCGCCGGACCCAACGCGCTGGTGAGCAGCCCCGTGACCACACTCAGCCCTACGAAGCCCACTCCGACATAGAGGCCGGAGAGCAGCGCCTTGCCGGGCTTAATCTTGAGCAGGATGCCGAGCAGGGTGAAGATGATGGGCATCATCACCGAGGCACCGAGCGAGATAATGTATGCAAAGATATTCATATTCAGGAGGCGGGAGGGGTTATGGCTGTTTGCCGATGTAGGCCAGAATGCCGCCATCGACGTATAGGACATGGCCGTTCACGAAGTCGGAGGCCGAGGAAGCCAGGAAGACTGCCGGCCCCTCGAGGTCGGCCGTAGTACCCCAGCGGGCAGCGGGAGTCTTGGCCACGATGAAGGCATCGAAGGGGTGGCGGCTGCCGTCGGCCTGACGTTCGCGCAGGGGTGCAGTCTGCGGCGTGGCTATATAGCCGGGACCTATGGCGTTGCACTGGATGTTATAGGCACCATACTCGGATGCCATGTTACGCGTAAGCATCTTCAGTCCGCCCTTGGCTGCCGCGTATGCCGAGACCGTCTCGCGCCCCAGCTCGCTCATCATGGAGCAGATGTTGATAATCTTGCCATGTCCCAGGCGCATCATGCCGGGCAGGACGGCCTTGCTCACGATGAAGGGCGCCACGAGGTCGATGTCGATTACCTGCTGATATTCCTCCACCTTCATCTCATGCATGGGGATGCGCTTGATGATGCCGGCGTTGTTGACCAGAATGTCAATGGTGCCCAGCTTCTGCCCGATGTCGGCCACCATCTTCCCGACGCCGTCCTCGTCCGTCACATCGCAGATATAGCCCTGCGCTTCGATGCCCAGCGCTTCATAATCGCGGAGCGCCTGCTCCAGATGGGCCTGGCTGCGACAATTGAAAGCCAATCGTGCGCCAGCCTCGGCCAATGCCTTGCCGATGGCAAAGCCAATGCCGTAGCTGCCGCCCGTCACAAGCGCCACACGGCCTTTCAGCGAAAAGTCTGTCATATCGTATCATTTAATGGTTAGTCTGATGCAAATTTATATTTTTTTATCCGTTCTGCGCTCACTCGGGCAGAAAAATGTGATTTTTTACGTCGCATTATGGCAAATATTCGACCTCGGACGCGTCTTTCATGCTGACTCTCCCCTGTTTTGTCATCGGTTCGGCATGCATCCGGCTCCCCAAGACGCCCGAGGCGGCACGCAGTGCTTTACGTCAAAATATGACCGGAAAGCGCATCTAACAAGAGAATTTCGCCCCACGATGCAGATAATCCCACGCTGCGGCGTGGAGGTTTGAAGAAAATGTTGTACCTTTGCCAGCAAAACAAGAATCCACACATAGTGAATTGCGAATTATGACCCCTACACAGATGAACAAGATGCTTGCCATCGTGACGTGCGCGATGTGTCTGAGCATAGCGGGATGTAAGGAAACCGACAGTACGGAAACGCCCCGCATCGTGAACTTTATCAATTTCGTGCGCGACATAGAACCGCGCATCGAGAGTATTACTCCCGAAGTTCTTTTCGAAACCACACGCCAAGAAGCACTGGCCATCCATCAGTATGGGTTCAAGGGTACCTGGCTGTTGCAGTATGACGCCCTCATCGACCCGCGATATCAAGATATGATGCGCGAGGAGATAGCCCACGGATGTGAGGTGGGCGGATGGTGGGAGATCACCCAACCCCACGTGGAGGCTGCCGGCCTGACGTGGCGCGGACGCTACCCCTGGGACTGGCATGCCGACAAGGGCTTTGCCGTGGGCTACACACAAGAAGAGCGCGAACGCCTGGTGGACGTCTATATGGAAAAGTTCAAGGAGATATTCGGCCAGTTGCCGCAAAGCATCGGCTCGTGGTTCATCGATGCCCACTCGCTGGCCTACATGCGCGAGAAATATGGTATCGAGGGCTGCTGCATCTGCCGCGACCAGGTGGGGACGGACGGCTACACGCTATGGGGCGGATACTGGCACGGTGCCTACTATCCCTCACGTGTGAATGCCTATATGCCGGCACAGACCCGCGAGGGGGGAATCGACCTGCCCGTCTTCCGCATGCTGGGCAGCGACCCGCTGTATCAGTACAGCGCCGGCGTGGGCGGCTCGGTGCAGAGCGTCTGCACGATGGAACCCACGTATGGCAATGCCCAGAAGCCCGAATGGGTGAGCTGGTATCTGCGCTGCCAGACAGAAGACCCCGCACTGGGCTACACATACTTCCAGGCCGGACAGGAGAACTCCTTCACCTGGCCCGTGTTCCAGAAAGGCTATGAAGTGCAGCTGCCGCAGATTGCCGAACTGCAGAAGCAGGGCAAGCTGCGCGTGGAGACACTGATTGAATCGGCCCGTAACTTCCGCAAGCAATACCCCATCACGCCCGCCACGGCCTGCACCGCCATGAGCGACTACACCGACCTCGACGGCAAGACCATCTGGTTCAACAGTCGTTTCTATCGCGCCAACGTGCTATGGGAGGGCGACCGCATGAACATTCGCGACATCCATCTCTTCGATGAGCGAGTGGTCTCGCCGTACTATGAGAAAGTGTGCACCTCCAACCAGTGTATCTACATGACACAGCCCATCGTCGATGGCTGCCTCTGGAGCATCGCTACAGACATGGCCGGCCTGCGCTTCTACAGCCAGCAGGCCGACGGCACAATCAGCGAGCTGCACGGACAGACGCCCGTAATCACCACGGGAAAGAAGCGGGCACAGATTAGCTGGCCGCTGAAAGAGGCTGAGGGAGAGATACGCATATCCTTCGATGAGCGCGAGATGAAAATCAGCTGTACGGCCAAGGGGCTCGACTGGTGCATGATGCTCCACACACAGCCTCAAGCCAAGTTGCCGTTCACACAAATCGAAGAGAAGCGAATCGCCGGCGAGCAGGAAGGCTATGCCTATCAAGCACTGCTCAAGAAGGGACGGGCCACCGACCAACGCTCCAAGGGCGACGGCTCGGTGTTCCTCATCACACCCGAGAAGAACCAGGTGCAGATATGCTGCGACGTGAGATGAATGTAGGCATAAGGCATGGACTACCGACAGTTCTCTCTGATCCACACATCCAATAATAATCCCGTAATCCCCCAAACAGATTCGATATGTCCTTAATGATTATCTTAAAGCTCCTGGGTTCGCTGGCGCTTCTAATGTTCGGTATGAAGTCCATGAGCGAGGCTCTGCAGAAGATGGCAGGCCCGCAGCTGCGCCACGTTCTGGGCGCCATGACCACAAACCGCTTCACTGGTGTGCTCACCGGAATGTTTGTTACCGCTGCCGTACAGAGTTCCACAGCCACCACGCTGATGACCGTCTCATTTGTCAATGCCGGACTGCTCACGCTGGCCCAGGCCATCTCGGTCATCATGGGTGCTCACATCGGTACCACCGTCACGGCGTGGATTATGTCGCTGACCGATGTGTTCAACGTGCAGAATCTGGTATATCCGGCCTTCTTTGCAGGCATCATCCTAATCTATATGAAGAAGCGCCGCATCATCGGCGACTTCCTCTTTGGCGTGGCCTTCCTCTTCCTGGGCCTCGGCACGCTGAAGGAGACAGGCTTCTCGCTGGTGGACGACCCACAGGCAAACGCCGCCATCAGTGCCTTCTTCCAAAAGTTCAACGAGACGAGCTTCTGGAGCTCGTTCTTCTTCCTCTTCATGGGTACGCTGCTCACGCTCTGCGTACAGTCGTCGGCCGCCATTATGGCCATCACGATGACGCTCTGTTCCACTGGCGTGCTTCATATTGACCAAGGCATCATGCTGGTACTGGGCGAGAACATCGGCACCACCATCACGGCCAACATCGTGGCCATCGGTACGACGACGCAGGCACGGCGGGCAGCCTTCGCCCACCTGAGCATCAACGTGCTGGGCGTCACCTGGGCTCTGATTCTGCTTCAGCCCTTCGTTAACCTCATATGCTCCTTTGTAGGCTTCGACCGCACCATCCAACCGGGCGACGCCGGCTATGCCGCAAACCTGGCCAAGATTTCCTTCGTGCTGGCCACGTTCCACTCCACGTTCAACGTCACGAACACACTCCTCCAGATATGGTTCATACCACAGATTGAAAGGTTCGTATGCAAGGTCATTAAGCCGAAGAACAGCGAGGAGGAGGAGGACTTCCGCCTGCACTTTATTACTTCTGGCATCATGAAGACCCCCGAGCTCTCGGTGCTGGAGGCACAGAAAGAGATTCAGGCGTTCAGCGAACGTATCCAAGTGATGTTCGGCATGGTACGTGAATTACTCACGGAGAAGGACGCCCAGAAGTTTAACAAGCTGTACAGCCGAATCGAGAAGTACGAAGACATCTCGGACAACATGGAGATAAGCATTGCCAACTATCTGGACCACGTGAGCGACGCCCACCTGAGCGACGAGACGAAGGCCAAGATACGCGCCATGCTGCGTGAGATTTCGGAAATCGAGAGCATCGGCGACTCGTGCTACCATATGGCACGAACCATCAATCTCAAGGTACAGGGCAAGAAGGAACACTTCACCCCCGAGCAGTACAAGCACCTGCACGAGATGATGGGACTCACCGACCAGGCCCTCACTCAGATGAACCAGCTCATCAGCGGACGCAAGGAGGCCTTCGACATGAACCGCACCATCAACATCGAGAACGAAATCAACAGCTATCGCAA
Source organism: uncultured Bacteroidales bacterium (assembly GCA_902788315.1). Lineage (GTDB taxonomy): Bacteria > Bacteroidota > Bacteroidia > Bacteroidales > Bacteroidaceae > Physcousia. The sequence continues at coordinate 48,642 of CADAJS010000004.1, forward strand.
TCAGATGAAGTCGCAAAACATCAGCGATATCAACAGCCACGAGTACACCTACGCCGTGGGCACCATCTACATGGATATCATCAACGAGTGCGAGAAGCTGGGCGACTATGTGGTAAACGTAGTGGAGGCCCGCATGGGTATGCGCATGAAGGGCTGATACGACATACAGGACATTATCAACCGCAACCAAAAACCACTAACGACACAATATGATGAAAAGAATTCTTTCACTTCTGGCGGTGCTCTTCGTCACCGCAGGAATCCGGGCAGAGAAGATGAACGTCATCTTCGAGACCGACATGGGAAACGATGTCGATGACGCCCTTGCCATTGACATGCTCTACAAGTACAACAAGCAGGGACGCATCAACCTGATGGCCGTCATGCTGAACAAGGAGGGCGAGTTTCCCTCCAAGTACATCGACCTGCTGAACACATGGTACGGACAGAAGCGCATCCCCATCGGCGTCAGCCCTCGCGACGACCGCAGCCGGGTGGCAGGAGCCAACTATACACAGGTCATTGTCGAATCGAAGGACGAGAAGGGCAAACCGCTCTACAAGCGCAGCATCAAGGACTACAGCACCCTGCTTCCCGCCGTCAAGCTCTACCGCAAGCTGTTGGCCAAGGCCGACGACGCCTCGGTGACCATCGTCTCGGTGGGTTTCAGCACGAACCTCGCCCTGCTCATGGACTCGCAAGCCGATGAATACTCGACGCTCTCGGGCATGGAACTCATCAAGAAGAAGGTGGCACGACTCGTGACGATGGCCGGACACATGGAGAACCCGAAGTATGCCGAATATAATGTCGTCAACGACATCAAGGCCTGCCAGCGCGTCTATGCCGAATGGCCTACGCCTATCTACACCTCACCCTTCGAACTGGGCTTGCAGATACGCTACCCCGCACGCAGCATCGAGAACGACTTCACATGGACGGCACATCACCCCATCGTGGACTCCTATAAGGCATATCTGAAGAAGATCGAGGACCGTCCCACATGGGACCTCACGGCTGTCCTCTATGCTATCGACCCGCAGCAGTTCTTCAACATCTCGCCCGCCGGACGCATCGTGGTGACCGACGAAGGATACACCCACTACACGAAGGAAGCCGGCGGCAATCACTTCTACCTCTTCGTCACACCCGAGCAAGCCAAGGCCATCCTGGACTACTTCGTGACGATGATTACCAAGAAGCCCTGATACATATATATATTATAACGTACGCGGGCGGGGAAGGTTCCCCGCCCGCGTACGTTTATCGTCTCCCCCCTCTCCAATCTTATTCCTCCACGACACCCCTCACCTGCTGGTCGCGCAGTACACGCCACCCCGTTGGCGAGCATGTCATGCGCCACGACGTGCTGGGAACACGTACGAAGAAGCGTATGTCTCGATTCCGATACTGACGCCGCAGGATGCCATACCAGCTGCGCGGCATGTCAATAGCCGAGACGCGACCACTCTCCACCACACGGTCGAGCCGCGTGACCACACTGTCCTTCTGCCGCTCCGTGAGAGTCGAAGGGTCGTCGGCCGCAAGCTGGTAAGCCACACAGAGGTGGTATTTCGTGAGCGACCCCAGCAACGACCAGTCACTGTCCTCGAGGATGAACTGGTTATCGCGCACCCCACACTCCCATCCCTTATGTCCGAAGGAACGGACAAACTGGGGCATATTGTCATCGGTAAGGCCATGAAGCCTCATCCACAACTTGCCCTGCGCCTCGTCTCCAAGGTAGCGCAGGTAGCTGTCGATGGGCACCACGTCGGTGGTATCCGCTGAACGCATCAGCATCGGGGTGCCGTCGGCTTTCACATACACATCCACACAATAACGTCCGACATCGGCTGGCACGCACGCCAGCGTGTCGTTCTGTCGTGTCCATATCTTATCTGCGTATGTCGCTGCCGTACGTCGTCCCACGACGATCCATGCAACTATGGTGCACAGCAAGACGGCACACAAGGCAAGAAATATTTTCCTCATACTGTCGGATTATTAAGTTCCACGTTTTGACATTATCTTCTCCCATCCGCGCTTCAGCACCGAGAAACGATACTGACGGCGGATCTCAGGCAGGCGTTCCACATAGCTGTGCTCCGTATCGAAGATGACCTCGCCGTGATAGGTGGGGATGCGACGTGGCCTCATGTAGTCGTCTCCGTACTGGATGCGCAGCAGTTCATCGTAGCGGGCCGGGACAGGCACCTTCATGTCCTCGAAGTCGAGCCATAACGTCTCGTCGAAGATATGCTTGTCGATGACAAAGTCATAGCCGCTGAAGCATATCTCGGCCACATGCGACGCCTCCGCCACGGGTGTCTCCCGAAACACCTCCTCGCAGGGACGGAAGATGGCTTCCCAACCGCGTGTCCTCACCTGCCAGAGGCACTTCAGCTTGCGGAAGACAAGGGTCAGGCGGCCCGATGAGAGCAGATGGAGGTTCTTCGTCTTGAGGAAGCGCTGGATGCGGCGGCTCGTATGCAGTGTGCGGCGACGTCCCTCCTCGGTGGCCGGCACACCGTCCATCGGAAAGATGTCGATGAAGATGCCCTGATGATAGGGGTTGAAACACTCTGAGGGGCGCACGCCCGTCGTGCGGCTGTCGCGCAACTGTGCGTGAGCCCGATAGTAGTCTACGTCGGTATATGCCGTCTGGAAGAAGTATGGTTCGCAGAACTCCTCGCCCGCGACTTCCAGAAGTCGGTCATAGTCGGGCCTCATCATGCACACATCGATATCGTCGTCCCAGGGGATATATCCATGATGACGCACGGTGCCGAGCAGCGTGCCGCCGTCCACCCACACGTGCAGGCCATAGTTCTGGCACACGTCGAGCAGCCGTTGCAGCAACTCCATCTGCACCTGCCACACGCGCTTCATTTCACGGCTCACCACATAGCCACCTCGATTCTCTTCCTCCAGATTGAATGCCATCTCAATATTCCCTATAATTCCAAATCCCTAATTTCTAATCCCTATTCCCTAATCCCCCCAACACACTCTGCCTGCCACAGGGACATGGCACGTGCGATGGTGGGTGCCATATCATAATACTTATACTCGGCCAGCCGTCCGGCAAAGAGCACGTTCTCCTCGCGCGCCGCCAGCTCCTGGTACTGGGCCAGCAGCTGCATGTTACGGTCGTCGTTCACCGGATAGTAAGGCTCCATGCCGGGCGTCCACTCCGTGCTGTACTCGCGGCTGATTACGGTGCAAGGGTTCTGGTACACCTCGTCGCCGAACGCCTCGAAATGCTTGTGCTCGATAATGCGTGTCCAGGGCGTCTCCCGGTCGGTGTAGTTCACCACGGCATTCCCCTGGAAGTTGGGCTGAGCGAGCACCTCGGTCTCGAATCTCACCGTGCGGTATTGCAGATGTCCCAGCCGATAGTCGAAGTAAGCATCGAGCGGTCCCGTGTACAGGATGCGACGGGCCAGCGGCACCAGCTCGGCACGGTGGGAGAGGAAGTCCACCCCGGTCCGTACCTCTACGCCTTCGAGCAGCGCATCGATCAGCGGATTGTATCCGCCAATGGGGATGCCCTGGTAGCGGTCGTTGAAGTAATTATTGTCGAAGACGAAGCGCAGGGGCAGTCGCTTGATGATGAAGGCCGGCAGTTCGGTACAGGGACGTCCCCACTGCTTCTCGGTGTAGCCCTTGATGAGACGTTCGTATATGTCGCGTCCCACCAGCCGCATTGCCTGTTCCTCCAGCGTGAGCTCGGCCTCCACCTCGCGGGGCAGCGGTGTGCCACGCTGCTTCTCGATGATGGCCTGTGCCTCCTCGGGCGTCGTCACGCCCCACATCTGGTAGAACGTGTTCATGTTAAAGGGCAGGTTGTACAGCTGGCCGCGATAGTTGGCCAGCGGGCAGTTCGTGTAGCGGTTCATCTCCACAAACTGCTTTACGAAGCGCCACACCTCGCAGTCGTTGGTGTGCAGGATGTGCGGGCCATACTGGTGGACATTGATGCCCGCCATCGTCTGGCAGTGCACGTTGCCTCCCGTGTGCTTTCGCCGCTCCACCACCATACAGCGCTTTCCTGCCTGGCGTGCCAGATGGGCAAACGTGGCACCCATCAGGCCGGAGCCCACGATGAGATAGTCAAGCCTCCGCCCCTTGCCTTCCCCCATAGGGGAGGGAGTAGCATGTTCCGACTGCTTGTTATGTTCCATATACGAGTTATATTACTTATCTATTCTAAGCCAAGAAACCTGTCAAGGGAGTTGAAGCTAATTACTCCCTCCCCTTTGGGGGAGGGCAGGTGGAGAGGGCTTTCCTTCTCTCCCACTCCTCCTTCGTCCTCTTCCAGCGGTTGTGGGTCCACAGCCAAAGCTCGGGCCTCTGGCGTATCTGCTCTTCCAGCATCTGGGCATAGCGGTCGGTGAGGGCAAACTCTGGTTCGGCCGCCGCGTCCCAACTCATCGGGACAATCTGGCAATCATAGTATCCGCGGCGCGGGCGTGTGACGTGGACATAGAAGACCACTCCACCCAGCCGGGCCGCCAGACGCTCCGTGCCTACGAAGAACGAGGTGTCGTGATGGAGGAAGCGCGTCCAATGGTGCATGGCTTCCCACTTCGGGCACTGGTCGGCAATGAAGCCTATCATCAGGCCGTGCCCCTCGCGTCGCAGGGGGATGATGCGCCGCAGCGTCTCCTTCATCGGGATGTTCACTCCGCCAAAGCGGGCACGCATCTTCAGGAAGAGGTCGTCTGCCTTCACGTTGCGCAGCGGGTGATAGATCTGGGCAGCCTGCATCCCATCGTGCATCCACAGGGAGAAGGAGGCAAGCCACTCCCAATTGCCATAATGCCCCAGATAGGCGTAAGCCATCTGAACGCCGCGACGCTCCATCTCGTCCTGCAGCTCGTCCAGACCCACGAATCGTACACGGCGATGCATCTCCTCGGGGCTCATCGTCAGCTCCTTGACAATCTCCGCCACATAGTCGCACAGCGTGTGATAGAATCGTCGCTCTATCTCCCTGCGCTCATTGGCAGACTTCTCAGGGAAGCAGTCGGCCAGCTGTCGTCTCACCAGTCGCCGCCGGTACCTCACCACATAATATACCACCACGAACATCACATCCGCAAGGAAGTAGTGCACCCGAAGCGGCAGCCTCGAAAGTATGCGCAGCAGCCCGAAGACAAACCATTGTCCCATTTTCATATTGCAAAGGTACGAATAAGCGAGCGAAGCGCAAAGGGAAAGACGAAGTTTTTCATTTTGCGATGCCGAGCGGAAGTACCTTCGACGTAGTCAGAGGTACGAATAAGCGAGCGAAGCGCAAAGGGAAAGACGAAGTTTTTCATTTTGCGATGCCGAGCGGAAGTACTTTCGGGCTTTGTCCAAAGGTACGTGTTTTATTCCATAATTCATAATGCATAGTGCCTATTTTTATGCAAAACCCATGAGCCGTAGGGAAATAATCCTTACACAAAGTTTTCCGGAACAACAAACAATACGTTCCGGGAGGCGACGGAGCACGTTCCGGGAGGCGATGCAACACGCTGCTCCGGGCCATGGAACACGTCGCAAATTCGCGAGAGTCGCGTATTTCCGACCGAAGCTACGTTTGGCGGAGAAAAACGCAGAATTTTACATCACTGATTATCAAGCATTAAGGAGAACGGCACCACAAAAAACGGAGCAAAAAGCGACCCCAAACGGCCATTTTTGCCCCATTTTGGGGTACCCCTCGACGAACGAAGCAAGTCAAAAATTTCCGATTTTCGGACAGCCTGGGAACAAATCTATAGATCACAGTCCATCGTACGAGGTTTGCAGGAGAGCCTTTGCCTTGCGGATGCGCTCCGGCGAGGGAGCGGGCTGTTCGGTAATGGGGCGATTGCTGGTAATGTCGAAGACGGAGACGCCCGTCGAGTCGGCAAACATGATGCCGCTGGGGAAGGTGCTATAGACAAAGGGATAGGCATATTGGCGGCTCAGCACATTGCGGCTCCAGGGGAAGTCGTCGTGGCGAATGCCCATCTGCGCAAGCAGCGTGGCACAGAGGTCACTCTGGTTCATGAGCACCGACATGCGGCGCGGCTCCTTGACAGCCCCACCCAACCAGAGCATGGGGCTGTGGAAGAAGGCGGGGTCCTCATAGGTAAGCTGATAGAGGAACCCGTGGTCGGGCAGCAGGATGACGAGCATGTTGTCCCACGAAGGGAGCGTCCTGAGCGAGTCCACCAACTCTCCCACACACTGGTCGGTGAAGGCAAAGGCATTGAGCACCTTGTCCTCCAGCCTGTGATACGGCACCTCGAACGGCTCGTGGCTCGAGAGCGTCTGGAAGACCAGATGCCAGGGATGGTCCTGCGGCTGCGAGGCCACCCATTGGAACATACGCCGGGCGGTGAGGCTGTCGTTGACGCCCCACTTGCTCGTATGCGCATCGGCAATCGGGAAGTCCACGTCGCTGACAAAGTGCTCGTATCCTGCGGTCACGAGGTAGCCGCGCTTGCCCATTATCTTGATGTCGCCGCCATAGAGGTAGCCCGTCGAGTAGCCCTCACGCTGCAGGCTCTGAGCCAGCGAGGGGATGCCGGCCAACTTTTCCGGCAAGCGCATCAGCGAGGCAGTGGGATAGCTCACCCATCCGCTGAAGGCAGACACCGTGCCGCGGTCGGTGCGGAACGAGTTGCTGTAATAGTTGTCCCAGAAGATGCCTTCGGGGATGAGGCGGCTCATGTTCGGCGCCACGCCCGGAACGCCTCCCAGCTCCTCGACAAACTTGCTGCCGAAGCTCTCCATGAGCACTACGAGCACGTTGGGGCGCTGGGTCGTGAGCAGGGTGTCCGTGATGTCCTCGGTCTCGTCGGGATAGAGCGGGGCAAAGACCTCGGCACGTTCCTCCTCAGAAAGGTAGTCGAACATCTCGGTGTAATTCTCCTTGAACTCGAACGATGCCATCAGGCTGAAGGCCGGGTTTACGGCTGCGTGGTTCAAGAAGAGGCGCTGGCTGTAATACGGCACGCCCACGTTCATCACGCTGGTGCCTATGCTGCCGCGGATGCCCAGGAAGACAAAGGGGGCGATGAGCAGATATACGATTGCCCGACGCCATTTCGGGGAAGCCTTCTCCCCCTCAGATTCGGTGGGAGACATGCCTCCGGTTCCGACTCCCTTGATAAGCAGCCAGGCGATGAGGGGAACGGCGATGAGGATGGCACCCACACGAGTGACGAGGAAAGCAGTGCTCACGCTGGCCGTGGCCCCCTCGGGATTCTGGGCATAGGAAAAGATGGCGGCGTTCAGCTTGAACTTCCAGAACTCGTAGAGCACCGTGTCGCCCCCGACGATGACGGCCATCAGCAATGCGACGAGAATATAATAAGGTATCAGTATCCACTTCATGGGCATACGCCGCCACAGGGAGGCGATGAGGCACACGAGCCACGGCAGTATCAGCAGATAGCAGCTGACACTGACGTCCATCGACAATCCGTGGCGCCAGACATCCCATACATCCCGCAGCGTGAATGCCTCGACGCTGCGGTTGTAATACATGAACACCACCTTGCCGACGGCAAAGGCAAAGAGGAGAACGAGGAAGAGACGGAGTAGAAGGAGGAGCGACTCCTTTGCCGTCCCCCGCTGACGGGAAGATGTGAAACGTACGGATTGTCTGGTATTCATCGCATTCTATGATTCATTCTATTAGAAATAACGTAGATATTAACCCGATGCAGGGCAAACCGGCTACTCCCTCTCCTCACGGAGGCGCGAGGCTGGGGGCACAAGGGAGGGGGCGGCCTCTTTCAGGATGTTCTTCCCCAACAGCTCGCGCCGGCGGTCGTCGGCAGGCTGCTCCAGTATCACCTCGTCGGCCGTGAGGTCGTAGATCGTGGTGCCCTCGGCATCGCGCACCATGAAGCCCGCGGGGAAGTTGCAATAGACGAAGGGACGCGTGTAGCGACGGCTCAGCACGTTACGGCTCCAGGGATAGTCGTCATGGCGGAGACCCATCTGGGAGAGCAGCGTGGCACACAGATCGCTCTGGTTCATGAGCACCGACATGCGACGCGGCTCCTTGACAGCCCCACCCAACCAGAGCATGGGGCTATGGAAGAACTCGGGATCCTCGTAGCTCTGACGGTAGAGGAATCCGTGGTCGGGCAGTAGGATGACGAGCATCCTGTCCCACTGGGGTAACGTCTTGAGCGAGTCCACCAACTGGCCCAGACATGCATCGGTATAGGCAAAGGCATTCAGCTTCTCGTCCTCGAGCCGATGATACGGCACTCGCCACGGCTCGTGGCTCGAGAGCGTCTGATAGGCCATGAACCAGCGCTGCGACGTGTCGCGGCGGGCAATCTCATGGTATGCCCGCATGGCCGAGGTGCTGTCATCGGCTCCCCAGCTGCCCGTCAGGCACTCGGGTGGGAAGGCGCTGCCGTCCAGCAGTTGGCGGAAGTGCATGTGCTCCAGATAGTCGCGTTTGCCCATGTTCGTCATGGCACCGGCATAGAGATAGCTGGTGGCATAGCCCTCGCGCTCCAGCGACTTGGCCAGCGAGGGCAGGCGATCGTGCCACTCGGGATGCTTCATCAACGAGACCGTAGGGTAACTGAGCCAGCCGCTATACACGGAGACGGTGCCCCGGTCAGTGCGGAACGAGTTGCTGTAGTAATTGTCCCAGAAGATGCCCTCGGGAATGAGGCGGCTCCACTGGGGCGCCACACCGGGAATACCGCCCAGTTCTTCGATGAATCGCCCGCCGAAGCTCTCGATGAGCACAAGCAGGATGTCGGGGCGACGGACGGAGAGGAGGGAGTCGGAGACATCGTCCATGTCGGAGGGATAAAGGTCGGAGAGCGGCTCACAGACTGCCTCGTCCCCGTCATTACGATAGCGGGCGCCATAGTCCTTATCCATAGGGAACGAGGCGGCAAAGGCATAGACGGGATTCACAGCCGCATGGTTCAGGAAGAGGCGACGGCTGTCATAGACATCGCCAACGCGCAGGAAAAAGGCGCTGCAGAAGAGCAGGAACGTCCAGATGATGCTGATGTTGCGCATCCAGAGCCGCGCAATGGGGACAGAAGGCATGCGAGACGGCGTGAGCAGGATACAGGGAATGGCGATGAGACACATCAGCGCCACGCCGGCCAGAACACGCCACAGGATGAACGACAGGCTGACGCTGTTCGTGGCACCCTCGGGAGAAGCGGCATAGCTGAGCACCACCGCACTCAGCTTGAACTGCCAGAACTCGTACATCACCGCGTCGGCCAGAATGATGATGCCCACCACGACGGCCAGTAATATATAATAAGGTATAAGCAATCGCCGCAGGGGAAGCTGCCAGCGCAGTGCAGCGAGACTTGCAAGCCAGGGCACCGCCAGCAGGATGGCCGCCACAAAGAGGTCGTGACCCAGCAGTCCGTCCCGGCACACCAACAGCGCATCGAGAAACGAGAACGTGTCGATGTGGCGATTGTAAAGCATGAAGCCCACACGTCCCACCAGAAAGACAAGCAACAGCAGGCAGTACAGGTACTCCAGGAAGTGAAGCTTCTTTAATTCATAATTCATAGTTCACAATTCATAATGACGGGCTGCACCGACTCCTGCCATCGGGCGGGGAAGGCCTGAGGCTCAGAGCTGCTGCATGTCGTTCAGTTTGCGGTAGTATCCGCCCAGTGCCAGCAGTTCCTCGTGCGTGCCGCGCTCCACGATACGTCCCTCATGCAGGACGCATATCTCATCGGCATTCTTGATGGTTGACAGACGGTGGGCGATGGCGATGGTGGTACGCGTCTTCATCAGACGCTCCAGTGCCTCCTGCACCAGCCGTTCGCTCTCGGTGTCCAGAGCGCTCGTGGCCTCGTCCAGTATTAATATGGGAGGATTCTTCAGTATGGCACGCGCAATGCTGATACGCTGGCGCTGACCGCCCGAGAGGCGACAGCCGCGGTCGCCCACCATGGTGTCATATCCCTGTTCCGTCTCCATGATGAAGGCATGGGCATTGGCTATCCGGGCTGCCTGCTCCACGCGCTGGCGCAGTGCCTCGCGTTCCTCATCGCTGGCAGGCACAGGCGCAGCAAAGGCAATGTTGTTGAATATCGTATCGTTGAAGAGAATGGCCTCCTGATTGACATTCCCTATGAGACCCCGCAGCGAACGAATGCTCAGCTGTCGGATATCCGTGCCGTCGATGGTGATACGCCCTTGCTGGATATCATGATAGCGAGGAATGAGATCGACAAGCGTGCTCTTTCCCGAGCCGGACTGTCCCACGAGAGCCACCGTCTTTCCGCGGGGCACCACGAGGTCTATATCGTGCAGTACATCCTTGTCCCCGGCATAGCCGAAGGACACATGCTCCAGCCGTATCTCCCGCTCCAAGCCCTGTACCTCCTGAGGTTGCGGAACTTCGCGGATGGGATTCTCGGCCGACAGTATCTTGTTGATACGTTCCATACTGGCCATGCCCTTCTGTATGGCATAGCCTGCCTTGGACAGGTCCTTGATGGGCTGCAGGATGGTGTAGAGGATGACGAGGTAATAGATGAACAGGTTGGCATCGATGTGACTCTTGCCAGAGAAGATGAGCCAGCCGCCAAACCAAAGAACGATGACAATCATCACCGTGCCCAGAAACTCGCTCACGGGGTGGGCCGCACTCTGGCGAATAGCCACGCGGCTGGCGATGTTGCGATACTCATTGTTCACCCGGACAAAGCGCTGCATCATCTTCTGCTCGGCGATGAAGGCCTTGATGATGCGCAGCCCGCCCAGTGTCTCCTCTATCTGGCTCATGCTGTCGGACAGTTTGCTCTGCATGAGGAGCGACTTGGACTTCAGTCGCTTGCCCACGCTGCCGATGCCCCAGGCCAGGAGGGGGACCACGAGCAGAGTGAAGAGCGTCAGCTGCCAGCTGATGCAGATGAGCGTACCCACGTACACCACGATGAATATCGGGTTCTTGATGACCATGTCGAGCGAGCTGTTGATGCTGGCATCCACTTCATTCACGTCGGTGGAGGCGCGGGTGAGGATGTCACCCTTACGTTCATCGGAGAAGAAGCTCAGGGGCAGGCTCAGTATCTTCTGATAGAGGTCTTGACGGATGTCGCGGATAACACCGGTGCGCAGCGGCATGAGCATGGCCGAACCGCCAAAGTAGGTGGCTGTCTTGAGCAGCGTCAGCACCGAAAGGATGATACCCAGAAGCAGCAGGGTGGTGGCGGGGCCATAGGCATCGATGAGCTGCTGTGAATAATAATAACCGTTGTTCTTGGCCACATCGACAAAGCCACCCAGTCCGCCCGTTCCCCAAGGGATGAACTCGAAGCGCTCGGTGTTTACCTTGAAGAGAATCTGCAGGATGGGTAGCAGGATGGTGAAGGAGAACACGTTGAATACAGCAGCAAGCACGTTCATCACAAGCGTGCCGACGATATATCGCTTGTAATGGGCAAAGTACTTGCTCATCATGCCAAAGAACGAGGCGGTTCCGACATTCACATCACGATTGTTTGAGGAATCATTCATAATACAAAACACGGTCACTCCCGGAGGGATTCAAGGTTGATAAGTTTCTCAAGCAAATCCCGGCGGAGGAAGAAGTAATGGTTTGAGGATTCGTAACCGAAGGTTGGGTCGGCATCGCACAGGGGAAGGAACTCCTGCACGTTCCGCATCTCGCTTTCTACTATCTTGCCCATGCCTGCTGTATCCTGCCTGTCTCGGCATAGGACGTACGAGGCCTGGTTCTCAATGGAGCGGAAGACACACTTGAATCCCTGTGCCCGCCGCAGGTCTGTCTCCAGCATGGCCCTGATGTCCGAGGCGTCCTCGCCGGCCAGTGCCTGTTCAAGCCAGACGGCTCCACGGGCGAAGCCATCGGCCACCTTACGTACCTGTGCAATATAGATGTCGGCGGGATAGATGCTTCTCCACGCATCAAGGTCGTCATAAGGAAAGCCCACCATCGAAGCATGCCACCCGGTAGGCTCAGGGTAGAACAGATTGGCAGGACCCAACTGCTGCGGGCCGTTATACAGCGTGCCGATATTGTAGGGGTACTCCGCAAAGCCGTCAGAGAACTCCTTCCAGGCCTGGCGGACAAGGGGTCCGGACTTCTCGCCGTAGAGTTCTCGGGCGATTTCGTCGAGACTTGCCGAGGGGTCGGAAAGCATCTGCTGAAACACGGTGAAGTTGATGGAGGGATAGCCTCCGAGGCTCCAGGTCATCATCACGTCCCGAACGCCCTCGCCGGCCAGGTTGCGGGCATGTGCAGCGATAAGTTCCATTGCCGGTATCACGGGGATGCAGCTCACCTCCCACGTGCTGTTCACCATCACCTTGGCAGCAGTCTTCAGCCCGGCAGCCTGGGCATACTGCCAGTGTCTGACCGCTCTGGGACCAGGGCCTACGGATGAGATGGAGTACTCGCCGACCGTCGAGGCCACTCCGCCCCTGTTGATAGGCAACGACCATTCGCTGACAGAGAGCAGCGTGCAACGTTTGTCCAGCCGGTTGATAATCTGCTCGGCAAAGGCATCATCCCAGCCCCAGTCCCACACCAGCACCTTCGCCTCGGGATTGCCTCGCAGGACACCCTCTGCAATGGTATTGTTCACCTCGGCAATCACTTCGTCATAGGGCCGCCCGCCACATCGCGGACAATCGCCCTGATGACCGTGGGAGGCACAGTTCGTGAGGTTCTCGGACATGGAGATGATGAACACACCGCCAAGGCCGGGCACCGCCTTGAATACACTCTCAAACGAGCGGGACAGCCATTCGCGAACCCTCGTGTCAGACGTGCAAAATGTCTCAAGGTCGCCCTCGGCAATGCCCCTCAGGCTCTGCTTCTCCCCATTGTCAAACCATGACTTCGGCAAGGCACGAGGCTCATTGACGTACATCATCACGCGGATGCCATATTTTCCGGCCCGCTTCACCAATGTGTTCAGGTTGTCGAGCCGTTCCTTGTAGTGCTCATCGCCAGGGAACGGACCTTCCGGCGCCACCAGCATGCGGAGCACCGAGTGTACCCAGACGGCATTGACGCCCATCGCGCTGAGCCGTTCGAGCAGTTCGTCGGGGTATGAGGATTGTTTCGCATCCATGAGCGGATCGCCATAGACGGCATTGTACGAGAACACCATCCGCAGACCATCCTGCCCCTGTATGCTCTTTATGGGCTGAAGAGCGGGCATGTCGGCATAGAAGTCGAATCGCGGCACCACCTTGTCCGGCTTATTGGCACGCACCAGAGCGGCTATCTCTGCGGCGCGCCGGTTCATCTCGTCGGTGGGTTCCTGATAGACGAGGCGCTCACACCGAGGCTTCTTCCGTCCCATCTTGACGAACAGGAAGTCGTCCTCGTAGAGACACCATTCGAGCTGTTCCTGCGTCATGTCCAGCAGTACGAGAAGCTGCTCGTAGGGCAGGATGTGCCAGTTGCGGCGGAGCAGCGTAATGTAACCCTTCGAGGAAGTCCAGACGGGATCCACCTCGGGCCGGGCCTCCAATCCCATGGAGACGGCCACCCGGCGCACATTCCGCTCACTGGTGGATAACACCTTCGCCATACGCGACGCAGGCACCAGCCCCCAGTTTCGCCAAATGAAGGTGTGCATCATGGAGGGGAAATGCTCTGCCTTCACACCCTCCTGCTCCACCCTCCCGGGCAACTTGTCGGCCGCAGGATAGTCCACGACGGAATACCTCGAGCAGGAAAGCGTGCCGAGAAGCGACAGGAAGAATATAGCCCAATACTTGTTCATGTCTTTATTTTCATTGTGGACGGCCGTGACGAGCACAGCCCGGTTCACTTCTTTCGTCCGAAGTCGGCAGGAATCTCGCCCCACTCCTCAGTGTTCCATTTCCGCACCTCGGCATGCAGAGGGTTCTGCCGAAGCCATTTCTCGGCTCTGGCCACGAGGTCGAGCGCCTGCGCCGTCTGTTCGTTACGCACCAGCGTGGTCTTTGCCTTGCGGTTCCTCACCCATGCCATTCCGCTCACGCTGTCGCTATAGACCTTCATGTTCCAGTTGTTCTGCTTGATAAGCGCCAGGGCGTGGACGATAGCGAGGAATTCGCCGATGTTATTCGTGCCCTGGATGGGGCCAAAGTGGAAGAGGCGCTGCTCATTACCCAGATAAACCCCTTGATATTCCATGGGACCTGGGTTACCGCTGCAGCCGGCGTCCACAGCAATCGCGTTGAAATCGACGATTCCCTTCAGTTTCTCGTAGTCCATTGCTTACATTCTCTCCGGCACTTCGATGCCCAACAGGCTCATACCGTTCTTGACCACCTGAGCGACGGCGGCCGAGAGGGCGAGGCGTACGGCACGCTTCTCCTCGTCTTCCTCGCGCAGCACGGGGAAGTCGTGGTAGAACTGGTTGTACTCCTTGACGAGGTCGTAGCAGTAGTTGGCGATGCACGAGGGATTATAGTCCTTTCCGGCCTGGCGCACGGCAGTGGCAAAACCTTGCAGGTGCTGGATGAGGCTCACCTCCTTCTGGCTCAGCTCACAGGCGGGCAGCTCGGCAGGGACGGCGATGCCCTGGGCCTCGGCCTTGCGCAGGATGCTGCGGATACGGGCATACGTGTATTGGATGAAGGGACCCGTATTGCCGTTGAAATCGATGCTCTCCTCGGGATTGAAGAGCATGTTCTTGCGAGCATCTACCTTCAGGATGAAATACTTCAGCGCACCCATGCCCACGATGCGAGCTATTTCCTGTGCTTCCTCGTCGGTAATGCCTTCCAGCTTGTTCACCTTGTCCTCGCTCATCTGGCGGGCATCCTGTATCATGGTAGCTATCAGGTCGTCGGCATCGACCACAGTACCCTCGCGCGACTTCATCTTGCCGTTGGGAAGTTCCACCATGCCGTAGGAGAAGTGTACGAGATCCTTGCCCCAGCGGAAGCCAAGCTTGTCGAGCAGGATGGAAAGCACCTGGAAATGATAGTTCTGTTCGTTGCCCACGACGTAAATCATCTTGTCGATGGGATAGTCCTGAAAGCGCAACTTGGCCGTACCGATGTCCTGCGTCATATAGACGCTGGTGCCGTCGGAACGCAGGAGGAGCTTCTCGTCGAGTCCCTCTTTCGTGAGGTCGGCCCATACGGAACCGTCCTCGCGACGATAGAAGATGCCTTTCTCGAGGCCCTCCTCTACCTTCTCCTTGCCTTCGAGGTATGTCTCGCTTTCATAGTATATCTTGTCGAAGGAGACACCCAGTGCGCGATACGTCTCGTCGAAGCCAGCATATACCCACTCGTTCATCCGACGCCACAGGGCGCGCACCTCGGGGTCGTTCTTCTCCCAACGGACCAACATTTCGTGAGCCTCACGGATGAGCGGTGCTTCCTGCTTGGCCTGTTCCTCGTCCATACCTTGGGCCACGAGTTGCTTCACCTCCTCGCGGTAGTGCTTGTCGAAGGCCACATAGTAGTCGCCTATCAGGTGGTCGCCCTTCTTGCCCGAGCTCTCGGGCGTCTCGCCGTTGCCCCAGCGGAGCCAGGCCAGCATCGACTTGCAGATGTGGATGCCGCGGTCGTTCACGATGTTGGTCTTCACCACACGGTTGCCACAGGCCTCCATGATGCGGGCGAGCGACCATCCCAGGAGGTTGTTGCGCACATGGCCCAGGTGAAGGGGCTTGTTCGTATTGGGGCTGCTGTACTCAATCATTACCAGCGGACTCTCGTCGGTCGCAGGGGTAAGGCCGTACGTGGGATTGGCAGCGATGTCCTGGAGCAGGGAGATCCACTGCCCGGCATTGATGCTGAGGTTCAGGAATCCGCCCACGGCATTGTACCGACTCACCACTTCGGGTACGTGAGCCACCAGATAGTCGCCCACCTCGCGCGCCGTCTCGTCGGGGCGCTTATGGCTCATCTTGGCAAAGGGGAATACCACGAGGGTCAGTTCTCCCTCAAATTCTTCACGCGTCTTCTGCAGCTGCACCATGCTCTCGGGTGCCTGCTGTCCGTACAGTTCGCTGAGCGCGGCCTTTACCGCCGCCACTATTTTACGCTCGATTTCCATTATCTTCTCTTTCCTTATTATATTTACGCCTGCAAATATACATAAAAATCTCAATTCTTAAGCCAGTCTAATAAAGAAATCGCCTTTTCTATAGAGGAAAGGCACGAAAATTCCGAGTAAGCGAGGGCTAAGAAGATAGATTCTTTTTGTCGAGCGAGAGGAATTTATTCAATAACTGAAGCTTCGGGATTTCTGGATTCCGTGGTAGTATCCGGTTCGGGCAAGGCGGTTCTTCCGCCACCTTTTCGGGCAATGACAGCGAGCAGACATTAAAGCTGATGACCGGAAGGAAGTGCCTTACATGGCGTGGCGTGCCGCGCCGCGCTTTATCACGTGTGATAAAAAGGTTTATCACGTGTGATAAAGTCCATAGGAGTACGTCATGAGAAAGGTAGGATTAGGGCAGAGCTGAAAGCTCGACCAAAATAATCGGACTACTCAGAGTAATCCGAGTATTCAGAGTAATCCGAGTATTCAGAGCAATCCGAGTACTCCGACCAATCAGAATACTCGAGCAAAAAACGGTGAAAGACGGCAGGAAATTTGGTCATTACAGACGTTTTACTTAATTTTGCACAAAACTTATCCTAAAACATCATGACACACAGACATCATTCACGGGTAGTGGCACTGCTGGCAATGGCAGCCGTCACGCTCACCATAGCAGCCAAGAGCACGCCGAAGACAGGCGTGACGGAGATCCGCCTGCAAGGCTATGTGGGCCACCGCATCGACCAATGCATCGAGAAACGCATCATGGGACAGAATGCCGACGAACTGGTGCTTCCCTTCCGCACGCAGAAGGAGACACGAGGCCGCTGGGCATCGGAGTTCTGGGGAAAATGGGTGCAGGGCGCCATGTCGTCCTACCGCTACAACCACGACCCAGTACTGCTGGCAAAAATCCGGGATGCCGAGGAGAAGCTGATGGCCTGCCAGTTGGAGAATGGCTTCATCGGTGACTACACGCCGGAGACCGAGACTACAGGATGGGACATCTGGGGCCGAAAGTACACCCTGCTGGGCCTCCTGAAGTGGTATCGCCTCTCGGGCGACAAGGCCGCGCTCAAGGCCGCCTGCCGCCTGCTGGACTATACGATGACACAGGTGGGTCCCGCCCCGAAGAAGGCCATCTACGAATGTGGTTTCTACAAGGGCATGCCGCCCATGAGCATCCTGGAGCCCGTGATGTTCATGTATGGCGAGACGAAGAATCCTGCCTACCTGGACTTTGCCCGCTACATCGCCCAGGCCGGCGAATCGGCCGAGGGACCGCAACTCGTGGCGAAGTGCGACGTGCCGGTAGCTTTCCGATTCCCGCTCCAGCCGGGCGACGCATGGTTCGGTGCCAAGAACGGACAGAAGGGATACGAGATGATGTCCTGCTACGTGGGACTGCTCGAGTTCTATAAGGTGACCGGTCAGGAGGAATACCTGCATGCGGCCGAGAAGGCCTGGGAGCACATCATGGCCGAGGAAATCAACGTGGCCGGAGGCTCATGCTCGCGCGAATGCTGGTACGAGGGACGGAAGAAACAGACACATCCCGCCTCGCATACGATGGAGACCTGCGTGACGTTCACCTGGATGCAGTTCTGCGAGCGCCTGCTCTCTCTGACGGAGAATCCTCGCTATGTGGACGCACTGGAGCGCACAATGTACAACGCGCTGATGGCTTCCATGAAGGACGACGGCAGCCAGATCGTGAAATACACACCGCTGGAGGGCTATCGACGCGAGGGCGAAGACCAGTGTGACGTACACATCAACTGCTGCAACGCCAACGGCCCCCGCGCCTTTGCCATGATACCGCGCGTGGCCTATCGCACCCCCGGCGACTCGCGGCTCGACGTGAACCTCTATATCCCATCGGAGGCCCAGGTACAGTTAGGCAAGCGCAGCCTGTCCATAAAGCAGGAGACGGACTATCCACGCACGGGCGAGGTCATACTGACGCTAACGCCAGACAAGGCATTCCAGGCCGACGTGGCCCTGCGCATCCCCCAGTGGAGCGGACAGACGACGGTGACCGTGAACGGAGAGCCAGTGGACGGCGTGCAGGCAGGTGCCTACTGCGTCCTGCACCGTGAGTGGCAACCCGGCGACGTGGTGCGCCTCTCGCTCGACATGACGGCTCGTCTGGAGCAGTTGAACCAGATGGGAGCCATCGTGCGCGGTCCGTTGGTGCTGGCGCGAGACACACGCTTTGCCGACGGTTTCGTGGACGAGTGCATGACGATTCCCCACAAGGAAGGAGTCGTCCAACTCACACCCGCAGAGGCCCCCGAAGGCATGTGGATGGCGTTCACCCTGCCCGTGATCCACGGCTATTACCACGACTCGACGACCGACCGCCGCGAGATTCACCTGTGTGACTTCGCATCGGCAGGCAACACCTGGGACGAGGCCGTGCGCTACCGCACCTGGCTTCCCCTCCTCTTCATCCCCGAATAAATCCCTCCGCAATATGAAGCTCCGACTCCTCGCCCTCCTCCCCCTGCTCGCCCTGAGCATCGCCCTGCCGGGCCGCACAAAACAGACATCCCACGGACGCTGGCAGCTCGTCTGGCAGGAAGAGTTCCGTGGCCGTCACCTCTCCGACGAGTGGACGCGCATCCCACGTTTCCCCAACCCCTCGGAGTGGAACAAATACATGTCCCTCGACGACCGCCTCTTCCGCCAACGGCATGGGCGGATGACGCTCTACGGACGGGTCAACGACTTCCTGCCTCAGGACACCGCCCACTACCTGCAAGGCGGCATCTATACGAAAGACCGCAAGACATTCCACCGCGGGCGCATCGAGATACGCCTCCGAATGGACGACGCCCAGGGTGCATGGCCCGCCGCCTGGCTCCTGCCCCAGGGAGGACGATGGCCCCAGGACGGCGAGATTGACATCATGGAGCGGCTCAACGACGAAGGCGAGGCCCACCAGACAGTGCACTCGGCCTTCACACAGTGGGACAAGCGCAAGGACAAACCGAGCAATCATCAAAAGAGTCCTATAAAGAACGGTCGCTACAATGTCTATGGAGTGGAAATGTACGAAGACAGCCTCTGCTTCTTCATCAACGACACATACACCTTCACCTACCGCCGCCAGCCCGAGTACGGCCCGGAGCAGTTCCCCTTCGACCGCCCCATGTATCTACTCATCGACATGCAACTGGGCGGACACTGGGTGGGAAAGGTAAATCCCCGGGAACTGCCCTACCGCTACCAGATTGACTATGTAAGGTACTATCGACTGTGCGAAGACCGCTGATACATCACTGCCAAATCACTCTTTATGGAACGCCGCGACTTTCTCCGCTCTGCAGCCCTGGCTGGCACCGCGCTTTTCATCGACCCACAACGCCTCATGGCACGCCGCCGACCCGACATCGGCGCCTGGCGCGGATTCAACCTCCTGAACTACTTCACGGCAGGCTATCCCGAGCCGTTCCGCGAAGAGGAGTTTCAATGGATGGCCCAGTGGGGATTCAACTTCGTGCGCCTGCCGCTGAGCTACTGGAACTGGAGCCGTCCGGGCGAGTACTACGAGATGGACGAGCACGTGCTCCAGGACATCGACCGGGCCGTCGAGTGGGGCCGCCGCTATGGCATCCATGTCTGCATCAACCTGCACCGGGCACCTGGCTATTGTGTAAACCCGCCCGCCGAGCCGCAGAATATATTCGAGGACGCCGAGGCGCTCGACGGATGTGCCCATCAGTGGACCGTCTTCGCCCGACGCTACCGCCGCGTCTCCTCGCGCCACCTGAGCTTCAACCTGCTCAATGAGGTGGCCCGCGTCAAAGCTGAGGACTACGAGCGCATCGTGCGCCGCCTGGTCGGAGCCATCCGCGATGTCTCGCCCCACCGCCTCATCCTAATCGACGGTCTCGACTGGGGCGGGCGCCCGCTCCTCTCGGTGCCCGACCTCCCAGACATCATCCAGTGTGGCCGTGGCTATCAGCCCATGCTCATCTCGCACTACGAGGCATCGTGGACCTTTGGCGACAAGCCCATGCCCATCCCGCGCCATCAACTCACCTGGCCGCTGGATGCCGACGGGCAGCACTACGACCGCCAGTACCTCCTCCAGATGCAGGAGCACTCCTGGACGCCACTCCTGCAGCAGGGCGGAAAGGTCTTTATCGGCGAGTTCGGATGCCACAACCGCACGCCGCACGCCGTGGCCCTGGCCTGGCTGCGCGACAATCTCGACGTTTTCCGCCAGCTGGGGTGGGGATGGGCGCTGTGGAACCTGCGCGGCTCCTTCGGCATCCTCGACAGCGGCCGAGACGATGTGGAATATGAAGACTTCCACGGCCATCGCCTCGACCGCCAGATGCTCCGCCTCCTGCAGGAGAACCTCTGAAACGCTCCCCTTCCCCTCGGGGCATTCCAGTGAATAGTTAAGAGTTCTTCGACAAGCGAAGCGGCAGAGTCGAGCGCATAGTTCATAATTTCGCCGCCCTCCCCCTCTCTCGGGAGAAGGGTGAGGCTTTCCTCCCCTCCTCTATGGAATCATTATCTTCCGTCCGTTGATGATATACAGCCCCTTCTCCGGCACGGTATTCAGCCTTCTGCCCTGCAGGTCATAGAGGATGTCGCCTCCCCTCGGGGTGGATGGCAGGGGCCTTATGCCACTCCCCTCCTTATGGCTGAATGCTGCGGTATATGCCTCACGGTCGTTCTCCACGGTGAGCGTGTAGTCGCCGGCGGCGTAGCGGGAGAGGTCGGCCTCTAATGCCAGCACATTGTCCGTCTGCACTTGCTTGCTATACACCGCTGTGCCCTGGCCGTCCGTCAGAGTCACGGTGTAGGTGCCGGAGAGCGGGAGGAAGTTCACGTAGAACGACTTCACGGAGTACTCGCCCGCGAGCGCCTCGCTCTCTGTCCCCTCAGCATTGCGGCGGGGAGCCTTAGGCTGCGACTTGACGACATGCGTGAAATCCAGCTTGTTCCTGCGAACCTCCGCATCGCTGGGTGTCAGACCGTCGTGCAGTGAATCGTCGCGATAAAGCACCTCGTCGCCCAGGCGGCATTCCATCAGGCGCAGCGCGCTGCCTGTGGTCAGCAGAGGCATATTGTAGAAGCCCACGTAGCCCACGCCCACCATCCAGTCGAACGTATAGGAGTCCTCCCGCTTCATCGTTTGGCAGTGGCCTTTGTAGCGCTCCGTATTGCTGGTCGAGGTGGCGCCCGCCACCATCCACGCCTTATCGTTCTGCAGAGGGTCATACACCTCTACGCACATGCCTTCCTCCGAGACGAAGTCGTACAGCAAGTAGAACTCCTCCGTGCCGGGCAACGCCATGTACACCAGACGCCCACTCTCATACATAGCACCCATGTAGCTGGTCTGCTCGCCACTGGGCCGCACCTCCAAGCGCATCATCTTCTTGCAGCGACGGCCGCCCACGAGCGTATCGCCGTCCAGATAATGATACTCCACCATCTGCGCCTCATCGCTACCTCCGTAGAACCATCCCATCTTCCACACCTTACCGTTCTGGACAAAGGGCTGGTATTCGCCAATCTCCACATCAGCCGACTGCTCCAACTGGTTTATCTTTCCGGCAAAGAGCACAGTCCCCGTCTCGTCGTCCTCGATGGTGAAGCAGAAGGGACGGTCCACAGTGAAGTCTTTGTAATCAGGAATGTGAGGGATACTGGTGCTTTCCATCGAAATAACGGTAGCAGCAGACGCCTCGGTCCCCTTCTCGTCCACTGCGATATGGCACAATTGCTTTATCTTTGATATAAACAACGGAACGGGAGACATGGCCGAAAAGTCGGCGGCAAACTCATCAAACGCATCACGGATGCCCATATCGCGCAGCACATCCTTCATCGGCGTCTCGGCATCCACCGTGAACCGAGGCAGGCGAAGGGCCACGAGCTGCATGTCTTGCGTCTGCTGCGCCTGCTTCCATATCTTTTCGTTGAGCGTGAAGTCCCCCGCATCGTCATTGGGAAGGAAGACGGTCATGTAATACCGTCCATGCCCGTCGCCCTTGAAGTAGGGCAATCTCACGGCCCGGCATGTAGGCAGCTTGGCATAAGCCACTCCTTTTCCCTGATACATCATAGGCACCATGACCTCGGTTCCGTCGCTGTTCGTGAAAATGCGGTTTGAGGTCTCGTAGTTCTCAAACTGAGTTTCCCACGTTCCCTTGAAGTAGAGTGCATTGATGAGCATGGAGGTGATGGACTCGTCGGGCTGTTCGTTGATGGACGGGATGGTGCCGCGCGTCTTGTCGCCGACCCACTGGTCGATGCCGTCCATCGTCTCCTGCAGGCCGAAGTTCACGCCTTCATGCAGTTCGGCATCGTAGAATGTCTGGTTCGTCTTCACAAACTGCTCATACAGAGGCACACACGTCCATATCCCGTTGGCAGAGGCCAGCTGCGGAAGATGCTCCTCAGTGTACCCTACTTCTGCAGTCCACTCCGGCAGCGTCTGCGGCTGTCCCAGCGTGCGCATCAGCTGCTCATAGTAGGCATTCACCTCGTCCACGGAGTGGCCTGCTGTCCCCATCGTCTGCTGAATCTGGCGCAGGGTCTGGCCGGCGGCACCGTTCGTGAGCATCCCCATCGCCAGTTGCATGGAGAGCGGCGAGCACACCACATTCTCCCCCTCCGTCTTCTGCTGCATCTGCTCCAGCAGGCGGAATGCGAAGTCGTTATAGTCTATCTCATCTGGTTGCTCCCTGTCGTAGTCCAGCACGCCGTCTATCTGGTGGATGATGCCCGGATGGTAGCTGAACACGCGTATTGTGCTACTGTTGAAGGGGCCGACGGCTGGCTGGTCGCGCACTTTATCCACCGTGAAGATGTTCTTCCGCTCCAGCACCGTGCGCGTATGCTTGCCGTCGCTCACTGTCATCTGCTCGTCCCCCGTGCTGTTCACTTCCAGCTGGATGGCTTCGCCTGCTTCATCGGTCAGTGCCGAAGCATGCGTGCGCTTGAACGGCAGTTGGTCAGCCACCTCCACGCCATGCATGATGTGCGCCTTGATGAAGTTTATCAGGGTCTGACACTCCCGGGCCACGCTTTGGCGATTCTCCTCGCTGTCCCACACGAGGCTGCCGTCAGACATGGTGGTGTGTGCATCGATGTGTTCACGGATGCTCTGCCACGTGGGCAAGCCATGCTCAATCTCGCGCTCAATGGCTTCGTTCGTAGGTACAAAGAGGGTAAAGGGCTTGTCGTCCGTGTAGTTCAGCCTATTTTCCCCCTCTGACGAGAGATAGGGCAAAAGCGTATCTACGTGTTTGAACCCGCAGTCCACGAGACACTGTCGGTCGGCACACGTCAGTTCGTAGAATGCGGCAAAGGTGCTGTCCTCCTCGCTGCCTCGGAGCACCTGCTGCACGCTGTAGGGCGAGTGGATTACAGGCTGCGCTATCTCGTAGAGGTCAATGCCGTCCTGATGCCAAGCGTTTGTTACCAGACACTGGTTGAACGCCTCCAGCCCCGCTGCTTCGTTCTGCATCTGGAGGGCACCTTGGAAAGCCTTCAGGCTGCCTGTCTCATCCGTCACGACCCGAACCACGCTACCGTCCAGCGCCGTGAAATAGCGGTTGCCGCTGAGCAGACCTTTCTCGGCATCCTCAGGCCGCGTGAGCAGCAGCGTATGCGACATCCGCATCATCTTCAGGTAGTCCACCGTGGCATCATAGTTCAGACTGGCCAGATAGCCGGTAACCCGTCGTCCTACGGTAGCCGTGGCAAAGTTATAGACATAATTCTCCGTCCGAATGGGGAAGACGTTTTCCACCCACGTCATGCAGACCATCTTCTTGGTCGTGGTATTGTATGAGGCCGCATCGACATAGCTTTTCATGGCTTCGTTGTTGGGCATCAGCAGGACATAACGTTCACCGCCCCGCCCAGTCAGCGATTCCAGGAACGGCTGAGGCATGTATAAACTGTCCAACATTGCCCAGCGGTAGATGGATATGTCGGATGTCTCCGGAAGGAGACTCACCAGAGCCTGGTTACTATCCGCCGTGGAAGTCACAGCTTTAACAATCATCAGATGCCCAATACACAGAAGCATGAGCATGGTTAAGAACAATCGTTTCATTGTATTATCTCCTTTTGTTATTTCGTTGAGGGTAATATTTCCTTTTTATCCTATCTATGTTTCCGGAGCCATCTCGTCGAGCACCTGCTCGAGCGAGAGGTTTGGGTCGAGCTGGCCGAAGATCTCCTTCTTGAGTTTCAGTTTGCGATGCTTCACGGCAGAAATGCTGATGGCATAGATGTTGCCGATGGCGCGGTTGGAGAGGCGCAGGCGGGTGAGGATGCACAGATGAATGTCGGCCTCGCGCAGGTCGGGGTAGCGTTCGCGCAGATAGGCAAAGCGTCCGCCATCGATGAGGTCGAGGGTGCGCTCCACCTCCCGCCACTCGTGGGGCGAGAGTACGATGTGACGTTCGGAGCTGGAATCCAGCTTACGGATCACGTCGCAGCGCTGCAGGATGAAGTCCTGCAGGAAGACGATGGTGGCATCGCGCTGACGAAGCATCTCCTGCTGTGCCTCCATCTGCTGCTGTTGAAGGATGCTGTCCTGGCGATGGAGTCGCGCCTGGTGGATGCGTTCGTCCACCTCGTGCTTGCGTCGCCATGCATCGGCAATCCGACGCTGCGCTGCCATGCGCGTACGCGTGTGTATAATATAGGTACCCGTGAGCGTCAGGATCAGCACCAGGACAATGATTCCCAGCAGCGTGCGACGGTGGAGTGCGGAGGCGTAGCGCAGGCGCTCATTGTCCCGCTCGCGCTGGAGCAGCGACTGGTAGTACTGGTCTTTCTCGTGCATGGCGCGAAAATAGAGGTCCTCGGCATGGTCGAATGTCTCGTCGAGGGATTCCAAGGCCTGCTCCACATCACGGCGAAGGACAGCCAGCCGCGCCAGGTTGCTCTCGATGATATAGGCCAGCTGCACGTCGCTGCCTGGATTCATGGAGCGATAGAGCGCCTCGGCCTGTGACAGGGAGTCGCAACTCTCGAGACAGCGCGCCAGCACCTGCTGAACGCCGACCAGCAAGGTGGGTGTTGCACAGGCCTCGGCCAGACGGGCTTGCTGCAGAGCCTCGGGATACCGTTCCATGGCCCACAGGATATTGGCCAGCGAGGTATGTGTCTGGCAGACAAGTTCCGTGCCCAGCGTATCACTGGCCTCCAGAGCCAAGCGGTGGGCACGGCGGGTGTAGGCCAAAGCCTCGTCATAGGAGCCCTGTCCGTCGAAGGCCAGCTGGGCGGCACACGTGCCCACGGCGTCGAGCAGGATGATATGGTTGCGCTCGTCGTCGGGATGCGACTCATAGGTGGCCAGCGCCTCGCGAGCCATACCGAGGGCGGTAACGGGATCGCTCTGCATGGCCGCCTGTGCCAGCTGCCACTGAGCCAGATAGCGCGTGTGATAGTCTGCCTCGCGGAGGGCTGCATCCTGAGCCGCATGCAGCAGGTGACGTGCCTGCACCATGCTGTCGACCTCCAGCGCCTCCATGGCCTGAAGGTAGAGTGCATGCGCATCACGGGCCTGCGATGCGCCGGCCGGCGACTGGCTGCAACCCACCAGCCCCATCGTCATCATGACGAGGACGCACGTGCGGAATATCGTCTTGAAGCGGTTCATAGACTTCGTGTTGTAGGTTTCCAAGTGCAAAGATAGGGCATTTTTACGTACCGCGAGCCAATACCCCGTGGAATTATTTTAGGAATGAAATAATGCATAATACACTGAATAACTGTACGATGCGAAAAATGTTAGTCGGAAAGGTGGTGGAAATATTTATTTCCAGTGCACAAAAAAGCATCGTTTCGGAGCAAAAAATAGCAGATTTCATGCTCGAAAGGCACTGAATATTCCGCCTGCAAAAGCATGCCATATCAGGGCATCGTCCCATGCGGATCGGGACACCGCAAACACCACCGTCCGGAAGAGCGTGCTCCGCCTGCCGATGGAGCACGCTCCTCAAGCCGATGGAGCACGCTCCTTCGGACGACGTGGTTTGGACCATTAAGAACGGGGGCGAAAAATAGTGGGCTAAACCCTACACGCTCTTGACTTCATCTCCTCGGGCAGCGGGGGCATGGCACCGTGCTGCGTACAGACATAGGCCGAGACCTCGACGGCCAAGGCGTGGGCCTCATCGACAGAACGACCGCCGAGCAGGGCTGCACAGAAAGCGCCGGTGAAGGAATCGCCTGCACCCACGGTGTCGGCCACCCGGACCTGCGGCGTGGGACGGAAGAAACTCTCGCGGGCCGTGAAGACATGGGAGCCGTGGACACCACACGTGAGCACCACCATGTCCAGCCCGTAATCGGCAATCAGGCGGCGGCAGACATCAGACGGAGCGGCAGCGGAATAATCCAGCAGCGGGCCGACGATGTCGAGTTCCTCGTCGTTGATCTTCAGGATACGGGCACGCCGCAGCGACTCCTCGATGACAGGACGGTCATAGAAGTGCTGGCGCAGGTTGATGTCGAAGATACGCAGGCAGTCGGGCGGCGTAAGGTCGAGGAAACGACGGATGGTGCTTCGCGAGACGGGCGACCGCTGGGCCAGCGTGCCGTAGCACACGGCACGGCAACGACGTGCCACATCCTGCATCCGACCGTCGAAGGGAATGTGGTCCCACGCCACGCTTTCACAGATATCATACGAGGGGATGCCCCGTTCGTCGAGCGTAACGCGGACGGTGCCGGTGGGGAAATCCACGCGCGGCATGTATATTGGGAGCCGCCGGGCGGCAAAGGCCTCTTCGGTCTCGAGGGCCAGTGCATCGTTACCCAGGGCGCTCAGTGCCAAGACATTCTCCAAGCCCAGGAACTGGCCTGCATGATAGGCAAAATTGGCGGGCGCACCGCCCAGCTGTTTCCCTGCGGGAAGCATATCCCAAAGTGCTTCGCCGAGTCCTACAATGTACTGTTTCATCGTGTGAGTGCTGCGTTTAGGTTTAATTAACAGTGTGGATAAGGGAGGGAGGCGGTTGCCTCAGCGCCAGACGGAATCGACGGTATCGACATGGAGGCGGCTGACCGTGATGTCGTCGCGCGTAAAGCGGAATCCGCTGCGCGTCTCATTGGGCCTGCGCTCCATCGAGTAGCTGTAGAGGCCACCATCGACGAAGACTTCCACCGACGTGCGGTCGATGTAGATGTCCACATCAAGGTTCATCGACGTAGGGTCTTGCGACGAATAGAAGCGTCCGACAAGGAGATTGTGGTTCAGGTCGTAATCCACAATGCGCTGTCCATCCAGTTCGAGTGCTCCGCCCACAGCGTGGGCAAAGTGGAGCGTGGCACGCAGATGGAGCCCGTCGGAGAGGGCATGGGGCTGCAGCGACTCGGCAGCCTGACGGGCGGAGAGGGCTTGGGGCACGTCCAGGACGGGACGGAGCAGCGAGGCCACTTCACGTACAGGCTGACTGGCAAGGCGGAGACCGTCGGCCGTCTGGCGCAGGGAGAGCTCGGTGGGCAGGAGCATCATGCCACGGAAGGGCATGCCGGGATGGGTGACTCGGCCCCACCCGATTTGGATGCGTCGGCCGTCGGGCGCGTCGGTAATGGTCTGGGCGGCGTAGATGGTACCCGACGTGTAGCAGTACTTGCCGCCGATGGGCGTGAACGTGCGGCCGTCGAAGCGTCCCACCATGTAGGTGCCCGATGCGCCGGACATCACCCAGCGCGTCTCGCCCGGACGGCCATCGACGGGTAGTTCGAAGAGGTCGGGACATTCGAAGAAGCCGGGGGTGTGGCTCTGCCACGTCCAATCGAGCATATTCGTGGAGGTATAGATGGAGATGCCGTCCAGCTCGTAGAGAGCCATCACCCAATGTTGCCCAGGTGCATACCAGAAGAGGCGCGGGTCGCGCAGGTCGTGGCTCTGCCATCGGGCATAGGAATCGATGACGGGCTGCCCGCCACGATACTTGTGCAGTGTGAATCCGCCGTCGGTACTATAGGCGATACACTGTGTCTCGAAGGCTCCGTCATTGGTATAGGCAAAAACCAGCGGGGGATGGCGCTTGCTGCCCAGGCCGCTGGTGTTCTCGCGGTCGAAGACGGCCGAGCCGGAGAACATCATCCCCAGGCTGTCGGGGAAGAGGGCGTCGTCCAGCTCCTCCCAGTGAAGGAGGTCGGGGCTCGTAGCGTGGCCCCAGTGCATGTTCTGCCAGTCACGCTCGTAGGGGTTGTGCTGATAGAAGAGGTGGTACTGGCCGTCGTGATAGATGAGCCCGTTGGGGTCGTTCACCCATCCACGACGTGTGGTGAAGTGGAACTGCGGACGCTGGGGCTCGCGGTACATCGTGGTTTGTCCCATAATGGTATCGGCCACGAAGAGGCGACCGAGCGCTGCATCACTGCCCTCATAGGTGAGCGTGAGCGTCTGGCCGCGATAGGGCGTGAGGTCCTTGAACACCCAATAATCGGGTTCGCCCTCGGCCAGGCGCACGAGCACCGTCAGGTCGTCCGCCCCGAGGGCATGGAAGGAGAGGCGCCCTCGCTCCGTACGGTCCGAGACGGGGATGTTCAGATAGCGAGCCCGGACCTTCAGCGTACGCTGGGCTGCCTGCGCGGTGCATGCGGCGAGCAGCAGGAAGAGGAGGAGAGGGACGAGGCGTTTCATAGGGTCAGGGGGGAGATGCTTATTTGTACAGGGAAATCTCGGAAAGCTGGATGCGCGTGTCGTCCTGCATCTCAGTGAAGACGAACTTGAAGAAGCGATAGCTCTCCTTCGCCTTTACAGGGAAGAAATACTCCTGCTCATTGAGGTCGGTCATGCGGAAATAGCTGTGCTTCTCGTCAATGAGCTTCCAGCTGCTCTGGTCGTTGCTCCCATAGACCATCCACGAGGCGGGGTTGCGGTCGGGATAGCTGTGTGTATCGTTTCCCGTCGTGAGTGAGTACTCGCGAGGCTGCACTGCACTCTCGGTGGAGAGAATCACATAGTAGGGCATGCGCTGGGGAGCGTCGAAGCACCACTTGGTGGACTTCAGTCCGTCGGCCACCATGCGGGAGCCCTCGCGCCCATCGGGCATCGTGCCGTCCACGAAAGAGAGTTTCACACGGTCCTGCGCCATAGCGCCAGTACAGAGAGCCGCCAGGGTGCACACCAAGGCCGAGCGTTTCATTACGTCAATCATCGTCATAAGGTTCATATGATTTAATGTTACGGGATGCAAATTAACACAAAAAATCCGAAACCGCCATCCGTTTTCGGAAAAAATAATCAAGACTGCCGGAGCAGGTGGCCAGCCCAAAAGGCCGGCACCCCGTACAGGAACTCCGTCCCTGACTATATAGAGAAGGGCCTCCTACCTATATTTAATACGCGCGCGCGAAACCATTTGCCCGATAAGCGACCGACATGTCGGGAGGAGACGACGCTGGGCGAGACATCACATTTCGACCCGAAAAGTCATACCATCTGCCCCCAAAGATTGATTTATATCAAGAAAGACGTACCATTATTGCTCTTTTCGCACCATTCATGACACTCTATTTGCAAAATCGCCTTACCTTTGCACCAGAAAACGGAGGACAGCGGTTCTTCACACAAACGAGCGAGGCGACCGCTTGACATCCTGAAGGATGGAGCTGCGACCACAGGGACGCAGGAAAGCCGAACGCTCCACACAAAAAAAAATTCGGAAACGAAAGAGATAAATAGTGTTGTTAGTTTAGTTTAAGGTTTAAAGAAAGTTTTTAGGTTAAAAAGTTTTTTGCAGCTTTTTGAAGACGTTTGCTCTGCCGTGAGGTAGGGCAATTGTTTTTTTATATGGTTTCATCCTTTTTTCTGCCGATATTCACCACAAAATGTGTATTTTTGCAGTGCGAAATGCAGAAATCCCAGCCAGCACGAGCGGGAAACGGCATGCACGGCCACCCCACTCCCCCCCCCGCTGCGGCATCATTCGACGCCACAGGAAGGAAAGCCGGGGCAGCACCCCCACGAGAGAGAGCAAGACATACACCAATAACAGAAAAAACGAAGAAGAAGACCATGTACATCATCGGCATCGCAGGCGGAACCGGTTCGGGCAAGACCACCGTCGTGAAGAAGATCCTGGAGACACTGCCCACCGACCGCGTGGCACTCATTCCACAAGACTCGTATTACAACGACACCACCCACCTCACAATGGAGGAGCGCCAGCGCATCAACTTCGACCATCCGGACGCGTTCGACTGGACCCTGCTCACCCGGCAGATTCAGCAGCTGCGTGCGGGGCAGAGCATAGAGCAACCCACCTACAGCTACCTCATCAGTAATCGTCTGCCCGAGACGGTACACGTGGAGCCCTGCGAGGTGATCATCATCGAGGGCATCATGGCGCTGTGGAAGAAGTCGCTGCGCGACTTGATGGACCTGAAGATCTTTGTCGATGCCGACCCCGACGAACGTCTCATCCGCGTCATACAGCGCGACACCGTGGAGCGCGGACGCACCACCCAGATGGTCATCGACCGCTATCTCGACGTACTCAAACCGATGCACGAGGAGTTCATCGAACCCACCAAGCACTATGCCGACCTCATCATCCCGCAGGGAGGGAACAACCTGCGAGCCATCGACATCATGCGCACCTACATCATCCACCGCCTGCGGCCCGCCAGCGTGAGGGGGTGATCAGAATCCCCCCGCCCATGAGAGCGCGAGCCTTCTATATATTCTGTCTGCTGCTGTGCCTCACGGCATGCCGGCAGAAGCCGCAGCGGCAGCTGTCCCCCATCTTCGGCAACCGCGAGGAAGGCATCACGCACGATGAGGTGTACGACCTGCCCGAGATTCGCTCATCGGGCACGCTCATCGGCGTCACCCTGAGCGGCCCGGACACCTACTATGAATACCGCGGCCAGGAGTTCGGCACCCAATTCCTGCTGGCAGAGGACTTTGCCCGCACGATGGGCGTCGTATTGAGGATGGAGACCGCCCCGGACACCGCCTCGCTCCTCCTTCGGCTTCGCGAGGGGCAGGCCGACATCGTCTGTCTGGAACTGGACTCGGGCCATCCGTGGCCCACACGTGACGACACGCCCCTGCTCGCCCAGGCCCTGCGCCAGTGGTGGTCGCCCGCCCGAGCCCGCGAGCTGCGTGCCCGGGCCTCCACACCCCGCAGCGTGCGCCGTCGCGCGCGGCCCCCCATGCTGGATCGCGCCCGCGGCATCATCTCGCCCTACGACGACCTGTTCCTCCGCCACAGCCGCACGTTGGGGTGGGACTGGCGCCTGCTCGCCGCCCTCAGCTATCAGGAATCGGCCTTCGACCCCCGCGCCCTGTCATGGGCCGGCGCCCAGGGGCTGATGCAGCTCATGCCCGCCACCGCCGCCCAAATGGGCGTGGCCGCGACCGACGTCTTCGACCCCGCGGCCAACATCGCAGCCGGCTGTCGCTATCTGAAAAGGATTGCGGCGCTCTTCTCCGACATCACCGACCCCTCGGAGCGCATCGCCTTCACCCTGGCAGCCTACAACGGAGGCTACAACCACGTGCGCGATGCCATGGCGCTGGCCGAGAAGTACGGCGCCTCGCCCCGCCGATGGCGCGACGTCTCTCCATACATACTGCGCCTCTCCGAACCGCAATACTATCGCGACCCAGTGGTGCGCTATGGCTACCTGCGCGGCACTGAGACCGAAGCCTACGTGCGGCTCATCCTGCAGCGCTGGCACGACTATCGCGGCGTGGCGCGCCCGCCGGCCGGTAGCCAGCCCACTCCCGCCAGCCGCAAGGGGCAGGACGGAAAGTTCCGTTCAAGGGTAAAGAGCGCTGAGGAGTGGACTCCCTAATCCCCAATTATGAATTGTGAATTGTAAGAACTCCCTAATCTCTAATCCATAATCTCTAATTATGAATTGAGAATTATGAATTATGCGCTCGGCTCTGCCGCTTCGCTCGTCGAAGAACTATGCGCTCTAATCCCCCACCTCCAATCGTGAGACAGACCGGAGGGGCGTTCCGTCCCTGCGCATTCCTTGTAATATAATATGGTACGAACCACACTCCGGCGGAGCAGGGAACTCCGCTTCCGCGGCTTCCACATACGGGTCCCACAACATGGTGCTCAGTCCGCCGCCCTCAGGCAGAGTGAAAGCCGGGCGCTGCTGAGGGAAGGTGTACGTCACCAAGCGCGAACCCTCGTCAAGTTTGAAATTGGAGAGCCGCCCGCGATGAGAAATAAAGGAGACGACCCCCTGGCACGCCGTGGAACCGAAGGAATAGACACCGGAATACACCTGAACGTACTTGAGCAGATGAGCATCATACTGCAGCATGGCATCGATATCATGGACTGGCATGCCGTCGAGCAGCACCAGCGCCGGCCACGATTCGTGAAGACGGTGTTCGTCGCTGCTCACGAAGAGATGAGTACGCCCCTGCACCGTGCGGCGTCTCACGCCCCGCACGAATTCAGTCAGTATCTCCTTCACGCTGCTGAACTTGGTGTATTCATCCAGATCATAAAGATAATCCGGACGTGACGAAAGCAGATTGGTCGTGTGCGGCAGTGTGTCCGAAGGCATCGAGGCCACCAGACGCTCCTCGCGCTGAGCACTCATGCTGCGCTGTACCAGCATCTCTTCATTACACCATACCTGCAGACTCGGCAGCGTAACAGGCAGCACCTGGGCATACGGGCTAAGGAATTCCATGGGAGCAGGCTCGTTGTCGCCGGTGTATCCGTTGAGCAGCGTGGGCTGTGCACCATAGATGTCATGGGTGAGATAGAGCCACGTATCATCGGACTGCCTCACACCGTCGAAGACCGCTGTGCCCTTTCCCACCATCACCAGACGCGAATTCTGCGTAGCCCCTGCTTTCACGGGACGAGCCATTACAATGTGTCCCTCCACCTCGGGTACGAAGCGTTCCCCGACCCCTCGCAATACGACGTTCTCCGGCACGGAATATTCGCCGGTGAGCAGGTCGCCCCGCACCACAGACAGAGTATGGATGGTCATCGCAGAGTCTGCGGGAAGCGACACCCTCACACGTTCTCCAGCCCTGCGGCGCACGGTGGGCAGAGTGTTCTCTATCGAAGAATCGGGGGAGAGGAAGAGCACATTGTCCCGCACCGATGTGCGCGCAGCATTGACTATGGAGATTATCCGCCGCGAAAAGCACTGCCATCCCTCGTTGCGCATGCTGCGAGTATAGGCTGTGAGCATATAGTTGCCACTGTGCAGGGCAGAGGGCAGGGGCAGAGAAGCCCAACCCGCTCCGTCGGTGAGCGCCACCATAGCCTGCGTCTGCATCGCAGCGGTGTCAGCCAGTTCCACATAGACCACTGCATTCCGACCCGCCGAGTCCCCACCGGCAGGAAGTAAGCGCACGCTCACATGCATGCGTTCTCCCGCCAGATAGCAGTTCTTGTCGGTGAACACCATCAGCCGCTCCGAAGCGCCGCCACTGCCTTGGGCGTAAGCAGTCACATGAGGAAGGAAGAGAAGTATCGACAGGAAAAAGAATAATCGCTTCATCGTTTGTCTTCTGTTATTTCATTCTTTATAAAGGAGGAAGCACTGGAGGGACATAGTCAGGCCAGAAGGGGGGACACTCCAGCGAAGCACCCCACACGGGGTCCGTACAGTCCACACACCATCGATAGGTCCATGTGATGCTGGCCTCTCCGATCATCTGTTCATATTGGTGTATGCGGTAATTAAACCGGTAGAGCGCGGGGAAACTCCATCCCTCGATCTCCTCCGGTGTCAGGTCGCGTGAGATTCGAGTGCTGCGATGGTACACCTCCGAATTCTTTATGTACATCTCTGCCTGCGACGGCTTTCCGCTCACGCCGACGAAGCCGATAACACGCTTCTGCCCGTTCTCGCAGTGAAGATTTGTGGGCAGCTCGGCAGGCATCGGCGTAAAGAGCCCTCCCATTTCATTACTCAACTTGCGACGGAACATCTCATATTCGTATTCCTCGCGCGAAATGCTGCGCTGCTTCACTCGCGTGAAGTAGAGCCGCGCGATGCGGTCATCGGTATGCTCCATCGTATATAGTGTCTTGCGAAAGATGCGGCCCTCGACGTAGTCGGCGGTGGAGCACATCACAGCCTCACGCGAGGTACTGTGTGCCCATCCGTGATTCTTTGGCGGGCGGGCCGAGTCGATCTGCAACGTCAGTGGGTTGAATTCGAAGTCGGCTT
The DNA here is from genome assembly GCA_902788315.1 of uncultured Bacteroidales bacterium. Classification (GTDB taxonomy): domain Bacteria; phylum Bacteroidota; class Bacteroidia; order Bacteroidales; family Bacteroidaceae; genus Physcousia. Next base: position 82,855 of record CADAJS010000004.1, read on the forward strand.
TGTACGGAGTAATCACCTCCCAGTACTCGTCGAAGTCCCATCGGTAATACTTGGCCTCACCTTCGGGGGCTGGGCTGGACAGCTGCACCTCCACCCGCCAGTCGTCTTCCCGTTGTTCGAAGGTGAGCGCGTCGATGGAGTCAGCATAGAGTGGCATCTGCGGAGTGGAGGTGAAAATCAGGCCGTCTGCCGTCACGATGTGCAGCCAGTAATTGTGATTCGGCGAAAGGGTACCCACGTAGACACGGTATGCCCCCCGATCTATCAGGCGCCCGTCAAAGCGCTGCCCGTCATCGCCAAAGACGCTCACCCGAGCATTGTCCTCCATCAGATCGGAACTATAGTTGGTGTCGTTCAGCCCTCTGGTGCGAGAGAGGTAGAAGGTACACTGGTCGTCGGAACGAATCGAACCGCTGACCACCAAGAGATTCTCGTCCTTGTCGGACAGACGGGCATTGAATTCCTCAATGCAGGACACTGCCAGCAGGCATGCCAGCAGGATGTATGGGATATGAAGGTTTCGTCTCATCGCAGGTCAGAACTTTATATTGTATGAGATAAACGGAATGGGTGCGCCAAAGATGCTCAGCTTGTATCCCTGGATACGGAAGGTCTGTGCCTCGTAATAGATGGAATATACGTTCTTGCGCCCTGTCAGGTTATAGACACCGATGGAGAACCAGCTGTGTGTCTTGTTGGTCAGATGATGGGAGGGCTCCACGTTGAACGAGGCGTCCATGCGGAAATAGTCGGGCAGGCGATAAGAGTTTCGCTCGGTGTAGAAGGGCAGGAAGCGTCCCTGCTGGACGTCGTAATACCTTCCGGCGGGCACGGTGGTGGGCCGCCCGGTACTGTAGTCCAGATTGAGCGAGGCGCTGAAGCGCTTGGTGAACCGATAGTTGCCTACCAGTTTCAGCTCGTTCGGCCGGTCGTACTCTGCGGCATACCAATCTCCTCCGTTCACAGGCAGGGCCGTCTGGTTGCGATTCTGACGCAGGAAGGTACGCGAATAGCTATAGGAAATCCATCCGTTGAGCTTCCCCGTGGGTTTGCGCAGCTGCAGCTCGATGCCGTAGGCGCGTCCGCGGGCAGTGATCACATCGTTCTCCAAGTTATGGTTCATCACCAGCTGTCCGGCACTGCGATAGGTGAGATAGTCGGCCATGTGTTTATAATATATCTCTGCCGACAATTCATATCGGTGGTTGCCCGTCCATGTATAGTAGCCCGCAGCCACCTGCCATCCCCGCTGTGGCTTGATGGCCCGGTCGGAGAGTGCCCAGGTATCGGTGGGCGACATGATGGAGGTGTTCGACACCTTGTGCAGGTACTGATGCATGCTGTTGGCTCCCAGTTTCAGCGACGAGAGCTCCGTCAGCGCATAGCTGGCAGAGAGGCGCACGTCGGGAGCTGCATACGTCTTCTGCCTGCCGTCGGAAAACGAGTGGAAGACGTTCAGCCGCAGGCCGGCATTCACCTTCAGCGCCTCCGTGGCGCTCCACTCCTCTTCGCCGTACAGGGCGCCCTCCAGAGCCCGCGCCCAGGCTATCTCGTCGCGCTGTATGTACGACTGCCCGCCCAGCGGCTCACAGATGCCGGGAGCCACGGCATAGAGTTTGGTGTCCCATCCCCAATTCACGCTGTGACGCTCCCCGCCCTTCAATGCAAAGTTCCCGCGCAGGAAGCCCTCGCGGATGTGGTAGGAGAGGCGTGCGGCGCTGTAGGGGAACTCCTTCTCGTCGCGAAGGTAGCCGTAGTGACTCATGCCGGCCTGGATGGTGGAGGAAAGCCGTTCGTTCCAGAAGGAGCGCAGCTCCAGCGAACCGTTGCCGTTGGCATAGGCATAGCGGTCGTGGCGGGTGAAGGAGAAGCGGTCGTGGCTGTAGTAGCCAAAGGCTTTCACGAAGTGTCTGGGCCCGACGGTCCACGAGAGGCAGGCACTCAGGTCGTAGAATCCCGCCCGTCCGTCTCGATACTCGCTGTTTTTGTCCAGCAGCCCGAGCATCCAGTCCGAGTAGGTAGTACGCGCCGCCACGAGCAGCGACACCCGGTCGTTCACGACGGGCACCTCCAGGCAGCCTTTGCTCGTGAGCAGGCCGGCGCTGAGCGAACCTCTCCACTGCTTCTTGTCGGCCGTGCGTGTGGAGACATTCATCACCGACGATATCCTCCCGCCATACTGCGCCGGGATGCCGCTCTTGTACAGCTCCACCTCGCTCATGGCCTCGGTATTGAAGGCCGAGAACATGCCGAACATGTGCATCGGGTTATACACCGTGCTGCCACCCACGAGGATGAGGTTCTGGTCGGCAGCCCCTCCGCGCACGTTGAATCCGCTGGATGCCTCGCCCATCGTCTTCACTCCAGGCAGCGTCTGCACCATTTTCATCACGTCGGCCTCGCCAAAGGCCATCGGCACATTGCGCAGCTGGGCGGGGCGAAACTTCTCGGCGCCCATCTGAGCCATGAACACTTTGGACTGGAAGGCGGTGACCTCCATCTCGGGCAGGGTGCGCTCTTCGGTGAGAGGCTTCAGGGGGCTGATGCCTCCGCTGCCGGCCGTGGCTGGCGGCTCGGCCTGGCGTCCGACTCCGCTCCCGCCTTCGCGGAAGGCAGCGTATGCCGGCACCTCGCCGGAGAGTGGCTGGCGGCTGAGCGAGTCGGGGATGGCGGTCACTGCCGGCCGTGCTGTGGAGTGGGTCGTCACGGAGCGTGTTGCAGGCAGATGCTCATCGATGTATCGCACACAGTGGGCCAGTGCCGCTCCACGCCCGTCACCCCTAAAACGAAGCCCCTGGCGGCGTGCCTCGCGGCTCAGGTCGGCAGCAAGCTGGGGGTAGAGCTTCTTTATATGGCGCAGGGAACTCACCTCATGGTCTCCAGCGCTGTCGTGGAGCAGGAAATGCTCGCTCGTCTGCAGGTTTTTCATTGCATGTCCGTCTGTCAACACATCCGAAGCCCGCCGCACCTCCGTCCGTCGCTCCAGGCGCAGGGACGTGCCTTCGTATTCGAGTGCCACGTAGCCCTCGCCGTGCGGAACATACCTGTGCCCGTCGAGGACAAAGTAGTCCACCCCCGCCCTGTCGGGCACCACGATGTAGCTGTTTACGGGTGTGAGCACCTCCAGACGCTGCAACAGGGCATCGTAGCGCAGCCTCACACTGGGATAGACCACACCGCCATACGAGACCTCGCCCTCGCGAAAGTCCTTTCCACCCACGTAGGGATGAGTCATCCACTCATGCTCGTAAGCCCGGGTAACCATCAGCCCCCGATAGAGTGCCGCATGGTCTCCCGCCGCGCGCAGGTAGTCCTCCGTCGCGGCGCCGCCGTGCCCCACATGATTCTGAGAAACGAGAGGCATCTGGGAACCCAGTACAAAAAGCAATACAAAAAGAGGAAATAATCGATAGTACATGACCGCTGTTTCACATTCTTATTGCGCTGCAAAAATACAAAATATCCACCACATTTCAAGCCCCAAGCATAGTTTTTTTAGTTTTATTTGTATCTCTGACTACGTCGCACTCGACGCTTTACGGCGCTTCTGCCCGCCATAGCAGGTGTTCTTCGCACTAAAGGCGAAGCGGCGAAGCCGAGCGGAAGAAGCGGCAGAGCCGAACGCTCCCGCTCGGCAATGCAAAATTGAAAAACTTCGTCTTTCATTTTGCATTGCGCTCGCTTATTCTTTGCACTGAAGGCAAAGCGGCAGAGCCGAGCGCGTACCTCTGACTACGTCGAAGGTACTTCCGCTCGGCAATGCAAAATTGAAAAACTTTCGCTTTCATTTTGCATTGCGCTCGCTTATTCGTACCTTTGCAGCAATGTATAGCGAACTATCGACTCGAAATATGAATCGGAGAAAAGTGATCGGAATGGGGGAGACCATCCTGGACATTCTGTTCCAGGGGCGGCAGCCCGTGGCGGCAGTGCCGGGCGGCAGCAGTTTTAACAGCATCGTGAGCGTGGGGCGCGCGGGAGTGCCCTGCGCCTTCGTGGGATATACGGGCGACGATCTCGTGGGGCAGCAGACGCTGGACTTCATGCGCGAGAATGGCGTGGACACCCGCTACCTGCAGATACGCCAGGGGGAGAGGAGCGCGCTGAGCCTGGCATTCCTCGACGCGCAGGGCGACGCCAGCTACGTCTTCTACAAGGAGGCGCCGCGCGCGGAGGGGCACGCAGCGCTCCCCCGGCTGGGAGCGGGCGACGTGATGCTCTACGGGTCGTACTACGCCGCCTGCACGGGCATGCGCCCCCTTGTGACGGAGATGCTGCGGCGCGCGAGCGAGGGCGGCGCTATCGTCTATTACGACCTGAACTTCCGCCGCAGCCATGCCCATGAGCTGGAGGCTCTGATGCCCGCCATCCAGGGCAACTTCGGGCAGAGCACCATCGTGCGCGGCAGTGCCGACGATTTCGAGGTGATGTATGGCCTGCGCGACGCCGAGGCCATCTACGAGCGCCACATCAGCGCCCACTGCCCGCTCCTCATCTGCACGGCCGGAGCCGGAGAGGTCGGCGTCTGCACCCCCCAGGGGCACTTCCGTTTCCAGGTGCCGCCGGTGGGCGACGTGGTGAGCACCGTGGGCGCAGGCGACAACTTCAATGCAGGCTTCTCCTGCGCCCTCGTCTGGCAGGGCATCACGCGGGAAGCGCTCCCCCACCTCTCGCGCCAGGAATGGGAGCCGCTCATCCAAACGGCCTGTGACTTTGCCGCCGAGGCATGCCGAAGCACAGACAATTATATCAGCAAGAAGTGGGGAGAGCGGGTGAGGAAATAGCCCCTCCCGGTTTTCCCACACGTGGGAAAAACCTACGAGGCACGCCACATCCGCCTTTCCCACGTGTGGGAAAAGGGGCCATGGTGTACGTTCACACCTCGTCCAGCGTCACCAGTCCGCTCGCAATAGCATAGATGGTGAGGCCGGCCGTGCTGTGGATGCTCAGCTTGCGGCTGATGTTGCGGCGATGGGTCATCACGGTGTTCACGCTGATGAACAGCGCCTCGGCGATGGCCTTGTTGCTCAGTCCCCGGGCCACCTGCACAATGATCTCCTTCTCACGGTCGCTCAGCTCGTCGCTCTGCGCGGCCTCGTTCCCCCCCTCGTCCACCTCGACAGCGGGCATGCCGCCATGCTGCCGCACGCTCGTCTCCAGGCGTCGCACACAATGGGCAAAGAGCGTGTCCTCCAGGCGACAGTGAGTGAGCAGGTCCTCCTCCGTCATATAGATATCCATCAGCACGTCGCTCAGCAGCTGGGCGCGGGCGCCCGTGGGGTAATACTTGATAATGATATTCTTCAGCTCGGTGATGCTCTTTTCGATGCTCTGGTGGCTGTCTTTGTGCCCGCCCGTGAGGTCGTCCAGCGACTCGGCAGACAGCTGCCCCTGGAGCAGACGCTCCACGTAGGGGTGGACCCTCGTATTTTCGTATTCCATGTGGCGGGCCACCTCAGCGGCCCATTCATCATAGAACCGAAGGATGAGGAAGGCGATGCGACCGCCGGCCGAATAATCCACCGCCTCGATGAGCTGGCGGCGGATGTAGGGCAGACGATAGTCCACAAAGTATCCATGACTGTTCTTCAGATACCGCATCAGTGCCGGCAGGCTGACCTCGTCGGCCCTCTCCTCCACGTGCGAGTGCGCGCCGTCCTTTATATAGTTCACCACGGAGAGGAAAGTGGCCGTGTCCACCCCCGAGGCGCGGCATGTGTCGGCCACGCTCTTGTCGCCGAAACCCAGAGTGATGCCGAATCGGCTTATCAACTGCAGCATGCGATAGTCGTCACTGATGAGGTCGCTCATCGGATCCGTCTTATGGTATCTCTCAGTCATTGTGCATATCTTTTGTTCTCACCGCAAAGTTAGGTATTTTTCTTCATTCGCCGCGCCGCCGGGAGGGGCAAAATGGGAACCGAAGCCCCTCTCAAAGGGCAAAATCATCATTTGTGAGTAGTGGCAGAGGGGAGTCCGGGAGCAGAAAATCATCTTTTTTGCGTATTGCCCAAGCGGGCAGAACGCCGTAACTTTGCAGCGCCAAACAGAGACAAGAGACACATGAAGCACATCCACGGACGAATGGCAGCAGTAGCTGCCATGCTGGCAGGAGCGCTGAGCACACACGCACAGTGGAACAACGATTCCACAGAGTATGAATCCTTCGGACGCTACCGCGTGGGCGGATACGGAGAAATGGTGGCCGCCTTCAAGAACTATGGCATCAACCGCTTCAACGGGACGACGACGGGCAACAGCGACCTGAAACGCAATACCATCTCCATCCCACGCTTTGTCATAGCCGGCGACTATAAGTTCAACCGTCACTGGATGCTGGGAGCCGAAATCGAATTCGAGAGCGGCGGCACGGGCTCGGCCCTCGAACTGGAGAACACGGAGAACGGCGAATACGAGACCGAGGTGGAAAAGGGCGGCGAGGTGGCGCTGGAACAGTTCCACCTGACCTACCGCCTGAACAACACCTTCATGGTGAGAGTGGGACACCAGGTGGTGCCCGTAGGCCTCACCAATGCCCATCACGAACCCATCCTCTTCTTCGGCACCGTGCGCCCCGAGGGCGAGACTACCATCCTGCCCAGCACGTGGCACGAGACCGGCCTCTCCATCCTGGGACAGGCAGGACGCCGCTGGGCATCATTCGACTATCAGGCAATGATAGTGGCAGGGCTGAATGCCAACGGATTCGACCGCAACACCTGGGTGGCAGGAGGCAAGCAGGGACTCTTCGAGACGGACAATTTCACATCGCCAGCCTACGTGGTACGACTGAACTATCGCGGCATACCAGGACTGCGGCTCGGCGCCTCACTCTACTATTGCCACAACACGGCCTCGAACAGCGACAAGCCCCACACGTATGCATTCCGAGTGCCGGTGATCATCTGGTCGGTGGATGCCCAGTATCAGCATCGCTACTTCATAGCCCGAGCCAACATCCTGAGCGGCACGCTGGATAACGGCGTACAGCTGAGCCAGCGCAACGTGAAGCTGAGCAACAAGGCTCCCTACAGCCGCGTGGTACCCATCGCAGACCGGGCCGTGAGCTATGGCGGAGAGGCCGGACTACGGCTGAAAAGCCTCATCCAGGCCCGACGCATGCCAGACATCATCCCCTTTGCCCACTTCGAATATTACAACCCACAAGAGGAGGTGAAGTCCTTCACCTACAACAGCAAGCTGATGGTGGCCGACCCGCGACTGAAGACCTCGATGTGGGTAGCCGGCGCGAACTATCGACCCCTGCCCTATCTGGTCATCAAGGCCGACTATACGAAGCGCCGCATCGGAGGAGGCAAGTATCACGCAGAGAACGAATTTGCCCTGGGAGTGGCCTTCACGGGATGGTTCCTGCCTGTTCGGAGAGAGTAAGGATTATGGATTAGAGATTAGGGATTATTATTAACAATTAAAACACTAAACAGGATGAAAAAGTATTATTTCTACGCTGGGCTACTGAGCCTGAGCCTTGGTTTCACCGCCTGTGGCGACGATGACGACCCCACACCCAACCCCAACGAGAAGCCGGGCGTACAAATCCCCGAAGGCACGGCCGACGTAACAATCGAAGACAACAACCTGGACGTGACCGCAAGCAACGTGGAAGCATGGGGACGCTATTCCGCAGCCGTCGCCACGCTACTGGCAAAGGACGCTGCCGAACTGAGCGATGCATGGCTGAACGACTACGTCAAGGACGGAGTCTCCACTGGAGCATTTGCCGAGACATTCAAGCATCCCAGCCCCAACCAGACCTACAAGAGCTACAACGATTGTATCGAACAGATTATTGACGGCTGTATCGACATCGCCAGCGAGGTAGGCTCATCAAAGATAGGCGAACCACGAGATCTCTGGGAGAAGGGCAAATACACCGAGGCCGTCTATGCCGTAGAGTCGTGGTACAGTTTCCACTCCATCGACGACTACGCCAACAACATCCAGTCCATACGCAACGCCTTCAACGGCACGCGCGACAACACGGAGGCAACCTACTCGATAGCCTCCTATCTGAAAAAGAACAACGCTGCCCTCTACGCCTCCACCCGTACAGCCATCAATACGGCATACACCGCCATCAAGTCGGGTATGAAGGCTCCGTTCCGCAGCTACATCGGCCACGCCAGCGTGTTGGCAGCCACAGAGGCCTGCGCCGCACTGGGCGAAGTGCTGGACAACGAGGTGAAGGGCTATTTCAGCAGAGTGGATGACGATAAAGCGCTGGCCGGCATCGTAAACACCTACGTGGACGGCGTAGTCGTGCCAACGTACAACGACTTGAAACAGCGTACTGCCGAGCTGAACCTGGCCGTCAAGGCACTGCAGGCACAGCCCGCCACCTCCACCTTCAAGGCCGCCGCCAACGCATGGATGAAGGCTCGCGAGCCGTGGGAGTCCAGCGAGGCATTCCTCTTCGGTCCAGTGGACGAGCTGGGACTCGACCCCAACATGGACTCATGGCCGCTGGACGTGGACGCCATCAAAGAGGTACTCGTCAGCGGCGACTTCTCGAAGATGGAATGGACCGATGACCAGGAAGACGAAGACATCGAAGCAGCTCAGAACGTACGCGGATTCCACACACTGGAGTTTCTCCTGTTCAAGAACGGCGAGGCACGTACATACTAATAATCCATCATGAGACGGACAGAAACAACAAAACTATTCATATACATTTTCGCGTGTGTCATCCTCACAGCCTTGACGGGCTGCGAGGATGACGACATGCTGGACGTGGAGGACATCGAGGTGCCGGATGGCTATGCGCTGTCGGCCGGCACCTCCACCGTGTTCAAGAACTCCAGCTTTGCCTATGACACGGATGCCGACTGGGTGGGCGACATTCCGGCCAACGAGAAGCGCTTCAATCGAGGCGACCGCCTCTATGATAACCCGCTGAACTCGGCCAGCGGCCTGGGACCAGTATATGCAGGCTATTCCTGTGGCTCCTGCCACCGCAATGCAGGACGCACCAAGCCCGCTCTGTGGACACAGACTGGCACCGACCCCGCTGGAACCCCCGTCTATGGCAGCGGCGCCTACGGATTCTCGTCCATGCTGGTATATGTGACACGAAAGAACGGAGCCTTCTTCCAAAACTATGGCCGCGTCCTGCACGACCAGAGCATCTACGGCGTCACGGCCGAGGGAAAGTTGGAATGCCGATGGCACTATCAGCAGTTCCAGTTCCCCGACGGAGAAGCCTACGAACTGGCCTACCCCGAATATACCATCAAGGACTGGTATGCCACGTATGGCGACACCGACACGCCCATCGACCCCAAGGAGCTCTTCTGCACCGTGCGCATCCCGCTTCGCCACGTAGGCATGGGGCAGATGATGGCGCTGGACCGTAACGAGATTGAAGAACTGGCCCGAAAGAGCAACTATCCCGAATACGGCATCAGCGGACGCTGCAACTACATCGTGGAACGTGGCATCCGCCAGCTGGGACTCTCAGGAAACAAGGCGCAGCACGCCGACCTCACCGTCGAACTGGGCTTCAGCAGCGACATGGGAGCCACCAACAGCCGCTATCCCGAAGAAATCTGCGAGGGACAGCGACAGATGGAGGAGGGCTCAATGATGGGCCTGCTGTACGACAAGCTGGACGTGAGTACCGAAGACATGGAGGACGTAGATTTCTATCTTCACGGCCTCGGCGTACCGGCCCGCCGCTTGGGGTCAGCCCAGACCAAAGTGAGATATCGAGGACAGCAAATCACAGACCGCCAATACGTGGCCGAGGGCGAGAAGCGTTTCTATGAGGCACGATGCCATCTGTGCCACGTATCTACCCTCCACACACGTCCTCGCGGCGCCACGCTACTCAACGGTACTGAGCTGCCCTGGCTGGGACGGCAGACCATCCACCCATACAGCGACTTCCTGCTCCACGACATGGGCAGCGAAATCATGGGCGTAGGGCTGAACGACAACTATGTGAGCGGGCTGGCACGCGGCAACGAGTGGCGCACCACGCCACTCTGGGGCGTGGGACTGCAGGAGAAAGTGAATGCCCACACCTGCTTCCTCCACGACGGACGTGCACGCAACTTCACGGAAGCCATCATGTGGCACGGAGGCGAAGGCGAGGCATCGAAGAATCTCTTCCGACAGATGCCCAGGGAGGACCGCAATGCACTCATACGCTTCCTCGAAAGCCTTTAGGCAATTCTTTTTTTCTACTCAAGAACTAATCAGACACAAGACATACATCTTTCTTATGAAGAAGACATTCATATTACTATTCACCGCCTTGGCCACATCCGCCCTGGCCTCGAAGCAGCAGAGCAGCCGCATCGATATGGAAAACGGAGTGCTGGGCATCGCCGACGACCGAGGCTTCACCCTGCAGAGCAGAGACGGACGGTTCATATTCAAGCCCTACCTCTTCCTGCAGACAAAGGGAACGTTCAACTACTATGACAACGAGGGTCTGGACAAGGCATACAACCAGGACAATGTGGCCCACAGCGGATTCGCCATGCCATACGGCATCATCGGGTTCACGGGACGGATGTTCGGCAATCTGGATTACAACCTCTCGGTCAATGCGGCAGCCACAGGAGGCAACGTGCTACAGCAAGCATGGATAGACTATCGGCTGACGCCGGCAGCACGCTTCCGTGCAGGCAAGGCAAAGACACCCTTCACGCATGCCTACCTCACCACACTCGGTGAGACGCTCTTCCCGGCACTCCCCACCTCGCTCACCGCCACGAGCATCATGCCCTACAGCCTGAATGCCGTCACCCCGAGTATCGGCACAGGATTCGACCTCAGCGTGGAGTTTCACGGTGTGACTTCCCTGGGCCGTGAGCGGAGAGAGGACGGCTGGATGATGGGCTACGAAGTGGGGCTCTGGAACGGGACGGGCAGCGCAGTGAACACAGCCACGAAGACTCTGTCCGACGACTGGCACATCCCCAGCCTGCTCTACGCCGGACGCCTCACCTTCATGCCCTGGGGCCAGATGCCTACCACACAGGGCAACAGCCACATGCTCTCCGGAAGGCACATGCTCTTCGGAAGGCACATGCTCTTCGGGCTGAGCGGAGGCCTGAACGTGGAGAGCGAGAGCGAAAGCACCAACGACGGGCGCATGGGTATCGAATGGGCGATGCTGCTGAACCGCTGGTACGTAGCTGCCGAGGGATACTGGATGCATGTGGGCTTCACCAACAGACAAAAGATAGACCGCACCTTCAACTACTGGGGAGCATACGGCCAAGTGGGATATTTCTGCACGCCATGCATTCAGGTGGGAGCACGCTACGACTTTATGGACCGCAACGGCAGCAGCCGCGACGGTTTCCTGAACATGCCGGCCGCGGTGGTGAACTATTACATCAACAAGTGCAACCTGAAGCTGAGTGCCATGTATCAGTTCACCGGACGCTACGGCCATGACACACAACTGGACCGCGACAACGACGACCTGGGCATCAGCACGCACATGGCCACCGTACAGCTACAATACAGTTTCTGAGAAAGAAATGATGAAAAGACTTCATTATATCCTATGGGGACGGCTCATCCTGCCACTCATCTTTGCGGCCTGTGACTCGGGCGACATCGCCGAGAATACCTATTACTCGTCCGCCACGGGACAGACAGTCAGGTTCACCGCCACCCTCACGGGCACCGATGCATGGGAGGCGGGAGACTATACCATCGCACTGGCTGGATTCCGAGACGGCAGCAATTATGCAGTCATGCAACATACCCTGCCCGTGTCGGTTGCCGAAGCCGTGCCCGTCGTACTTGAGCTAAACAACCTTACGGGACAGGTGAACACTGTCGAATTTGCTGTCACCGACCGCCTTCGCCAGCGCATCCTCACGCTGCAGCGCATCACGCTGGCCGACTATCCCGACACGCAGGACACCATTCGCATGGACCTGGGCAGCATCGATGTCAGCCTCTTCAGCTGCCTGCAACGCGGCATCCTCGATAAGGCATGCATCCAGTGTCACGGCGGGAACGGACGCATGGCAGGAAGCCTGGACCTCACGGCAGGACATTCTTGGAACAACCTGGTCAATGTACGCAGCGCGCTGTTGGACGAATGGCGTGTCAAGGGAGGCGATGCCGACTCGTCACTCATTTGGAAGATACTGAACGAGGGCGGCGAGAACATGCTGCACTACAACCATACGGAAGTGCTCAGCAGCCAGTTCAAAGAAAACCTCGATGAAGTGAAGAAGTTCATCGCAGACTGGATAAACGGACTATGAACAGAAATGTACGCCCAAGGGGTGAAATATTGAATTAAAAGTCGTATCTTTGCAAGCAAATAATGATAAACAGCATGACATGCAATAAGATTTACCTCGAATCACTGGGCGTAACGGCAGAGGTCTCCGCCTTCTGCCCCGAAGGTGGCGTGGCCGAGTGGCAGGCTCTCCTGCACGTGGAGCCGCGCGGAGAGGGTTTTGCCGGGCAGTGGAGCCGCATCCTTCAGGCCGAGGCGGCTCTGCTGGCACGCAGGGAACTGGACGGTGCCCGATGCGTGGCGAAGCGCTATTTCCTCTCGGACAGCACCAATCAGCAACCGCTCATGCAAGAGGCGTGCCAGTGCGAGACGGCCAGTGTGAGCCTCATACAACAGCAGCCCCTCGACGGGAGCAAGATAGCAGCATGGCTATATCTGCAACGCGGCATCGACATCACGAAGGAGGACGGCATGACAGTGGGCCGTCACAACGGCTACACCCACCTCTGGCAGATGGGGCTAACGGAGACGGCGAGCGACAGCGCCATGCAGACGGAGGCCATCCTGCGCCGATACGAGACGGAGCTGGCAGAGCGCGGAGCCACACTGGCCGACAACTGTATCCGCACGTGGTTCTTCGTGCGCGACGTGGACACTCAGTATGCAGGCATGGTACGCGCCCGACGGGAGAACTTCATCCAGCAGGGGCTCACGGAGCACACCCACTACATCGCCAGCACAGGCATCGGCGGACTGCCGGCACGCACGGAGGCACTGGTGCAGATGGGTGCATACGCCCTCATGGGCTTCGAAACCTCCCAGCTGCGCTATCTCTATGCCCGCACACACCTGAACCCCACCTACGAATACGGCGTCACCTTCGAGCGCGGCTCTGTCGTCCAGTATGGCGACCGCGACCACGTCTTCATCAGCGGCACTGCCAGCATCGACAATCGGGGCCGCGTGGTGCATGTGGGCGACATCGTGGGACAGACACAACGCATGTGGGAAAACGTGGAAGCACTGCTTGCCGAGGCTGGCGCCACGTACGACGATGTGACGCACCTCATCGTCTATCTGCGCGACACAGCCGACTACGAAACAGTGCGCCAGATGTTTGCCCAGCGATTCCCAGACATCCCCGTGGTGATCACCCTGGCACCAGTGTGCCGCCCCACGTGGCTCATCGAGATGGAGTGCATGGCCATTCGGGGGACAAGGCACGAGGAATACCGAGAACTATGAACTATGAACTATGAACTATGAACTATAAGTCCCTTCCCTTCCTGCTCCTCGGCCTGTGTGCCGCAGTGATAGCCGTGGCCACGTTTGTCGAGAACGTACAGGGCACCGACTTTGTCCATCATTACTTCTACGGTTCGCTGTGGTTCAAGTTGCTGTGGGCGGCAGTGGTCGTCAGCGGCGGATGGCTCATTTGGCGACGAAAGCTGTGGCGGCGCCTGAGTGTCTTCATGCTGCACGTCAGCCTGGCACTCATCCTGGTGGGCGCCCTCGTCACCTCGCTGTGGGGACGACGGGGCACACTGCACCTCCGCCAAGGCGTGCCGGCCAAGGAATATTACTGCAATGAAACCCGCCACAGCGAACCACTCCCCTTCTTCCTCCGGCTTGACAGTTTCGAGATAAAGTATTACGCCGGAACGCAGGCACCGCGCGACTATCTGAGCTATGTCAGCGTGGAGGGCGAGAGCCAGCTCATCTCCATGAATAACATCCTGAAACGTGAAGGATACCGTTTCTACCAGTCATCCTACGACGAGGACATGCAGGGGAGCCTGCTCTCGGTGAACCACGATCCGTGGGGCACAGGGCTCACCTACCTGGGCTATGCCCTGCTGGGGCTGAGCATGATGTGGGTGCTGCTCTCGTCAGGCAAACGGCTTCTCGTGGTCCTGCTCATGGCGGGCGGCACGCTGGGAGCCAAGGCCCTACCCGCCATCCCGGCCGACAAAGCTGCCGAACTGGAGCGAGAGCAGGTGATGTGGAACAATCGCGTGGCGCCCTTCGGCACCATGGCACAGGAATTCCTGCTGAAAGTCTATGGGCGACGTACGTACCACGGCCTGACGCCCACCCAGGTGATGAGCAGCATCGCACTGGAGCCCGAGCAGTGGAGCCAGCAACCCATCATCAAGGTGGGCAGAGGCAAATATCGTCCTATGGCATACTATGTGGATCTCTCGGCTCAGCCGCCCACGCTGCAACACATGGGCGAGGATGCCAAGGCTGACGAGAAGGTGGGACTCCTGCTGATGCTGATGCACGGCTCGCTCGTCCAACCAGTGCCTGAGGGAGTGCCCCGGCTGTCGGAAAGCCACGTACGGGCCGAACTGCTGTATCATCGTATCGACTGGCTGCTGTGGGGCATGATGGCAGCATTCACCATAGCGTTGCTGGCAGGGTTGTCACGCTGGGCCCACAACCGCAAGTGGACATGGGCCGAGGGGGGCGAACGTCTCTGCCGCATGCTGTGCGCCCTGCTGTGGACGTTCCTGCTCGTGGGCTGGCTGCTGCGTTGGTATGTGGCAGGCCACCTGCCGCTGAGCAACGGCTTCGAGACCATGTTCTTTGTGGCCATCTGCCTCTTGTCGGTGGCCATGCTGGTGCGGCATCTGATGCCGCTGGCCGTGCTCGCCACAGCCTTTGTCCTGCTGGTAGCCCACCTGGGCGAAATCAACCCACGCATCACGCCCCTGATGCCTGTGCTCCATAGCCCATGGCTCAGCCTCCACGTGAGTATCATCATGATGAGTTATGCCCTGCTGGTGCTGAGCATCGTCGAACGCCGCCTGCTGCGCCTCGCTGTGTTCCTGCTGGCAGCCGGCATCTTCCTGGGTGCCGTCTGGGCCAACGTGTCGTGGGGCACCTATTGGAGTTGGGACCCCAAGGAGAGCTGGGCACTCATCACCCTGCTCGTCTATAGCATCCCGCTCCATGCCGAGAGCCTCCCATGGTTCCGCTCGACACGCAATTACCGCATCTATTCCCTGTTGGCATTTGCCTGCCTGCTCATGACCTACCTGGGCGTGAACTATCTGCTGGGCGGCATGCACAGCTATAATTAAAGCATCATGACACTGAACGAACTTTCGTTGGGACAGAGCGCCGTCATCACTCAGGTGGGTGGCGAGGGTGCCCTGCGCCAGCACATTCTGGATATGGGCCTGCTGCCCGGCGTTGTAGTCACCCTGGAGAAATATGCACCGATGGGCGACCCGATGGAACTCACCGTCCACAGCTATCAGCTGACTCTGCGCAAGGCTGATGCCGCACAGATAGAAATCTCGCCCCGCCTGCCACACGAAGAGCATGAGACGTTTGAGGCCCTCGAGCCCATCGAGGTGTGCCACGTGGTGGAGCATCCGGGACTGGGCGAGGAGGGACCGCGCTACCACACCAGCACCGCACGTCCCGGAAAGAAGCGTCTCACCTTTGCCCTCGCAGGCAATCAGAACAGCGGCAAGACTACGCTCTTCAACCAGCTTACGGGCAGCAACCAGCATGTAGGCAACTTTCCCGGCGTCACCGTCGATCGCAAGGACGGACAGATACGCGGCTATGCCAACGCCACAGTGACCGACCTTCCCGGCATCTACAGCCTCTCGCCCTACACCAGCGAAGAACTGGTGAGCCGGCAATTCATCCTTGGCCAGCACCCGGACGGCATCATCAACATCGTCGATGCCACAAACATCGAGCGAAACCTCTACCTGACGATGCAGCTCATGGAGCTGGACATCCCTGTAGTACTGGCTCTGAACATGATGGACGAGGTAGATGGCAATGGTGGCACCGTGCGTATCAACGTCATGGAGCAATTGCTGGGCATCCCCGTCATTCCTATCAGCGCCATGAAGGGCGAGGGGGTTGACGAGCTGGTGCGCCACGCCATCCACGTGGCGCTATATCAGGAGAAGCCCGCACGGCAGGACTTTTGCAGCGCCACCGAACATGGCGGTGCCGTACACCGCTGTCTGCACAGCATCATGCACTTCATCGAGGACCACGCCCAGCAGGCCCGCCTCCCCCTGCGCTTTGCCGCCAGTAAACTCATCGAAGGCGACGAGCTGGTGGCCCAGGCACTGGGACTGACACAGAACGAGCGCGAGACGGTGGAACATATCCTGTGCCAGATGGAGCAGGAACGCGGTCTGGATCGCTGTGCCGCCATCGCCGACATGCGCTACAGCTACATACGCCGCGTGGCACAGCAAGCTGTGGTGAAACCACGCGAGAGCAAGGAGCGGCGCCGCAGCCGACGCATCGACCGCGTGCTCACCGGCCGATGGACCGCCCTGCCCGCCTTTCTGGGTATCATGGCCCTAGTCTTCTACCTCACATTCAACACTATAGGCGCCTGGATGCAGGAACTGCTGGAGCAGGGCATCGAGTGGTTCACAGCGTTCACCGACGCCACGCTCACCCGCTGGGACATTGCCCCCTCGGTACAATCACTCGTAATCGACGGCATCTACAGCGGTGTGGGCACAGTGTTGGTCTTCCTACCGCTCATCGTATGCCTGTTCTTCTTCCTGAGCCTGCTTGAGGACAGTGGCTACATGGCACGCATCGCCTTTGTCATGGACAAGTTGCTGCGCCGCCTGGGGCTCTCGGGACGCTCCATCGTACCCCTACTCATCGGCTTCGGATGCAGTGTGCCCAGTGTGATGGCATCGCGTACTCTACCCAGCGACCGCGACCGCAAGATGACCATCCTCCTGACGCCCTTCATGAGCTGCACGGCCAAGATTCCCATCTACGCCTTCTTCACCGCCGCCTTCTTCCCCCAGCACGCCACGATGGTGATGATGGGACTCTATGTCACCGGCATCGTAGTGGGCATCCTCACAGCGCTGGTCCTGAAGCGGACGCTCTTCCGCGGCGAGGCGGTTCCATTCGTGATGGAACTGCCCAACTATCGCCTGCCTGTGGCCCGCAATGTTCTCCGCCTGCTGTGGGACAAGGCGCGCGACTTCCTGCAGAGGGCCTTTACCGTCATCTTCCTGGCCTCCATCGTCATCTGGTTCCTGCAGACGTTTGACTTTCACATGCAAATGGTGCCACGCGAGGCAGCACACGAGAGCATGCTGGCCCAGCTGTCCAGCCTGGTGGCACCGCTGTTCCGCCCTCTGGGCTTCGGCGATTGGCGCATCGTGACAGCCCTCGTCAGCGGTTTCCTGGCAAAGGAGGTAGTGGTGAGCACCCTGAGCACTCTCTTTGCCGACGTGGCACTGACCGATGTACTCACGGCCGGCACAGCCCTTTGCCTGCTGACCTTCTGTCTGCTCTACACACCCTGCGTAGCTGCCATCGCCACCATACGGCGTGAGTTGGGCTCGCGCTGGGCACTCTTCGTCGTCGCCCTACAGTGTACGGTGGCCTGGTTAGTGGCTTTTCTCGTAAGTCTGGTGGTATGAACGTGCAGAGTATTCTTCTTCTGGCCCTGATTGTGGCCGTGGCCGGCGTGGTGCTGGTGCGCTATGTGAAACGTCAGAAGCGTACGGGCGGCTGCGCCTCGTGCCAGTGCGACGGTTGCCCTCACTGTTCGATGAGCGAACGGCACACGGCATCCTGAAAGTCGCGGGCCTCGAAGATGGGTGTCTCCTCGTTGAGGATGGCAAAGGCATACCATCGGCCATCCTCACCCAGCAGATACCCGGCAAGCGACGACACGGCCCGGGCGGCCAACGTGCCCGTCTTGCAGAAGACACGCCCCTCGAAACATTCGTCGTTCATGCGCCCATACAACGTGCCGCGACGTTCCTCGTCGGCCGTCGTAGCCAGCAGACAATCCATCATCTCCTGGCGCAACAGTGGGTCGTCATAGGCATACTTTAGCAGTTTTATCAGGAAGTCTGCCGTCATACGGTTCTGTGGCGAGAGTCCGCTCCCGTCATTGATGACCATGTCCGGACGTACGATGCCCTTCACCTCATGTTTTACAAAATGTCGCATGGCACTTCCCTCCCCCGCACGCGTATCGTTCCGGCGGTCCAAGAAATGGTCGGTGTGGTAATAGACGGCCTCGGCCTTGATGTTACTACTATATATAAGCATCGGAGCCAGCACCTCGCGCAGAGGGTGGATGACGCTGTACACCTCGCGCGAGCACATCCGTGCCACGTTCATCGCCAGCACATACTCCCGTGCCGGGCGTTCATGAGAGAGAGCTTTCACCCACTCGCCTCCGATGTCCGGATTACGCTGGAAACGTATGCCCCGAGCGTTTAGTGCGTCCATAAACTGGCGCTTTACGTATGTCTCGCCACGCATGAGCAGCGGCAGCTTGCCATAGGGGATATCCCACGAGGGGGCCGTGGGATGGGGGCGCAGCGTGTCGCGGCGAGCCAGGTCGAAGACGATGTTACCCTCGATACGGCGTATGCCCCGGCGCCACAGCGCATCGACAAAGCGGTCAAACGAGTCGATGAGCGGATCGTCGTCCATCGAGACTATCAGCGTTCCGCGCAGCGTGCTGTCGGACTCCTCACCGTTGACAAGCAAACGGCTCACATAGGAATGTCCGATGCCCAGGCGGCGGATGGCAGAGAGTGCCGTGAGCAGTTTCTGGCACGAAGCGGGTGTCATTAGCTCGTTGCTGTGATGATGGAATATCTCGCTGCGGTGAGTCAGGTCATAGACCATGAGACCCACGTGGGCAGAGTCGATGCGCGGCGTGCGAGCCACCACACGAGCCAGCCGCTGAGCCAGCACGGAATCACGGGTGTCGGGCAGCGAGTCGGGCTGCACCACCAGCGGGATGCCGGCCTGCCGCGTATCACGCCGACAATCATACACCGACAACACGATAAACAGCAGCGCCGTCAGGACGATGCCCAGACAGCCGCGCCTCACGCTCTTCTTCAGTCGCCGACGTTTCTTTCTCGGTTTCGATAGCTCGGTCATTATATACAGTAGGTTTTTCCGGCACGGCAGAACGCCCGCCCTCCTTTCGTGAGGACAAAGTTAGCAAATTCTTCTCAAACGGCGAAACATTTCCCGACGTAATTCGACGTCAAGCACTCCTCCCCCCGACGCGGCACGCCTCATCCCCCGACGTGGCACGCCTCATCCTCCGACGCGGCACGCCTCATCCTCGGGTGCGATCTTGAATCGGACGGACGGAATGCATACAGCGGGGAGGAGGGTCACGCGCGACGTCGGGAAAAATAACACGTCGTAAGTTTGGCCATTCAGCGTAATTTTCATACTTTTGCCACGTGATTCGTCGTCACACGATATTTAACTTTCGAAACAATGTTGGAATATAACGTACAACTGAGCGGCAAGACCCTCCTGGTGACGGGTGCCGCAGGCTTCATCGGGAGCAATCTGGTAAAACGCATCCTGCGCGACGTGAGAGAGGTGAAGGTAGTGGGCCTGGACAGCATGAACGACTACTATGACGTGAACATCAAGCGGGAACGCCTGACGGAAATCGAGACGCTGGCCCGGGAGATGCAGAGCCGCGGCGTGACGTGGACGTTCGTTCAGGGCAATCTGGCCGACAAGGCACTCATCGACCGCCTCTTTGTCGAGTATCCCTTTGCAGTGGTGGTCAATCTGGCGGCACAAGCCGGAGTGCGCTACAGCATCACAAATCCGCAGGCATATATCGAGAGCAACCTCATCGGATTCTATAACATCCTGGAGGCCTGCCGCCACTCAGCGTCGGTGGAGCATCTGGTGTACGCCTCCTCGTCGTCCGTCTATGGTTCGAACAAGAAGGTGCCCTACTCGACGGACGACAAGGTGGACAATCCCGTATCGCTCTACGCCGCCACCAAGAAGTCGAACGAGCTGCTGGCCCATGCCTATTCGAAACTCTACGACATCCCCTCCACCGGCCTGCGCTTCTTCACCGTCTATGGACCTGCCGGACGTCCCGACATGGCCTACTTCGGCTTCACCAACAAGCTGCGACGGGGCGAGACCATCCAGATATTCAACTATGGGAACTGCAAGCGCGACTTCACCTTCGTGGACGATATCGTCGAGGGCGTACTGCGCGTCATGCAGCATGCGCCGGAGAAACAGACCGGCGAGGACGGTCTCCCCGTGCCGCCCTACAAGGTATATAATATAGGTAACTCGAGCCCGGAGAATCTGCTCGACTTCGTCACCATCCTGCAGGAGGAGCTTATCCGTGCCGAGGTGCTGCCCGCCACATATGACTTCGAGGCCCACAAGGAGCTGGTGCCCATGCAGCCGGGCGACGTGCCCGTCACATACGCCGACACCACGCCGCTGGAGCAAGACTTCGGTTTCCGTCCCTCCACGCCCCTGCGCCAGGGCCTTCGCGCTTTTGCCGAGTGGTATGCACGATACTATGGGAAAAGCGAAACGAATTCATAATGCCTAATTCATAATTGCGTTCATAGCATCCCTCCGCAAGTGACAGAGGAATAATATGAATCATGAACTATGAATTAAGCATTATGAATTACCTTAAAGTCCCAGGTCCTGCTTCAGATGCTCGCCCAGCAGGCGGTAGCCCTTGTCGCAGGGATGCAGGCCGTCGCCCGTGAAGAGCGACTCGTCCACCTTGCCGTCCTTACCCAGAAGCACTTCGCCTGGATTGATGAAGCGAACGGCATCGCCAAACGTCTGGCGCAGCCGTGCCTCGAGATTTCGGTTCAGTTCGGCCATGTCCTGTTCGGCACCGCGACGCGGATAGATGCCCTGTACGTATAGCTCAGCCTCGGGCTGACGTTGGCGCACAGCGCTGACCACCTGTACCACGCCCGTCACGATTTCCTCCGGCGTGTTTATCTTGTAATTGTTGGTGCCCAGCATCATCGCAATCTTCCGTGCCCGGAAACCGTCCAGTTCGCCGTGATAGAGCCGCCACAGGATGTTCTCGATACGATCCCAGCCGAATCCCATGTTCATCACACGCCGCGAGCCGAAAAGCTCCGTCCAGCTGTCGTCGCCACGATGCCACTTGTCCTGGGGCAGACCGCTCCAGAAGTGTGTGATGCTATTGCCTATCATCACCACGTCCACGTCGCCCTCGCGCCCCATGCGCAGTTCCTCCTCGTGGCGGGCACGCCAGTCATACTGGTCGCGCTGCTGCGGAATGGGGTGGAAGATGGTGTGGTTTGCAGGCAGCTGGTGCATTACCTCGCGCAGCTTCTTCTCGTAGGCATCGGCCTGATGCCGCATACCCAGGTCGTTGGGGTGCGTGCCGTCCACCGTCTCGTCCTGCGACAGGAAGAACTCCGAGTGGGGCAGGTAGTAGAGGTCGCGCACACCGGCTGCTTGCAGGCCGTCGTATGCCTCGCGCAGCTGGCGGTTGGTGGCCTCGTAGGTCTCACGCACCTTGTCGTTGGTCGACTCGTTGGTATATCCGGCATGCTCCACGAGCAGGATGGGGGCCGCACTCTGGCGGCGCAGTTTCTTCACGCCGTCGGTGACCAGGGCAACGATATCGGTGCGTCCGCTCATGTTCGGCATGCAGTCGATGACGAAGACCTTGGCCCGAATCTCGGCCAGCGCGTCGAAGACCGATGCCTCCAGCCTGCCGCTGCCCGAGAAGCCGAGCGAGACGACGGGGTGCTGCATCTCGCGCCGTATCATATTCACCCACGCCATACCGGGACGCGAGGCACAGCCACCATGGGCGATGCTGGTGCCGTAGAAGACGATGGGGGCCTCCTGCGTCACGGGCAGGAACGTGAGCGTCTGCCCCTCGGGAACGCCCACTTCGAGGTTGGTCACCTCCACAAACATAGGCAGGAACAGCTCAAACTCGTAGCCGTAACGGGGGTTGGCATCGGGATATACCAGATCGGAATAGACGGCACGGATGGTGTCGCCCCGTGTGATGCGTGCTGCACACCAACGCTGGCGTCCGTGCTTGTCGGTGGCATAGAGATCCACACCGCCACAGCCCGTGAAAGCCCAGTGCTGCATCTGGGGGAGGCCGCTGCCGATGGTGTAGCGTACCTCAATGGTGGGCGACATCGTGCGGAACTGAATGCTCAGTCCGGCGGTCTGCAAGCTGTGGCTCCAGACGGCCTTGGGCAGCGTGGCCTCAAAGCGGTCGGGGAAACGGTGGTAGCTGTCCTTCAGCTCCTCGTGCCACCAACGGCCCTGTACTGTGGGGAACGACTCGTGCAGCGGGTTCTTCCACTGCATCTGGGCGTGCAGGGGCATCATCAGACTGCCCAAAACGCACGCAATAAAGAGGAATATATGGCGTTTCATGCTACAAAGTTAGGAAAAACTTCCTGCATTGCCTTGCATTATGCAGACTTTTTCCTAAATTTGCGGAGAAAACTACCCAAGATGAGCAAGAAATATATCAAAGTAAACGACGACTGGGAGCTGGCCGATGCGCTCCATCAGGAGGAGGAGGACATCCGCCGTCATGCCTTTTTGGGCATGAACCTGACGGCCGAGAGCGAGCTGGCCCTGAAGCACACCTACACGGACTGTCTTTTCCTGGGCTGCTCCCTGCCTGTCGGCTTCAAGCGCCGGACGAAGGACAGCCTCTTCTTTCCCAACATGGGCGAGCTGTTCCACCTGTGTTCCCACCTGTACACCGCCGACGAGCTATACGAGGGTTACGAGGTGGGGCAGCCCGAGACATACCAACAATGCTTCGACGGCCGCGTGTATCGCCACTATCTGAAGAAGGGCAAGCGTGCCGAGGACATCAAGGAGACACTGGCCCGCACGATGCACGACCACAGCATCAGCGACTGCATGCACGAGTTCCTCTCCGGCTACGACGAACGCCACGTGGTAGGCGTCATGGGCGGGCACGGCCTGCGGCGCACCGATCAGGCATATGCCCAGATAGTCCGCCTGAGCAAGCGGCTCACCGAGGAGGGATTCCTGATGGTGACGGGCGGAGGACCCGGGGCTATGGAGGCCACCCATCTGGGAGCCTGGATGGCGGGGCGTGGCGAACTGGAGGTGATGGATGCCCTGCACACGATGAGGACCGCACCGGCCTATACCGACGAGGGCTGGCTTGACACCGCCATGCGCATCCGCTCGCGCTACCCCCAGCGGGACTATCACAGCCTGGGCATCCCCACCTGGCTCTACGGCCACGAACCCAGCACCCCGCTGGCCACTCACATCGCCAAGTTCTTCGAGAACAGCATCCGCGAGGACAGCATCCTGGCCATCGCCCGTGGAGGCATCATCTACACGCCGGGCAGTGCAGGCACGCTGCAGGAGGTGTTCCAGGCTGCCGTGCCCAATCACTACCTCAGCTTCGGCTACGCCAGCCCCATGATATTCATGGGCAAGGAGTTCTGGACACGCGAAGTACCCATCTGGCCCCTGCTGCAAGACCTCTTGGCACGCGAGAAATACAAGAACCTGCTGCTCACCCTGAGCGAGAGCGAAAACGAAATAGTAAGCACCATCAAAGCATTCAGCGAGCAAACACAGTAATCGGCTCTGCCACTTGGCCTGTCCAAGTAATCGGCTATGCTGCTTGGCTTGTCCAAGTAATCGGCTCCGCCGCTTCGCTCGTCGAAGAACATCCTAACCATAAACTATGCGCTCGGCTCTGCCGCTTCGCCTTTAGTGCGAAGAACTATAAACTATAAACTATGAACTATGAACTATAAAGCCCTCTTCCTCCTCCTTTTCCCGCTGTGCCTCGCAGCCAAGGAATATGAGCTGATTCCCGACCCGGCGATGCGGCGCGGCGTGAAGTTGCTGGCCCCGAAGGCCGTGAATGGTGCTGGCGTACCCATTGATACCCTGCGCTTCGACAGCAATCGGAAGCATCCCATGTGGAACCTCTGCTCGTGGGACTTCAAGACGCAGCTATCCGGTCGGCATCCGGAACAGACCGACACCTACGGCATTGCCTACGTGGACGATGCCTTCACCTTTGCCCGCACCGACGAGGGTGTCTTCACCATGCGGGCAGATGCCAGCCGCGTCTATGAGAAACACCGCACGGCGGCCAGCGACCCGTGGATAAACTTCCTGGTGGAGACGACGTTCGACGGCGTAGAGGTAGGACGCGCCAACAGCCTCATCTTCTCCTACCAGATGCGTGTCCTTTCCTGTATCAACCGCATGGGTAGCGCCTACAACACCGGCATCCATGCGGCTCAGTTCCTGGCCTACCTGCACATACGCAACACGAACCGCGACCGCCAGGACTACGGCAAGAACCTGTGGATCGGCGTGGGGTCGTATGACAACCGCGACACGGGCGGCGCAGGCGCAGGCTTCCTCTCCTGGGACATCGGGACGAGTACCTATATATATTCGATGGACGACAAGGATGTCTTCGGCAGCGTAAACTTCAACACGCACCGCTGGGCAGAGGCACGGGTGGACGTGCGGAAGGCCATCGGCGATGCCGTCAAGGCCATGAAGGAACGGGGCGCCTTCACCGACTCGGAAGTGAACGACTTCACGGTGAACGGCATGAACTTCGGGTGGGAGCTGCCCGGCACGTTCGACGTCGTCGGACAATTCCGCGACTTCTCGCTCCAGAGCGACGTCATGCTGCCCGAGCCGCGCGAGACGGGCATGCAGACCATCGAACTGACGGCTCCATACACGCCCTACGTGGCACCAGTGGCGCTGGACTTCACCGACATGTGGGACATCGAGGCCAACATCGTGCGGCAACAGCCTGCCGGAGGGACTGTCAGCCTGAGCGCCGTAGAGCGCGTGCCGGCCGATACGCCACTGGTGCTCTGCGGCACGGCGGGCACCTACCAGGTGCCGCTGCTCGACACCGAACGCCATAAACCCGAGACGATGGAGGGCAACATGCTGCGCGTGGCCACCAATCCGCTACCTGCCGAGGGACGCATCCGCAGCCAGCAGCCGCTGCTCACGTCGCCCACCCAGCTATCTACCAACTCCATTGACACCACCATCGACGGCGACGGCGTGGGACTCAATGCACGGGGCACGGATGCCGCAGACCTCTCCCCTCTCATCGACGGAGAGCGGGACCATGTCATCATGTTCCGCCCCGATGACTATGGCGGACAGAGGGGTGCCACCGCACCGTGGCACGTCCAATGCCGTCTGCCGCAGGCCGAGCAGACGCTCTATGTGGTCTTCGACCAACTGGGAGGCTATGGCACACACATCGGGACGCTGCATATCGATGCGTCCGACGACGGCACGTCCTTCCGCCGCCAGGCCACGTTCGCCGGCGACGAAGACCTGGCCCTCCTGCGGCAAGACATTACGAAAGTGGTGACCCTCGACCACCCTTATACCTACGTGCGCTTCATCGGCACCGACTCCAACTGGGGCGGCGACGGATACGGCCTGCGCGAGCTACAGATGTACGGCACCATGCCCGCCTACACCTATCTCCTCTCCGAGACCTCCGAGAGCTGGGGCTTCACCCGCTACCGCGAGGAGGACAACACGGAACCGCCCGCCATCTATCTTTCACTGGGCAACATCCCCACGCCCGCTCCCTTCTACCCCATTGCCCCGGCGGACGACATCCTATCGTCCGTCACTGCTCCGCAGCCCATGCCACGCCCCGCATCGCAGGCCGTCTACAACCTCTCCGGCCAGCGCATCGACGCCGCCCGATGGCACGGCATACGCATCCATAACGGTCGCAAGGTACTCCGATAACCTGTCGGACACAAACGTTTGACGACCACGACGCAGGCGTTGTCGGTGACGGAGGCGGATTTCATGCTAACACAACCTTGTGTCACACAATTTTGTGTTATGCCGAGCTCAACTGCCTCCGCGCCATTATGTCGGGACATCATTCCGATTTGGGCGAACGCTCCGTGCGCGACGAATTCGATTTGGGCAGTCCATCAAACATTCCCCGACTCAAGGATGCCCTCCTCGAACGTGACCTTATCGAAATAGACGGGCGGGAACTGACTATTGCCGATCCCGTCTTCGCACGCTGGCTGAGCGAGATGTAATCTCATTTAAGTTTCGCATGTGCTCCGCTCGGCTTTGCCGCTTCGCTTTGCGAAGAACTTCTTAGGTTATAAGGTTCTTCGCACTGAAGGCACGCTCGACGCTTTGCGGTGCTTCTGCCTGCCATAGGCAGGTGTTGAAGAAAGGCGAAGCCGAGTAAAAGAAGCACTCGACCAATTGCAATAAGGTGCATGCTATTTGCAAGAACTTTGACTTCGATATAGACTCCATTCCATAATCCCCCAGATTATTCCTCTCTCTTTGCTACTGTTTCCTGTGGGTAAACACCCATTGCAGGCGGTCTGCAGTGAAGGCTGCCTGAGTGGCTTGGGAGTGGCGGAGACCTTCCAGAGCCTCAAATCGGGCTTCTCCTCCATGTTCGTTGAGCCATGCTGTGAGGGAAAGCATCGCATTGATTTTCCTGTCCCCCTCTTCCGTTCCATAGGTGGAGTAAACGGGTGTTTCGAGCAGTGAGTCTCTTTCGCAGCCCCGTGCACCACCTGATGCTGCAAGGGCCGCCGCAAAGGTGCCTGGATAGTCGTTCAGCATGTGCCATACGCCAGCTCCACCCATCGAAGCTCCAAATAGATAGAGCCGCGTGGTGTCAATGTCTGTTTGAGTGGTATAATGGTCAATCAGCCTTTTGACAATGGGCGTGAAGGGCGTGTCGTCTGCTCCTTCATTACCTGACCACGAGCATTCAGACGGGCATTGCGGGACAATCATCAATGCATTGATATCGTTAGATACGAGAAAGTGGTATATTGCACTGATGCCGTGCCCTCTCATTTGTGCCTGGTTGTCCTCGCCGCGACCGCTTCCTCCATGCAGATAGACAACCAATGCGGCTGGCTCACAGCTCTTGCCTTTGATGGTGGCTATGCGGTACCTCACGACTCTCCCATCCATATTGAGTTCCATGCGTTCGAATGCTGTCAGCGTGTTCTGTGAGCCTGAAATGCCATACGGGCAAACCAAGACGGCAAGTAACAACAAGGCGTATCTCATAAAAATCGTCATTATAATATCCGACATCTGTTTATTGGACATGGTCTTGGAGTAAAAGTTTAATATGGGACTGTTTCTCTGCTCTCTCTCTTCGTCACTCGACGTTCAGCAGTGCATGCTATTTGTAAGAACTTTGGCTTCGTTTATGCTACAGACTGAAGTTTTCCCAAATGTTAACCCAACTTTGACCCCGATATTCTGTTTGTTTCAGCCATGACCGTACACCTGCGGACTTTATCACGCGTGATAAACTCTTTTATCATGTGTGATAAACTATTTTATCATGTGTGATAAAGTTCCGTGCGGCACGTTATTAACTCGGACGCAGGATGTAGCAAGACCTCGATATTGACTCCGCCCCATAATCCCCGATCACTTCTCTCCTTGTCGGCTCAACTCCAGGGCACGAGCTGTGGTGATGGGTTCCTGGCCCAGGTAGGCCACGATGAAAGCGTCGGGGAACTTCTCGCGGATGCTGGCCAGTGTCTTCTTGGCCTGGCGATAGTCGGTGGTTCCGCCATAGAGCCCCTTGTACATATTGCCGCTCTTGACGAAGGTGACGGGGAAGAGACCCTGCAGGCGGTCGTCGTCAGAGCGCAGCTCGCTGCTCACGGCCACTATCTGGATGCTGAAGACGGGAATGGTGGACGAGGGCTGAATGGGGCCCACGTCCTCGGCAGGCGTCTCCTCGTCGGCCAGCGCTGGCTGATCAGCAACAGCCTCACCCCCAGCCACATCCTGAGGAGAGGTGAGCACCGAATCGGAAGGAGCCTCTTTTTCTGCCACTTCTTCAACCAATTCTTTTACCACTTCTTCCGTCGTGTCTCCGGCTGCGAGCGGGGCATCTTTCTTCTGTCCTTCGGACGCGGGCTTTGCCTTCGCCTCCTCGGTCCTAGACTTTGGTTCCTCAGCCTGTGCCACCTTGGGAGCAGAGAGTCCGCTGGTCTTGCCATTGGAGTTGCGCAGGCGGGTGAGCGTCTTCTTGTGCGTCTTGGCCTGCGTGGTCTCGTAGTACTCGGCCAGTGCCTTGTAGATGCAGGTGGCTATCTCCTTCTGCCCGCGCTTCGAGGTCATGTAGGCCTCGTCCTCGATGTTGCTGAGGAAACCCACCTCGGTGAGCACTGCCGGCATCAGCGTATGGCTGAGCACATAGAGGCGTTCGGGCTTGGCGCCGCGTCCCGCCTGACGGCCTGCATCATGATAGTTCTTCTGGAGGAGCCAGGCCAGGAGCTCGCTGCGGTCGATGGTGCGGGCATGGCTGCTCTGCAACACGGCGTCGCGGATGAAGCGCGTATTGGCATAGAACGACTCCGTGCCGTGGAGCAGCGGTTTCTTCTCGACGGCATTCACGTGGATGCTCAGGAAGAGGTCGGCATTCGCCTGGTTGGCTATCTGGCAGCGGCGGTCGAGCGAGACGTAGGTGTCCTTCTCACGCGTCAGGATGAGCTTGATGCCGGGTTTGTTCTTCCTGACGAGCGCTGCCACCTGCTTCGTAATCTCCAGCGTGATGTCCTTCTCCTGATGCTTCTTGCTCTCGGTGCCCACGTCCTTGCCGCCATGTCCGGCATCGAGCACCCATACGAGGGGGCGCAGCTTGCGGCCCGCAGCACATGGCAGGCACAGCAATAGCATCAGGAGGAGAAGGAAGAAGCCCGCCCCCCGGCCCCCTTTTAGGAGGAGAAACGAAAAGAACTCCGACGAGACTCGCATTCTAAACATCAGTTATTAAATCACACCAACTATGCACTATGCACTATGGACTATGGACTATGCACTATGGACTATGGACTATGAACTATCACTTCACTCCCAGCTCGCGGATCAGATTGTCGGCATGTCCCCACTTGTCGATGAGGAAGAGGACAAAGCGGATATCCACACCGATGCATCGCTGGAGCGAGGAGTCGAAGCTGATGTCGCCCGACATGGCCTCCCAGTTGCCGTCGAAGGCCAGGCCGATGAGCTCGCCCTTACCGTTGAACATCGGGGAGCCACTGTTGCCGCCCGTAATGTCGTTGTTCGAGAGGAAGCACAGATGGAGGTCGTGGGTGCGGCGGTCAGCATAGCGCCCCCAGTCACCACGCTCAAGCAGCGAGATGATGTCCTGTTCCATACGGTAGTCCTCGATCTCGCCCTGCTTCGCCGCCTTGTCCAGCAGGCTCTGCGAGGAGGTGTAGTAGTCGAAGTGGCGGCCCTGGGCCGTATAGTCCTGGATATATCCATAGGAGAGACGCATGGAGAAGTTGGCATCGCTGTAGTGGGGTGCGTCCTCGTCCATCTCCATGAGGGCCTGCGTGAGCAGACGCTCGTTGTGGCTGATGATGTTGTTCGGCTCGCGCATGCCTCGGCTGATGTGCATCATCATGTCGGGGATGCCCTGCGCGTAACGCAGTGCCGGGTCGCTGTCGCGCAACGTGCTGTCGGAGAGAAGGCGGTCGAGGCAGTCGGGGCGGACGCAGATGCTCCGGGTGAAGAGGTCGTGGGCATACGCCCCACAGTCGCCGCCAAAGAGGCTGTCAATGACGCCATAGCAGTCGGGCCAATAGTCGCGATTCTTCACCTGCTCGCGATAGTTCTGGAGCAGTGTGGCCATCGTTTCCTCATCGACCCGTGCATCATAGTCCTTGAAGAAGCGGGTAAGCTGCTCGCGGGTGGCATCGGCCTGTGCCTCGCCCACGTCCTGCGGCGTGCGGTTGAGCATGCTGGCCACACGGTATATCTCGATACCCCGCATGAAGGTCTCACTGAAGAAGCCATTGGCATGGACTGCCTCGCGGCGGGCGGCGTAGGCCGTCTGGAGGCTGTCAAAGACATGACCGAAGCGGCGGTTGAGGTCCTCGCGTCCCGAGTACCACTGCCGGATGTCCTTCTCCAGACGCTGCTTCTGGCCGATGACGTCCAGGTCGGCAATCGCCTTGTTCATACCGATGGAGTTCTTCCAATAGTTGCTGCTGCCGGCCCACTTGCTGGCATACTTGATGCCCACAGCGCGGTCCTGGCTCATCCAGCGTTTCCACACCTCCTGCTTCTTGCCGCGCACCTGGATGGTCGATACGTTGCGGTCCTCCACACGCTCGCGGATACCCCACGAGCTGAGGTAGCGGCTGGTGGAGCCGGGATAGCCCACGGTCATGCAGAAGTCGCCGGGCTGGAAGCCGTCGATGCTCACCCGAGCATAGCGCTTCGGGCGTAGTGGCACGTTGTCGGCACTATAGTCGGCCGGATTACCGTCCTTGTCGGCATAGATGCGGAAGACGCTGAAGTCGCACGTCTGGCGCGGCCACATCCAGTTGTCTGTATCACCACCAAACTTGCCCAGCGTCTCGGTGGCGGTGAAGACGAGGCGCACGTCTCGATACACCTTGTAGATGGAGACGTAGTAGGCATTGCCGCCATAGTAGCTCTTCACCTGGCAGTCCATCCCAGGGTTGGCCTTCGAGTACTCGCGCTCCACCTCTCGGCAGATGCTGTCCAACTTCTCGCGTTCCAGCTGGCGAGCCGGCACCGTGGGGTGGCTGCGGTAGATTGCGTCCATAGCACGCATCACACGACCCGAGCACTCCTCCGTCCGTTGCAGAAAGCGTACGAAAAGTCCCTCGGCAGGACGTTCCTCCTCGAAGCTGTGGGCCACGAAGCCGTTCTTCAGGATATCGTCCTCGGGGGTGGAGAGGCTCTGGATGGCACCATAGCCACAATGATGGTTGGTGAAGACCAATCCGTTAGGACTCACGACGACGCCCGAGCAGAAGTCACCGAAATCCACCACAGCATCCTTCAGGCTCACGCCCTCTGGGTCGTACAGTTCGCGGGGCGTGAGTTCCAGCCCCAGTTGCTTCATGGCGTCGGCCGTCTTCGGGTCGATGCGATTCAGCATCCACATACCCTCGTCGGCACGGACGATGACGCATCCTGCCACAAGGAGCATGAGGAATAAAATCATTTTCAAACGTTGCATAATCAGTTATGTTCTATTTTAACACGAGTTCGACGAAATATAATTGTCTATAAATTCAGTGGTTGGCAAAAACCATTGTACCCCTTATAGTGTCCGATTACAAAGTAGCACAAACAATAATCGCCATGCTCACCGAAGACAAAGTTACGGAAAGTCGAGCGAAAAACCAAATTTATTTGAGGTTTTCCGAGACGAAGTAACCTCGGCGAAGCCAAAGTTACGGAAAAATTCTTGATGACAGACGAATTTCACAAATTTTTATGCCGTATATCAGACAAATATAGTTCATGACGGCAAGAAAAGGCAGGATATTTCACAAGGGAGGGATGAACGAGTCCAACATTTTTCTTCCGAAATAGTTTGGCTGTAATGACATAAAACCATTACCTTTGCAGCACGGGAACCCGTCAATCCATCCAGCCGATTTTGCTGCAATTTGCTGCAATTTGAGCTTGAACCAGAAAATAATCGCATTTCCGCTTTACATTTTCCTCTTCCGAACTGTATTATAGGTGTATGACACGAAAAGATGTTGAAAGTCTGTTCAAGACCTACTACACGCAGATGTACCATCTGGCGCTCACGCTGCTCTTCGACGAAGCGGAGAGCAAGGACGTGGTGAGCGAGGTTTTCGCCAGCCTGCTCAGCGGCAAGGCTGCGATTAAGCGAGAGCAGAGCGATGCTGGCATCAGCTCTGCAGAGCGGGAGCAGGCTCGACCGAAGGTCAAGACGATGGTGCGAGCAGACAACGCACGAGCGTTCCTGTTGGCGAGTGTGCGCCATCGCTGCCTGAATGTATTGCAGCACAAGCAGGTGAAAGAACGCTTTGCTCGCCTGCTCACAGAGGACAGCGACACACTTGTCAGCAGCGATACGGTAGAAGAGCAATTGCAGATGGAGGAACTGATG
Source organism: uncultured Bacteroidales bacterium (assembly GCA_902788315.1). Taxonomy (GTDB): domain Bacteria; phylum Bacteroidota; class Bacteroidia; order Bacteroidales; family Bacteroidaceae; genus Physcousia. The sequence continues at coordinate 114,885 of CADAJS010000004.1, forward strand.
CGCTACTTGCAGGACTGCCTTCCGCCAATGAGCCTGGAGATCTTCCGTCTGCGCTATCTGCAGGAGATGACCTGCCTGGAAGTGGCCGCAGCGCTGAACGTAAGCCGCCAGACCGTCCACGTCCACCTGAAGCAGACAGTGGAGAGAATCAGAAAGTATTTCGCTACGTGCAATCCTGCAGCGGCTCAGCAGAGGTAAGCGAGCTTCCCTCTGCACTCGCCTTGCGATGAATTCAATTCAATCTCAAAAAGCAATATGATGACCGAAGAAGAGCGTATAGAATGGCTTCTGGAATTCTTGGACGAGCCAAGCGGCAAGGCCGAGCGACAGGACCACCCCGAGCAACTGACAGACGAACAGGTGCAGCAGATACTCGCCGACGACGAGATGCGCCGACTTGTGCAGCAGCTTGGCTTTGCCAAGCATGCTTTCAAACACGATGCACTTAAGAACGACACCCCCGATGTGGAGGCTGAGTGGGAACAGTTTGCGGCCACACATGCCGAATTATTGGATGCCCTTGACGAAGAAAAGCCCAAGCGCCGTTTCCATGCCTCTCTCTTTACTCACAAGATAGCGGCATCCATCATCGGCGGGCTCTTGGCTTCGGGCATTACCTTTGCTGCCATCCACGTTATGCGCAATATTATCACTTCCAAACCACAACCATCTACGACGGAACAACTGTCCGACATAAAGACAGCCGCCGCTCTGCCTGCAGATACGGTTAAGGCAGACACCATTTCCACCAGGCCTTACGTCTTCAACAATGTACCGCTCGACTCCATGCTCACAACCATTGCCGCAGCCCACGGGCTCGGAGTAGAGTTTGAGAATGAAGCGACCAGGCAGCTACGTTTCCACTTCGTATGGAAGCGCGAAGACAGCCTTATGCGTGTTGTAGGGAAACTGAACACCTTCGAGGCCGTGAATATCGGTATCGAGGGCAAGAAAATGGTGGTAAGATGAAACGCACGCTATATACCTTTGCACTCATGGCCTGCGTCCTTTGCATGCCTCATGACACCCTTGCACAAAGGCTACGGGTAGGCGAACGAAGTTCGGGAATGCGCATCAGCCACTCGTATAATAATGTATCGCTCAGCGAAGCGCTGCTCGGACTGAACAATGAACAGAGAGAATACGTCATCAACTTCCTCTACAACGAGTTGGAGGACTTCCGCATCACCACCATTGTCTCACGCAGGACCGTACCCGACGCCATCCAGCAGATGATAGGCTTCTATCCCGTACGCATGACCGTGAGGCCCGACGACCGGGAAATCTACGTAGAGTGTATCCACAAGACCGACCGACACCTGACGGGCAACATCATCGATGAACAAGGCCAACCAATGGCATACGCCAACGTAGCCATCCTCAATCCGACAGACTCCACCCTGCTTGGCGGTGGTGTCAGCAACGAGAGCGGCTACTTTGCCATTCCATGCGAGCAAGACAAAGTCCTTGCCCGCATCTCCTACGTCGGTTACAAGACCATGTACGAACTATGCACTATGGACTATGGACTATGCACTACGAAAAACATCGGTACGATACGTCTGCAACCTGAGGTTTACACGCTCAATGGTGTACAGGTGAAAGGCGAACATCTCATAGTCAAGGCAGAGAACGGACACTTGACCTACAACATGCCACAACTTTTAGAGATCCTGCCTGCCGACGATGCCTACGAAGCCTTGACCCGTATTCCCGGTATTACAGATGGTGATGGCGGACTGTCATTTGCAGGTCAGTCCGTGACGTTAATCATAAACGGCAAACCAACGACCCTGAGCGCAGAGCAGGTGATTGAAAGGTTGAAACAGATGCCTGCGTCTATGTTGGCCAAAGCGGAAGTGATGGCATCCGCATCCGCCAAGTATCATGTCCACGGCATGGTCATCAATGTGATTACAAAGGACTATTCAGGCACTAATCAGCTGGCAGGTCAGCTACAGGGCTACTACAGACAGAACAGATATGGATATGGGAATGTGAAGGGCAGCATGCTCTATCAGCATGATAAACTTGGCATCGATGCTTCCTATAGATATGGCTACGGAACAGCATACGGACAGGTAGAGCATGAGGCCCACCATCCTTTAGGAGACCGGCGGGTGGATTATTCCGACAAGACGGAGCGCAAGAACCACACCTATAACCATGACTGTCGTATTGGATTGGATTACGCTTTCTCCAAGGAAAGCCGCCTGAATGTGGCATATACGGGCAAATGGGCATCAAACGACGCCACCAATACCAGCACTGGCCTGGAAACTTCTGTTCAGAAGTCGGAAGTGCATACCTATCTGCACAACGTGGATGCCAGTTATGCTTCGCCATTTGGCCTGCAACTAAGCGCATCTTACACCAACTATCAGAACCCTCGCACACAGCATCTGGACGGACACCTGTATGATACGGACAGAAATCTTTATGTGGACAGTCGCCAGCGAATCAGCAAATGGCTCTTTGCTGCCGATCAGACACATGATGTGGGAAAAGGCTGGGAACTGAACTACGGCATAGAAGCCCAACTGACGAACAACACGAGTTATCAGACCACACGCGATGCCGATGGCCAGCCACTCGCAGATGCTACGACTCATGTCGGCTATGACGAGCGCATCCTTGACATATACGCAGGATCCAGCAAGCAGATAACGACATCTTTCAGTGTCGAGGCTTCATTGGGAGCTGAACAATACCACACTCCTAAATGGAACGAATGGCGATGGTATCCTACACTGAATGCCTTGTGGACTGCCGACAAGAACAATATGCTCAATCTCTCGTTTAGTTCCCAAAATGTATTTCCCACATATTGGAGTACCATGAGCAGCATATTCTACTCGTCCGCATATAGTGAGATATGGGGAAACCCCGACCTGAAGCCAAACTCGCAGTATGATATCAATCTCATATGGCAACATCGCCAACGTTATACGTTCACGGCCTATGCCAAATATATACCTGACTACTCCGTACAGCTCGCCTATCAGCCTTCCGACCGTATGGCTGTAATAATGAAAGAGACCAATTTCAACTATATGAACGTGTACGGTTTGCAAGCATCAGCGCGTTTCTCGGCAGGCAAATGGTTAAATGGAAACGTGATGGCAACCGGCAACTACCGGCACGACAAGAGTGACCGCTTCTTCGACTTACCTTTTGACCGCAAACAGCTGACAGTCATACTCAGTTCTACTACCGCCATCCAGTTCTCTCAGCGTCACGACATACGCCTCGTCCTTAATCCACATTTTCAGTCAAAGGCCATTCAGGGAGTCTATGACATTGCCCCGATGTTCCGTCTCCATGCATCCCTCCGGTGGACTTCCGACGATAAGAAATGGAGCGTCATAGCAGCGGGGCAGAATATAACCAACAGTCATGTCATCACTCACTCTCGTTTAGCAAACCAAGACTATACGATGCGCGTGTGGATGGAATATCCCAATGTCTCACTGACTGCTATTTATCGCATCGGAGGTTTCAAGGAGAAGAAGACAAAGACTGTCGATACCTCGCGAATGGGATATTGAGCCGATTTATAAATCCCGTTCGTTTCGATGGGCAGTCTCCTCCTCCGTCACAATGCGTCACAACGTTGACACCTGACTTGCGTCCTCTCCACGCCGCGGCACAGAAAGACATTTAGTCTTTCTTCTTCGGCCAGCGGCGGACGTTGTCCCCTCCGTCGGGCAGAGCACTGCCCTCTCCACGCCGCGGCACAGAAAGACATTTAGTCTTTCTTCTTCGGCCAGCGGCGTGCCCAGCCTTCTTCGCTGAAGTCGGGTTCTTCGCCTATGAGACCATCGGCACCCCGCTTTGCATTCTGTTCGGGATGGAGGAACTTCATCCAGTCCTCCTTGGTGTATTTGATCTTCGATCGGGACTGCTCACGTTCGGGATAGTCGAAGCGAGATTCACTCTCCCCTCGCTTGCCCGCAGCCTTTTTTCCTCGCGGCGCCGTGTAGCCCCGTTCCTCGCGCGAGGGCTTGTGCTTCTTCTCCGGGCGCGACGCAGCATCCTGCATCCATGGATTATTCGCAGCCTTACGACTACGGGCAGGCTTCCGCTCGTCCTGTTTGCCAGCCTCCTTCGCGCTGCCCTCGCCGTCGTTCGTGCGGTCGATGACCACGCTACGCCCCTTCACCATGACACCATGCTTGAGGGCTTTCAACACACGGTCGGCATCCTTCTCGGCCACCTCGATGAAGGAGAAGTTCTTCATCAGGTCGATGCGACCTACCTCCACCTTCTCACCCCGGACATTGCTGTTCAGCAGCCCGATAATCTCGCGAGCATACATGCCGTCAATCTTGCCCACGTTCAGGAACAGCCGGACATATCCTGCCTCGGCCGTACGGTGATCGCCACGCTTCTTGTTGTGATTGGCGGGCTTGCCCTTATCCTTCTGAGCCACCGTCGTGACCTCCTCGATCTCGGGCGCATTGGCATAGTAACGCAGGAAGCGCCCGAACTCGCGGCTTAGCACGCGCCGGATGAGGTCGTCCTTGTCCAGCCACTCCCATCGCTTCTGCACCTCGCCCATGAAGGGGGCTATCTCCTCTTCATCGACCGTCACACGCTCTATCTCGTCGATTACGTGATAGAGTTGCTTGGCACAGATGTCCTTGGGCTCGGGCAGTGTGCCCTTCACGAACTCTTTCTGGATGGTCTTCTCCACCAAGCGAATCTTTCCCTTCTCGCGGCCGTGTACGATGCAGATGCTGGTGCCCTTCTTGCCGGCCCGGCCTGTGCGCCCGCTGCGGTGGGTGTAGTTCTCCACGTCGTCCGGCATGCCGTAGTTGATGACATGCGTCAGGTCGTCCACGTCCAGTCCGCGTGCCGCCACGTCGGTGGCCACGAGCAGCTGGGTGCGGTGCTGGCGGAACTTCTGCATCGTCAGATCGCGCTGCTGCTGGCTCAGGTCGCCGTGCAGGGCATCGGCATTGTATCCGTCGCGTATCAGGTTGTCGGCCACCTCCTGCGTCTCCACTTTGGTGCGGCAGAAGATGATGGCATAGATGCGGGGAAAGTAATCGACCACGCGCTTCAGGGCGAGGTATTTGTCTCGCGCGTGTACCATATAATATACGTGGTTCACATTCTCGGCTCCCTCGTTGCGGCTGCCCACCTGTATCTCCCTCGGTTCCCGGAGATACTGCCGGGCGATGCGCTCTATCTCACGGCTCATGGTGGCGGAGAAGAGCAGCGTGCGGTGCTCCTCGGGCACTCCGCTCAAGATGGTGTCGATGTCCTCCTGAAAACCCATGGAGAGCATCTCGTCAGCCTCGTCCAGCACGACGTAGCGCACCGTAGAGAGGTCGGCCGCCCGACGGTTCATCAGGTCGATGAGGCGACCGGGAGTAGCCACTATCACGTCCACTCCGTGCTTCAAGGCACGTATCTGCGGCTCGATGTTGGCTCCGCCATAGACGGCCAGGATGCGTGTCTCAGGCAGATGCTTGGCAAAGCCCTCCATATCATCGGCTATCTGCAGGCACAGCTCGCGCGTGGGAGCCATGATGAGCAAGCGGACACCTGATTTAGAGGCATTGACTTCATCCCCCTCAAGAGTGGTTCGAGTGGTCTGGAGCAGTTGCAGGGTGGGCAGGCCATAGGCTGCTGTCTTGCCCGTGCCTGTCTGGGCCAGTGCCACCAGGTCGTGCTCTATCGTGTCGTCCAGCAGGAAGGGGATCACCTCCTCCTGCACAGGCATCGGGTGCTCGTAGCCCTGTTCCGTGATGGCCTGCATAATCTCTGGGCAGAGGCCCAATTCTTCAAATGTCTTCATTCGTATATCTTGCGTGAACTAACTGTAAGCTATGCGCTCGGCTCTGCCGCTTCGCTCGTCGAAGGACTGTGAACTATGAACTGAATCCGCTCCATCGCCTCGCGCAGCACGCTGCGTGGACAGCCCACGTTCATCCGCATGAATCCCTCGCCGCCGGGACCAAACATGCTGCCGTCGTTCAGTGCCAGGCGGGCCCGGTTCACGAAGAGGTCCACGAGTCGCTCCTGCGAGAGTCCCAGCCCGCGGCAGTCGAGCCAGACGAGGAACGAGGCCTGCGGACGCAGGGGGCGCAACTGGGGCAAGCGCTCGCGGCAGAACGTCTCCACCATGCGCACGTTCTCCTCGATGTATGCCAGCATCTGCCTGCGCCATTCCTCGCCCTCGCGATAGGCGGCCATCGTAGCGATGGGGGCCAGCAGGTGGGGAGCATCCATCTCGTTGGCATCCAGCCAGCCGAAGAACCGCTGCCTCAGCTCGGGGTTCGGGATGATGCAGTAGGAGCTGACTACGCCCGCCATGTTGAACGTCTTGCTGGGGGCCTGGAACGTGATGCTGCACGCTGCAGCCTCGGGGCTTACCGAGGCAAACGGAATGTGCCGATGGCCGAAGAGCGCCATGTCGCAGTGTATCTCGTCGCTCACCACCAGGATGCCTCGTTCGTGGCAGAAGTGGGCCAACCGACGGAGCGACTCGCGGTCCCAGCAGATACCCCCAGGGTTCTGCGGGTTGCTCAGGATGAGCAGGCGGCAACCCTCGTCGCACACGCGCTCCAGCCCCTCGAAGTCCATCGCATAGGCTGTCTCGCCCTCGACGGGCTTCAGCGGGTTCCATACGATACGCCGTCCGTTGCCCTCGGGCGTGATGCGGAAGGGATGGTACACGGGCGGCTGGATGATGACGCCGTCACCCGGCTGCGTAAAGACATTTACCACCATCCCTATGCCCTTCACGATGCCAGGGATATAGCGCATCCACTCCGTCTCCACATGCCATCCATGATGGCTCTCCACCCATCCGGCCACCGTCTCCCAGTAGCCCTCGGGCAGCACGGTATAGCCCAGGATGGGGTGTTCCAGCCGGCGGCGCATAGCATCGAGGATAAAAGGCGGTGTGGCAAAATCCATGTCGGCCACCCACAGGGGCAACAAGTCTGGCCGGCCGAAGTATTCCTCCAGCAGGCAATGCTTCACATCGTTCGTCCCGCGACGATCGATTATCTCGTCAAAGTCGTATCTCACCTTGATTCTCTTTTTTTCGCGGCGCAAAGGTACGAATAAGCGAGGAGAATGCAAAACAAAAGAGCGCTTTCTTTTGTTTTGCATGCTTGAGCGGAAGTACTTTCGACGTAAGCAGAGGTACGAATATGTGCGCACGTGTATAGGCTGCAGTCTGTTTTCCCACGTGTGGGAAAGTCCGACGCAGCACGTTCCATCGCGTTTTCCCACACGTGGGAAAAAAGCCTGCGGCACTAAGCAGAATCTGCCACGTTACTTTTCAGTTACGCCCCTCCGTCGCTACGCTCCCCAAATGCTCCGCTTCTAACGGGCATTTGCCCCCCGCCCAAGGCTTCAAAGGCGGCAAGACATCGGATCAAGAATAAACGTCATTATCATCATTACGCGACTGAACGATTGGGCGGTAAAGAAAATACCTATGCCCATTGTGACATGGGCATAGGTATCATCGAACTGTCCCCCTACCGGGGGAGGCGGGTTGCCTTTTATTTGTTTCCGTCCGTTACCGTCACCTTGGCGGCCAGGGCCTTACACTTGTCGCGCAGGGCATCCTGCGACGCATCGAGCGTATCCCAGCATACGACGACACCCATACGACGGCCGACGTGAGCCTCGGGCTTGCCGAAGATGCGCAGGTAGGTGCGCTCGGCAGCACATACGTCGGCCATGCCCTCATAGTCGGGGTTCTGGGTCTCCACGGGCGAGAGGATGACAGCCGAGGCTCCCTGGCGTTCCTGGGTAATCTCGGGGATGGGCAGACCGAGCACGGCACGGCAGTGGAGCTCAAACTCGCTCAGGTTTTGTGTGCCGGCCAGCGTGACCATGCCCGTATCGTGCGGACGCGGCGAGAGCTCGCTGAAGATGACTCCCTCCTTCTCGCTCACGAAGAACTCCACGCCCCAGATACCGGCACCGGTGAGGGCTGCAGTCACCTGAGCAGCCATGCGCTGTGCCTCGGCCAGGTGTTCGGGACGCATGGCGCGCGGCTGGAAGCTCTCACGGTAGTCACCGCCCTTCTGCACGTGGCCCACGGGCTGGCAGAAGAGTGTGGGGCCGTGCTGCTGCGTCACAGTGAGGAGGGTAATCTCGTAGTCGAAGGGGATAAACTGCTCCACGATGACCTCCTTCAGGTCGCCGCGGGCACCGCCGCAGGCGCATTCCCACGATGCGGGGAGGTCCTCGGGACGGTCGGCCTTGCTCTGTCCGTGTCCGCTACTGCTCATCAGGGGCTTGATGATGCAGGGGAAGCCAATCTCACGGGCTGCCTCCACCAGTTCCTGGTAGGTGTTGGCATAACGGTAGCGAGCCGTCTTGAGGCCCAGCTCGGTGTGGGCCAACTCGCGAATGGACTTGCGGTTCATGGTGTAGTTCACGGCGCGTGCCGAGGGCACCACCTGAATGCCCATGCGCTCACAGTCGTAGAGCTTCTCCGTACGGATGGCCTCTATCTCGGGCACGATGATATCTGGCTTCACCTCCTCGACAGCTGCCATGAGTGCATCACCATCGAGCATGCTGAACACCCGGCACTCGTCGGCCACCTGCATGGCCGGTGCGCCGGCATACTTGTCACATGCTACCACGTACTGTCCCTTGCGCTTGCAGGCAATGACAAACTCTTTCCCTAACTCGCCCGAACCGAGCAACATGATTTTCTTCTTCATGATTCTCTCAATTATGCATTATAAATTGTAAATTGTGCATTATAAATTGTGAATTGTGCATTATGAATTGTGAATTGTGCATTATGAATTATGAATTGTGCATTATGAATTGTGAATTGTGCATTATGAATTGTGAATTGTGCATTATGAATTAAATCTTTCTCCCCACAGTCGTCCCATCCGTTCTTTCAGTTTGTCTTCCTGCGGATTGGGCTGTGGCTGCCAGAAGCGGGCATCTGTCAGCGCGTCGGGCAGGAACTGCTGTTCCACGAAGTGACCCTCGTAGTCGTGGGCATACTTGTACCCGTCGCCGTAGCCCAGTTCCTTCATCAGCTTGGTGGGTGCATTGCGCAGGTGGAGCGGCACAGGCTGATTGCCGGTCTCCTGCACCTTGGCCAGCGCGGCACCGATGCCCATATAGGCCGAATTGCTCTTGGGCGAAGTGGCCAGATAGACCGTGGCCTCGGCCAGGGGGATGCGTCCCTCGGGCCAGCCGATTTTCATCACGGCATCGAAGGCCGCATTGGCCAGCAGAAGGGCGTTAGGGTTGGCCAGTCCGATGTCCTCGCTCGCGCTAATCACCAGGCGGCGGGCAATGAAGGCGGGATCCTCGCCGCCCTCAATCATGCGAGCCAGCCAGTAGAGCGCTGCATCGGGGTCGCTGCCGCGGATGCTCTTGATGAACGCCGAGATGATGTCATAGTGCATCTCGCCGTCCTTATCGTAGGCCAGAGGATTCTGCTGCAGACGCTCCGAGACGATGGCATCCGTCACTTCGATGTTGCCCTCCTCGGGAGCAGCCTCGAAGATGAGTTCCATGATGTTCAGCAGCTTGCGCGCATCGCCTCCGCTATAGCGCAGCAAGGCCACGGTCTCGCGAATGTCCCACGTGCGCTGGCTCAGCTGCTGGTCCTGTGTGATGACTCGATTGACGAGCGTGAGCAGGTCGTCCCGCTCCAATGGTTTCAGCACATACACCTGGCAGCGGCTCAGCAAGGGGCGGATGACCTCGAAGGAGGGATTCTCCGTCGTGGCACCGATGAGGGTGACCACGCCCTGCTCCACAGCCCCCAGAAGCGAGTCCTGCTGCGATTTGGAGAAGCGATGGATTTCGTCGATGAACAGAATGGGGCTGGCCGTATTAAAGAAGCGGTTCTGGCGTGCCCGCTCGATGACGTCGCGCACATCCTTCACGCCGCTTGTCACAGCGCTGAGTGTATAGAAGGGTGTCTCCAGGCGGTGGGCGATGATGCTGGCCAGCGTAGTCTTTCCCACTCCTGGCGGCCCCCACAGGATGAAGCTCGAGATGTGTCCCGAGTCTATCATCCGGCGCAGCACAGCTCCGGGCCCCACCAGGTGTTGTTGCCCGATGTAATCGTCCAGTGTCGTGGGACGCATCCGTTCTGCCAATGGTGCACTCATGGGTCGAAAGTGATATTTTTCGCAAAGATAGTGCAAACGAGCGACATGACAAAGGGAAACGCCAGTTTTCTTTTGTCATGCCCGAGTGCAGCCTATCTAAGACCGAAGGTCAGAGATAGTGCAAACGAGCGACATGACAAAGGGAAACGCCAGTTTTCTTTTGTCATGCCCGAGTGCAACCTATCTAAGACCGAGGGTCAGAGTAGTGCAAACGAGCGACATGACAAAGGGAAACGCCAGTTTTCTTTTGTCATACCCGAGTGCAGCCTATCTAAGACCGATGGTCAGAGGGGAGCATGTCATCAAAGTCACGCCGACATTGTCACCTTCCCATCTCCATTGTCTGACGAAGGCAATGGAAAACTGCATACCATTGAAGGCGCTGACCCAAAACATCTCATCACGGACTAGCAGCACATCGCGCGTCCGACTGACGCCACCCAGCAGGAGGTCGTTCCCCATTGCTTACGCCTCGGCAATCAGTCTTAATACTGGTTTGTCTGCGAATTGAGACATGATGGACTCCCGTCGGTCCGTACGAATGGGGAGATTCGGCACATAGACGTTAATGCATTCCCTACTTATCTTGTCATCTTTTCTTAATTTTAGTATTCTTGGATGTTTCCCGTAGCGTCTCCAATCGCAGGGCGATGGCCCATGCGTTGTCCGTCGTGCGCGAGGCCTCCAGCAGAGCGGGCTGCGTGACGGCGTTCCAGATGGCCTGCGCTTTCTCTTTCCACTGGCGGTCTCCCGTCAGGCGGGAAAGTTCCAGCCAGTCGGGAATCCATTGGCATGGATGAAAGTCTAGTGAAACGTGCTGGGACGTGAGGCGTGCCAGGCCTTGGGTACGGACACTTCCGAGCGGCATGCCCTCCACAGCCCATTTGCCGTCGTAGTGCCACAGCCAGGTGGAGAGATAGTTGGAGATGAGTATGGCGTCGTCCAGATAAATCCTTTCCTTCGTGACGCGATGGAGCCAGAGGGATGCGCGCAGCAGGGGAAGGGCACTCTCGCAGTCTGCCGACCTGTCGTATGAAGCGAACGAGGAGGTGAAGCCCTCTGTCTTCAGGTCGCGGATGTAGCGGACGTAGGCTCTGCGTGCCGCAGAGAGATAGAGGGTGTCGCCCGTGGCCTCGTGGGCCGCGAGCAGGACGGGCACAAAGAAGACGCCGCTGGTGGGTTGGATGTCGTTTGACCATCTCACGAACGAGGTATAGTCAGCTGTCGTGAGGTCGAAAACCCATCCACCGCTCGTCTGCTGATGTTCTACCAGATAACGACAGATGGCGAGTGCTGTCTCTCGATACGCCGGACGTTCCTGCTGGCAATCGGCAGCCAAGCGGGATGCTTCAAAGAGGTCTGTGGCGACCTGGCTCAGCGAGCGCGAGTCGACGAACGTCCGCTTGTTCTCCAGAAGATCGTCAAAGTGTGTAACGAAGAGTCCGTTCGGTAAGCGGCAGCGGGTGACCCAGCAGTCCAGCGCGCGCAGTCCCATACGGAGTGATGTGGTGTCGCCGTGTTGTAGGTAATCCCACAGCAGGGCATTGGCCAAGCTGATGTTTTGCCCGTTTCCAGCAGCCTCATAGTGCCCGGTACTACGGCGTAAAGGATTCTCCCGCTTGCTGTTGTCTCCATGTCGGAAGCCCGTGAAAGCTGTGTCTTCAACCCACAGGGCATCCTTCACGCGGCGGACATCTTCAGTCCACACTTCCGCATCGGAGAGCGGTGCTGTCTTTGGCTTTTCGGCCAGGAGCCAGCATGTACGCAGGAAATGCGCCATGGCCCAGTGTTCCGGCTCCGCAGGAGCGACGCTGACGTACATGTGCAGGGTGATTCTCTCCCCCGCCTTGAGTGCTGCATTTGCCTTGTGACGGTAGTCCTCGTCCGTGGTGCCGTATTCTCTGTTTCTTGCGGGCATATCTTCCTCGGGCCAGAGGATGCAGTGTGTGACCGACGAATCAGTGGGCATGATGCTGCATGCCGTCAGGCTGTCGCTCCAAGTGGCCACAGCATACCGCTGACTCTCGCTGTACACTGCACTGGGTATGGGCATCCTGCGCCACCAGTAGGTTCTCCACGACATCTTGCGACGCGACTTCATGGGTTCATACGAACGGTTGTCATCGTGTGAGTCGGCGTAGGCCACCGAGGGTATCATCCACCACTCGGCTCGCTCTGCCCGCTGTAGCTCAATTCGTATATGAGCATCCTTCACATCGTCCCGGGCCTTGAATGTAAACTCCAGCAGGGAGGTGTTCCCGTCCACTTTGCGGATGCGGCGCGAAAAGTCTAGTTTATTGCCTGCCTCTACATGGAGCGTGCCTATCAGATTACCTTGCCGATCCAGCAGGCAGTCGTCCTTCCACTTTATCGTGCCGCGGCACGATGTGGCAAGGCTAAACATCAGCATTGTCAATGCGCAGAGCGTTTTCTTCTTCATTGTCTGTCTCATGGTTTTTTATATAAATGTTCAATGTCTTCAAAGTCATACTCGGGAGGAAGTCCTTCCATTGTCTTTCTCCGTTTATAATTCTGCCGCAAAGGTAGAACATTCCTCTCATGTCAACATAGCATAGGAGGATTTTTTTGCTGACAGAAACTGACAGGATAGGCAGAAGTGTTTGCTATACAAGAAGATGTAGCGGAAAGGAAAATGAAGCCTATACGATAGCCTGGATGCGGCGGTCGAAGTCGGCGGGGGTGCCTTCCTCCGCAAAAATCTTGCGAAGCAGGCGGCGACGGGTGGTGGACGCATAGTCTTCCTTTCCCATCAGAAGATTTATCTGCTTGACGGAAAAGCCGGCCTTCGTGAGCAGACAGAGTGTGTATTCCGTGTCGCTGATGGGGCGTCCGCTGTGCATTCGCTCTCGGAAGGTGGGGAAGCAGCGTTCCGTCTCGTCCCTCAGTGCCTTCCACTTGCCGGCATCGAGGGGAAAGGCTCTGGGGCTGCGTAAATGCCGGTGGAAAGATTGGACGGCCTCTGAAGCGAGATACTCGTCTCGCCGGTCCTGTTGGGTGATGCCGCTGAGGGCTGTCTCCAAGTAATCGTTCTTCGTTTTAAGCTGCCCTATCTGCGAATGTAGCGTACTGGCATTCTCTGCCTGAATCCTCATGCCTCTTTTCCGCCGCAGGGCAAGGCGAGCCGTCCATGCGAGAGTGGCGACGAGCAGGAAAACGATTGTCCAGGCAAGTATTGGCCTGCGGGCGTGAGATGTGACATCGGCTTCGTCCAGCGCTTCGTCGGCGAGCGCTTCCTCGGGCAAGGTGGTGCGATATGTGGCTGCTTCATAGATGGACCTCCCCAGGTCGCCTGCTTCAGCGAGGATGACTGCGGCCGAGTCAGCTGCTCCCGTTTCATGAAGGATGCGAGCCTGGCAGACGGAAAGGGCAGCCTCGGCACGTGGCGACCGTGCCTCGGGATGTAGGGAGAGAAAGTTCTCGTAGTGACGCAGACACTCTGCCGCCTCGCGGTGGCGGTGGCTGTTCAAGAAGGATTCGATGATGAGAACGAGAAACTCCAGTCCATGGTCGGGACATCCCTGGGCGTGACATTCCTCGAAAATCCGCCACGATGCGCTGATACACTGTTCGTATAACTGCCGATGGAAAAGGATTCGGCACATGTTCTTCCGACATCCGATGGCATGCAGTGTGTCGTGACACGATAGTGCGAGCTGTTCGGCCAAGGAGTCTTCGCCCCAAGCCTCGTCCCACGCGCTGTGCCATTCGTAGAGGCGAGCCAGCATAGTGTGTGCATCACGCATCAACGTGAGATGGCTCGGGCTGGTGTTAGTGTCGCTGATGAGTGACAGGTGCTTCAATTGCCGCATGGCATGGGAAGGCTGGTTGCTGTCAAAAAAAGCACAGGCAAGCAGATATCGTGCTTCTGCCTGGCGGGCGATATCTCCGTGCCGGTCATAATAGTCGACTACCTGCCGCATCACGCTGTCGGCGGTATAGGGGAGACGCGCGAGCACAGTGGCTTTGCCGTGCAGCAGTTCGAAGAATATCCGCTCACGCCTGCTCATCGGCTCGCCGCGCATGGATTCGAGTCTCAAGAGGGCGGAATCGGGGCGCGTGGCCGTGAGACTGTCGATGAGCTCCAGTCTCGATTCTACCTGCCCCACGCTGCGCCCATGGCATCCGATCTCCATGAGACACAGCGATGTGAGAATGGCCATCAGGGGACGAAGGTGTGTGCAGATTCTATTCGGAAATGCCATTCTCTCATGATTCAACGAGTTGGAGGGGTTTGTCCTCGTCTCCTTTCTGGCGGTAGAGGTGGATGCTGGACTTCTGCAAGTGCCGTTCGGCTCATTCTTTCATCAGAGGTTCGCTCTTCCCCTCACCTGAGCACTTCCTCGGAGAGGGTGTCGAAGTACTGGAGACTCTTGCGGATGTCGGGGACGGAGTTCAGCCAGTTTGCCTCGTACTCGATGGCGAGGTAGCCCTTCCACTTCATGTCGCGCAGGTGAGTGAGGATCTGGCGCAGCTGCAGGCAGCCGGTGCCCCAGATGACGTCGGTCTGCTCGGCTTCGCCGTCACGTTTCGGTGCAATGTCCTTGAAGTGGAATGTGATGAGGCGGTCGCCCACTCGGCGCAGGCACTGCATCTCGTCGAGTCCCTGTCGGTTCCAGTGGCCGATGTCGGCACACGAGCCGATGCCCTTGGCACGGTGCTGGATGAGTTGCATCAGTGCGTCGGGATTCCAATAGGTGGAGGGGCGGGGATGATTGTGCACCGCCACCTTGATGCCGTACTTTTTGGAGAGTGCCTCCACATGGTCCCACTGGTCGGGGTTCGGTTCGCAGGTGACGTACTTCAGCTTCATGGTCTTGGCCATCTGGAAGAAGCGGGTCCAGTCCTCCAAGTTGTCCGAGGTATAGACACCGGCACCCACAATCCGCACGCCACGGCGTGCAGCATCCTTACGAATGCGCTTCAGCGTGGCAGCGTCCAGATCGGGACCGAAGGCCAGGTCACCATAGCCTTCGCCCAGCTTGTGTCCGGGATATACTTCGATATATTTCACACCCAACTCCTGGCACTTGTCCAGCGCTTCCTGGAGGGAGAACATGTGGAAGGTATAGGACTGCATGCCTATCTTCCACCCTGCCTTCTCGGCCTTCGTCTTGGCTTGCAGGCCAAAGCTGGCGGCCAGCACGAGGCCGCACAGCAAGATGAGTTTCTTTAACATAGGGACAAGGTTTTTGAACCTTAAACTTTTCACTTTAATCGCTAATCCTTAATCTTCAATCACCCTCAGTCCTTCGGCATATCGGGCAGCGTGAAGCCGTTGTGGTAGGTGTGCTTGATCCACTCCTCGGCCATCTCGCGGGCATTGAACTCGGCAAAGCGGCGGTCGAAGCGCGGGTCGCCGTCGATGACCTGGAATGCGTCGTAGTTCACAATCTTGACCTTGTCGTTCTCCGAGATATTGGTGAAGCGCATGTTCTGGCCGTCCCACTTGAGCTTGCGGTGCAGGCCGTAGAGACCAGCCAGGCGTACGGCAATCACGCCCATATCGACCATCTCGGTGAAGGGGCCTGAGAACTGGAAGTTGGACGATGGCTCTACGCGATTCTCGGGACTCTCCTTGCAGGCGCGAATCCAGTCCTGCTCGTGGGCGTTGGTGCTCCAGATGTCGCCCGTCCCGCCCGGCACGCGGCGCAGGATGGGTGTCGGTTCCTTCCATCCCTCCATCTTCTTCTTGGGGAGCAGGGTGGGATTCATGCCGTAGCATCCGGCCATGATCTTACCCTTCGTACCGATGAAGAGCAGTCCGCCGTTCTCGTCGCCCATCATGTCTCCGTCCTCCAGTTCGACGGGTCGCGGCGGCAGCAGTCCGCCGTCGTACCACACTACCTTCACCTCGGGCATCTTCACCTTGCCCTTCTTGGGGCGTGCGGGGAAGGTGTAGGTAATCATCTCGGCATAGGGTGCCGAGTAGAGGTTGCTCAGCGTCGAGCTGGCCTCCACCTCGGTGGGGAAGCCCAGGTCGAGTGCCCAGCAGATGGGGTCCATGATGTGGCAGGCCATGTCGCCCAGTGCGCCGGTGCCGAAGTCGTACCATCCGCGCCAGTTCCAGGGCAGATATACCGAATGGTAAGGACGTTTTACGGCCGGGCCCAGCCAGAGGTCCCAGTCCAGCGTGCCTGGTACGGGCATCTCCTCGGTGGGCAGGTTCAGGCCCTGCGGCCAGATGGGGCGGTCGGTCCAGCAGTGTACCTCCTTCACCTCACCGATCTCGCCAGCCCATATCCATTCTGCGATGCGGCGGCACCAGTCGAACGAGTTGCCCTGGTTGCCCATCTGTGTGGCCACCTTATATTTCTTGGCCAGCTTGGCCAGCAGGCGTGCCTCATAGACCGAGTGGGTCAGCGGCTTCTGGCAATAGACATGCTTGCCCAGCGTCATGGCATGGGCTGTGACGCCGGCATGGGTATGGTCGGGCGTAGCCACCATGATGGCGTCGATGCTCTTACCCATCTCGTCGAACATCACTCGCCAGTCCTTGAAGCGGCGGGCGTTGGGATAGTCGCGGAACGTCTTGTCTGCGTATTTCCAATCGACGTCGCACAGTGCCACGATGTTCTCCGTGGCCATGTTCTTGAGGTTGCGTCGTCCCACGCCGCCGATACCGATACCGGCGATGTTCAGTTTGTCACTCGGGGCCGTATGGCCGAAGCGGCGTCCCAGCACCGTGTTGGGCACGATCATCATGCCCAGCGTGGCTGCTCCGCTCCGCTTGATGAAGTCTCTTCTTGAAATGTTCTCGTTCATAGTGTGATTAGTTTTATATGCTTTTGCATGTCAAAGGTACGTCTTTTCCTCCAAAGCAGCAAATTTTAGGGCAAGGAATTGCGTTTCGTGCACCATTATGTCCGCCTCGCTCCCCATTGTTCGCGATTTCGCCCCCACAGAAATGATACACAGATGTAACAGAAACGTAACCCCATTTCCTTGGCCGTTCGCCACGAAGGCCTTACCTTTGCCCCTGCAATGCTGGATAGCATGCGAGAAATACGACGAAGTCTTACCCTTAAAGAGAGAAAAGATGAAAATGAGAATCAAGACCCCCTTCCTAACGGTCATTCTGGCACTGCCCGTAATGGTTTCCTGTATAGGCAAGGACCGCGTAATCGACGTGGCTGCGTTGCCTGCCACGGCTCAGCGTCTGCTCTCGAGTGAGTTTTCCGCCAAGCAGATCTCCTTCATAAAGGCCGAGCGCGACTTCCTCACGCTGGACTACGACGTGGTGTTCAGCGACGGTTCGGCCATCGAGTTTAACAGCAAGGGCCAATGGGAGGAGGTCAACTGCAGGCTGGGCGACGTGCCCCCCGGTCTCGTGCCCGAAGCCATCAGCCAGTATCTTGCGGCAAATTATCCCTCGGAGCATATCCAACAGATAGAACGTCAGCGCCGCGGCTACGAGGTGAAGCTCACCAACGGGCTGGAGCTGGAGTTTGACAAGCAGCTGCGCCTGCGCGATGTAGACGACTGACGCGCGGACGCGGCTCCTGCCGTCCGGTACCTCATTTGCACATTATTATGCCGGCGGTTCACAGAGGTAATGCCCGTGTCGCATTACCTCTTTCCTTTTTTCATTTGTTCGCTGATTCTTTACCCTCCAGATAGCGGGCGAAGATGCGGGCTGCACTCTCCACCTTGGCGGCGCAGGGTCGGGTCTTGTAGTACTCGGCTGTGCGCTCGGATGCCTGATAGTTGCCACGAACGACCCTGCCGCTCAGCCCGAGGAGGTCGGCACATATCAGGGAGCCGTTCTCCTGCTCGCTCTCGTGGAGGAGTTCCTGGACCACCTTGTAGCAGGCGGACTTTCCCTCGCGGTCGGAGCCCTCGGTCTGCCCGCAGTCCATCCCTACGAGCATGACGATTCCCGACACGGCACCACACATCATGCGCAGGCGTCCCACTCCGCCTCCGAAGCCTGCACCGACGCGCTTTGCCTGTTCGGGGGTAAACCCATAGAGGTCGGCAAAGGCAGCCACCACGCTCTGACAGCATCCGTAGCCCTGCATGAAGTTGTCCACGGCCCGCTGCACTCTCTCTTCGTATTTGCTTTCCATATTTCTGATGAGGTGGGACCAAATCCCCCCGAGGGGGGGCGGCCAATGCGGTGGGAGCCGCGCCGTCCCTCCTGGTGTTTTCTCGTTACTTCCTGTCGTCTTCTCCCTTCGCTGTCGGTTTCATGTACGGCGTCTTGTATTTCGGGCTGATGCGCATCCTCCACTCGCCGTTCACGCGGCGGAAGCGGACGCGGCTCATATACATGGCCCGGGGATGGACGTGGGACGTGTCGCGATGGGCATGATAGACGGCCCAGAGGCGGCCGCGACGGTCGCGGAACATGGCATTGTGCCCCACGCCCACCAGGCTGCCCGGCCGCTGCAGGAGCGGGTTCCTGCCTGCGCGGCGCGACAGCTCCGGAGTCGCCTCCTCGTACTTCGTCCAGGGGCCGGTGGGGCTGGAGGCGGTGGCACAGCCCAGGCCGTACATGGGGCTCTCGTAGCTGTTGGCCGAGTAGGTCATATAGTATCGTCCCCGATGTTTGATGACGAACGAGCCTTCGTTCACTCGCGGCCACACCTCCTCCCACCGTTGCGAGACATGGATACAGGGGCGCATGGTCTCGGGCCGCAGCGTCTGCAGGTCGTCCTCCAGGCGAGCCACCCAGATGTTCAGCCCGTCGTTGAAGCGGTCGAAGAAGAGCCAGGCCTGCCCGTCGTCGTCGCGGAAGAGCGTGTTGTCGATACACTTCTCGCCCTCGATCATCGGTTTCTTCACCTTCTGGCGGAAGGGGCCGAGCGGCGAGTCGGCCGTGGCCACACAGATATGCTCCTCGGCAGTGAAATACATGTACCAGGTGCCGTTCGCCTCGTACACCTCGGGAGCCCAGAACCAGTGGTCGCCCCATACGTCGTCGCGATGGAGCGCCAGGCCGCGCCGCTCCCAGGAGCGCAGGTTCCGGGAGGTATAGACCTCGATGCCGTCTGGGGCACCGGTGCCGTAGGCATAGTAGAGGCCGTCGTGGTAGAGGATGAAGGGGTCGGCCAAGAGCACTTTTTGTCGCTGTTTGGCAAATGTAACGGCGGGGAGCAGCAGGAGCAGCATGGCCGTGAGGAGGAGGAGTTTATAGTTCATAGTTTATAGTTCATAGTTTATAGTTCATAGTTCATAGTTTATAGTTCATAGTTCTTGGACAAGCCAAGCGGCAGAGCCGATTACTTGGACAAGCCAAGCGGCAGGGCCGATTACTCTTACTTTAGTAGATAATCATTGTGAGGGCGTAGGACACGACGGTGGACACGAAGACGCTGACGAGGCCAGGCATCATGAAGGAGTGGTTCAGCAGGTACTTGCCGATGACGGTGGTGCCCGAGCGGTCGAAGTTCACCGTGGCGATGTCCGAGGGATAGTTGGGGATGAAGAAGTAGCCGTAAACAGCGGGGAACACGCCCAGCAGCACGGGGCCTGGGATGCCCAGGTGATAGGCCAGCGGCAGCATGGCCACGACGACGGCTCCCTGCGAGTTGATGAGCACCGAGACCAGGAAGAAGACGATGGCAATGCTCCAGGGGTATCGGGCCACGATACCCTCCAGCCCGGCCTGAATCTCAGGCATGTAGTTGGAGAAATAGGTGTCGGCCATCCACGCGATACCATAGATGGCCACCACGGCCACCATGCCCGACTGCCACACGGGTCCGCTGACGGCCTTCTTGGGCTGTGCCTTGCAGAAGATGATCATCAGCGCTGCGGCGGTTATCATCACGATCTGGATCACCAGGTTCATCTTCAGGTCCACCATGCCGTGCTCCGTCAGCCCCTCGGCCTCGATGCCTGCCGCAGCCAGCTGGGCAGCGCTGATTTTCACGCCGCTCACGAGGGTGACGGCCTCGGCACCCTTCACCGCCCGGATGGTGTCATAGGAGGGGAGCAACTGGGGGAAGGTGGCCAGCAGCACGATGACGGCCAGCGCAGCAAAGAAGATATAGACGGCTCGCTTGGCCGACTGCGGTATCTCGCGGTCCAGCGTCGTGGCCGTATTGCCATAGATGTATGCACGCTGCTCGGGGTCCTGCAGGCGGGCCTGGAAGACGGGGTCCCGGTCCAGGTCGAGTCCGCGGCGATAGCTGGCAGCGGCGGCCGCCAGGAGTCCGCACAGGCAGGCGGGGATGGAGATCATCAGCACGCCGGGGATGGTGATATCGAAGCCGTTGGCATTGGATATGGTGACGAAGGCCACCACGGCGGCCGCGATGGGCGAGCAGGTGATGCCCACCTGGGAGGCGATGCTCGCCACGGCGCAGGGCCGCTCGGGGCGGATGCCCTTCTTCAGCGCGATGTCACAGATGATGGGCATCAGCGTATAGACCACATGCCCCGTGCCCACCAGCACGGTGAGCAGGAAGGTGCACAGCGGAGCCAGGAACGTGATGCGGTCGGGGTGGCGGCGCAGCATCCGCTCCGCTCCCTGAATCATCCAGTCCATGCCGCCCGAGGCCTGCATGATGCCGGCACACGTAACGGCAGCGATGATGATGTAGATGACGTCGGTGGGCGGCGAGCCGGGCTTCAGCCCGAAGCCGAAGACCAGGATGGCCAGTCCGATACCCGAGATGGCGCCCAGGGCCAGCGACCCGTAGCGCGAGCCCACCCACAGCGCGCCCAGCACGATGAGCAGCTGTAGAATCATTGCAAAGGAAAACATGTCAGTCTATTGCTATTTTACGTTTGTCGTCCGGCAAAGGTACGAATAAGTGAGCGAAGAAGCAAGGAAAAGAAGAAACTTTTCATTGCCTTTGTCGAGCGGGAGTGCCTAAGACCGAAGGTCAAAGGTACAAATAAGCGAGTACAAAAGCAAGGAAAAAAATAAAAACTTTTCACATTGCGCGTCTTCAAAAAACAAGCCTCGCATGTGAATGCAACTCTTATTGCAAAATGCAAAATGCAAAATGCAAAGGAGTGAGAGCAGAGAGCGGGAAAAGCGCGTTTTAAGCCCTTTGGGCTTAACGTTTCGCGAAAATCGCGTTTTAAGGCACTTCTTGGTGCGTTTCTCACTCGGGGTGGTCATCCCTACCGCCGGAGGTGCGAACGGCGATTCTGAGGCCATTCTGTGGCGATTCCTGGGCTATCCTTCTTCGCCCTATCCGGACGCAGCAGAGTCTCGGCATTCGTAATGCGATAAAAACAACAGGACGAATCCTTTCAGCGTATTATAAATGCTAATATTCATCGCAGGCAGATTCCTTTGCATTTTGCATTTTGCATTTTGCAAATGAAAAAATGGGTGCTGTTATCCCCTTATTATACGATATGTATAGACTTATTAAAGTTATACTAATATATATTATATAGTTTAGCGGCAGGGGCTCTTATTTGCAAAATGCAAAATGCAAAATGCAAAACAAAGGGGGCGAGAACTGAGAGGGAAAAGCACGTTTTAAGCCCTTTGGGCTTAACGATTCCGTGAAATCGCGTTTTAAGCCCATCCCGAGCGCATTTCTCCCTCGGGATGGTCGTCTGTACCGCCGAGGGGGCGAACGGCGATCCTGGGGCCATTCTGTGGCGATTTAGGGGCCGGGGGTGAGGCTTCCATCTTTCACGCCTCACAAAGTTATGAAAATTCGTGACACCTGCGAACGTCATCGGAACTTATTTCGCATTGTTGGCACACAGCGTGCCGATGCTTGCCGTAGCGTCGTCGGGCGCTTGCGGAATGCCGCGTCCTTGCAACGTCGAACAGAGAGCGCCGCTTGCCGTGATTCCATCGCACGCTGAAGGCAGGCGCAAGGAGGCTCGAAGGAAGACGCGAGAAAAGATACAATTGCCTGACGCTCAAACTTTAAAACCATGCTTAAGCATTCTATTACAGTGCGCAGCACGAAGCCCGGAGAAAGAAGACTGACATCACCGAGACCAAGGAGCATTCCGCCATCAAGGTTCCGAAAACACGACACTCAGTAACCAAGCCAAGCACACAGCCATCCGCTCGTCCGAATTTTAAAATCCGAACGCTACAGAATATCAGCATTTGCAATGCGACGAAAAACTACGACACGAACCCTATCGGCGCACCCGCAAATGTTAATATTCATCGCTGGCAGATTATAAATCCGACTGAGCACGTTAAATGCTCTGACCCCTCTCAAATCCCCAATAATCCCTAATCCCTCGCTCGGCTCCGCCGCTTTGCCTTTAGTGCAAAGAATCCAATAATCCTTAATCCCAAAATGCCTTTGCATTTGACTTCGTCGAATGCATGCGTCGCTCGGCAAAGCTCGAAAGCGAGCTTTCGGCTCTGCTCTCACTCCTTTGCATTTTGCATTTTGCATTTTGCAATAAGCCTACTGTATGATGCCGCGGTAGTCGCGCTTCACCTGCTCGTAGCTCTCGAGGTTGCCGATGTCGAAGCGGCGCCCGGGCATTTCCATGGCGTGGACGACGGTCTGCGTGGCGAGCCAGGCGATGTAGCTGCCGGGGGCGTCTGTGCCGCAGCCTGCGGCTATGCCCTGGGGCACGAGGCGGGCGTCCTGACGCGTATAGTAATAGAAGGGGGGGCAGCACCAGTGGGTCTCGGGCGTGGGCGACTTCTCGGTCATGCGCAGCACGCGGTCGGAGGCATCGGTGGTCACCACGCCGCACTTCAGCAGCCGCTGCTCGCTGGGCTCATAGAAGCGCATGATGCAGCTGGTGCCCTTCGCGCGGGCGTAGCGGATGAAGTGCTGCAGCGAGAAGTCGAGCACATTGTCGCCGGCGATGACCAGCATGTCGTCGTCCAGGGCGAGCTGGCGGATGGCAAACTGGATGTCGCAGACGGCGCCCAGGCGGGTCTCGTTGGTCGATGTGCCGTCGTCCACGACGGTGATCCGCTGCGTCTTCGTCCGGGCCCAGGCCTCAAAGTGGTGGGCAAACTTATGGTTCGAGATGACTACGTATTCGTCCACCAGGCGAGCGCCGTCGATATCATCGACGAGCCAGTCGAGGATGGTCTTGTCGCCCACCGTGAGCAGGGGCTTGGGGAAGTTCTCAGTCAGAGGGTAGAGCCGCGTGGCATAGCCTGCGGCAAGGATGAGACATTTCATTGGATTTAAGTGAAGAGTGAAAAGTGAAAAATTGAAGTTACTGATTGGGGTGGGTTTAAGTGAAAAGTGAAAAAATGAAGTTACTGATTGGGGATTGGTTTACATCCTGTTTATCTGCGGCTGAAATGTATCTCCGATTTTTCACTTTTCACTTTTCACTCTTTACTTCGAACTACGCCATTACTCCATCGGCGCTCTGGCAGATGTGGATGGAGAACTTGCCTTCGAGCTGGGGGAAGGCCTTGAGATACTCGCGGGCGACGCTCTGGCAGATGGACTCCTCGAACGCCGGGTCGATGAGGGCCATGCAGCAGCCCTTGAAGCCGGCGCCGCTGAAGCGTCCGCCGTAGATGCCGTCGGTGCGGGTCATGATGTCGTAGAGCGTCTTCAGCTCGGGCGAGCCCGTCTCCCAGTTGTAGATGCTGCTCCATCCGCTCTCGAAGCTGAGGCGGCCGAAGGTGGCCAGGTCGCCCCGACGCCATGCCTCGGCACCGCGCTCGACGCGGTCGAACTCGGTGAACCAGTGTTCGGCCCGGAGCTGCCAGGTATGGGGCAGGCGGTCGCGGAAGTGGTCGTACACCTGGCGCGGGATGTCGCGCATGTTCGTCTCCTGGAACTTGCCGTAGTCCATCCCCGCGTAGGCGGCCAGGGCATAGGCTGCGCTGCGCAGCTCATCGACGCGCATATTGAACTTGCTGCCAGCCAGCGTGCGCTCCACGCCGCTGAAGAAGATGGCTATCCGATAGGGCTTCATGTCGGGATGGGTGGGGATGAGCTCATACTGGTCGGTCTTCGTGTCGAGATAGAGCAAGTGGTCCTTTCTGGAATACATCTCGCAGCTCTGGTCCAGCTTGCCGCTGCTCACGCCCACGTATTGGTTCTCGGCCTCCACCGAGCACTGGATCAGCTCGAGGGGCGTGGGCTGTATGTGGTTCACCTGGCACAGGGCCTTCAGGAACACCAGCACCACGGCGGCCGACGAGGAGAGGCCTCCGATGGGCAGCGTGCCCTCGATGACGCCGCTCAGCCCCACCTGCAGGGGGTAGCGTGCGGAGAGCTTCATCGTGGCGCCGCGCAGGTAGTCGGCCCAGTCGTTCTCCTTCTCCCGCGGCACCTCGCGAACATGCCACTGGGCACGCTTGTCAAACTGGAGCGACGAGAGTTCCACCACGCCGTTCTGCTTGGGGCGGTAGGCCAGGTGGATGCCCTTGTCGATGGCCAGGCCGGTAATCTTCCCCAGGTTGTGGTCCGAGTGGGCGCCGATGGGACAGATGCGATACGGGCAGAAGGCCACGGCCTCGGCCTCGCGGTGGTAAATCTCGAAGAATCGTTCTTGGCAATGTAACATGATGGATTATGTTTTAACGGTTCAAGGGGGTTCGATGTTCAGTCTTCGTGTGCAAATGTAGGAATAATTTGTGAATAAAGCTCAATTTTTCGCCGCGTAAAGTAAAAAAAGGCGGTCTCTTGTGCGTTTTTACACACGAAACTGCTAATTTTGCATGCAAAAAGTGTGCGAGGTTGCTCGCGCTCGGCACATGAAACAAGCTTCATTGCCCTCGCTTAATCGCATCCTTGCATCGTAAAACCAAACGATATGCGGATTCTTCTTAGTGCTTTCCTTCGTGCCGCCTGTGCAATAGGCATCGGCGTGCTGCTCGTCACGGACCCTCTGTCCATGACCACCGTCATCGTCCAGTTTGTGGGCGCAGTATTCATCGTCCTGGGCCTCACGCAGGCCATCTCCTCGTATTCCGGCTCCAGCGGCGAGGGCTCCTTCAAGCGCAGCGTCTTTCCCTTCGTGGGCCTTGGCAGCATCCTGCTGGGCGTGCTGCTCGTGCTGATGCCCTCCACCTTTGTGGCCTTCCTGATGTATATCCTGGGCTTCCTGCTTATCTCTGCCGGATTCAGCCAGTTCTTCGGGCTCGTCTCTGAGCGCCGTGTGGCTCCGCTCACTTGGTGGGTGTTCGTGGTACCGGTGTTGCTGATTGGGGCGGGCTTCTTCATCCTGCTCAAGCCGCTGGCCTCGGCCTCGCTGCCCTTCATCATCCTCGGAGTGGGCTGCCTGGGCTATGGCGTCTCGGAGCTGTTCCTGGCCGTGCGCCATCTCCATTTCACTCGGAAGCAGCGACCGGAATACGTCGAGTATGAGGAAGTGACTGGCGAGGAAACGACCGACGAAGCGTAAACCAGAACGCCGGGACGAGGAAGCCTACGGCAGCCACCCAAGCCGTGGGGTCGCCGAAGCAGACGGCGGTGTAGCCCCAGACAGGCACAGCCCATAGCGACACTGCGGTGCGGGCTATCATCTCGGACACGCCGCTCAGCATGGCCAGCTTCGTGTGGCCCATGCCCTGGATGCTGTAGCGCAGCACACACAGCGTGCCCAGCACGGGATAGAAGGGTATCGAGCTGTGCAGGAACTGTTCGATGCCTCGCAGCACGCCAGCCGTATCAGCCCCCTCAGCCTCGGAGACGAACAGCGCCCCCATCTCGTAGGTGACGGGCCATACGATTACGAGCACCGCCAGCGAATACCCCACCACGATAAACCATGCATCGCGCACGCCAATGACGATGCGCCGCCGCTCGCCGGCACCAAAGTTCTGACCACAATAGGTGGCCATCGCCACGCCCATGTTCTCCAGCATGCACATCAGGAACATCTTGATGCGCATGGCCGTGGTGAAGGCGGCCATGCAGGTGGTGCCCAGCGCATTGTTCGAGGCCTGCAGCATCATGCTGCCGATGGCCGTGATGCTGAACTGCAGTCCCATGGGCACCCCGATGGAGAGCACCCGCCGGCCGGTGGCCCAGCGGAAGACGGTCTCCTCCACACCGACATAACGCAGCACGGGATAGGCACGGCGCATATAGGCATAGGCCCACACGGCCGAGACGGTCTGCGACACCACGCTGGCCACCGCAGCCCAGACAACACCCCCTCCCAGAACGCGGATGAAGAGCAGGTCGAGCACGACATTCAGCGCCGCACCGAAAGCCAGGAACCAGAACGGCGCCTTCGAATCGCCCAGGGCACGCAGGATGCCGGAGATGAGATAGAAATAGAACAGCGTGGGCAGTCCAGCAAAGGTGACAAAGAGATAGGCCCATGCGTCGGCCATGATGGCGTCGGGCGTCTGCATCCATTCCAGGATGTGGCGGCAGAGCAGGCAGGTCACGATGGCCAGGGCGATGCTCAGCCAGGCCGCTATCCGAAGGCTCGTGCTGACGTAGTGGCGCATCCCGCTGTAGTCCCGCGCTCCGAACCGCTGTGCCACGGGGATGCAGAAGCCGGCCGAGCAACCGTTGCAGAAACCCAGGATGAGAAACAGCACCGACGAGCTGGCCCCGATGGCAGCCAGCGGGCCGATACCCAGCAGGCGCCCCACGATGGCAGCGTCCACCAGCGAGTAAGCCTGCAGCAACAGGTTGCCCAGCATCAGCGGCAGCGCAAAACGCAGTATCAGCAGCGAGGGCCGCCCCTCGGTCATGTCATTTATATGTCCCAACGTCTTACTCTTTTCTCTTTTCGGGGTGCAAAGTTACGAATAAGCGAGCGCAGTGCAAAGGAAAAGGGCAGATTCTTTTCCTTTCAAGGCCGAGCGAAAGAGCGAAGAGCTGAGAACTAATTCGGAGTACTCCGAGAAAAAGAAATCTTCCGATTTCGTTTTGCACTCTCCTAGCTTATTCGTACCTTTGCAGCATGAAACTCTCTATCCTGATACCCACTTACCGCTACGACCCGCGCCCCTTGGTGCGGTCGCTGTGCGGCATGCTGCCTGGGGAGACGGAGATTCTCGTGGGCGACGACCACAGCGCGACGCCTGAGGCCGAGGCTTATCTGGCCGACCTGGGAAGATGGGAGCATGTGCGCGTGGTGCGCCAGGGGGAGAATCGCGGTGCGGCAGCCATGCGCAACCTGCTGGCCCGCGAGGCCCAGGGGGAGTATCTGCTCTTCCTGGACAGCGATGCCCTGCCGCTGCGCAGCAGCTTCCTGCGCGAGTACCTGAGCCTGCTGCCCACCGACGAGGTGATCTGCGGCAGCATCTGCCACGAGGCAACGTTACCCTCGCCGGACGTCACCCTGCGCTGGACCTACGAGAAGCGTGCCGAGCGACGCTTCACGGCCAAGCGTCGCAACCGGCGTCCGTATCAGAACTTCCGCACGTTCAACTTCCTCGTCCCGCGCCCTACGATGCTCGCCTGCCCCTTCGACGAGACGGTGCGTCTCTCAGGCTACGAAGACACATTGGCCGGCCGGGCACTCATGGCTCGCGGCATCCGCATCCGCCACATCGAGAACCCCCTGCTCAACATGGGGCTGGAGGACAACGAGACCTTCCTCCGCAAGACCGAGCGCCAACTGCGCACGCTCTACGAGAAACGCCTCGAACTGCAGGACTTCTCCTCGCTGCTGGGCCTCTACCGATGGTTCCGCCTTACGGGCACTGCCCCCCTGCTGCGCCTCCTGCACCGATGCTTCTCGGCTGCCGAGCGTCGCAACCTGCTCTCAACGAAGCCCCATATCTGGGTCTTCCAGCTCTACAAACTGGGGTATTATGCCACACTAAACGACGCGGCGAAGGGATGAACCGCATTTTTTCGCCTGCCTATACCTTATATTTTATAAAAAGAGCGTAACTTTGCAGCGAGTTAGCACAGTTACATCACAGCAAGTGAGTCTGTACGACTCTAATTCGGTAAACCATTACATCGGTAAATATTACACATCATGCCAATACCCACGAATCCCGAGGCTACCGAGAAGCGTAGCCTGAATTTCATCGAGCAGAAAGTAGAGAAAGACCTGGCCGAGGGCAAGAACGGCGGACGAGTACAGACTCGTTTCCCACCCGAACCGAACGGATATCTCCACATCGGGCACGCCAAGGCCATAGCCCTGGACTTCGGCATCGCCAAGCGATATGGCGGCACATGCAACCTGCGCTTCGACGACACAAACCCGATGAAGGAGGACACGGAGTACATCGAGAGCATCGAGCACGACATCCAGTGGCTGGGCTTCCAGTGGGATCATGTCTATTATGCCAGCGACTACTTCCAGGAGCTGTGGGACTTTGCCGTATGGCTGATCAAACAGGGACGAGCCTACATCGATGAGCAGAGTGCCGAGGTGATAGCCCAGCAGAAGGGCACCACGACCAAAGCCGGTACGAACAGCCCCTTCCGCGATCGCCCGGTAGAGGAGAACCTGCGCCTCTTCGAGTTCATGAACAGCGGACAGGCCACGCCCGGCACACTGGTGCTGAGGGCCAAGATTGACATGGCCCATCCCAACATGCTCTTCCGCGACCCGCTGCTCTATCGGGTGATGAACATCCCCCACCTGCGCACGGGCAACCGATGGAATGCCTACCCGATGTACGACTTCACCCACGGACAGAGTGATTATCTGGAGGGAGTCACCCACTCGCTCTGCACCCTCGAGTTCGTGGAACACCGACCCCTCTACGACCTCTTCGTAACATGGATGAAGGAATGGAAGGGCGAGACGGCCGACATCGAGGACAATCGCCCCAGGCAGACAGAGTTCAACAAGCTCAACCTGAACTATATCCTGCTCTCGAAGCGCAACCTGCGCGCACTGGTCACCGACGGACTGGTAAGCGGATGGGACGACCCCCGCATGCCCACCATCTGTGGTTTCCGCCGTCGAGGCTACAGCCCCGAGAGCATCCTGAAGTTCATCGACAAGATAGGCTATACCACCTATGATGCCCTGAACGAGATGGCCCTGCTGGAAAGCGCCGTGCGCGACGACCTGAACACACGAGCCACACGCGTCAGCGCCGTGCTGGACCCCGTGCGGGTGGTCATCACCAATTATCCCGAGGGGCAGACCGAGCAGCTGACAGCCATCGACAATCCCGAGCTGCGCGATGCAGAGGGCAATACCATCATGGAAGGTAACACCCACAGCGTGGAGTTCGGACGCGAACTGTGGATCGAGCGCGACGACTTCATGGCCGTGCCCGAGAAGAAGTTCATGCGACTGGCACCAGGCAAGGAGGTCCGGCTCAAGAATGCCTATATCATCAAGTGTAACGACGAGGGCGAACACCCCTTCGACCTGGACAGCGACGGGCGGGTGACGACCATCTACTGCACCTACGACCCCGAGAGCCGTAGCGGCCTGCCCGGCGCCAACCGCAAGATAAAGGGCAAGACCCTCCACTGGGTCGGCTGCCACAATGCCGTCAAAGCCGAGGTGCGACTGTACGACCGTCTGTGGAAGGTGGAGAACCCGCGCGACGAGCTGGCCCGCCTCCAGGACGAGGAAGGACTGAGCTATGCCGAGGCACGGGCACAGATGCTGAACCCAGACAACCTCCACGTGATGAACGGCTGCTACATCGAGCCCTTCGCCGCCACGATGCCCGCCCTCAGCTACCTGCAGTTCCAGCGTATCGGATACTTTAACGTAGATCCCGACTCCACCCCCGACCATCCCGTCTTCAACCGCACCGTCGGGCTGAAGAGTTGAGAGAGAACCCCATGCCCCCTTTGGGGAGTGCTTGCAATAAGAAATTTGGAGAGACGTGCACGAGGAAGATTGGAATTACTTTCACGACCCGGAGTTTCTGGACTCGCTGGCCCAGTACGAGGCAGCACGCGGCGAAGGCCGCGAGCCTTACATGGATGCCGATGAGCTGACGGACATTGCCGAGTATTACATGACCATCCACGAAGACGAGAAGGCCACGCAAGCCATCGAGCTGGCCCAGCGGCTACATCCCGAGAGCGTGGATCCTCAGGTGTTCCTCGTGCGCCAGCAGATGTTTCAGGACAATATGGACGAGGCACGCCGCCTCTGTGATGCCATCGCCGACCAGGATGACCAGGAGGTGCGCTTCCTGCGGGCCGAGATGCTCATCCGAGAGCAACAGCCCGACGAGGCTTCCGCCTTGCTGGAACAGACCTACGAGCAGGTAACCGAAGACCGTGCCGGCTTCCTGCACGACTGTGTGGGCGTCTTCATGGACTATGCCCTCTGGGAGGATGCCAAGCACTGGGTGGACCGCCTGCGCCGCGAGTTCCCCAATTACACCAAGGGACGCTACCTGTTGGCCGACGTGCTCTTTGCCATGGGACAAAACGCACAGGCAGCCGACGAACTGAACCAGATGCTCGACCGCGACCCCTACAACACCGAGGCATGGAACCTCCTGGCCGAGGTACAGGCTGCACAGGAGCAATTTCGCGAGGCACTCGACAGCTGCGAGTATGTCCTGGCCGTACAGGAGGACAACCGCCAGGCCATGCTCACGAAGGCCCACTGTCTGTGCCACCTATACGAGATGGCTCAGGCCCACGAACTCTATCAGCGCATCCTGCGCGAGACGGGGCCCGACGACCTCGTGTACTATTACGATGCCCTGAGCCTGATCAACATGGAACGCTTCGACGAGGCTGCCGAGTCGCTCCGGCTGGCCAACGAGGTGGGACACGAAATGTCGCAGGAACAGGTGCACATCTATATCCAGCAGGCATACGTCGAGAGCAAGCGCCACCATCTGCCACAGGCGCTTCAGGCAATGGACAAGGCCATGGAACTTGCCGAAAACGATGTCACGTTCGAATACGAGATGCTGCGCGGCCAGATATATCTCGAGAACGGATACGCCGATGAAGCACAGAAATTCTTTCAGCAGGCGCTGAACAAGAGCGAAGACAAGTTCCACACCCTCCTGCTCATCGGCATTGCCTATGGCGAGGTGGGGCGGTATAGTGAAGCGGCCCACCTCCTCGAAACGCTCATAAACGTCTATGGACGCCCGAAGGCCGAGCCCGTGATACCCTACCTGGCCTACTGCTATTTCCACCTCGAGGAGCACGAGCCGTTTCTGAATTACCTCAAGGACGCAGTCTCAGCGAGCCGCGAGACCACCGAGCACCTTTTCTGCGACATCTACCCCAACATCGCCCCCGAGGATTACTACTATTACGCCTACAAGTCCGTCTATGGCCGCTTTCCCGAGGAAGGGGAGTGAAAACGCCCCAGCATGTTTTGCCCCGGAGAGAGAGCCATGCCGCCTGCCGGTTTAACCTTCCGGCATCCCCGAACGGGTAAAAATACTCAATAGACCGGAAAGCTTGCGGCGCCTGCTCTTTTGCAAGAACTCGGCCACCCCCGATGGATGGCGAACTTCCTGGACAAGCCAACTTCTTCGACAAGCGAAGCGAGCAAGCCCGTATTCTTGCACTCGGCATGAAAAAAGAATGAGATTCTTTTTGTCCCGCTCTCGTTTTTCCGTCGCTCGACGCTCGCGTCGCTTGCACATCTGCAAGAACTTTGCCATCCGGTGGATGGCGAACTTACTTTCACTCGGCATGAAAAAAGAATGAGATTCTTTTTGTCCTGCTCTCGTTTTTCCGTAACTTTGCAGACGGCAAAGAAGATTTTACAATGAAACGACTCACCTCACTCTTCGTCCTCCTGCTCCTGTGGGGGGCAGCGACAAAGGCACAGACCTATTTTGACGGCATCCGCGTATGCTGGGACTATTCGGCACAGAAGTATCTCTGCGGCGGAGTCTATTCCCGATTGAAGATGCTATCCGACGGGACGCTCGTCTGCGTGTACAGCGCGGGCAACGACGTCTATTTCCGACCCTACAGGAACAATCGCTGGGGCTCGGCCATCAAGGTGGCCTCCGACAGCCGCGGCCTGCATTACTACACCAACTCCGAGCTGCTGGAGCTCGCCGACGGCCGTCTGATGTATGCCTGGAACGCACGGCCACATGCCGGAACGGGTCAGCCCACGAAGATCATGGTGGCCTATTCGCTTAATCGCGGTGCACGGTGGTACAACGAGCAGACGCTCTATGTGGCCGGCACCGAGTGGAGCGACGGCTGCTGGGAGCCGGCCATGATGCAGCTGCCCAGCGGCGAGGTGCAGCTATTCTTTGCCAACGAGCATAATGTGGGCGGTGGCAGGCAGAACATCACCATGCTGCGCTCGACGGACAACTGCGCCACATGGGGCAATCCCGAAGTGGTCAGTTTCCGCGACACATCGCGCGACGGCATGCCCGTGCCCCTGCGCCTGCAGAATGGCAAGAGCCTTGTCTTCGCCATCGAGGACAACGGACTGAACGGCAACTTCAAGCCCGTCATCATCCACACCACCGTCGAAGACAACTGGCACAGCGGGACCGTCACCGGCAGCAGCAGCCACCGATGGTCGGCACTGGCCTCGACAGACGCGCTGGCCGCATCGGTCTATGCCGGTGCCCCCTACCTCATCCAGCTCGCGTCGGGCGAGACGATGCTCTCCTGCCAGTCGAGCGAGGGACGCAGCTCGGTGGACTACCCCATCATGCAGGTCTATGTGGGCAACAGCTCGGCCAAGAACTTCTGCTGCCGCTCCACGCCCTTCCCCTTCGTGGGCGAGGGACAGACGCAGGTGCAGTGGTGTGCCCTGGAACAGACCGACGACAGCACCGTCATGGCCACGTCGTCCGTGACGAACCGCTCGACGCAGAACGGCATCTGGGTCACCGCCGGCCACATCTTCCACCCCCTCAAGGCTCCCCATGCCACAGGGGGCGCCATCGACTGGGAAGCGCAGCCCGTGGGGATGTTCATCGGCAGCGAGTCGCAGGCCCACGCCAACATACGCACGGCGTGGGACGAGGACAGCCTCTATCTGCATTTTCAGGTGCAGGACGCCACCGTGGTCAAGGCTCCCGAGGGCAGCGCACCCTGGGACAGCGACGGCGTAGAAGTATATCTGGACCGCAACAAGCGCGGGGGCGAAAAGCTGATGACGGGGATGTACAAGATGCTCCTCAACGTGAAGGGCGAGACATTCGCCGAACGCATAACCATCAGCTCGTGGGCAGCATGGAATCACAGCATGCGCACCCGCGTGACGCCCACCGCGAAGGGCTATGAGATGCTGATTGCCATGCCGTGGAGCAACATCAACGGCCGCCCGGCGAAGAACGACTTCACCGTCTTCTTCAAGCTGCACAACAATGACAATACGGGCACCGTCATCCACGAGAACATGTCGGGCGGCAACCCCGACCGTCCGCTCACATGGCTGCGCTGCACCCTCTCCAGCGAGGACGCCACACACATACAGCCCGTCAGGGAACCGGCCACGCCGCTCCCCTCACCCTCTGCCAGCATATACCGTCTGAACGGGACGCGCCTCTCCGAAGCTTGCGCCATGACTCCCCATGAGATTTACATCTCCCAGGGGAGGAAGATTATGAAGAGAAAGTAAACCATGCACTGCTCAAGATACCGTCAGCGAAGGAGAACCCTTTCCCCTTATCAGCCGTAAGGAGCATTCTTTATCGTGTCGGTATATACTCTTAACTCGCCATTATTTCCCATGACGTGTTCCTGTGGACTTTATCACGTGTGATAAACTCTTTTATCACGCGTGATAAAGCGCTGCGCGGCACGTTAGTAACTCTACCGGCATCTGATGTCTGTCTTTCCATATTTGCATAATCTTAATAAATGAGTATGCAAAGGTATGAACTTATCAGTAGAGAGGCAAGGCGTCAAAGCGGATACGCTTACTCATTTTGGCCTCGGGATACGAATAGGAACGGCGATATGAAATGCAATGTCATGGGCACAATGCTATGGGCACTGTGCTATGGGCACTGTGCATTGTGTATCATGGACTGAAGGAGCAAGCTACTCATGCTCCGCCAGGCAACGACGGAAGGCATCGGTCATCGCATGCAGTTCCTCGTCTGTCAGGGCGGGGAACTTTTCTTTTACGACGGTTTCGAAGGCGGCCACGGCCCGTGCCCGCATCTGCTGCTGCCCCATCTTCACACCGCTGCGGTAGGGCGTGCTGGGCAGCAACGCCCGGTTGAAGTTTCCGTCACTCATAGGCTCTCTCTTTTTCCATGCAAATATACGAACAAAATGGGAAACAGCCACAAGCGGAAGCGGATATTTGCTTTGCCTGTGGCCAGATTTATCCCGAACGACCCTTTCAGGCATCGGCACGCTGACGTACACGAGAGCCTACGAGCGCATATAGCAACATCAGCAGCTCGCCCGCGAGCACCAGAAGCCAGGACCAACGCCATCCTCCGGCATCGGCCAGCGCGCCCTGCACCAGCGGCAGGATGGCCCCGCCCACCACGCCAATCATGAAGACGCCCGAGGCCACCGAGGTATAGGGCCCCAGATGAGCCACGGCGAGAGTGAAGATGGCGCCCCACATGATGGAGTGGAACAAGCCTACGCCCACGAGCAGCCACGGCTCGTTGAGCACCATGGCAGCCACGAGCATCAGCGAAGCCATCGTGGTGGTAAACGTCAGCTGCACGCGGGGCGGCACACGGCTGAGCAGGCTGCCACAGAGGCGTCCCACGAGCATCAGGCCCCAGTAGAGCGTGGCCATCAGCGTGATGGTACGGACATCGAGGTTCAGCTCCGAACGGGCATAGAGGTTGATATTCGCACCGATACACACCTCGCAACCCACATAGAAGAAGATGGCCACGACGCCCAGCGTCAGGTGGGAGAAGCTCCAGACGCTCTTCTCGAGCCGCTCGCCCTCCCGCGCCCGAGTGCCCTCAATATCGGGAAGCGTGAGGCGCATGACCACGCCCAGCACCATCAGGATTACCAGTGTGAGCACGAGGAAGGGAAGACGCAGCTGTTCCACCTGGACGTCCTCCAGCGCCAGGCCTCCGAAGATGATGCCCGAGACGAAGTAGGGTGCCAGCGTGGTGCCCACCGAGTTGGCCGAGCCACCGATGGCCAGGCGCTGGATGGGTTGGGTGCCCTGGACGTGGCAGGCCGTCAGATAGGGATTGATGACCACCTGCAGGATGGTGGCCGAGCCGCCCAGCACGAAAGAGCCGGCCAGCAGGATGAAGAAACCCGTGGGGATGGCATAGCCGGCCACCGAGACGGCCGAATCGGGCTGCGCCACGGTATATACGGCAGAGAGGAAGTACAGGGCAAGGCCGGAGACCATCACCATGAGGCCCCGCACCAGCGTGCCCTTGTAGCCATGACGGTTGATCCAGCGCGACCCCACGCTGCCGCACACGGGATAGGCCAGAAACCAGGAGAAGGTGATGAGCGTGGCCAGCGTGTTCTTGAGTCCCTCGGCCTGCGAGAGGAAAGCCGACTGGAGAGGCCCCTGCAGCTGGGAGTTCACCGTTGTCAGAAAGCCCACGACGAGGAACAGGAAGACCATCGCCAGGAAGGGGCCTACGTAGTTAGTTTGGGTGTTTGTCATAATGGGAAGGAATGGGGGTTAATGGGAAGGGATGGGAAATGATGGGGGGTTAACGGGAAGTATGGGAACTATAGGGCTGAGGCGGCCTGGGCATCCAGCAGGAACTCGCAGCAGGGATGCAGCTGCAGGATGGAGGCCGGCACATCGGGGGTCACCGGCCCGCGTAGCATACGCCACACCGCCTGGCGCTTGTTCGCCCCCTTGGCCACCAGCACGATACGCCGGGCGTGCATGATGTCGCGCAGGCCCAGTGTGACGCCGCCCAGCCACTTGTCCCGAGGCGTCTGTGTCTCGCGGCGGATGCGTTCCTCGAGTTCGGGGTTCATCTCGGTGACCCACGCCCGACTCTCGAACGGCGTGCCCGGCTGATTGAAGCCCAGGTGGCCGTTCTCGCCCAGGCCCAGCATGAGCAGGTCGATGCCGCCCCGGCTGGCCAGCGTCTCCGTGAAACGGCGGCAGGCAGCGGGAAAGTCATCACTCGCCGTGGGCAGCATCAGGAAACGTTCGGCAGGGATGCCCAGTGCCTCGACAAGCTCGGTGCGGAGCATCGTATAGCAGGCGCCCGAATACTCGCGCGGCACGCCGACCACCTCGTCCAAGCCAAAGAAAGTGGTGCGAGACACATCGAAGCGCTCCCGCTCCCACATAGCAGCCACCCGGC
Source organism: uncultured Bacteroidales bacterium (assembly GCA_902788315.1). GTDB lineage: Bacteria > Bacteroidota > Bacteroidia > Bacteroidales > Bacteroidaceae > Physcousia. The sequence goes on from CADAJS010000004.1 coordinate 151,035, forward strand.
GGTGCATATTGCCTGTGGTACGCCCGGTAGAGAGGCCTATCACGCTGTCGGGCTTCTGCAGAATCTGCTTCACGATACGCTCGGCCGCAGCATGGTCGAAGCGTTCCTCGTCGGGCTCCACCGTGATTCGTTCCCACGGGTAGAGCGACGATTCCTCTTGTATGTTGTCTGTCTTTTCCATCGTCGATGTCTATTCGTCCTTTGCCGCCACGGCGGATTGTGAAACGCCCTCCATCGCCACCGCCGCTGCTCCGAGCAGGCCGGCATAGCGGGCATCGAGGGTGGTGAGCTGCACGCCGTGCGAGACAAAGCGCATGGTTTCGGCCTGGAGCAAGGGCTGCATCTGGCCGAGCAGGTAACCATCGGCCACCACGCTGCCTCCCAGCACCACAGTGTCAGGGTCGGTCATACGTACGAGATTCATCACCAACCGCGCCAGGGCATCGGCCGCATTGGCCACCAGACGGACGCAGAGGGCATCACCCTGTCGCGCAAGAGCATACACGTCATGAACCGCCACGCGACCCTCGGCAGGGATGGTCAGAGCCGTAGGATACTGAGACTGCAACAGGCGGGCACACATGTCGAATCCCATTCCGGCAGCAATGGTCTCCACGCAGTCGCTTCGGCCACAGGCACAGCGGGTGCCCACCTGCACGCCCACCGTCGTATGTCCCACCTCGCCGGCATTGTAATGACCGCCGCGTTGCAGGCGTCCGCCCACCACAGCACCGGCAGCGATGCCCGTGCCCACATTGACGTACACGAAGTCGCGCGTGAAACGCCCCGCCCCCCAGCGCATCTCGGCGCGGGTGGAGCTCTTCACGTCATTGTCAATATAGGCAGGCAGGCCGTATCGGGAAGCCAGCGCAGAGGCCAGCGCCACGGGAAGGGTGCGGCCGGGGTCGATCTGCTCCCACACGCCACGTTCCGTATCGACACGCCCCAGGAGACCGGCGCCGATGGCCCTCGGCGGGCACGACGGCAGGGCCATCGTGGCCACGTAATCGTCCACCGAACGGAATATCAGGTCGCATGCCTCTTGCTGCCCAAGGAAACCCGATGCATAGCATTTGTTGCGCAGGACATGCCCTGCCTCGTCCACTTCGCCAATCAGCAGCTTCGTGCCGCCCAGGTCGATACCCAGGTATGTATTCATATCTGTCTTCACTCTTTATACATTGAACCTTATAATCTTAACCCTTGAGCCTCATCCCGCCCTTACTTGTTCTTGAACGGGTCGCCCTTCGGGTCGCGACTCACCACCCAGCGGAAGGCATTCACGAAGAGAAGGTTCTGCGTGGCATCGATGAAGCCCTCGTCGCCATGACCCATATTGAGATAGACCATGCGATAGCGCTTGTTCGTCCAGACGATAGGGAAGTCGCCCCACTTGACCACATCCTTTAGCCCGAAGGGATACATCTTCTGGGAGATGGAAACGAGCACTTCGACGTCGGGGTTCTTGCGGGGGCTGGGGTCCCACTGATAGAACTCGCTGGAGGGAGCCACGAACGAGGCAGGCAACGTGCGCGTAACGGGATGGTCCTGAGTGTCACACTCCACGAGCGCCGGCTGTGGCGGCCAATTGTTGCAATAGAACACACCGCAGCCCAGGAAACGGTTGAACCAAGGCCACTGGGTGCGCTTGTCGTTGTAGGCCGAAGCATGGAAGCCAATCCATCCGCCGCCCTGCTCCATGTATTGCTCGAAAGCCTCGCGCTGCTCCCGACCGCCCGGCATGGCATTCAGGCTGATGATGATGCTGTACTCCTTCAGCTTCTCCAGGGGATAGTCGGCCAGCGACGTGGTGACGTCCATCAGCCAGCCTTCGCCATACGTGAGCTTGTGGAAGAACTTGATAGCCTGCTTGTCAAACTCGACATGAGCCTCCTCGGCATGTGGTTCATAATGCAGGAGCGCACGGAAGCGCGGCCCGCTGGCATAGTCGGCGGCATATCCACTGCCCACCTGCGCCATAAGGCTCGTGGCGGCGAGGCAGAAGACGGCGAGAAGAAGTTGCTTTAGTCTTTTCATCTTGATACTATGTTTATTGTGATTATCATATTATGCAGGTTTCAGAATTCGGCCACGAGGGAGAGGAAGCGGCCTGCCGAGGTCGTCCACACCTCCTTGTAGCAGGCGTTGTTCGTCTGTGGCCAATAGGGCACGTCGGCATCGTCCCTCGCACGAATGCCCACCGGTATCTCGCCCGTCAGCTCGCCGCTGGAGAAACTGTCCATCGAGGGATAACGATGGCCCTCGCCATAGATGAGTGACTGGCAGAAAGGATTCTTGCCCACGGTCCAGTAGAGCTGCTCGCGCGCTATCTGACACAGGGCATCGTCCCGCAGGAAGCGGCCGCAGAGGGCAGCGGACTTGCCCGTGGAGAGCAGGATGGCCTCGCCCCCATTGAAGATGCCGAACCATACGGGGAAACGTCTCACATAGCGGCCTTCGCCGAGCGACACGCCCTGGCGTATCTGTCTCTCGAAGCGCTCGGGGGCGTCGGTTGGGGCAAAGATATGCAGCGAGTAGAAGCCCAGCGAATCGGCATACTCGCCGGTGTGATAGACACCCGAGGGGGCCATCCCGTAAGGCGCGGTGTAGGCGGAGAGGAAGCGCAGGTAGTCGGCATAGCGGCGTATCTCCGTGCGCCACTGTGTGTGGTCGGGGTGGCGGGGCTGCGTCTCGCACAGCGCCACGAGCGATTCCATGTACAAATGCTCGCGCGACTGATGGATGGAGTGTACGGGAGCACAGCGCGTGGTGTCGCGGTAGAAGTAGCCCGACGCGAGCCCGGTCTCCTGACAGGCCAGCGTGTAGCGGATATGCGCGGCAGCATCGCGGGCATAGGATTCCTCACCAGTGAGCCGATAGAGCTGCGACGCGGCCCAGCTCATCGTGGCGTGGAACTGCGAAGGGGAGGTGTTGTACGTGTGTTCCATGATGTGCGGGAAACGGTCGTAGCCGTCGCGGCGAAACTTGGCCAGGGCAAAGGCATAATCCTCCCGTGCGGCGCGAGCCAGGCTGTCGCGCAGAGGGCTCGCCTCCATCACCCGTGCAGCATGGGCCTCGTAGGCAGCGTAGAGGAAGTTGTCATAGGCCGTCTGCTGCTTGCGTACGGTGTGGATGTCGTCCGGCGTACCCTCGATGCCGTCGGTCCAATGCAGCAGTCCGATGCTGCTGGCATGATACCCATTGCCCAGCCGGCATCGGAGCACGAAGCGCAGGCCCCACTCGGCCTCCTCCATCAGACGGGCAGAGAGTGCCGGGTTGACGTCGCGATAACGCTGGCTGGCTTCCATGAGCGAGTGGGCCACATCGGCCGTCTGGAGCGTCTGCTGCGAGAGGTCGCCGGCATCGTGCCACCCGCCGCCATAGGAGACGCTACGTCCCTCGTGGTCGCAGAACACGTCGCGATGGCAGGCGCCATGAATGCCCTGGACTGCCTCGCCGCAACGCTGGCAGTAGATGTAGTTCAACACGCGCCATGTGGCATCGGTGAAGATGTCCGGCCCGATGTGAAAAGGCTGGCTCTCGAGCGTGTCGCACTGCAGGACATACGTGCCCTCCCTGCGGAACGACGAGAAATCGAGCACGCCGTAATGGCCGATGGTGGTCTCTACCGGCATCACCCTACCTTTATATATACGCGCGTGCGTAGCAGCGTCGAGCAGGGCAAACGTCTGCGACGCCGTATCGGCCACGATGGCCGTCTTCTGCCCCTCGGGCAGGTAGCCCGTCATGGAATAGACGATATGCCCGGTCTCGGGCTCCCATCCGCTCTCACGGTCTGTACGGGCCACGCGCTCCAGCCGCACGTTGCGTACGAGATAGACGAAGCTGTCACAGGCGGCTTGATTGCGTCCCTTCAAGTCTGTGTAGAGGTGGAGCCAGCGTACGCGGTCACGGTCGATTCCAGCGATTTCAAAGACAATACGATTCCATCGATTGAGGGAAAGATTGATGAGATGGGCACCAAGGCTTCCACGTCGCCCATTCTCGATCGAGAGGTTGAGGTTCATGATGGCGGTGCCCTCACAGCGAGGGAAGACGTCCATCGATATGCGGTTGAAGTCCGTGAGGTCGCGCCCATGAAGGTCCAGGTCGAAGCGTGCGCTGCCGTAGGTGGCATAGTCGGGGTCGCCGGCAGGTCCCGTGGCACGCAACCCTGTCTCCACTGGCAACGAGAGGCACAGCGTATTCTCCCCGGCATACGTCAAGGTGCTCAGCCCGCCGAGCTGCCAGTCACGCAGATCCGGCGACACGGGAAGCACTTCGCTGTGCAGCACGGGACGGGACAGCTGTTCGGCCTCGAGCGAACGGGCCGTGTCGAGTGGCAGCGGTGCGTGCAGGAGGTCGGTGGCACAGAGCTGGGCCTCGAGCAGGGAGTCCACAGACAGCCGTCCTTCGGGCCACGACACGCGTCCCCCTCCCCCACAGGCACAGAGGAGCGAGAAGGCTAACGCTATGATCACCACACGCCTCATTCCGTATCTTTCAGCGTCCAGCGCAGGGAGTTCTCGAGCAAGGTCACGAAGGCAGGATTGTCAAACAGTGACTTGCTGTGACCAAACTGGAAATAGACGTTGCGCGAAGGTTTCTCGGGATTGACCCAGATGACCGGATGGTCGCCCATCTTGATGTCGGTCTTCGTGGTATAGCTGGCCTCATCGACATGAGCCAGCACATGCACGTTGGGGCGCGGGTCTTGCTCGTAGGTGTACCATTCGTCTTCGGCCACGACAAACGTGCCCGGCACGCCCTGCATCACCGGGTGAAGGCGGTCTTCCACCTGCACCGTGCCGTCGCATTTCTCAGCAATGTAGTTCTTGTAGCGAATCTTTCCCATGAAGTCAGAGAACCACGTCCACATGGGGTAACCATCAAACTCGCCAAGCAGCGAGGCGTGGTGGAAGCCGATGTACCCACCCTGGCTGCGGTCGATGTACTGCTGCATGTCCTGCTGTGCCTCGCTGCTCCATGCATAGGGCGGATAGTTGAGTTGCAGGATGAGATGGTAGGTGGGTATCTCGCCCTTCTTGATTTCCTTGGCCGAGTTGAGCACCGTCAGCTCGATGTTGAAGCGCTCGCGATTATCCTCGAGCCATTGCAGGCCGGCGGCTGTGAAACCCTCGTGGAGCCCGCCCCGCTCGGCCAGCACCAGCACACGGCGGGGGGCTACGGTGCCCTTCTTGTTCTGCAGGAGGCTCAGGTAGAGCGTGCGGCGCTCGTCGCCCTGCGGCGTGTCACTGGCATAATCCCAATACATACCACCGCGCAGATGGTTGTCCAGGATGTACTGGCACTTCTCGGCCAGCGAGCGAGCATTCTCATAACCCCAGACGAACTCGCCCTGGGCGTTGGTGATATAGGGGAAGCGGCCTTCATCGTCCCAGTGGTGAGCATAACCCTCAGGCAGACGTCCCGTGCGGCGATACTCGCGCAAGCCCTCATCGTCACGTTTTCCCTTACCATAGAAAGGCACTCCCATCACCAGTTTCTCGCGCGGCACGCCGGCCTTCAGATGAGCCTCGACCGCCTGCGATGAAGTGCAGTAACCGGCATGAGGTGAGGGGAAGAGGGCTGCATGGTGCTTAGGGGCGTTGCCCATATCGTAGGCCATCACGTTCACCAGGTCCATGTATTGGATGCAGGAGCGAAAGTCGATGTAGTTGGCATTGCACACGGTGGCGGCCGTCACCAGCCTCTGCTTGCCCAGCACCTTGCGCAGGTCGCGCATCAGCAGGGTGAAGTTCTCCGTGTCCTGAGGCGAGGAGGATATCTTGGCCGAGCTCTGTGTGGGATACTCCCAGTCGATGTCGATGCCGTCCAGGCCGAACTCCTCGACCACCCGCTTGCAGTCTCGGGCAAAGGCCATGCGGTTCTCCTTCGTGGCAGCCATCTCGCTGAAGCGGCCACTGCCCCACCCGCCCACGGACAGCATCACCCGCAGCGCGGGGTTCTGCGCCTTGAGGCCCACAATCATGCGCAGGCGATCGGGATTGTCGATGCGCACGCCGTCGAATGTGTCGTTCACGTGCCCGAAGGCATAGTTGATGTGGGTCATCGTCGAGGGGTCGGGCACCTCATTGGTCCACGAAGTCACGTAGGCCACGATGACAGTGTTGTCCTGCTGTTGCTTCTTCCCGTCTGCTGTCAGCGACAGCAGCACAGCGGCCACGAAGGCCATGAGTTTCAAGTTTGTTTTCATATAATATTCTTAAACCTTAAACTTTCTTCCCCTTCTTTCGCTGCTCCATGCCGTCCATGGCCACAGCACCCGCGCCGAGGAGGCTGATGAGACGCGGATCGAGCTGGGTGAGAACCACGCCGCCCGTGACGAAGCGTATGGTAACGGCCTGAAGCTTCTCCCGGATGCGTTCAAGCAGAAACCCGTCGGCCACCACCTCGCCGGCCAGGATGACGGTATCCGGGTCGGAGACACGCACAAGGTCCATGATGAGGTTGGCCATCGCTTCGGCAGCATTATCGACCAGTTTGCGGCACAGCGGATCGCCCTGCTGGCAGAGGCGGAAGACCTCGCCCACGCTGATGCGCTCGCCCTGGCGGGGAATCTCGAGCCGCGTGTCGTAGTAGCGGTGGAGGAAGCGGGCCTGGCGGTCGAGACCTACGCTGGAGGCAATGGTCTCCACACAGTCCATGCGCCCGCAGGGGCACTTCAGTCCCACCTGAACACCCACGCGCAGATGGCCCACCTCGCCGGCATTGAAATGGCTGCCACGCACCTGCTTGCCGTCGATGACCAGGCTGGCAGCGATACCCGTGCCGACGTAGATGTAAATGAAGTTGTCCGTCTCGCGTCCGAGCCCCCACTTGATGACGGCCCGCGTGGCACTCTTCACGTCGTTGTCGATGAAGCAGGGGATGCCCGTCCACTCCGTGAGTTCCTGTGCCAGGTTGATAGGATAGGTGCGCTGCGGGTCGATCTGATACCAGATGCCTTCGTCGGCATTCACGCGACCGATAAGGCCCACGCCGATGGCAGCAGGACGGCCGGCCTTCCACGCGCCATCCTTCCGGAAGTCGTCGAGCGACGTCTTGATAATCTCGAGTGCCGACTCCTGATTGAAGAAGTTCAGCCTGTATTCCTTCATGCGCAGGATGTTGCCCGCGGTGTCGATCTCGCCAATCATCAACTGATAACCGCTCAATACGATGCCTATATATGTGTTATTCTTTTCCATTAATCTATGATGTTCTGTGAACTATGAACTGTGAACTATGAACTAAAACCTGCTGCCTCCGACCACTCTTCGCCAATCTTACTGGGGCTGATGCCGTACTCTTTCTTGAAGCAGGTGCTGAAGTACTTGGGGTCGGCAAATCCCACCATCGTGGCCACCTCGTTGATGGGGTAAGGGCGGCGGGATAGCAACTCCTTGGCTCGCGAGAGGCGTACGATGCGTATGATGTCATTGGGGCCGCGTCCGGTGAGAGTCTTTATCTTGTTATAGACGGACGAGCGGCTCATGGCGAGTTCGTAGCAGAGGTCGTTGATAGCGAAGTCCGAATTGGCTATCTGGCTCTCGATGATACGGAAGACTCGGTTCATGAACTCCTTGTCGAGCTGTGTCTTATACTCGAGGCGCTCGGGCCTGCCGTTCATGGCCATCACCTCATCGCGCAGATGCTGGCGCCGGCGCAGGATGTTGTTGATGCGGGTGCGCAGGATGTCGATGTCGAAAGGTTTGGTGATATAATCATCCGCGCCGGCCTCGAGGCCGTAGATGATATTCTCCCGCTCCGAGAGCGAGGAGAGCAGGATGACGGCGATGTGGCTGGTCTCTACCGAGCCGTGAAGCTTGCGACACAGCTCGTCGCCCGAGATGACAGGTAGCAGCATGCCGGAGATGATAACGTCGGGGTTCAGCGTGACGGCCATGTCCCAGGCGTCGCCTCCATTGGAAGCCTCGGTCACGTCGAAGTCGCGGCCGAGCTGTGACCTCAGATAGGCACGAAGGTCGGCATCCTCATCGACGAGCAGAATCAGGTTGCGGTCAGTGCGAGTAAAAGTGGACGGCACGCTGGAGCGCTCCACCCGCGGCTCTCTGCCCGGGGGCGACGGCACGTCGGGGACGTCGGACGGCCCCAGCAGGGCGTCAATCTCGCGCGCTATCCAGAACAGCTCCAGACGGATGCTTTCCGACTCCTTCCGTGCAAGCAGTTCGGTGAGGCGTATCTTGATGAGCGCTATCTTTTGTTCTATTTTTTCCATAAGTACATCTCGCTATATCTTGACTTTCAGTTTGAAGCGAACCATCAGGCGTACCACCTGAACCAGCAGCAGGGCATAGGCCAAGGAGAGCAACAGCCCGGGCACTCCGTGATACCAGCTCCAGGGCAGGTGGATGCCCAGCATGCCACGCAGGGGATACCATACGTAGGGGAGAAGATAACAGGTCAGCGTGGCTGTGCCTGCGGGCGCAATAATGCGGAACCATCCGCCCTTGCCACGCACGTCGGCCAGCCAATGGAAAAAAGCCACCGCAGGGAAGAAGATGCTCAAGCAGAAGAAGGCCCAAGTGGGCGTGGCTTGAATCTTAGAAATAATCCAGAAGCGGTGGCTTATGAAGGCAAAGACAAGCATCACAGCGCCCAGGAGGAGATACCTCCACCAGCCCCGTCCACGGAGGGAGAGACATATCGTGGCCAGCATTCCTGAGAGTCCCAGGAAGTGACCCGTCCAGCCACCGGGCACGAAGGGCAGCACGATGATGCGGCTGAACCACTCGTGCGGGATGAGCTCGCTGTGGCTGAGCACACAGAGCAACAGGCCGGCCAGCCAGGCGACGAACACGCCGCGCGACGTGCGCCGGGACAACAGGTAGGCCAAGGCACACACCAGATACGTCCATCCTATCAGACCCAAGATGCCCCACCAGCCGAAGCGGAACGCCGGACCATGTACATCACAATAGACAATCAGGCTCACAAGCAAGGCCACGCCAATCGTCTGCAGCGAACGCACTACCTTTATATTCCACGCGCGCGAGTAGTCGAGCCAGACAAGGAAGATGCCCGAGACCATCAGCAGCGAGAACCACTCGTGGGGGATACCGCCGGCACCGCGCTCGCTGTTCAGCGTGAAGAGGCCCATGGCCAGCAGGGCAAACGTGCGAAGCAGGATGTGCCCAAGGAGCTGGAACTGCGAGTCGCCACGCCGCAAGCGGCTGTCGATGGCCAGAGGTACAGACATACCCACACAGAAAAGGAAGGCGGGGAACACGAGGTCGGAGAATCCGAGCATATCCTCGTCGGCCCTCGCATGGAACATCCAGTGGGGAATGCCCTTCAACCCGGGAATGTCATTCACAAAAAGCATAAGCACCATCGTGATGGAACGCATCACATCGATGGAGGCCAAACGGGGGATTCTGCTCTCTCCAGACGGGGTTATCTCTGCCATTATCGAGTTTTCTTTGTGCAAAGATACGCAAGAGAAACGAATGTTTTGGTATAAGATTCGGTTTTTCTTGTTGAATTTTTGTCAATTGTCGGCTACGGCAGACGATGGAGCAGCATTCAGGCGGCCCATGCACGACACGTAGCAGAAGCAGATGTCAAGGCAAGCAACGATGAAAACTACACGTAGCTGGAGGAAAAACTACGTGTAGCCGGAGGAAGAACTACGTGTAGCAAAGAGGAATACTTGCTGTCGCCCATGCTGCCGCGCCTTTCACATACGGACAAGGACACGGATTTTGTCCGGCGAAGGCACATGTTTCATCAAGAAAAACAGCACGAAGAAGAAAAAAGCATAATGCACGGCACGTATCTCGACAAAAATCGCTACCTTTGCACACGAAAGCGAGGCCCCTGTAGTTCAATGGATAGAACTACGGTTTCCTAAACCGTCAATCCGGGTTCGATTCCCGGCGGGGGTACGATTCATTTTGGACTAAAAACTAGAGTTCCGGGAATAGGGTGTCCCGACACGCCTCGTGACAAAGAAGGATATGACGTTCGCCACCGAGAGTGGCGATTTATCTTTGAGACTCCCACTGCCCCATTAAACATTGTGCACAGCACAGGAAAGAGATCATCGAACAATAAACTATAAATATGGCAGAAACATTGGAAGTGAAAGAACTGGACCAAGTGGTGGTCCGCTTCTCAGGTGACTCCGGCGACGGCATGCAGCTGGCCGGAAACATCTTCTCTACGGTATCGGCCACCGTAGGCAACAGCATCAGCACATTCCCCGATTATCCCGCTGACATCCGAGCCCCGCAAGGCTCGCTCACCGGAGTGAGCGGCTTCCAGGTGCACATCGGGGCGAACCCCGTGTTCACGCCAGGCGACCTGTGCGACGTGCTGGTGGCCATGAACGCCGCCGCGCTGAAGACACAATACCGATATGCCAAACCTGGCGCTACCATCATCATCGACACCGACTCCTTCGGTCCGAAGGACCTGGAGAAAGCTGCCTTCCAGACGGACGACCCGCTGGGCGAGATGGGCATCGACACCGACCGCGTCATCGCATGCCCGCTGACCACGATGGTCAAGGACTGCCTGGCCGACAGCGGCATGGACATGAAGAGCATCCTGAAATGCCGCAACATGTTTGCCCTGGGACTCGTCTGCTGGCTCTTCAGCCGCGACCTGGACATCGCCTTCAACTTCCTTCGTGAGAAGTTTGCCAAGAAGCCGGCTATCGCCGAAGCAAACATCAAGGTCATCCAGGCTGGCTATGACTACGGACACAACACACACAGCTCGGCCAACAACGTATATCGCATCGAGACCCGGCACAAGGTGCCTGGACGCTACATGGACATCACGGGCAACAAGGCCACAGCCTATGGCTTCATCGCCGCTGCCGAGAAGGCCGGACTGAAACTCTACCTGGGCTCCTACCCCATCACACCGGCCACCGACGTGCTCCACGAGCTGTCGAAACACAAGAGCCTGGGCGTGACGACGGTGCAGTGCGAGGACGAGATAGCCGGATGTGCCTCGGCTGTGGGTGCATCGTTCGCCGGAGCACTGGCCGTGACCAGCACCAGCGGACCAGGCATCTGCCTGAAGAGCGAGGCCATGAACCTGGCCGTCATCATGGAGCTACCCATCGTGGTGCTCGACGTACAGCGCGGAGGCCCAGCCACCGGACTGCCCACCAAGAGCGAGCAGACAGACCTGCTGCAGGTGCTCTTCGGACGTAACGGCGAGAGCCCCATGCCAGTGATGGCTGCCGTGAGCCCCACCGACTGCTTCGACGCAGCCTATGAGGCATCGAAGATTGCACTGGAACACATGACACCCGTGGTGCTGCTGACAGATGCCTTCGTGGCCAACGGCTCGGGTGCCTTCCGCCTGCCCGATCTCAAGGATTATCCTGCCATACAGCCACCTTACGTGCCCGAAGAACTGAAAGGACAGTGGACACCCTACATGCGTGCCGAAAACGGCACACGCTACTGGGCCGTGCCCGGACGCAAGGGATTCCAGCACATCCTGGGCGGACTGGAAAAGGACGACAAGACGGGTGCCATCAGCACCAATCCCGAGAACCACGACCTGATGACACGCAAGCGTGCCCGCAAGATTGCCAACATCCCCGTGCCAGACCTCGAAGTGCTGGGCGACCGAGAGGATGCCGAACTGCTCATCGTGGGCTTCGGAGGCACATACGGCCATCTGCGTGCGGCCATGGAGGAACTGCGCAGCCAGGGACGGAAAGTGGCCATGACCCAGTTCCGCTACATCAACCCGCTGCCCAAGAACACCGCCGAGGTGCTACGCCGCTACCCGAAGGTCATCGTGGCCGAACAGAACATGGGACAGCTGGCTGCATGGCTGCGCATGAAGGTGGACGGACTGGTGCCCCTCCAGTACAACGAAGTGAAGGGTCAGCCCTTCGTGGTCAGCGAACTGGTGGAAGCCTTCAAGCAGCATCTGGCCTGAGAACAAGGAAAAAAGGAAACTAGCTTAACTAGTTAAAACTAGTCTAACTAGTAAAACTAGCCTAACCAGAAGACCCAGCAAATACAATAACCGAATAAAACAAGCACAATGTCAGAATATACATTCCAAGACTTCAAGAAAGGACAGCCGAGGTGGTGTCCGGGCTGCGGCGACCACTTCTTCCTGAACAGCCTGCACAAGGCAATGGCCGAGATAGGCGTGGCACCGTGGGAGACAGCCGTCATCAGCGGCATCGGATGTAGCAGTCGTCTGCCCCACTACATGGCCACCTACGGCATGAACACCATCCACGGACGCGCAGCCGCCATTGCCACAGGATGCAAGGTGGCCAACCCCCACCTCACGGTATGGCAGGTGAGCGGCGACGGCGACGGACTGGCCATCGGAGGCAACCACTTCATACATGCCAACCGTCGCAACATCGACCTGAACATGATTCTGCTCAACAACCGTATCTACGGCTTGACCAAAGGGCAGTACAGCCCGACCTCGCCGCGCGGCTTTGTCTCGAAGAGCAGCCCCTACGGTACAGTGGAGGATCCCTTCCGGCCCGCCGAACTGTGCTTCGGTGCACGTGGACACTTCTTTGCACGCGCCGTGGCCACCGACGCTCCGGGCACTATCGAAGTGCTGAAGGCAGCCTATGCCCACAAGGGCAGCAGCGTATGCGAGATCCTGCAGAACTGCGTCATCTTCAACAACGGCACACACGACAGTGTATATAGTAAGGAGGGACGAGCCAAGAACGCCATCTACGTGCGCCACGGAGAGAAACTCGTCTTCGGCGAGAACAACGAATACGGTCTGGTGCAGGAAGGCTTCGGGCTGAAAGTGGTGGAGATAGGGAAGGACGGCGTGACGATGGACGACATCCTGGTGCACGACGCACACTGTGAAGACAACACACTGCAACTGAAACTGGCGCTCATGGGCGACGGTGACGGATTCCCCATCGCGCTGGGCGTGATTCGAGATGTGGAGGCTCCCACATACAACGACGCCGTGGAGGCGCAGATTGAGGAGGTGAAGGCAAAGAAACCCTACCACACGTTTGCCGAACTGCTGGAGACAAACGACATCTGGGAAGTAAAATAGCCCTATATAATTTCTATAGTACCTATAGTAGCCTATATACTTTGAGAGCCAAGGCAATCGCCTCGGCTCTCAAAGTATTGTTCAGAACAGGGTGTGGGAAATGGTGATGCCCACCATGGGTAAACACGAGAACTTCTTCACCGTCTTCACCATGTCGCCCACCTTGCCGCGAATATCCGACACGTCGCGGGTGAGGTCGATGCGTTGCGGCTGGACGTCCTCATATATAACCTCTCCGTTTTCGTCAAAAACGGGGAAGAATGTATCCTCGTCAACCCATTCTATTTGCATCCATGTCGTATCGTAATAATAGTATGACATGTCCTTACCCACTGACTTCAGCCTATACACATTATCCACATAGACCTTGGGCTTTCCTCCCCAGAACATCACGCCTGCATCCACAGAGAGTTTCCATTTGCCGTCGGGCGAGAGAGCGGTGTTATATCCCAGTCCTAAGTAGGGGCGGAACTTGCTCACCTCCATCGTGGCCTTGGCCGCAGAATTACGGTTGGGCACCATCATAGCCTTGTCCCCGTCGGCAAAATGACCAAGGGGCATGCCCATCATACCGGCAGTAATAAGCCTTTCGTCAAATCCAGGAGGGAAAGACGCTTCGTGCATCGTACCACGACTATCCTCGTACTCCAACATCGACTCGCCCTTGCATGCCTTCATGTACAAGCTATTGTACATATTCACAGCGGCCAGCGTGGGCGTGGCATCCTCGGTGTTCACCGCCTTGCCGATGCGCGAGGGCCCGGCATAGAAACCGGCGGTCACGCTCCAGTGGCGGTTGCCGGGAATGGGCATGAAATCCACAAGGAACTTGAAGTTGTTCCACGTGGGCTGCATGTCCATATCGACATTGTCCTGCATCTCGGTGCCTGTGAAGTTACGCATCATTTCCTTCATTCTGCGGCGTTGGCTGTCGTTGAGCGACGTGCCGTTCATCTCCACGCCGAAGTTACTGGTCAGCGTAAAGTGGGGCATACAGGTAAAGCCCGTGCGAAGACGGACGTAGTCGCCCACCGGCATAGTAATGTCGGCCCCGATGCCGGCCGCACTGAACGCAACTCCGAGATCCATGTGATTGAGGATATTGCGCTCCTGCGCCACAAGTGTCTGTGTGGGGAGGGCAACGAGAAACAGCGCAAGGAGGAAGGAAGATGTGTGCTTCATAGGGGTGTCTCTTATCTAATCATTGTCTTTTTCCCATTGATAATGTATATGCCACGCGGCAGGACGGAGGACGTAATGCGACGTCCCGAGAGGTCGAATACCTTCTGCTCGGTGACGGAAGACACGCCATCGATGCCCTGAGCCAGCTTGTAGCGACCGATAACAGTGATGTCATGGGCCGGCATCGTGGCGGGCACATTCTCCCATCCCTCAAAGTTGTAGCCACTCTGGATGGGCACGAGGGCGGGAGCCGTGATGGCTGCGCCATACTGATACGTGGAGGTGCGATAGACGTAGTTGTCATAGCTGCCACCCACGAGCACATACGTCACCGTGTAGCTGTTGATGGAGAAGAAGCCCGAGATGGTCAGGTCGCGTGCCGGCATTGTGGCCGGGAAGTCGATCCAGCCGCTGAAGGTATAGCCCTCCTTCTCTGGCTCAGCTATGGGGGTAAGGCTCTCGCCGTAGCTCACCTTCTGTGTGTCATATACCGTGCCGTCCACCATGTAGGTGAGCGTATAGGTGTTGGCCAGGAAAGTACCAATCACCGTCACGTCAGCTGCAGGCATGGTCTGCGGCAGGTCGGCCCAGCCCTGGAAGGTGTAGCCGCTCTTTGTGGGAGGAGCCGGTGCTGTCACGGCTGCGCCATATTTGAGGGTATAGGTGCGATAGGATTCGTGATTGTAGCCAGCCCCATTGAGTACGAACGTTATCGAGTACTCGTTGATGGAGAAGGTACCCTTGACCGTCACGTCGTGAGAAGGCATCGTGGCAGGTATCTCGCTCCAGCCGCTGAACGTATAGCCTTCCTTCTCGGGAGCTGCCAACGGCGTGAGAGCCTCGGCATAGGTATGTGACTCAGTGGCATAGACTGCGCCGTCCACCATATAGGTCAGCGTGTAGCTGTTGATGGTAAAGGAACCCTTGACCGTCACGTCGTGGGCAGGCATGCTGCGCATCATATTCTGCCAGCCACCGAAGGTATAACCCTCCTTCTCTGGGGCGGGCAATGGCGTGAGCGCCTCGCCATAGGCATGAGTCTCGGTGGCATAGACCTCGCCGTCCACCATGTAGGTCAGCGTATAGCTGTTTACGGAGAATGTGCCCGTCACCGTCACGTCATGGGACGGCATCGTGGCAGGTATCTCGCTCCAACCGCCAAAGGTGTGACCATCCTTCTCCGGAGCGGCCAGCGGGGTGAGTCTCTCGCCGAAAGGATGGGTCTCGGTGGCATAGACTGCACCATCCACCACATAGGTCAACGTATAGCTGTTTAGGGAAAGGGTACCCGTGGCCGTCACATCATGTGCAGGCATCGTGGCGGGCAGACCGGTCCATCCGCTGAAAGTGTAGCCTTCCTTTACGGGGGCTGCCTGCGGCGTGATGGTCGTGCCATAGAGAACACGCTCCTTCTTGTACTCAGCACCGTCAAGCATGTAAGTCAGCGTATAAGTGTTCGGCGAGAAAGTACCGGTCACCGTATAGTCAGAGGCCGGCATTGTAGTGGGTATTGTACTCCATCCACTGAAAGTGTGGCCCTCCTTCTCGGGAGTTGCCTGCGGCGTGATGGCCTCGCCCGCCTTATGGCTCTCGGTATGGAATACCTTGCCATCCACAAGATAGGTGAGAGTGTAGGAGCGTTCGGCCAAAGCCTGCTGGTATTCCTCCTCGGTGACAATGGTCAGCTCGGAGGGAGCATCAGCAGGGACTGCAAGATAGGCTTGGTTGGCCGGGAGATAACGTGTGCCGTTGTATGTCACAAGATTATCGCTTTCGCTCACGAAACCGAGTTTACCGGCAGCCGTCACTCCGAGCACACGCATGCTTGACGCGTTGTAGGCGGTGATGGCGTCCTTAGACTTAGGACGACTGTTGTTACAGAAAAGCACACCCTTCATCTCATTGCCACTCAGGGGAGAGGCAGACGAGGTGGTCAGGTCAAGTCGATTGCCGGAGGGGGTAGCAGAGGAACATTCAATCAGCACAGGAGTCAGCGCCGGCACAACATCCTTCACCTCAGAGAGGACAGCAAGGTCACGATCAACCTTCGAGATAATATAGGCTTTCATCCCGGAGGAATAAAGACGGAAAGGAAAAGTGGCATAGAAGGGGTAGTAGTACTTGCCGCCCGTCTGTACGTTCGGAGTGATGCCAAAGTAGGTGTCGCCAGACGCAGAGACAGCATAGACGTTCCAGTTGCGGTAGGGCGAGTTGCCACCTGTACCCAAAGTGCCTCGATCGACCGATGAAAGTTCATTGTCGGAAAGGTACTTCGTGATGCCTGCAGCAGTGGCGCTCACGGTATAAGTGCCTCGCATGGCACCGGCTGTCACTTGATGCACATCCACATAGCGCTGCACCATGGCATAGATGCCTGTGCCCTGTGCCGTGAGGTCGTAGAGGTCTGTTCCCATCTTCTTGATGTACATCAGACAAGAGGGGTCTGAGACAGTCATTGACTCTGTCTTCCATAGCTGGATAGCAGCAAAGTCGCCCACGTCGCGGTGCATGTCATAGGACCCAGTGTTGTCCTTCACATAGAGATAGCGCTTGGTGCCAAAGTTCTGCACGCGATAATAACCATCGGACGTGAACTGTGCCAGCAGGGGCATAACGGATGCCAGCACAGCAAAAAGCGAGGCAAGGAAACGTTTCATGTGTGTTTAAAAGAGAAAAGCCATCCCCTACATTCCAGAGGGAAATGCAAAGGGACGGCTTTATTAGGATTTGTTTAATGTATGTTCACCTTGGTGTCGGCCCGGACGTTACTCGGCCACACAGATGCTCACGCGGTTAAGTTCGTTCTTCTCGTAAGGCTGCTCGGTGTCGCCCTTAGCCACAGTAGTGATGCGGTCGGCCGAAATACCGTTCTTCGTCAGCAGGTCGAAGATAATCTTCGCACGGCGCTCGGAGTACATCTTGTTCAGACGAGCGTTACCCGTACCCTTGTCGGCATGAGCGGTTACAGTAACCTTCGATTCGGGATACTTCTTCATGTAAGCGATGATGTCGTCCACCTTCGTCATTTCCTCCTTGCTCACCTCAGAGCCACGGATTACGAAGAAGATGTCACGGCGCAGCGGCTCACGTGCCTTCTCCACCTCACGGTCACGGTAAACAACCTTCTCAACAATCTTCTCAACGGGCTTCTCAACCACCTTCTCGACAACGATTTCGCCGCAGGGATTCGTCTTGGCCACCTTGCGGGTAACCTTACCCAGATGAACCTTCACGCCCACCAGTCCGTTGATGTACCAGTCGGTGTTCTCGGCACGCTTCGAGTTGTAGTGGTCGCTCAGCGTGTTGGCAGTGGCCTCGAGGCCGATGTCCAGGCGCGGAGTCACATGGAAGTCCACGAAAGCGCCTACACGGCCGGTGAAGCGCACCTTCGTGTCATCCCACAGATAGTGCAGGAAAGCCACGTCGCTGCCCGAGGGGAATCCGTGAGCGGCACGCATGTCAGCGTTCACCTGATTTGCCTCGTCATTGTCCCATGCGATGTTGGCACCCAGTCCGGCCAGCAGACCTACGTCCACCAGACGCTTCTTGTAACCGCCAATCCAGTTGGTCAGGTTCAGGGTAGCATCGAGAGTGGGAGATACGTAGTTCCACTTCCAGTAGTACTTGCCGGTGGTCAGGTTAGAGCCAGCCTTGCTCTGCCAGCCGTTCACGGCCAGACGGAGACCCCAGATGGGAGTAAACTGATATCCGCCAGCAAGCTGTACATTCGGAGTGAGCAACTTACCAAACTTCACCTCGCCCACGTTATACTGGGCGCCGCCCTGTGCCTGCACATACCAATGTGCATTGAAGGCGTCCTCAGTTGCTGTCGTTGCCTGCGCGGATGCATTGAGGCATCCGGCAGCAAGCAAGCAAGCATATACTATTCTCTTCAGTTTCATACTCTATCGTGTTTCTTGAGATTTATACCTTTATATTATTACTCCGTCACGGTGATGTAGTACTTCTCGGTAGCGATGTTACCGTGGAAGTCGAGAGCAGAGTATGCAATCTCATAGGTGTAACCAGCGGCCAGGTTCTCGAGCACGATGTTGCGCTCGGTGCCGTTGATGACCTCATTCATCTCGTTCGAGCCATTGGCAGCCTGGAGCTTAGCCTTGCAGTCGGCGTTGCCGCCCTTGGCGCTGTCGCTGCCCTTGATAACATCGGTCACAGCCACATGCTTCTTGCATACAGGCACGAGGAGCTCGAGGTTCCAGGTGGTGGGCACGAGGTGAGTGGTGGTACCCTTGATCGTGGTGGGATAGCTCTTAGCCTGGCTCAGCAGCGACACGGCGTCGTTACCTGCGAGCATAGCAGGCTGGAACACGTTGTTGATGTTGCCGAACACCTTCATGAAGCGGTCGTTGATGCTCTCCAGATAATCCTTGGCGGTGGCAATGTAGCGGTCGATAGCATTATCGGCACGTACAGCATAGTCGGTTCTGATGAGGTCAAGCTGAGTGTTCACGTCGCCAATCACATTGTCAATGTCGTCAAGCATCTTGTTGATGTCGCCCACCTGGTCACCGAGAATGTCACCGAATTCGTCGGCAATGTCGTCGAGGGCAATCGTCTTGTTGATATGGATCTTCTTGCCCGAGAGGTCAATCAGCTTGCTCATCTTGACATTCACGGTCACAGTGTCGTTGTAGTTGAGGTTTGCAATGGCAGTACCATTCAGATAAGCCGTCTGGTCACCAGTAGCCACGTTATCATTCACTACCACGTTCACCGTGCCAAGGTCAATCACTGCGGAACCTACCTTATTACCACCGTCATCCTCAACATTTACATTGAGGTAACCTACACCCGTACCTGTGGTATTCACAACGATGTTGAACGAGGGAACAGTAGCCGTGACGGTGCTTACATCTACGGGAATACCCTGTGAGATATGGATGGGCACATCCACGTTCTCGTTGATGTCGAGCTGATAGGTGAGGCCATCGATGGTGATGTCATCGTCCAGTGTGAAGGTGAACTTAGCCTTCTGCTCGTCGGTGAGGCCGTTGAACGTGATGTGCTCAATCTTCAGAGCCTGAACGTCCTTATAGAGGATGCTTCCCTCAATCTCATTCACCACAGCCTTCACACTGTTGTGCAGCTTCTTGGCAAGGCGATTGAGCACAGCGTTCACGCGGTCGTAGCCGGGCATGTTGTCGATGAGACCATCCACGTCATAGAGCGTATTGAAGGAGAAGGGCTTCACAGCGGTTGCAGCCAGTCCGTAGTCGGAATAAACTCCGTGCTCGGTGCCCTCGGTGTCGGTCCAAGTAGCCTTCACTGCATCGGCGTCGAGGCTGAAGCTGGTCAGCACTTCATAGATGTCGGTAGCCATACCCTTGAAGTCTGCATCCAGGCGCTTGTCCTTAATTTCCTTCACAATCTTCTTAATATTGGCAGCGTCGTAGCTAACCTTCTGTACTGCGTTGACGTCGGCAGCAGCGAGTGTGGCGGGAGCCTCATAGAAGCCGTTGCCAGCAGCACGTGTCCAACCGAAGGTGAGGGTCTTGTCGCTCTGCTTGAGGGCGCCCAGCGTAATCTTGGAAGCCTCGGCCTGGCTGTTCTCCAGTGTAAGCACCTGACCGGTGAAGTCCACGGTGTTGGGGTTGATGGTCACATAGAGTGTACCGGCATTGCCTTCGCTGTCGTCCAGCAGGATATCACCTGCGTGATAGAGCACTTCGTCAGAGAGGCCGAGGAGCTCCATTTCCTGAGCGGTGAGTGCCTGAGCGGGACGTACGTAGCGACCAGTGCGGCTTGTGGGGAAGTAGATGTCGTCGTTAGCCTCGCCATAGTATGCCATCAACACCTTGGAGTTCACGTTGAACGGCAGGCTGAGCGTACCAAATGCGGGGTTGTGAGTGCCCTGGATGGTGATGCCGGTGATCATGTTGGCAAGATTTTTCTCCAGGTTCTCTACGCGATCCTTCAGACCCTGCAGTGCAGCGATAGCCTCTTCAGCGTCGGCCATGCGATCCTGCAGACCAGATACGTCGCTCTTCAGCTGCTCAATGTCAGCCTTCATGAGCTCGTCGGCAGCCTTGTAAGCCTCTTCTACCTCGTTGATGCGAGTGGTGTTGGCCTTGATGAGCGTGCAAACGCTGTCGATGGTAGCGGTGAAGGTCTCCTTCGTTACGTAGGAGTTCTCGATAGCTTCCACGCGATTCTCGATCTTGACAATCTCTTTGAAGATGGAGTCAATCTTCTCCTGTGTGGCAGCGTCAACTTCCTCCAGACCCTTCGTAATGGCAGCGAGGCTGTCGATGCGGGCATTGAGCTTATCGTCGGCTTCCTTCATGTCGTTCTGGATGTCGGTAGTCACATTGCAGAGAGAATCTACTTTCTCCTTCAGGTCAGCAATGTCCTGAGTGTTGGTAGCGACAGCGGTCTTCAGGATGGCAATCTGCTCATCAGTGTATGCCTTGGCCTTCTCCAAGTTGGCATTGGCCAGAGCCTCGATGCGAGCCAGCTCCTGAGTCATGTTCTGTACGGCCTGGTTGAAGCTGTTGGTCAGAGTGGTCAGGTCGGTCTGCAACTGCGTCACGTCGCCCGTCAGCTGGTTCACCAGATTCTTCAGGTTGGTGATGTTCTGCTCAGCAGTGCTCATGCGAGAAGTGAGCTCGTCGATCAACTGCTTGTTGGCAGCGGCCTGTGCCTTAGCCTCGGCAGCGTTCTCGTAAGCCACCTTCAGCGAGTCGCTCATGGACACCAGCTGGAGCTTAATGTTGTCGATAGCCTCCTTGTTGAGGTCGGCCAGAGCCTTGGCGGCGTCAGCGGTCGTCTTGGCAGCGTCGGCAGTTGCCTGGGCAGTTTCAGCAGCAGCCTTGGCAGCTTCGGCAGTCGTCTTAGCGGCAGCAGCATCGGCAGCAGCCTGGTCGGCAGCGGCCTTGGCAGCGTCAGCAGCGGCCTTGGCAGCATCGGCGGCAGCCTTGGCAGCGTCAGCACGGGCAGCAGCGTCCTGGGCCAGAGCCTTTGCGTCGGCAGCAGCGGTCTCCACAGCACTCAGACGGGAAAGGATGGACGAGAGGTCGCAACCACACTCGCCAGTGCACTTGCACTTGGCAGCCTCAATGGCAGCCTCCAGAGTCTGGATGGCCTGTGTGTACTCGCTCTTGGCCACATAGGTCGAAGCGATAAACGTACGCAGCGCATTGATTTCATTCTGCAGCTGCTGTACGGTAGCCAGTCCCTCGAGGTCAGTGAGGTTGGCCTTCTGTGCCAGTGCGGTCTGCAGTGCAGTAAGCTTTGCCTCTACGGCATCCATGTCACACTCACACGAGTTGATGGCTTCCAACTGCTGCTGATAGAGCGCCAGCTGGGCCTTCAGGTTGTTAATCTGTGTCTGCAGAGACTGAGAGAGATCCGACTCATCGCCGATCACAACCAGACGCAACTGGTCAATCTGGTTCTGCAAATCCTCGTTAGTATCCTTACATGAGGACACTGCTACTCCCACGCAGGCTGTTACAGCCAGAAGCGCAAGAAACTTTGAAAACTTTCTTTTCATACTTTTAAACGATTATGTTATCTCTTCATTTAATTTATTTCCTCATCGAAGACTATCTATAATAATAATGTACGAAGCACGTTTGCCTCACGACATACTATGCCCCACTATCTATCTTTGCAAAGTCGGGACAAAGGTATGACTTTTTCCGCGTAAACGCGTACCATGTACGAGGAAATTATACAGAACATTAATGTTTTTTAACATTTGCATAGAAAAACAGTGCCAAGCCATCACCAATTTGGTGGGGTGCCACCAAAAGTTTCGCGGAGTGTCACCAAAAGGTTAGTGGCACTCCACCAAATTCGACTCCCTATAGCAACATCCTCCAGAGATAACGACAGACATTCGTCCGAAAATACAGACAAGATAATCGCCGGGGAGTGAGAATTTAGGGATCATGAGTCGCATTTCCCTCCTGAAGATTTGGCCGTTCGATGAAGAAAACGTAACTTTGCACCCCGAAATACATATAAAGTACTCATTCGATGAATTTTGTAGACGAACTTACATGGAGGGGCATGATCCATCAGATGATGCCCGGGACAAAAGAACTGTTAGAGAAAGAGACGGTGACGGCCTACGTAGGCATCGACCCCACGGCCGACAGTCTTCACATCGGGCATCTGTGCGGCGTAATGATGCTGCGCCACCTGCAGAAGTGCGGCCACAAGCCGCTGGCATTGGTGGGCGGCGCTACGGGCATGATTGGCGACCCCAGCGGCAAGAGCCAGGAGCGCAACCTGCTGAACGAGGAGACGCTGCGCCACAACGTGCAGTGCATCAAGCAGCAGCTGGCACGTTTTCTGGACTTCGAAAGCGACGCACCCAACCGCGCCGAGCTGGTGAACAACTATGACTGGATGAAGGACTACTCGTTCCTGGACTTCGCCCGCGAGATTGGCAAGTGCATCACCGTGAACTACATGATGGCCAAGGACAGCGTGAAACGCCGCCTAAACGGCGAGTTCCAGGACGGAATGTCGTTCACCGAGTTCACCTACCAGCTGCTTCAGGGCTATGACTTTCTGCACCTTTACCAGACGAAGAACTGCAAGCTGCAGATGGGCGGCAGCGACCAGTGGGGCAATATCACCACTGGCACGGAACTCATCCGCCGCAAACTGGGAGCAGAGAACGAAGCCTTCGCTCTCACCTGTCCGCTCATCACCAAAGCCGACGGCAAAAAGTTCGGCAAGACGGAGCAGGGCAACATCTGGCTCGACCGCAACCGCACGACGCCCTACACCTTCTACCAGTTCTGGTTGAACGTGGCCGACGAGGACGCCGAGCGCTACATCAAGATATTCACCTCGCTGACGAAGGAAGAGATTGATGCCCTCATCGAGGAACACCACAAGGATCCCGGACTACGCGTACTGCAGAAACGCCTGGCCCAGGAGGTCACCGTCATGGTACACAGCCAGGAGGACTACGAGGCAGCCGTCGAGGCCAGCAACATTCTCTTTGGCAAAGCCACACGCGAGAGCCTCTCCCGTCTGGACGAGGCAACCCTGCTCGACGTATTCCGCGGCGTACCGCAGTTCAGCATCTCCCGCAACCTTCTACAGGGCGAGGGCATCAAAGCCGTGGATCTTATGGCCGGCGAGACGCAGTGCTTCCCCAGCAAAGGCGAGATGCGCAAGCTCACCCAGGGCGGCGGTGTCAGTCTGAACAAGGAAAAGCTGCAAGCCTTCGACCAGATGGTGACAGAGAAAGACCTGCTAAACGGCAAGTACCTCCTCGTCCAGCAGGGCAAGAAGAAATACTTCCTGCTCACCGCTGAATAAAAAAAGCGTCACGAATGCTTGCACAAAAGGCAGAAAAGTCATAACTTTGCAGCCGCAATCCTGAGCGGTTGCTTTCGGATTGGGCTATGGTGTAATGGTAGCACAAGACATTTTGGTCGTCTTAGTTCTGGTTCGAAACCGGATAGCCCAACCCCTCAGGAGGTCGCCTCAAAGCCGAGACGACCTCTTTTTTTGCTTTTTTACGCCCACACATGACCTTTTATCCCCCGCAACTATTGACAAGCAGCATTTTTTTTTATATCTTTGCAGCGCAAATGAATGCGCCCTACGCTAAATGAAGAAACTGCTCATTGAAACATACGGCTGCCAGATGAATGTGGCCGACAGCGAAGTGGTGGCCGCCGTGATGGGCATGGCCGGCTATGAAGTCTGCCAGGAGATGGACCAGGCAGACGCCGTCTTCCTGAATACATGCTCCGTGCGCGACAACGCAGAGCAGAAGATCCTAAGCCGCCTGGAATATCTACACAGCCTGCAAAAGAAGGGGCGCCGACTCATCATCGGAGTGCTGGGCTGCATGGCCGAGCGAGTGAAAGAACGCCTCATCGAGGAATACCATGCCGACATCGTAGCCGGACCAGACTCCTACATGTCGCTGCCCGACCTGGTGGCTCAGGTGGAATGCGGAGAAAAGGCTATCGACGTCACCCTCTCCAACACCGAGACCTACCGCGACATCATCCCGCAGCGCATCTGCGGACCCACGATTAGCGGCTTCGTTACCATCATGCGTGGCTGCAACAATTTCTGCCATTACTGCATCGTGCCCTACACACGCGGACGAGAACGCAGCCGCGACGTAGAGAGTATCTTGCGCGAAGTGAAGGACCTCGAGTCACGCGGTTTCCACGAAGTCACTCTTTTAGGACAGAATGTGAACAGCTACAGGGTGGACAGGGCTGACAGCAACAGCCGTGGAGAGTCGGCTGACCTGCAGTTCCCCGAATTGTTGCGCATCGTGGCACGCGCCGTGCCCGACATGCGAGTGCGCTTCACCACCAGCCACCCCAAGGACATGAGCGACGAGACCCTGCATGTAATTGCCGAGGAACCCAACATCTGCCACCACATCCACCTGCCCGTCCAGAGTGGGAGCAATGACGTACTGCAACGCATGAACCGACGCTACACACGCGAATGGTATCTGGACCGCGTGGCTGCCATCCGCCGCATCATCCCCGACTGCGGACTGTCCACCGACATCTTCGTGGGCTACTCGGGCGAGACGGAGGAGGACCATCGGCAAAGCCTCAGCCTGATGCGCGAGTGCGCTTTCGACAGCGCGTTCATGTTCAAGTACAGCGAACGGCCTGGCACCTATGCCAGCCGTCATCTCCCCGACAACGTGCCAGAGGAAACCAAGATACGACGCCTGAACGAGCTCATCGCCCTGCAGAACCAGCTCTCAGCCGAGAGCAACCGCCGCTGCATCGGGCAGGAATACGAGGTATTGCTCGAAGGCGCAAGCAAACGTAGTCGCGACCAGCTCTACGGCCGCACGGGACAGAACAAGGTGGTCGTCGTCGATCGGCAGGGGCTGCACATCGGGCAGACCGTCACCGCCCGAATCACCGAGAGCAGTAGCGCCACGCTGAAGGGCACAGTCACAGAAAACATCGTCAAGCGGACCTAACCATGCAAAAGAAGACACATAGACGACAGGGAAGCACCGCCACACAGATGCAGACGCTGACAAGCATCATCAGTACCACGATGGTGCTCATCCTGCTGGGTCTCGTGGTGCTCTTTGCCCTCACGGCCCGCGTATTGGGTGATTCCGTACGCGAAAACCTGACCGTAACCATTGTCATGCAAGACGACACGCCGTCGGCCGATGCAGCCGCCCTGCAAGGCCAGTTGCTCGAACGCCCCTACGTCGCCGGTATCCAATACATCAGCAGCGAGCAGGCACTCAGCGAACAGATTGAAGGCATGGGCATCGACCCCACGGAATATCTTGGTGCCAATCCTTTTGCCATCTCGCTGGAGGTGCAGATTACGGCCCGCTATGCCTGCAACGACAGCCTCGAGTGGATTGCACGTGACCTGAAGGCAGAGCCCATCGTGGCCGACGTCATGTACGAACACGACCTCGTGGAGAGCCTGAACAGCAACCTGCATCGAATCTCAATCATCATGCTTGTGGTGGCCGCCCTGCTGGTAATCATTTCGCTCGTGCTTATCAACAACACCGTGCGGCTGAGCGTCCACAGCCATCGGTTCATCCTGCAGACGATGAAGCTGGTGGGGGCACGCTGGAGTTTCATCCGCCGCCCATTCATGGTGCGGAGCCTATGGACAGGCATCATCTCGGCCGCACTGGCCGACGCCATCCTGCTGGCCACCATTCGCTGGGCGACGGCGAAGGATCCCAGCATTGCAGATTACATCACCCTCCCGAATATCGGCCTCATGTGCCTATGCGTGCTCGTCATTGGCCTGTGCATCACAGTGGCATGCACCTACCTTTCCGTCACCGCTTATCTGAGAAAACGGGAGAGCGAACTGTACTGACGATGCAGAAAGACTAAAACAAAAGAAAACTTTAATAAACGATATGGACAATTTTGCATTTGACAAGAAGAACTACATCCTGCTGGCTATCGGGATGGTTATCATCATCGTGGGCCTCATCCTCATGTCCGGTGAGGGAAGCAAGGAGGGAGTCTTCAATCCAGAGATTTTCAGCGTGCGCCGCATCCGCGTGGCACCCGTAGTGAGCCTCGTGGGCTTTGTCTTTATGATGTTCGCCATCATGCACAAGCCTGCAGGCAATGACAAACGACAGCCCGAAGAGAAAAACGATTAACGCATGAATGAAATACAGTCTCTCCTGCTGGGTCTCGTACAGGGACTCACGGAATATCTGCCCGTAAGTAGCAGCGGTCACCTGGCCATCCTCTCCCATTTCTTCGGCCTCAACGGCGAGAGCAGCCTGATGTTTACCATCGTGGTACACGTAGCCACGGTGCTGAGCACACTGGTCATTCTCCGAAAGGAGATATGGGCGCTGCTCGTGGGCATCTTTGATACGAAGACCCCCCTATGGAATGCCGAGCGGCGTTATGCCGCGGCCATCGTCGTGAGCATGATTCCTGTGGGCATCGTGGGCCTTTTCTTCAAGGAGAAAGTGGAGGAAGTCTTCGGCAGTGGTCTGTTCATCGTAGGCGTTTGTCTGCTCGTGACCGCCGCCCTGCTAACCTTCAGCTATTATGCCCGTCCGCGTCAGAAAGAGGAGATTGGGATATGGGATGCCTTTGTCATCGGTCTGGCCCAGGCAGCCGCAGTGATGCCTGGCCTGAGTCGGTCGGGTAGCACCATTGCCACCGGCCTCCTTCTGGGCAATAAGAAAGAACGCCTGGCCCAGTTCTCGTTCCTCATGGTGATACCTCCCATCCTGGGCGAGGCCCTGCTCGACGTGCTGAAGGCACTCAAGGGTACAGGCGAGGCAGCAGCTACAGTGATCCCCACCAGTGCCTACGTGATAGGCTTCCTGGCCGCTTTCATCAGCGGATGTGTGGCCTGCAAGTGGATGATTAACCTCGTGAAGAAAGGCAAGCTGGTCTACTTTGGCATCTATTGTGCCATCGTGGGAGTGCTGTGCATGGTACTGTCATGAACTTTATCGAGGGAGAGATACTATACTTCGACAAGCCCTACCGCTGGACTTCGTTCAATCTGGTAGCCCGCGTGCGATACCTGCTCTGCCAGCGGATAGGAGTGAAGAAACTCAAGGTGGGCCACGCCGGCACGCTCGACCCGCTGGCCACCGGCGTGATGACCATCTGCACTGGAAGGGCTACAAAACGTATCGATGAGCTGCAAGCCCATACCAAGGAATACGTGGCCACGCTGCAGCTGGGAGCCACCACTCCATCCTTCGACCTGGAGAAACCCGTGGATGCCACCTATCCCACCGAGCACATCTCACGAGAGATGCTTCTCCAGGCACTGGAAGGATTCCGTGGACGCATCGAACAGGTGCCCCCCACGTTCTCAGCCTGCAAGGTCAACGGCAAGCGTGCCTACGAACTGGCTCGAAAGGGAAAAGACGTCGAGTTGAAGCCCAAGGTGCTGGTCATCGACGAGATAGAACTCGTGGACTTCAATCCCGAACAGATGCAAGCCACCCTGCGCATCGTCTGCAGCAAAGGGACCTACATACGCGCACTGGCTCGCGACATCGGCCAAGCACTGCACAGCGGAGCCCACCTCATCGCACTGCGCCGCACTCGCGTCGGTGACATACGGGTGGAGCAATGCATGCAGGTGGACGACTTCCCCGCATGGCTCGACACACAAAGCCTCTCCCCTCTCACTCCCCAGGACGGAGAGAACGAGACGACGAAAATCAGCAAATAGAAATTGGCATACAAAATCGCCAGATTATAAATTAGTAAACAGAAATTCGCATATATGAAGCTCTCACAATTCAAATTCAAGTTGCCCGAGGACCGAATTGCCCAGTACCCCACTACGTTTCGCGACGAATGTCGCCTGATGGTGGTGCATGCCAAGAGCGGCATCATCGAACACCGTCCCTCGTTTCGCGACATCCTGCAGTTTTTTGACGACCGCGATGTATTTGTTTTCAACGACACCAAGGTCTTCCCGGCCCGCCTTTATGGAAACAAGGAGAAGACCGGAGCCAAGATCGAAGTTTTCCTCCTGCGCGAACTGAACGCTGACATGCGCTTGTGGGACGTGCTGGTGGATCCGGCACGCAAGATTCGCATAGGCAACAAACTGTACTTCGGAGAGAACGAATCGATGGTGGCCGAGGTCATTGACAACACCACAAGCCGCGGCCGCACACTGCGTTTCCTCTTCGACGGCTCACACGAGGAGTTCAAACGCCAGCTCTACGCCCTGGGCGAGGCTCCCCTCCCCCGCGAGATTATCAAGCGACCGGCCGAGCCCGAAGACCTGGAGAACTTCCAATGCATCTTTGCCCGCAACGAGGGAGCCGTAACAGCACCTACCGCCGGCATGCACTTCTCTCCACAGCTGATGAAAATGATGGAGATCAAGGGCATCGATTTTGCCTATGTGACGATGCACTGTGGTCTGAGCAACTTCCGCGAGATTGACGTAGAGGATCTCACAAAACACAAGATGGAGTCGGAGGAGATGCATGTGGGAGCAGAAGCATGCCGCCTGATCAACCGGGCAAAGGACGAGGGACACCACATCGTTGCCGTGGGTACCACCGTACAGCGAGTACTGGAGACAGCGGTCAGTGCCGACTCACGCCTGAAGGAATTTGATGGATGGACCAACAAGTTCATCTTCCCGCCCTACGACTTCACGCTGGCCGACGCGATGGTGGCCAATTTCTACATGCCCTACAGCACGTTGCTCATGCTCACATGTGCCTATGGCGGATACGACCTCATCATGAAAGCCTACAAGGAAGCACTGAAGTACAACGAGACGGATCCCAAGACACGCTACCGCTTCGGCACCTACGGCGACGCCATGCTCATCCTGCAGGACTAACATTGCCATGCACCGCCTCTATCTCTCCCTCGGCTCTAACCTTGGCAATCGCGAGCAGATACTCCGTCTCGCCATTGCCTACATCGGGGAACGTGTGGGCCAGGTGGAGCGTATCTCCTCATTTATCGAAACAGAGCCGTGGGGCTTCGAGAGTCCCCACCGCTTTCTGAACGCGGCCTGCCTGGTGCTTACGCCGCTCTCGCCCATGCGGTGCCTGAGGGCCACCCAGCAGATAGAGCGCGACCTGGGTCGCACGGCAAAAACCCATAACGGCCGCTACCATGACCGCCCCATCGACATCGACCTGCTCCTGTATGACGATGTACACATCCAATGCGAGGCACTCACCCTGCCTCACCCCCGTATGTACGAACGAGAGTTTGTCATGAGACCTCTCCACGAAATTCTTCACGAACAATGAACCATTCCCTCCCTTCCCCACGCCCGGCGGTCTTCCTGGCTATCATCCTCGCAGCGATGCTCTCTCCGCTGCACGCCCAGACACTGCACGTCTGCATCAAGAACTCGTCGTCCATCCAGCGCCATGAGATAGTGGAAATCGATGCACGTCAAATCACGGCACGCATGGGGCGCGAGATCGTAGTCCGCGACGCCTCAGGCATCGAGCAACCCAGCCAGTTCACTCACGATGGCAAGTTCCTCATCTACGCTTCCATCCGCCCCAAGGGAGAGGCCGTATATACCCTGCACAAAGGCAAACCGGCCAGGGTGGAACCCTACGTCTTCGGACGACAATACCCCGAACGTGCCGACGACATCTCCTTCGAAAACGACAAGATCGGTTTCCGTGTCTATGGGCCCGCCACGCAGCAGAAGGGTGAACAAGCCTACGGAAACGACGTTTGGGTGAAGCGCTCGCCAGCGCTGATGCTCGACAGCATCTATGCCCTGCACTTCTCGAAAAACGCAGAGATGGAACGCCTGCGCAAATCGGGGCATAAGCGCGAGGCTGACTCACTCGGCACAGCCACCAGCTACCATCTGGACCACGGCCTGGGTATGGACTGCTATGCCGTGGGCCCCACACTGGGTTGCGGCACACCGGCCTTGATGCGCGGCGGGCAGCTACTCTTCCCCTGGTGCTACGAACGCTATGAGATTCTCGACGAAGGTCCCCTTCGCTTCTCGCTCCTGCTCCACTTCGGCGAGATGTACGGCGCACGAGAGCATCGTCTCATCACAGCCGACCGCGGCAGCCACTTCTTCCGCACCACGGTGTGGTACGAGGGACTCCATCAGGCATCCAGCCTGGCTGCAGGCATCGTCCTGCGACCAGCCGACACGGAAAGCCTTGTCATGGGCCAGAACTACGCCGCCTATGCCGACCCCACCATGTACCCCGACAAGCACCAGAGCCAGATCTTCGTGGCCGTAGCCTTCCCCGAGGGCAACGCCACCATCACCCGGTTGTCCCCGACGGCGCCCACCAACGCCGGACATGCCGTAGGCCTCGTGCGCCAGTATCAGGGAAAGCCCTTCACCTATTACTTCGGAGCCGCCTGGAGCGGCTATGACATTCCCACCTTCGAGGAGTGGCAACTTCATGTGAAGCAGTTCCTTCGCCGGCACGAGATGCCCCTCACCGTCGTCTGCCGTCCATAGTAGCACCCGCCGCCACCTCCTTATATAATATAAGGTACGCGCGCGAGTACATTCTTTTGCTAAGTGAACGTAGCAAACCTTTTTCGCATTTTCTCTACGGAATTACTTTGCTATCCTCCCTCCCCAAAATACCTTTGTGGGAGAGATTTACATTTTTAATAGTGCATGGCGAACTCCAGTTTCCCAGATTCGTGAGGAAACGTATTGGAGAAACATCCCTTCCTTCCTATAACATGGGCATTTTCGGTGGTACAGACAGCATGCCTGATTCTCAGAGCTTCCAACATCACCCTTCGATGGAGCGTGTTCCGTCGTCGGGTGGAGCGTGTTCCGTCGTCGGATGGAGCGTGTTCCGTCGTCGGGTGCGGTGTGTTTCATCGTCGGATGCGGAGGATAACCCGTCCCGCCACACGATACTCCGTCGGGAGCAGCATGCCCCATCGCTTGTACGATCCTGAATCACACAACCGGGGGGGTACAGCAGACGGCCGGGCGAACGGCGTGTGGCAACGGACCGGGCAAAGCATGGTTCCCAGTCTGGCAAAGAGAGGCTCACGGACAGACAGAGCGAAAAAACATGCGCTGCAAATTGCGAGTTACAGATAAATGTCGTAACTCTGCCATCCCTTGGATGGCGAACTTCTTCGACAAGCGAAGCGAGCAAGCTCGAATCCTTTCACTCGGCATGAAAAAAAGAACGAGATTCTTTTTGTCCTGCACTCGTTTTTTCGTAACTTTGCAGTCGAAATGACGTTTGTGGATAGATTTGAGCGGCTTGCAACCACAGTAAAAAATGCTAAAACGGCAAGGCTGACACCCCTTGCCACGCATTCTGCCCCACATATATCCCCCTGCGTCAGAAAATGTTATAGCAAGAAAAGGAATTATGGCTTATCTGTTTACCTCCGAATCGGTCTCTGAGGGACATCCCGACAAGGTGGCCGATCAAATCAGCGACGCAGTGCTGGACAAACTGCTGGCCTTCGACCCAGAATCGAAGGTGGCCTGTGAAACCATGGTGACCACCGGACAGGTGGTGCTGGCAGGCGAAATCACGACGCGCGCCTACGTGGACTTGCAACGCATCGCCCGCGAAGTAATCAACCGCATTGGATATACGAAGGGTGAATACATGTTCGAGGGCAACTCGTGTGGTGTGCTCAGCGCCATCCACGAGCAGAGCGAGGATATCAGCCGAGGCGTGGAACGCGATCGACGCTCGGCACAGGGCGCCGGCGATCAGGGCATGATGTTCGGCTATGCCACCAATGAGACCGAGAACTACATGCCGCTGAGCCTCGACCTGGCCCACCGCCTGCTGCGCGTGCTGGCCGACATCCGCCGCGAGGGGCACGAGATGCCCTACCTGCGTCCAGATGCCAAGAGCCAGGTGACCATCGAATACGACGAGGCAAACCATCCCATGCGTATTGACACCATCGTACTCTCCACCCAGCATGACGAATTCGACACAGACGAGAACATGCAGGCACGCATCCGGCACGATGTAATACACATCCTCATACCGCGCGTCAAGGCCACCATCCACGACCCGCGTGTGCTGGCACTCTTTGATGATGACATCAAATACTACGTGAACCCCACGGGGAAATTCGTCATCGGAGGTCCTCACGGCGACACCGGGCTCACCGGGCGCAAGATTATCGTGGACACCTATGGAGGCAAGGGAGCCCACGGCGGCGGCGCCTTCAGCGGCAAGGATCCCTCGAAGGTGGACCGCTCGGCTGCCTATGCTGCACGCCACATCGCAAAGAACATGGTGGCTGCCGGCGTGGCCGACGAGATGCTGGTACAGCTGAGCTACGCCATCGGAGTGGCCGACCCCGTGAGCATCTACGTGAACACCTACGGCACCAGCCACGTCCCCATGAGCGACAGCCGTATTGCCCAGAAGATAGGCCAGCTGTTCAGCCTGCGCCCCTACGCCATTGAGCAACGGCTCAAATTGCGTAACCCCATCTATGAGGAGACGGCCGCCTACGGCCACATGGGACGCGAGCCTCGCGTGGTAACCAAGCGTTTCGAGTCGCTCTACCACAAGACAAAAGTGGTGAAGGTAGAGCTCTTCACCTGGGAAAAGCTGGATTACGTGGACAAGATCCGCCGCGCCTTCCGTTTGGAATAGCACTCGATCCAGCCTTCATATTCCCTTCACTTATCCTCACACATAACCCAAAGAATATGAACGAGAGAAAGCATATATGCGTCTATTGTGCCAGCAGCACACAGATTGACCCCCGATACTTCCAAGCCGCACGCGAGCTGGGACGGCTGATGGCCGAGCGTGGAATCACGCTCATCAACGGTGCCGGCAGCATGGGACTAATGGCCGAGAGTGCCGACGGATGCCTCGAAAACGGTGGAGAGGCTATCGGCATCATACCCACCTTTATGATTCAGGAAGGATGGTGCCATACCTCGATGACTCGCATCATCGAGACCGACAACATCCACATCCGTCAGGAGAAGATGGCCGAGATGAGCGATGCCGCCATCGTACTGCCCGGCGGATGCGGTACCTTTGCAGAGCTGATGGAACTCATCACATGGAAGCAACTGGGCATCTACCTCAAACCCATTATCCTGCTTAACACACTGGGCTACTACAATGCCACGACAGCCATGCTGCAACAAGCCGTCGAGCAACGCTTTATGCGACTGCAGCATGCAGACATCTGGCGTGTAGCATCCACGCCTGAGGAAGCACTGGAAATGGCACTGACCACGCCCGAATGGGACCGTAACATCCGACGCTTTGCCAAGATATGAACGCCACCGTCCGTGACAGCCTGCGACTCGCGGACACCTCTGTCCCGCCCCTTCCGGAGGACAGTACCATCGAGGTACTGACCAGCGATAGCCTATACCTCATAGCGAACGGAATCGGACAGAGCGACACAGCCACTTCACCTCTCCCCCTGCCCTACTCCGGAGGATTTTTTTCCCACAGCCCTCTCTTGCATCCCGAAAGCACGAGACACGAGGCTGGGTATGAAGGCCACCTCCTTGCTCCACAGCCGTGGCACGATGACTGGATGACAATCACCGTCCTGCTATTACTCGTCACCATGATACTCATGCTGCGACGGACGGCAAAACAGCTCTACGAGCAGGCACGCCAGTTCGTTCTCCCCTCACGCAGCCGAGAGGCAACAACAGACATGGAGTCCCTCATCAGCTTTCCTATCATGGCATTCTCCGCCCTTCTGCTCTCGTTCACGGGAGCCTATATCGCCATATGGCACATCGTTTACGAGCGTGAGATATTCCTCGGATACGTCTCTCCCTACCTCCTTTTCATCCTTTTCGCCCTGTGCTTCCTGGCTGCCATCACAGCGAAGTTCATAGCATATCGTTTCGTGAACTGGGTATTCTTCGATAAGAGAAAATGTTTTACATGGAGAAGCGATTACAAACTCCTTTTCGTCGCAGAAGCAGTCATTCTATTCCTCGTCATCGTTTTCGGTACATATTTTAATTTCCCGCATGAAAAAGTACTCTGTGCTGCATTTTCTATTCTCGTATTTGTCAAATTTTTGCTTTTGCTAAAGGGATATCAAATATTTTTCTCAGATTTTCATGGAATATTCCACGAAATTGTGTACCTTTGCACACTCGAAGCGACACCGCTGCTTGCCGCCATCAAGATTCTGAGTCAAGTCACAAAAGGATTGAACGTATTTTTTTAGGACATCGCAATGGTAAAAAAGATTCTCATCTCACAACCAAAGCCCACTTCCGAGAAGTCGCCTTACTACGACATCGAACGTCGTCATGACGTGGAGCTCGTTTTTCGCCCCTTCATCAAGGTAGAGAGCATCACCCCCAAGGAATTCCGCCAGCAGAGGATTTCCATCCTAGACCACACCGCTATCGTCTTTTCCTCCCGCCACGCTATCGACCACTTCTTCCAGTTGTGCAAGGAGATGCGCGTAGCCATCCCCGAGGACATGAAGTATTTCTGCATCACAGAGACCGTGGCCCTGTACATTCAGAAATACGTGCAATACCGCAAGCGCAAGGTCTTCTTCGGTTCGACAGGTAAGCTGAACGACATCATACCCCTCATGGTCAAGCACAAAAACGAGAAGTACTTCATCCCCATGAGCGACGTGCACAATACGGAGTTCTCAGACCTCCTGGACAGCAAGAAACTGACTCACACCGAGGGCGTGATGTACCGCACCGTGAGCAACGAGTTCGGCAAGGACGAACCCTTTGACTATGACATGCTCATTTTCTTCAGTCCCAGCGGTATCCAGTCGTTGCTGAAGAACTTTCCCAAGTTCCAGCAAGGCGACATTGCCATCGGCACCTTCGGCCCCACGACAGCCAAGGCTGTCAAGGAAGCCGGCCTGCGGCTCGACCTTGAGGCTCCCTCTGCCGAGTACCCCAGCATGACAGCCGCCCTGGAAGCCTATCTCAAAAAAGTAAATGGAGAATAAGCCACAAGGCCTGAAGAAAGAGGAGCGGCTCTCCCTACAGAAGAGCGTGGAAGCCCTCTTCGAGCCGGGGCATCAGTCGTTCTCCGCCTTTCCCCTTCGCGCCGTTTTCCTCAGTACCGAGGAGAGCGGCGTTCGCATTCTGGTATCCGTTTCTAAGCGGCATTTCAAACGGGCTGTCCGGCGCAATCGCATCAAGCGGCAGATGCGCGAGGCATTTCGCAAGAACAAGTCCTTGCTCGCCCCTGCCACAGGCGGCGTCCACATCGCCTTCCTGTGGAGCAGCCCCCAGGAACTGCCAAGCGACGATGTCGAACGACGTATGCAAAATCTCCTAAAACGCATCCATGAAAGCCTCTCTCCTGCACCAAGTCTCTGAGCTGCTGGCTGAGGCACTCATCCTCCCCATCCGCTTCTATCAGCGTTGCATCTCACCGCTGACGCCCCCCTCGTGCCGCTTCACCCCCACATGTAGCCAGTACGCCATCGAGGCACTGCGAAAGCACGGTCCACTGCGCGGCACGTGGCTAGCTGTGCGACGCATCCTGCGCTGTCATCCCTGGGGTGGCAGCGGATATGACCCTGTGCCATGACGAAGACTCCCCCCAAGACCCCCATCGATTTCCACACACACCATCCTTCCCGCGAAGGCGAGACAGTTATCCAGGATGGCATCGACACGTGGGGTGCCCATCCGTGGCATCCTCAGTTCCCACCCGAAGCACGACTGCCCCAGGCGCTGGCCATCGGCGAATGCGGGCTCGACCGCCTGTGCACGACACCCTATGAGCGACAGATAGAGGTATTCCGACAGCAGATACGTCTCAGCGAGCTGCTGCACAAGCCACTCATTCTGCACTGTGTCCACGCAATAGACGACGTGCTGCGTATGCAAATGGAGGAGCAGGCCACACAGCCATGGATATTCCACGCCTTCCGCGGCAAGCCGCAACAGCTGAGGCAGATACTGCGCCGGGGCATGTACGTTTCCTTCGGTTTTCGCCACAATTCGGAGAGCCTCATCGCCTGCCCGGCAGAACGTCTCTTGCTGGAGACCGATGACAATCCACGTCCCGTAAGCCAGCTCTACCAGGAAGTCGCCCGCCTGCGCCACATGGACATCGACGAGTTGGAACAGACAATGCTACATAACTTTCAAGCAATCTTCGACCCCCACTGAATCTCTCGCCCCCGTCACAAATCCACAGACAAGGGCTAAATCTTTGAACCTTGAACTTTGAACTTTGAACTATTATTTGTACCTTTGCACGCAATTTAGACGAAAACTACACAAAAAACCCCATTATGGAATTCAAAAAGATTTCTGCAGCCGAAGCCGCTGCGATGATTCAGAACGGGCAGACAATCGGACTGAGCGGGTTCACGCCCGCCGGCGTCCCCAAGAGCGTGCCCGAAGAGATTTCTAAAAAAGCCCAGGCAGAACACGCCGAAGGCCGCCCTTACAAGGTGAACATCTTCACTGGTGCCAGCACCGGACAGAGCTGCGACGGCGATATGGCCAACGCACAGGCCATCGGTTTCCGTGCCCCATACACGACGAACCCCGACTTCCGCAAGCATGTCAACCTGAACGAGCTGGCCTATAGCGACCTGAACCTCTCGAACATGGCCACGCAAATCCGCCAGGGCTATCTGGGCGACGTTGACTGGGCCATCATCGAAGCCTGCGCCATCGAGAAAGTGGGCTCAAAGGCACACATCTACCTGACCGCCGCTGGCGGCATCAGCCCCACCGTGTGCCGTCTGGCCAAGCGCGGCATCTTCGTCGAGCTGAACGCCTTCCACGAGCGTTCCTGCATGGGCATCCACGATGTGTATGAAATCGAGGACCACCCCAATCGCACGCCCATTATGATTACAAAGGCCAGCGACCGCATCGGCAAGCCCTACGTGGAAGTCGATGCCGACCGCATCATCGGCGTAGTCGAATGTGACATCCCCGACGAGGCACGTTCCTTCAAGGATCCCGACCCCATCACCACCCAGATAGGTCAGAACGTGGCCGACTTCCTGCTGGCCAACATGAAGCAGGGCCTCATCCCGCCCACCTTCCTGAACCTGCAGAGCGGTGTGGGCAGCGGAGCCAATGCCGTGCTCGGTGCCCTTGGTCACTGCCCCGAGGTACCCAACTTCAGCATCTACACAGAAGTGCTCCAGGATGCACCCGTACAGCTGATGCGTGACGGACGCGTCCTGAGCGCCAGCGCCTGCTCGCTGACGGTGACTAACGACTGCCTGAAAGGCATCTATCGCGATATGGACTTCTTCCGCGACAAGCTGGTACTGCGTCCATCTGAAATAAGCAACTGCCCCGAGGTCATCACACGCATCGGCGTATGCTCGCTGAACACTGCCATTGAGGCCGACATCTACGGCCACATCAACAGCACCAAGATTTGCGGCACGAAGATGATGAACGGCATTGGCGGCAGCGCTGACTTCACTAACTCGGCCTACCTCTCCATCTTCACCTGCGGTTCCACGACCAAGGGTGGCGCCATCTCAAGCATCGTACCCTTCTGCTCGCACATCGACCATACGAACCACTTTGTGGATGCTGTCATCACAGAATACGGTGTGGCCGACCTGCGCCACAAGTCGGATATACAAAAGGCAGAGGAAATCATCCGCGTAGCTCATCCCGACTACCGTCCCCTGCTGCGGGACTACCTGCGCTATGCCGAGAAGTACAGCGGACACACACACCACTGCCTCTCCGCAGCCTTCGCCATGCACGACACCTTCCTGCGCAAGGGCGACATGCGCCTCACTGACCTGGCCGAATACGTCAAGTAAGCGAAGGCGTACACCATTTAGATCAACTTTCCCATCGGCGAGGAAGCCTTCCGGCATTCCTCGCCGATGTCTTTTTCCATACGCTGGTGCCTATCGGATGAATAGCAGTTCACGATACTTAGGCAAAGGCCAGAGCGCATCGTCCACAATAAGTTCAAGTTTGTCAATCTGATAGCGAATCTCGTCGAACATCGGGGCAATGGTGTCGTGATACGCAACAGCCTTGGCATGCTCGTTCTCGATCTTGTTGGCCACCTTCCGGGCGGCAACCAGTTCCTCAACCTTCGTCTCGATAATCGCTGTGCGCTGGGCTATTTCCTCGATAAGCTTGAGGTTGCGGGCATTCAGATGGCTGGCTTTCTCTTTGGAGAAGATGCCCGACATGCGTTCAACGTTCCTCAAGAGCTGGCCCTGATAGTTGGTAGCCACGGGGATGATGTGGTTCATCGAGAGGTCGCCCAGTACTCGAGCCTCAATCTGAATCTTCTTGGTGTAGGTTTCCCACTTCACTTCGTTACGGGCCTTCAACTCCTTCTTGGTCATCACGCCAAGGCTCTCGAACATCTGGATGCTGGACTCGTCGAGATAACGTTCGAAAATAACGGGGCAAGAGGTCTCTACATCAAGCCCACGTCGGGCGGCCTCGGCCTTCCACTCTTCGCTATAGCCGTTGCCGTCGAAACGAATAGGCTTGCAGGTCTTGATATCTTCGCGAAGGACATCGATGATGGCGTGGTACTTAGGCGAATGGCCGGAGCCTTCCGAATATTCTGTTTTTTCAGAGTACTTCGAGATTCTTTCGTCAACGCGCTTCTTGAACGAAACAAGTGCCTCTGCTACAGCACTGTTGAGCGTAATCATGGCGCTGGCACAGTTAGCTTCGCTGCCCACGGCACGGAACTCGAAACGGTTGCCGGTGAAGGCAAACGGACTGGTGCGGTTGCGGTCGGTGTTGTCAATGAGCAGTTCTGGAATCTCGGGGATGTCTAGCTTCATGCCCTGCTTGCCATCCATGGAGAAGAGGTCCTCCTTGTCGGCCTTTTCAATATGGTCGAGCAGTTCGGAGAGTTGCTTTCCGAGGAATGAGCTGATGATGGCTGGCGGTGCCTCGTTTGCCCCAAGACGGTGGGCGTTGGTGGCACTCATGATGCTGGCCTTCAGCAATCCGTTGTGTTTGTAAACCCCCATCAGTGTCTCAACGATGAAGGTGGCGAAACGCAGGTTCTGTTCCGCCGTCTTGCCAGGAGCGTGGAGTAGCACACCAGTATCCGTCGAGAGACTCCAATTGTTATGTTTTCCCGAACCGTTGATGCCTGCGAAGGGCTTCTCATGCAGGAGAGCACGGAAGCCATGCTTGCGGGCCACACGCTTCATGAGCGACATGAGGAGCATGTTATGGTCAACGGCCAGGTTAGTGTCCTCGAAAATGGGAGCCACCTCAAACTGATTGGGAGCCACCTCGTTGTGGCGTGTCTTCACGGGAACGCCAAGCATCAAAGCCTGTATCTCGAGATCGCGCATGAAAGCAGCCACACGCTCGGGAATAGATCCAAAGTAGTGGTCGTCCATCTGCTGATTTTTGGCAGAGTCGTGTCCCATGAGGGTACGGCCTGTTAGGAGGAGGTCAGGCCGAGCAGCATACAGCCCCTCATCCACGAGGAAATACTCTTGCTCCCAGCCGAGATTGCTCGTCACCTTCTTCACGGTCGGATCGAAGTAGTGACAAACCTCCGTGGCAGCCACGTTGACAGCTTTCAGGGCACGCAGGAGGGGCGCTTTGTAGTCGAGCGACTCGCCACTGTAACTAATAAATACGGTGGGAATGATGAGCGTGTCGTCGATGATGAAGACAGGGCTTGTGGGGTCCCATGCCGAATAACCACGAGCCTCGAAGGTGGAGCGAATGCCGCCACTTGGGAACGAAGAAGCGTCGGGTTCCTGCTGGACGAGCAGCTTGCCGCTGAACTCCTCGATCATGCCGCCTTTTCCGTCATGTTCGATGAACGAGTCATGTTTCTCGGCCGTGCCTTCTGTCAAGGGCTGGAACCAGTGCGTGTAGTGTGTCACGCCATTTTTCTTGGCCCAGTCCATCATACCAGCAGCCACACCATCGGCCACTTTGCGATCGAGGCGTGCACCGTTATCAATGACATCTATCATCTTGTCATAAACATCCTTCGGCAGATAGTTGTACATCTTCTCGCGACTGAAGACATGCTTGCCAAAGTACTCCTGAGGTCTCTCCGCTGGTGCTTTTACGTCAAGAGGCTTTTTCTTGAACGCCTCGCCGACAACCTGGAATCTCAAATCGTTTGCCATAATTGTGTTTTGTTAATGGGTGAATAATTATTGTTTATTTAAGTATTCGTTAACTCTTTTAGCCGTCTGAAGCCCTGAAGCAATCGCCCTCACCACAAGCGAAGCTCCGTTCTGTGCATCGCCACAGACGAAGACATTCTTCAGACTCGCTTTGCTCGAAGAAGCGTCCCTTTGGGCCGAGCGCTCGGGGTACTCGGGATGCTCCGGCTTCAGGAATCCCATAGCCAGCAGGCATAACTCTGCCTTGATAATTTCGGACTCGCCCTTCTCTACCATCAGCGGACGGCCACCATCTGGATTGGGCTTCCAGTCAATCTCCTGCACCCTCACGCCTGTCAGCCTGCCGTCCTCGCCCAAGAACTCCAGCGTATTGATGTTCCAACGACGGGTGCAGCCCTCCTCGTGGCTCGAGGTGGTCTTGAGCGTACGGGGCCAGTTGGGCCAGGGATTCTGCGGGTCGTCAGGCCCCTCAACGGGCTTGGGCATAATCTCTATCTGCGTGACACTCTTGCAGCCCTGCCGATGAGCGGTGCCGATGCAATCACTTCCCGTGTCGCCACCACCGATGACGAGGACATCCTTGCCCTTTGCCGTGATGCGTTCATCCCCTGTGAACTCCATGCCGGCAAGGACGCGGTTCTGCTGGGAAAGCAGCTCGAGGGCAAAATGCACGCCTTTCAGCTCTCGGCCAGGGACCTTCAAATCTCTTGCGACAGGTGTGCCGGTAGCGATTACGAGTGCCGAGTACTCAGAATAATCTGAATAATCTGAGTATTCAGAATTATACCTGAACTCAATGCCTTCCTGCTCCATCAGTCGGATGCGGCGGTCGATGACGGCCTTGTTGAGTTTGAAGTTTGGTATGCCATAGCGCAGCAGACCGCCGGCTGCTTCGTTTTTCTCGAAGACAATGACGCTATAGCCATTTAGGTTCAGGGCATTAGCAGCCGCCAGACCAGCAGGACCAGCTCCTATGACAGCCACCTTCTTGCCGTTGCGTTTGATATCCGTACGAGGCTGGATATACCCCTCGCGAAAAGCACCCTCCGTGATGGCACACTCATCTTCGCGGTTGGTGGTAGGCTCATGGTTGAAACGGTTCAGCACGCAAGCCTTCTCACAGAGTGCTGGACAGATGCGGCCCGTAAACTCAGGGAATGGATTTGTTGCGTTGAGCAGACGATAAGCCTTTTCCCATTCGCCTTTATACAAGGCATCATTCCATTCAGGCGCTTTATTGCCCAACGGACACGCCCAATGGCAGAAGGGAACACCACAATCCATGCAACGTGATGCCTGCAACTTACGTTCACGAGTGCTAAGAGTCTGTTCCACTTCGCCAAAGTCGTGAATCCTATCATGTATGGGGCGATAACCCGCCTCCTGACGATGTATCTCTAAAAATGCTTTTGGATTTCCCATTTCTCCAATTGATAATTGATAATTGACAATTGATAATTAATAGTCTCTCTGAATGTCTGCAATTTTTTCGTGCAGCTTTTTCATTTGCTCCTCCTGCAAAACACGTTTATACTCGATAGGCACTACCTGAATAAAGTCTTCAATATAGCGATGCCAGTCGTCGAGCATGCGTCCTGCGAGAGCGCTGCCCGTGTGCAGATAATGCTGACGGATGAGTTCGAGGAGTTCCTTGCGGGAAACAGAGTCTTCGACAAGCGAAAGTTCTACCATATCCATATTACAGAAGTAGTCGAACGTATGGTCGGGGTCATAGACGTATGCCACGCCGCCTGACATACCGGCGGCGAAGTTACGACCTGTCTTACCGAGCACAACCACACGTCCGCCCGTCATATATTCGCAGCAGTGGTCGCCGGCACCCTCGATGACAGCGATGGCGCCAGAGTTACGCACACCAAAGCGCTCACCTACCTTACCATTTATATATAGCTCGCCACTGGTTGCACCATAGAGGCCAGTATTACCGGCGATGATATTCTCCTCTGCCTTGAAGGCGTCGCTGCGACGGGAAGGCGGCAGAATAGAGATGCGTCCGCCAGAGAGACCTTTTCCGAAATAGTCGTTACACTCTCCCTCGAGTTTGATGTTGAGACCGCGAACGGCAAAAGCACCGAACGACTGACCCGCAGAACCTTTGAACTTGATGTTTATAGTATTGTCGGGCAGACCCGCCTCACCATATTTCTTGGCAATCTCACCGCTGAGCATCGTCGTGACGGCACGGTCGGTATTCTTGATGGTATATTCGAGGGTTATCTCTTCTTGGTTATCAACAGCCTTCTGAGCCGCCTTGATAATCTCCTCGTCCTTAACGCCTGTCACCTTAGTATATGCACTACGATCCCAATACAAGACCTTATCGGTTTCAGGTTTGTGAAGCAGACGTGAGAAGTCGATGGTCTTCTGCTTATCATTTGCATCAGCAGTGTTTACTTCTATCAGTTCGGTATGTCCGATAATATCCTTCAGGCTCTTGACACCCATCTCGCTGAGATATTCACGCACCTGCTGTGCCAGGAAAGTGAAGAAGTTAACGACATATTCAGCACGTCCCTCGAAGTGTTTGCGCAACTCCGGATTCTGTGTTGCCACACCCATCGGGCAGGTATTGGTGTTACACTTACGCATCATGACGCAACCCAGCACAATCAGCGGTAGCGTACCGAAAGAGAATTCGTCGGCACCTAACATCGCCATGACGATGACGTCCTTGGCTGTCTTCAGCTGACCATCTGTCTGCAGACGCACCTGATTGCGGAGACCGTTCATCACCAATGTCTGCTGCGTCTCAGCCAATCCGATCTCAGGCGAAATACCTGCAAAGCGCATACTTGAAGCAGGGCTGGCACCAGTACCGCCTTCTGCACCGCTTATCACTATCAGGTCGGCCTTTGCCTTTGCAACACCCGCCGCAATGGTTCCCACTCCACTTTCGGCAACGAGTTTCACGCTGACGGCAGCTGTCGGGTTGATATTCTTCAAATCATAGATAAGCTGTGCCAAGTCCTCAATGGAATAGATATCATGATGAGGTGGCGGCGATATCAGCGAGATACCAGGAATGGCGTTTCGCGTCTTGGCGATGATGTCGTTCACCTTGAAACCGGGCAACTGTCCGCCCTCACCAGGCTTCGCACCCTGTGCCACCTTGATCTGTATCTCCTCTGCATTGACGAGATACTCTGCCGTCACGCCAAAGCGTCCGCTGGCAATCTGTTTTGTCTTGCTGCTCAGACTTACGCCATCCACTTCCGCATGGTAGCGGGCATTGTCCTCGCCACCTTCGCCCGTATTGCTTCGCGTGCCAAGTTTGTTCATGGCAAGGGCAAGGGCTTCGTGCGCCTCGATGCTCAAAGCGCCGAAAGACATGGCTCCCGTCACGAAGTGCCGCACAATGCTTTCCACGGGCTCTACCTCTTCGATGGGAATTGGCGTTGCAGCTTTGAACTTCGTTCGAGCCTGCTCACGCTCGGCAGAATCGGAGCAAGCTCCATTCTGCTCTCGCTCAATCGCAGCTTTCTTGAATCCGAAGAAGTCACGGATAAAGATAGGCTTCTCTTTCTCATCCACCATTGCCGACCATTCCTTGAACTTCTTGTAAGAGCCAAGTCTTGTTGCAATCTGCAAGTTAGCAATTGTATCGGGGTTCCAGGCATGTAGGATGCCGTCTTTGCGCCAGGAGAACTGACCGTTGTTTTTGAGAGTAAACGAGTCGGCGTCAAATGCCTCATCGTGCAGACGGATCGCGTCACGGGCAATCTCTTTCAGCCCAATGCCGCCAATGGTGCTTACCTCCGTACCGAAGTAACGTTTTAGCAATTCTTCGCTCAAGCCGATGCTCTCGAATATCTTCGCACCACGATAGCTGCGGATAGTGGAGATACCCATCTTCGACATAATCTTCTTCAGGCCTTTATCAACAGCCTTGATATAATGCTCCTCGGCAGTGGCATATTCCTCCTGTATCTTACCATGCTTCACCAAGTCATCAAGGATGGCGAAAGTCATGTATGGACACAATGCCGATGCTCCATATCCCAACAGCAAGGCAGCATGCATCGTCTCACGAATCTCTCCGCTCTCGACTATCAATGCCGTCTGTACGCGCTTGCCCACACTGATCAGATGGTGATGCACCGCGCTGACTGCCAGCAATGACGGTATTGCAGCATGCTTTTCGTCGATATCCCTGTCTGAAAGGATGATATAGTTTACGCCTTCATCAACACTTGCCTCAGCCTGTTTGCAGAGGTCGTCGAGAGCCTGGCGCAGGCCGTCCTCACCTTTCGCTATCTCAAACGCCATTATGAGCTTC
Organism: uncultured Bacteroidales bacterium; assembly: GCA_902788315.1. Lineage (GTDB taxonomy): Bacteria > Bacteroidota > Bacteroidia > Bacteroidales > Bacteroidaceae > Physcousia. Next base: position 195,609 of record CADAJS010000004.1, read on the forward strand.
TTCGTCTTGAAGCCTTTATAGCGGATATTACAAAGTATATCGAGTTGTGTATTTGTCAGCACCGGTTGCGGCAGACGCACCATCTTGCAGTTCGATGCATCGGGCGTCAGGATGTTTGTACCTACGGCACCGATGTATTCCGTCAGCGACATCACCAGTTCCTCGCGGATAGGGTCGATGGCAGGGTTCGTCACCTGTGCAAACTGCTGACGGAAATAGTTGAACAGCACCTGCGGACGGTCGCTAATCACCGCCAACGGCGTGTCGTTACCCATAGCGGCAACAGGCTCCTGACCGGCAGTGGCCATCGGAATGATTGTCTTGTCGATATCCTCCTGGCCATATCCGAACTGTACCAGCTTACGCTCAAAATCGCTCACAGAGTTTTCTACCTTACGGCCACTCTTCAGTTTCTCCAGCTGCACACGGTTTTCGTTGAGCCATTCACGATACGGATGTGCCTTCGCCAACTGCTCCTTTATCTCGCCGTCATAATATATCTTTCCCTCCTGCGTGTCGATAAGGAGAATCTTTCCGGGCTGCAGACGTCCTTTGCTGACGACATCCTCCGGTTCGAAATCCATCACACCCACTTCTGACGCCACTACCATCATGCCGTGTTTCGTAATGGTATAACGCGATGGGCGCAGACCGTTTCTGTCGAGCATACCACCGGCATAGCGTCCGTCAGAGAAAAGCAATGCTGCAGGACCATCCCATGGCTCCATGAGAATAGAATGATATTCATAGAAAGCCTTCAGGTCTTCGCTGATAGGATTCTTGTCATTAAAACTCTCCGGCACAAGTATCGCCATCGCCTGTGGCAACGACATACCACTCATCATCAGGAATTCAAAGACATTGTCAAGGCTGGCAGAATCGCTCATCCCCTCCTGTACGATAGGAGATATCTCCTTAATATCGCCCAAAGCCTCACTGCTCAGCACACTCTCGCGTGCCTTCATCCAACCACGGTTGCCGCGGATGGTGTTTATCTCACCATTGTGCGCCAGCAAGCGGAAGGGCTGGGCCAGTGACCACGTAGGAAATGTGTTTGTGCTGAAACGTGAGTGAACCAGCGCCAGCCCGCTTGTCAGGTAAGGATTAGACAAATCCGGGAAATACCGACGCAACTGTCCGCTGGTCAGCATTCCCTTGTATATAATGTTAGTATTAGATAATGAACAGATATAAAAATCAGGATGTGTTACCCTGCGCTCAATCTTCTTCCTTATAATATACAATGTGCGCGAAAGCTTGTCGGCATCATCTTCACTCACACCTGTAACAAAGATTTGCCTTATAGCAGGTTCCACCAAACGTGCAGCCTCGCCCAATACCTCAGGACATGTAGGCACAGTACGCATATGCATCAGCTGCAAGCCCTCACGCTCTATCTCCTCAATCATCACAGACAGAACCTCCTGCTGCTCCTTTTCCTCCTTCGGCAAGAACACCAAGCCTGTACCATACTTACCCTTTTCAGGAACAGGAATTCCCTGCAAAAGAATGAACTCGTGGGGAATCTGTAACATGATACCTGCACCGTCACCCGTCTTATCGCGCGTCTCGGCACCTCGGTGCTCCATATTCTCCAGTACGCGAAGCGCCTGGTCTACCAGTTCGTGACTCTTGCCTCCGCGGATGTTCACCACCATGCCCACACCGCAGGCATCGTGCTCATATTGTGGCTGGTATAGTCCTTGTTTGATCATATCGCTCTGCATTTACATTCTTTTTATTCTTTCCAACGCTTCTAATGTCTGTTCGCGACGGCCAAAGGCAGTCAACCGGACATAGCCCTCTCCGCAGGAACCGAAACCAGCCCCTGGCGTACAGACCACATGAGCCCGATGCAACATGTCGTCGAAGAAACCCCATGAGGTCGTTCCCTCGGGTACCTGCATCCACAGGTAGGGGGCATCAACGCCGCCATAGACCTTAAAACCCAAAGAACTCAGCGTCTGGCGCATGAGGCGGGCATTCTCCATATAGTAATGGATGACTTGGCGCACTTGCCTCTTACCATCGGGTGTATAGATGGCCCCTGCAGCCCTTTGCGCGAGATAGCTTGTGCCGTTGAACTTGGTACACTGCCGTCGGTTCCACAGCGGATTGAGCCCCACGCACAGGTCCTTCGGCACAACCGTATAACCGCAGCGTACGCCAGTGAAGCCGGCAGTCTTGGAATAGCTATGGAACTCCACTGCGCATCGCCTGGCACCCGCTATCTCATAGATGCTGTGCGGAACGTCCTCGCTTTGGATGAAAGCCTCATAGGCAGCATCGTATAGGATGAGTGCCCCTTCGCGAATGGCATAATCGACCCACGCCTTCAGGTCGTCACGCAAGAGCACCGTCCCCGTCGGGTTGTTGGGATAGCAGAGGTAGATGACGTCCACATGCTCGTCTGGCAGTTCAGGCAAAAAATCATTCTCCGTCGTGCAGGGCAGTCTGACGATGGTGCGTCCCGCCATAAGGTTGGAATCCACATATACGGGATAGACAGGATCCGTGACTGCCACCACACACCCAGCAGACAACATTTCCTGGAAGTTTCCGGTATCGCTCTTGGCTCCGTCGCTGACGAACACCTCGTCCACCTCAATGTCAATGCCTCTGGCTCGAAAATCATTCTCCACGATGGCTTCACGCAGGAAGTCGTAGCCGCGCTCAGGACCATAGCCTCTGAACGAAGATGCAAAGGCCATTTCGTCTGCCGCCCTGTGTAGCGCCTCGACGACAACGGGAGCAAGCGGTTGTGTCACGTCACCGATGCCCAGCGAAATGACATTCGCCTGGGGGTTATGCTGCCTAAAAGCCTCTACTCGCCTGGCAATTTCGGCAAACAGGTAATTGTCCGAGAGGTTCTTGTAGTTTTCGTTAATCAATGTCATATAATAGGGCTCATAATTGTATCTCACCTTCAAACACAAACTCTGCAGGGCCAGTCATATAGACATGGTTGTCCGCCTCGTTCCATTCTATCTCCAGTGTGCCGCCATCCATATGGATGCTGCTTTTACGTCCACTTCGTCCTGTCGTGCATGCAGCCACCGCCACGGCACAGGCTCCGGTGCCGCAGGCCTGCGTAATGCCGCTACCGCGCTCCCAAACGCGCACTCGAATACCGTCAGGACGCATTACGGCAAATTCGATGTTGCAACGTTCGGGAAACGCGGGATGATTCTCCAACTCACGCCCCTCCGCTTCCACTGCATCCACATCATCAGCAAAGACCACATAGTGCGGATTGCCTATGGAAACAAAGGTGCCCTCTCTGAGACTTACTCCGCCAGGCATATATTGTTTCGGGTTCTCAAAGACAGGCTCGCCCATATCTACGGTGACGGAGTCCGTGATGCCTGCATGGGAATTCATGTAGATTGTCTTTATCCCAGAGGCTGTGAGCAACCTTATCTCCTTTTTGGTGGTCAGTCCCTTTTCATATACATACTTCCCAACACAACGACTGGCATTGCCACACATCATAGCCTCCGACCCGTCGGCATTGAAGATGCGCATCGTGAAGTCAGCCTCCGGAACATGCGAACGGCCAATAAGCACAAGACCATCCGACCCAATCCCCCTGTGACGATCACTCCAAAGTTGCGCCACTCGCGATGGATTCTCTATATTATATAATAATGTATCCACATAGATGTAATCGTTACCCAATCCATGCATCTTAGTGAAACGAACCTTCTGCATCATTTTCTCTCTCTTTTTACCGTTATTATGATCTTTGTTTAATATCACGATGCAAAGTTAAACACTTTGTAATGTCAATACGTCATTTTTGAATCAAAAAGAATCTAAAACAACATTATTAATTGATCTATGTCAAGAAAGAAGTTGAATTTAGTAATATAATGTTATTTAAATTATAGTAAATAAAACAAAATGTCGCACCTTTGCATCGAAAACATTGCAATGTGTAAGAATAGGACGCTCATTAGTAACATTTATTAAAGTATGAAAAGGATTGAAGCGATCATTAGGAAGACGAAGTTTGAGGATGTCAAGGAAGCATTGCTTTCGTCGGACATCGACTGGTTTGAGTATCACGACGTGCATGGCATCGGTCAGAGCCGACAAGAGCGTATCTATCGTGGCGTTCAATACTCGACCGACGTCATAGAACGTGTGGCACTGACCATCGTATGTCGCGACCAGTTTGTCCAACCCACCGTGAAGGTGATCATCGAAACAGCACATACAGGCGAGGTGGGCGACGGCCGCATCTTCGTAAGCGACATGATTGACACATGGAGCATCCGTACCGGCGAACACGGCGACACAGTGCTGAGAGACAAGAAATAATCAGAGTTAACGAAACACAACACATTTTTTAATTATGAACGACATTGCACTTTCACTCGATACTGTATGGATGCTGTTGGCAGCCATGCTTGTTTTCTGGATGCAGCCGGGCTTTGCCTTGTGCGAAGCAGGCTTCACGCGCGGCAAGAACACCGCTAACATCCTGTTCAAGAACTTCGTAGATTTCATGTTCGGCTCACTGCTCTTCTGGTTCGTGGGCTTTGGATTCATGTTCGGTTCCGACGGCGCAGGCTTCATCGGAATGCCTAACTGGGGGGACCTTTCCTTCTATCAGGGAGAACTTCCTGTTGAAGGTTTCCTGATGTTTGAAACGGTCTTTTGTGCCACGGCTGCAACGATTGTCAGTGGAGCTATGGCCGAAAGGACCAAATTCTCCATGTACGTCATCTACAGTGCGGTCATTTCGCTGCTCATCTACCCAGTGGAAGGTCACTGGACATGGGGTGGTGGATGGCTGTGCAACGATGCAGCCGACGGGTTCATGATGAGCACGTTCGGAGATGTTTTCCACGACTTCGCAGGCTCTGCCATCGTGCATAGTGTGGGAGGTGTGCTGGCATTGATTGGTGCCTTGGCACTGGGGCCACGTCGTGGCAAGTATGCAAAGGACGGCAGCAGCCGTGCCATTCCGGGTCATTCACTGACGTTGGCCGCCCTCGGAGTGTTCATACTTTGGCTCGGATGGTTTGGTTTCAACCCAGGTTCACAGCTGGCTGCTTCGGGCGAAGTCAACCGCACGGCTATTTGCCACGTGTTGCTGACGACCAATCTTGCCGCAGCTGCCGGTGGTGTGGCAACTATGTTCGTCACTTGGCTGAGGTATCGCAAGCCCTCGTTCTCGCTGATGCTGAACGGCGTCTTAGCTGGTCTGGTGGGCATCACTGCCGGTTGCGACCTCGTTTCGCCCATCGGAGCAGTGGTCGTCGGACTTGTGTGTGGCATCGTGCTTGTCTTTTCCATCGAGTTCATCGACCATGTGCTGCACATCGACGATCCCGTAGGCGCCTCTTCGGTGCATGGCGTCTGTGGCATCCTCGGCACGTTGCTGACAGGTCTGCTCTCGACCTCCAACGGCGCTCTCTACGGTCACGGCTGGGGTTTCTTTGGGGCTGAATGCTTCGGCATTCTTGTCATTGACCTTTGGGCTGCTGCCTGCGGCTTCCTTCTCTTCTTTGGCATCAAGAAACTTCACGGCCTTCGGGTGCCTGCCCGTATTGAGGACGAAGGGCTGGATGTTTACGAACACGGAGAAACATGTTACAATTAAATAGAAAAACTACACGTTAGTAAATGGCAAACTACACGTTGGTAAATGACAAACTACACGTTAGTAAATGACAAACTACACGTTAGTGGTTTATTCACGACAAACACATCAAACATAAAAAGAACATGAAAAGATTGGTAATTATAATGCTGTCGGCAGTCTGCATGACTGCGGCAGTGGCACAGGATAAAGTAGGTGCAACGATAGGTTGCGACTTCGTCAGCCAGTACATCTGGCGTGGTCAGAAGCTTGGCAACGTCAGCCTGCAGCCCACACTTGGCATCGATTACAAAGGCCTGAGCCTGACCTCATGGGGCAGCGTCGGCTTCGATTCGGACGATGCAAAAGAGCTTGACTTCACTTTGGCCTATGAATGGAAAGGCTTCAACGTGGGTCTGACCGACTATTGGTTCTCTGAAGGTAACTATTTCCACTACGGAGCTCACGAGACAACTCACGTCTGGGAAGCCAACTTAGGCTATGACTTCGGCTTCCTCAGCGTGCAGTGGTTCACGAACTTCGGCGGCAACGACGGAACGACTTCCAGCGGAAAACGGGCCTACAGCAGTTACTTCGAACTGACCGCTCCGTTCCGTCTCGGCGGACTTGACTGGGAAGCTACCTTCGGAGCCGTGCCGTACCAAACGTCGTTCTACGATACGAATGGCTTCGCCGTCACGAACATATCGCTGAAAGCCACCAAGGACTTCGTCATCAAGCAGAAGTGGCATCTGCCGGTATTTGCGGGTCTGACGGGCAATCCACGTGCCGAGAAGCTCTACTTCATCTTCGGAACATCATTCTCTATTTAATAACCTTCACTGAATTGTCATGGTGCCTGGCGCCATGGCAATTCAGTCATTAACAAAACTATGGACACTAAGTACATCTTCGTCACAGGCGGTGTCGTTTCATCGTTGGGGAAAGGCATCATCTCTGCGAGTATCGGCAAGTTGCTGCAAGCTCGTGGCTACAAGGTCACCATTCAGAAGTTCGACCCCTATATTAACATCGACCCAGGCACACTCAATCCCTACGAACACGGCGAGTGCTACGTGACGGCAGACGGCATGGAGACGGACCTCGACCTCGGTCATTATGAGCGCTTTACGGACATCCAAACAACCCGTCACAACAGCATAACGACAGGCCGCATCTATCAGGCAGTCATCGACAAGGAACGCCGCGGCGACTATCTCGGCAAGACGATTCAGGTTGTTCCGCACATTACGGACGAGATAAAGCGACGCATGCTTCGCGAAGATGTGCAGGAAGAGGAACTCGACTTTGTCATCACAGAGGTGGGCGGCACCATTGGCGACATAGAGAGTGCGCCGTTCATGGAAGCCATTCGCCAGCTCAGGTGGCAGTTGGGACGCGATGCCGTCTGCGTACATCTCACGTATGTTCCCTATCTGAAAGCAGCCGACGAACTGAAGACGAAACCCACACAGCATTCCGTCAAAGAGCTGCAAAGCATGGGCATCCAGCCCGACATTCTTGTGCTACGTACCGAACGCCACCTCAACGACGCTTTGCGTCTGAAGGTGGCTTCGTTTTGCAATGTCAGCTTGGAATGCGTGGTGCAGAGCGAAGACATGCCCAGCATCTACGAAGTACCAGTCAACATGCAAAGGCAAGGACTTGATGCAGCCATCCTTCGCAAGATAGGCATACCCGTTGGAGAGACGCCTGCCATGAAGCCCTGGCACGACTTCCTAGATAGTTGGCGCAATGCCAATAAGGAGATACACATCGGATTGGTTGGCAAGTATGGCCTTCAGGATGCCTATAAGAGCATTCGCGAGAGCCTTTATCTTGCTGCCATCTATAATGGTCGCAAGGCAAAACTGCACTTCATCAACAGCGAAGAGGTCGCAAGAGAGAATATCGCCGCTCGATTGGAAGGGATGAGCGGCATCGTCATCTGCCCAGGCTTTGGCCAAAGAGGCATCGAAGGCAAGATTATTGCGGCTGAATTTGCTCGCACTCACGACATACCGACCTTCGGCATCTGCCTCGGCATGCAGATGATGGTCATTGAGTTCGCACGAAATGTGCTGGGCTATAAGGATGCCAACAGCAGTGAGATGGACAATCAGACCGAACACAACGTCATCGACATGATGGAAGAACAGAAGTCTGTCACGCAGATGGGCGGCACCATGCGACTTGGCGCTTATGATTGCGAACTCGCCGAAGGCAGCCGTGCCTGTGAAGCATACGGAGGCACGACAAAGATTAGCGAAAGGCATCGGCATCGCTATGAGTTCAACAATCGGTATAAAGAGGAATACGAGAAGGGGGGCATGAAGTGCGTTGGCATCAA
>CADAJS010000005.1 GCA_902788315.1 uncultured Bacteroidales bacterium
TGGAGCGTTTTTGTGAGCAACAATGCAAGCTATAATAGCAAGGTGCTGGCTACAAAGCTGGCAGAGGCTGCTGGAGAGCTGGGCATTAAAGTTCGCAAGCCAACGGCAAAGCAGGCATACTGGGTGCAGAACCTTGCCATGTGCAGAGACACCAACTGCCCAGCTGTGCTGACGGAGAACATGTTTATGGATAACAGAGAGGACTGCAAGTGGCTGTTGAGTGAGGAGGGCAAGAATGCCATTACAGCTCTGCATGTTGCAGGTATATTGGAGTACATAAAGTATAAGGAGGGTTAAATCATGAGTGACGATAAGAAAACAATTCTACTGCTACTGGCTGCGCTTATTGCAGGCTGTGTAATTTCATGCTGGTACATAGGCAAGCTGGGTAGAGAGTGCGAGAGGCTGGGCAGTAACCAGCAGGCACTGCTAAAGGAGTGTGATACGCTGCGCACGGCAAACGGCAAAAGCATGGCAAGAGTGCTGGAGCTGGAGCTGACAGCCAGTGAGTTTGAGGAGCACTGCACGGAGCTGGAGAGGCAGGTGCATGAGCTGGGCATCAAGAATAAACGGCTGGAGCACCTTGTGCAGGCAGGGAGCAGAACAGAGCTGCGCATTGATACCATCACCAAGGACAGCATAGTGTACCTGCAAGCAGATGGCAGGCAGGACACACTAAAGTGCTGGGAGTTTGATGATGGGTGGGTGCAGGCAAGCGGCTGCATAAACAAGGCTGGCAGGTTACAGGCAGAGTTTACCAGCAATGACACTCTGCTGGTGTTGGCTCACAGAGTGCCAAAGCGTTTCCTTTTCTTCCGCTTCGGCTGCAAATATATTGAGCTGGATTGCACTACGAGCAACCCACATACAAGGCTAACTACGGCAAAATACATAAAATTTGTGAAAAAGTGATGCTACATGATGGAGATACGGAGAAAAATGCCTACCTTTGCACCAGCAACCGCTTAACAACCGACCAACTTTTTGCAGTTGTGGTTCAATAGTGGTTCAAAAGGCTGACATGGAAACCCGCTAACCACTCACAGAGAGCACGGAGCATCAAATAAGCCATCAGATTCCGGTTCTTCAGATTAGGGTTCGATTCCCTACGGGTGTACCACGAATGGCAAGATGAATTCATTCACTTTTTAAAATTCATTTTACTGGAAACCATCCTCACTTTGTGCGTTCGGAATAGCATTCCCCGTACTCCATGAATGGACTTTTTTCTAATTTTATTTATTGCGAGGTACATTTTGTTAAGAATATACAATAGTTATTCCAACAAAAAGGAATAAATTTGCAAAATATTCACGAACATCTGTATAAACCACATTTACAGACTAACCAATCAAGTGCTATGAGCAAGTACACAACAATTGATGATCGACTTAAACAAGTTCAACTGAAAAAGGAAGACAAGGAACTGCTGCGCCATCTGGAGCAGATTGTATTAAAGAAGATGGGCGACGGAACGCCCAGCGTGACAATGGTGGCCGATGGACTGCACATGCATCCCATGAAGCTGCAGCGCAAACTGAAGGGCAGCATTGGGCTTACGCCTGGCGAATATATCACGATCGTGCGGCTGAAATCCGCCTTGGGATATCTGGCCGACTACCCTCGCTACTCAATCACCCAGGTGGCACAGCTCTGTGGATATGCAGACAATTCACATTTCACTCACGTCTTTCAGCGTTGGTTCGACACGAGTCCTCAGGGCTATCTCGGCATTCGAGTGCCCATCGCCGCACGAAAGAAATAAAGACGGCGCAAACCACCCTTATGTAAAAATAGGGGAAAGGCTCCTGTAGGTTTACGTTTCAGACACCCACCCAAAAGAGTGCTTTTTGGCCGCTTTTTCGGCGGATTTTATGGCACAAAGGAGGGCGTCATTAAGATAAATGCCTGATTTACAAAGATTGAAAATTCGGCGTTTTTCTGCACCAAACAATCTCTCGTACGGAAATACGCGATTCTCGTCGAAACGAAGCGTGCTCCACCCGTCGGAGGAGCGTGTTCCTCCGACGTGCGGAGCACGTTGTTTCGACACTTGTTCGCCGCAGTTTGAGACTGCGTCAAAAATCATGTAAGGATTTATAACTAATAGCCGACACACGTGTCAGACATCGACATTCATGTAGAGATAGCGCTTGATACTCTTCTTGGGCGTCTTCTCGAACTCCTCGTCCATGATGCGAATGCCGGCGAGTTGTGCATAGCTGGGTATCGTGGGGTTCAGGTCCTTTCGATTCTGTTCCATGATGGCTGCCACGTCGTCGGGCTGGAGTCGCAGCTGCTTCACCTGCTCGGGGTCGGGATATACCAGGGCATAGAGTTTCTCGTTCTTCTGTATGACCACACACTCGCTGACGAGTGCCATGCCACTCAGCTTGTCTTCGATCTCCTCGGGATAGATGTTCTGCCCATTGGCACCCAGGAGCATATTCTTGCAGCGGCCTTTGATGAAGACATTGCCGTCGCGGTCGATCACGCCCAGGTCGCCAGTGTGGTACCAGCCATCACGGTCGATGGTTTTGGCCGTAGCCTCCTCGTTCTTGTAATAGCCGAGCATGACGTTCAGACCGCGTGTCAGGATCTCGCCGGGCACATGCTGCGGGTCGCTGCTGTCAATCTTGAGTTCCATGTTCACCACACACTTTCCACAGCTGCCCACCTTTACGTCTTTCCAGTCGTTATAGCAGATGATGGGGGCACACTCGGTGGTACCATAGCCCACGGTGTAGCGGAAGCCTATCTCGTGGAGCAATGATTCCACCTCCTGATTGAGTGCGGCTCCGCCGATAATCAGTTCGTAGAAGTTCCCGCCCAAAGCATTCGTCAGCGCATCGCATATTTTCTGTTTGATACGCTGTCCCACCACTGGCAGGCGCATCATCACTCGAATCTTGGGGTCCTGAATCTTGGGCAGGACCGACTTGCGAACAATCTTTTCTATAATCAGCGGCACAACGACGATGAGACAAGGCTTCACCTCGGCCAGTGCCTTAATGAGCACCGTGGGGGAGGCCACCTTGGTCAGAAAATTCACATGCACACCCTTGATAAACTCGAAGATGAACTCATAGGCCATTCCATACATGTGGGCCATGGGGAGCATGGATATTACGCTCATCCCTGGTTTGAGATCGTTGCCCAGGACATGCTCGGCAAAGTCAGAATTCGACCATAGGGCACGGTAGGGAATCATCACACCTTTGCTGTTGCTCGTAGTGCCGCTGGTGTAGTTGATGATTGCCAGTTCCTCGGGCTTATCCTCATGGTAGTGGACATGCTCTGCACGGAAGTTGAGCGGGTATTTCTCGCCGAAGAGCCGGTTGAGGTTTTCGCGTGCGAACGTCAACTTTTCGTTTCGGCTCACCTCCAGGTGATGATCGGTCAGGGAGATGACTCCCTCCAGACGGGGCATCTTCCCGGCATCGAGTTTCTTCCACACGGTTTCGCCTACAAAGAGCAGTTTTGCATCGCTGTGGTTCACAATGTCGTGAATCTGCTCGGGGTGGAACTCGTGCAAAATAGGCACCGCCACCGCTCCATACGTAATAATGCTAAAGAAGGCAGCGCCCCATCTACACTGATTTTTTCCACATATTGCAATCTTGTCTCCCGGTTTTATCCCGCTATGCTCAAAGAGGATATGCATCTTTTCAATGATGCGTGCCACGTCCTTGTACTGCAAGGTCAGTATGCCATAATCCGAAAGCGAGTTGAGGTTCCAATATTCCTTGATGCTATGCTCAATTATGCGATTGAAAGAACTTACCTTTGTTGTATCCATTTGCACATTTTTTGAAATTTTGTGCAAAATTACATTATTTTCCTCAGATATCAAAGTATATATCAGAAAAATTGCACATTTTTTCGAAAAATGAGTAAAATCGGACGAATCAATATCCTCGATGACCAAAGATTCGGCTTCCGATACGCACCAATGTGCTTCCATGCTGCACGGCGATGGGGAAATCGTCGCTCATCCCCCACGAGCATTCTCTGAACGAGGCATCAAGAGAGAAGAAATCCTCCTTTACCTTATTATATATCGCGTGCGCGCGTGAGAATTCCCGGGCAATCTGTGTTTCGTCGTCCACATTGCTGGCCATGCACATGAGGCCACATATCTGTACATGCTCCATCGAGCGCCACTCGCCGCCATGCATATAATCCAGCAGTTCGTCGGGGAGAAAGCCGTACTTGGTCTCCTCCTGTGCGATGTGCAGCTGCAGGAGACAGGGAATGCGCCGAGAGAAGCGAGCACCCTGGCGGTCAATCTCGTGCAGGAGGTGAGGCGAATCGACGGAGTGAATCAGGCTGATGTAGGGGGCGATGTATTTCACCTTGTTCGTCTGCAGATGGCCGATGAAGTGCCATTCAATGTCGTCGGGCAGCAGGGGACGTTTCTCCTGCAGTTCCTGTACATGACTCTCGCCGAAGATGCGCTGACCGCAGCGGTAGGCTTCTTCTATCATCTCAGCAGGATGATACTTGCTCACAGCCACCAGACGAGTACCGTCGGGCAGCTGTGAGTGTATCTCCTGTAAGGCTTGTGCTATCTGACTCATTGTATTATGTTGTTTTTGAGTAGTGCGGATTGTAAGGGAGTAAGCCGTGAACAGCGCGGCGATTATGCTTCCTCGCCCTCGGCGACCTTATAGCGGAAGACATCCATAATCTTTGTCTCGGCCACAGAGACAATCACATAGTCGCCCAATGTGCCTGCCATTCCCTTGTCAAGGTTCTTCACCGCATCGCGCAGGTCGATGGCCTGCACCATCATCGTCTGTGCGGCACGCTTCTCCTTGCCAGTCTTCTCGTCAATGGTGACAAAGGCCACCTTGGCCTTAAACCAGCGGTCGGCCAGTGAGTCGTCACTCTCAAAGAGTTCGGAAATCTTGGCCCGCTTGATGTCTGTAACCATGTATTCGCCACTGACGAAAGGCTCTATCTCGGCAATAAAACGCTTCTCAGCCTCCGTGAAGCTGAAGGCGTCCACCAGGTAAGTCTCCATTGTTCTCTTGATGATACCATCCTCGAGCGTCTTGTCATAACGCACTTTACATTCAAACCATTCTGTGAGCATAATGTTTATCTGTGTTTAAAAAGTTGTGTAATCAAGTCCATACGTCCCATACTGCGCAGGCGGGCTTCGATACGCCGTCGCTCATCAGGCTTGTACCAGAAGAAGTACATGCGCTGGCACTGTTTCTCGGCAGGCGTCTTTGCAGAGAAAATACGTTCACCCGTGTAGGGATGATAGCCCGTGGCCCAGCATGTGGTGGCGAGCGTCATTGGGGTGGGCGTGAAGTCCTGCACCTGTTCGAGATGGAAATCCATCTGCTTGGTGAGTACTGCCAGTTCGGCCATGTCTGCCTCGCGGCATCCGGGATGGCTGCTGATGAAGTAGGGGATAAGCTGTTGCCGAAGGTGATGCTTGCGGCAGATGTTGTCGAAAAGAGCCTTGAAGCGGCCGAAGAGCCGGAAGGAGGGCTTGCGCATGATATTGAGCACCTCGGAACTGGTGTGTTCGGGGGCCACCTTCAGTCGTCCGCTCACGTGATGTAGGATAAGTTCCTCGGCATATTCACGCGAGGCGGATTCGAGTGTGTCATCTCGCTGGGGGTGCAGTATGAGGTCGTAGCGCACACCGCTGCCGATAAAACTCTTCTTCACGCCGGGCATCGCATCCACCGCACGATATATGTCCGTCAGGGGGCGATGATCCACACTGAGGTTGGGACACACCTGTGGATGGATGCACGAAGGACGGACACAGGCGGCACAGGCTTTCGGATTTCGCCCGCCCATGCGATACATGTTTGCACTGGGACCACCCAGGTCGCTGATATAACCTTTGAAGTCGGGCATGTGTGTGATCTGCTCCACCTCGCGCAAGATGCTCTCGCGACTGCGACTTACCACGAACTTACCCTGATGGGCACTGATGGTGCAGAAGGCACATCCACCGAAACAACCACGATGCAGACATACGCTGTGGCGTATCATCTCGTAGGCGGGAATGCGCTTGCCGTCATATTTGGGATGTGGAAGCCTGGTGTAGGGGAGGTCAAAGCTGTGATCTAGTTCCTGCTCCGTCATCGGGGGATAGGGCGGATACACGACTACCCACTTGCCCTGCGTTTCTTGAAGGAGACGATGGGCATGCAGACTGTTACTCTCTTCCTCGACATGGCGGAAGTTCATGGCGTGAAGGCGAAGGTCGTTCAGACATTCGTCGTAGCTATGCAGTACAATGTCATCTTCGCGTATTCCCTGAGGTATCTCCTCTCGATTGTACAGCGCCACGGTCTGCGGCACAGGATTCTTCATCGCTACATATCGGCGGAAGGTGTCCGTGGTGATGCATGCCTCGCCATTCTCGTCGTAGAAGAGCCCACCGTCATAATCCTCAATGGCTTGCTGCATGCGGCGGCAGACTTCCAGCGTGGACTGCTCGCCCATGCCATAAGTGATGAGGTCGGCTCCGGAGAGAGCGAGAATGCTGGGCATGAAGCGCTCCTTCCAATAGTCGTAGTGCATCAGCCGTCGCATGCTGGCTTCGATACCGCCAAGTACCACCGGGACATCGGGGTAGAGTTTCTTCAGTATCTGGGTGTATATAATGGTGGGGTATTCGGGGCGCAGGTCGTGGCGTCCGTCGGGGCTGTATGCATCCTCGCTCCTCAGTCGCCGGGCAGCGGTATATTTGTTTACCATCGAGTCCATACACCCCGGTGCGATACCAAACCATAGGCGCGGCCGCCCCAACTTACGGAAGTCACGATGGTCGCCGTGCCAGTCGGGTTGAGGCACGATGCACACCCGCAGACCCTCGGCCTCCAGTATTCGACCGATTACTGCGGCTCCAAAGCTGGGATGGTCCACATAGGCATCAGCGCTGAAGAGTATCACATCGGCACGGTCCCATCCACGCAAGTCCATCTCCTTGCGTGTGGTAGGAAGCCAGTCGGACAAGTGCCTCCTCTCGTTCATTACCTATGCCTCGCTTTCGGGTTCCAATTCCCCTTTCAGTGCATCCAGTTTCTCCTTCTCCCAGTCGATGTACAGGAGGATGAGTTGGTGCAGACCGAAAGCCTTCATGTTCGGGTGGAACAAGACGTCCTGACAAAGTTTTATCAGACGAGAATCGCCGTTCGTATTGTCGAGCAGCGAACGAATGTTCAGGCGGAGCTTGTCCAATACGGATTCATCGACAAGGCCATTACTGTCCAACAATTCACTGAACAGGGCAAAGTCTTCGATTGTGGCAAGGTGCGTCTCTTCGATTTGCAGGGTTCGCGAACCCTTCATATTACATAAAATCTGGTACATAGTCTATTGTGGTATGGAATGTTTCTTAATATCTTATTCATTGTCCAAGCAGGAAACGGATGGAGGCGGAAAAAATGCCCCGACGCGTTTCTGCATCCTTAATACACTCCAACGGGAAACCGAAGGAGATGGCGTGATAGTCTGCTCCCTCATAGGCCACCGCTGCCGAAGTGTTTATTCCTCCGTAGAGCATTGCCGAGAATGCGCCCTCAGTAGCCTGCAGCATATCAGCCTGGCGTATCCAGTAGTTGTCCTCGTTGGGCTGGTTATGGAACTCGCCCGTTACGTTCATACCCTGAATCTGACAGAGACTGTCGGTGGGAATGGAGCCTTGATATTGGTATTTGAACAGTTGGCTTGTGAACTGTCGCTCCGTCTCGGCCTGCATGTCGCTACCCACGAAGGCACCGCTCAGCAAGAGATTTCCGCCACGCTGAGCGAACTGAATCAACGTCTTGCACATCTCCGGTGTGAACGTCTTATACGACCTTAGGCTGTAGCCATCGTTCTTCTGTGCGCCCATAATAATATCAAGCATCCGATAGTTGTCGAGCGAAAGGCGGTTCAGGGCACCACGGCTGCAGCTGCTGATGGTATAGATACCACCCGCCAAGATGTCTTCTGCATGCCGACTGGTGTAATCGTGTGTATTGCCAGCCAGAATCATGCCTTCCAGTTCGCTGCCACTATAGCCGGTTCCGTTGGGACCTTCCTTCCCATATCCCGTTTTCTCAAAGAACAGTTGATAGCCACAGTAGCCCGGCATGCGATTGTCCACCACACCCGGCTCCGTGCTCATGTCGAAACCATTTTGTTCTTCATTGTCAATGGGAAGCGGGCCAGCCACTCGCTGGAATCCGTCCACGAGCATGAGTCGGGCAGTCTCGGCTCCGCCATAATAGGCACATACTTCGTCGCTGAGCAGGCTGCTTCCGCCTGCGTTAGCTGCAGCCACGCGGAAATGATAGAGCGTGCCGGGCTGAATGTCTATGTGGTATTCCGTCTGCGAAGCATCAATGAGCGTGCCGTTGTCATATCCACGTCCTTGCGGGCGCGCGTATATAATATAATGTGTTGGGGTGGCACTTGCCGATGTAACATCTTCCTGTGGCTGCCAGCTCAGGGTGACCGAGCCTCCGTCGTTTGAAACCTCGGCCGCAAGATTACATACCGGCAAGGGCTGTACGACAGTACCCGTGATGCCGTGAACCGTCGAGATATATTGCAATACGCCCTTATATATGGCACGCGCCAGAAGGAACTTGAAATAGGGATCGTGGCCGAGGCAAAGGTCGGCCCAGTTCTGATGGCTCAGCGTCTCAAGAATCATGCACGGAATCTGCGGTTCGCGCGACTCGCCATAGTTACGGTCATACATTGCCCGCCGGTTCCATGTACCCACATGCCGCCTCAAGTCGGCACAGACGTTGGTCATCACGATGTCTGCCAGGTCGCGACACGTAAGTCGGCTAAGTCCGGCCGCCGTCACGCCATCGTAGAATCCGGTGGTATAGATACCCAGGGTGCCGATGAGGGTGCTGTCCTTTCTCAGTCCGGCATCGCTGTGTACGCCCAGGCTCAACTCGAGGGGAACGGACAATCCGCTGTCCACAGGCACATAAGTCTCGTCGGCCGGATAGTAACAGCTCCCTCGGGCCAGGAAGTTCTCCATCTTAGCTCGAGTATTGATGTCGTCACCATAGTCATCCATGCTTTCCTTTACAGAATAGACCTTATAAGGCATTCCGGCCCACTGGGCATAATAGCGCGCACACTCAAGGAAGCGAGGCAAGCGGCTTCCCGACTTCTGGTCGGGTGTCTTCTCATCATAGCGTAGCACGTTGCCCATTCCTCCGCCGAAACGCACGGCATCAGCTGTGACCACACCGTTTCCTTCGCTCACATTGAAGAGGGTTACTGCATTGTCAGCACTCGTGCCTGCTCCGAAATGGAATGTGCCGAGGTAAACCCATGTGCCGCTACCCATCGTCTGGTTCACCCGAAAATCGGTGGCGACTCCTTCATGCATGACACGATACAATGCATCGTCCACACTGTTCTCCAGAGTCTTGTAGGAGACATATACGGCATAGTCACCTTCTTGCTGGATAAGTGGCGTCCACGTCACGGTGCTCGCATTGTCGGGATTTTGGGTGGCGGTCACCTTGCGGCATGTGCCATCCTTGAACGGGTTTTGCTTCTCTATATAATAAGGTCGCACGTAGGCAAATCCAGTGTCGGCATCATGCCAATGATGTTTACCCTCCGTTTCCTGATACAGCCCACCGATGGTCGGTTGGTCGTTGTCCACGATTATCTCCTGCTTCTGCCAGTTGCGTTCGCGGGGAGTGAACACCACAGCTCCGGCATTTTCGAGCATCGGAATGAGGTAGGGGAGTACAATCGTTTGCGTGAAGAGGTCCTCGGCCGTACAATAGAGTCGTGGCCGTTGCCATTGCCATTCCCCTTTTTTCTGGCTGAAGTATTTGCCATGACTGGCCCACAGGCACAGGTGCCGTCCCTGCAAGGCCGACGTGATGCTGTTCGGACGGCTAAGGCAGGAGACCCACGGCTTCCCCTGAGCCTGTACAAAAGGGTACACGCGATTCTCAGGCCGAGTGTTCATCAACGTGAGCGGGAGTAGCTGGTCGATGGGCGTGCCGTTGGCATAGATTGTGAGGGTATATGTGTTATAGGGTGACGGAAGCTGTTCGGCCGTGCTACGGTAAATACGCTGTATTGTCTCGGGTGTGAAGGGCTGTCCCAGGAAGGGCTCGCTCAGATAGACGTGCATGTGTTTCTCCTCACGGTTGATGATAATGTCCTCCACCTTGGCCTTCTCCCGTGTGCTGTATGCATCGTTGGTGTAATTGGCAAAAAATGCGGTAAGGCTTTTCTTCATGGTTGCAGCGTTCTGGGCATCAGCGCCCACGCTGGGAAATAGGGCAAGCCCCGCTACGCACCATATCACACAGCGTAGCACACATCCCTTCACGATGCGGCAAATATGCAAGAATTCACAATACAATCTCATTTTCCAACATGCTTTCCGTCACACTGCGAAGCGTTCCGGATATTTCCCCTTGAATTGGCAGAAGTACTTCTTTATCTTAGCCATGTCTGCCTCATAGTCGCCCGTCGGAATAAACGTCTCGTAGCAGGCAATGAGCTTTCTCTCGTAGTCGAGCCCATAAAGCAGTATGGGCAGGTCAGCCTTCAGCGCGATATAGTAGAAACCGCGTTTCCATTCAGTCGTGGCTTTGCGTGTTCCCTCGGGAGTGATGCAGAGACGGAATTCATCCATTTCCATGGCCTTACGTGCAATCTGGTCGGTCAGCCCTTCGTGTTTCGAACGGTTAATGGGAATACCCCCCATACGGCGCAGCAATATCCCGAGGGGCCAAAAGAACCACTCGCGTTTCATCATAAAGTTGATGGGCGTGTTGATGCTCCGGCTATAGAGCTGTCCGATCAGGAAGTCCACGTTGCTCGTGTGAGGAGCCAATGCAGCGATAAACTTTGGGGGCAATGGTACACGGACATCTACCGTGAAGCCCATCCATTTCTGGAGGATGAACCGACTCAAACGACCACCTATCATGCCAGTTCTTTTATCTGTGCCACAATCTCCTCGGTGCGGGAGGCGATGTCATCCTTCATTTTTTTGAAGAAGAGTTTTGTGCTTCCCGGTTCCACATGCGACAGGCGCATGAGCATCTCGTTCTGCATCTGAAGGATGCTGCCCACCACATTCTCTACGTCCTCCACATGCGTGTTCTTATTGTACGATACTGCAGCCAGACACTCGGCCAGAAGTTCTCCGCTCAGATAGTTAATGGATTTCTTAAGTTCTCTACGTTTCATGACTGATATGTTTAAGTCGTAATACTTGGACAAAGGTACGATTATTAATTGAAGTGCGCAAGCGTTATCCCAATATTTATTTTGAATAACCCTTTTCCGTGTCGCAGGAATTTCGTACCTTTGCCCAGAATTTCGGAAATAAGTCCAAACATTTTAAGTAAAACATATCAAACTATGGAAAAGAGCGCATTGCAAATTGCTCGTGCAGCCTACCAGCCCAAGTTGCCCAAGGCACTTCTGGGACCGGTGAAGGCGGTGGAAGGTGCAGCCACACAGAGTGTGGACAATCAGGAAGAAATCAAGGCTATGTTCCCGAACACTTACGGGATGCCCGTTATCCGTTTCGAGGCCGGCGAGGCCGCAGTCTGCGACACATTCAATGTAGGCATCATCCTCTCGGGCGGTCAGGCCCCCGGCGGACATAACGTTATCAGCGGACTCTACGACGGCGTCAAGAGTCTGAACCCGGCATCCAAGCTCTATGGTTTCCTCATGGGCCCCGGCGGCCTGGTGGACCACAAGTATGTGGAGTTCACGGATGACTTTATCAATGAATACCGCAACACCGGCGGCTTCGACATCATTGGTTCGGGACGCACGAAGCTGGAGGAGGTAGATCAGTTTGAGAGTGGCATCAAGATTCTGCGCCAGCTTGGAATCAAGGCCCTGGTAATCATCGGCGGTGACGATTCGAACACCAACGCCTGCGTGCTTGCCGAATATTATGCTGCCAAGCAGTATGGTGTGCAGGTAATCGGGTGCCCCAAGACCATCGACGGCGACCTGAAGAATGAGCAGATCGAGACAAGCTTTGGCTTCGATACGGCATGCAAGACCTATAGCGAACTGATTGGCAACATCCAGCGCGACTGCAACTCGGCACGCAAGTACTGGCACTTCATCAAGTTGATGGGCCGGTCAGCCAGCCATATCGCCCTGGAGTGTGCACTGCAGACACAGCCCAACGTATGCCTGATTTCTGAGGAAGTGGAGAAGAAGGAGATGTCGCTGGACGATGTGGTGACGTACATTGCCCAGATTGTGGCAGATCGCGCTGCCGAGGGCAACAACTTTGGTACAGTGCTGATTCCCGAGGGACTCATCGAGTTCATCCCCGCTATCAAGAAACTGATTGCCGAGCTCAACGACGTGCTTGCCAAGCCTGAAGCTCAGGTGCTGTCGACTGCCGACGAGCAGATAGCTTATGTCAAGTCGCACATCTCTGCTGCCAACCTGGCTGTCTTCAATTCCCTTCCTGCCGACGTCGCTGCGCAGCTGGCTCTCGACCGCGACCCGCACGGAAACGTACAGGTGTCTCTCATCGAGACAGAAAAGCTGCTCAGCCGCATGGTTGCTGCCAAGCTGAAGGCATGGAAGAAAGAGGGCAAGTATAATGGCAAGTTCTCGGCACAGCATCACTTCTTCGGATACGAAGGCCGTTGCGCCGCTCCGTCGAACTACGATGCCGACTATTGCTACAGCCTGGGTTATAACGCCAGCCGCCTGATTGCCAGCGGAAAGACCGGCTACATGTCGATTATCCAGAACACGACGGCTCCTGCCGCTGAATGGATTGCCGGTGGTGTGCCCATCACGATGATGATGAACATGGAGCGCCGCAATGGCAAGATGAAGCCCGTGATTCGCAAGGCTCTCGTCGAACTGGACGGCGCACCCTTCAAGTTCTTCGCTGCACACCGCGACGAGTGGGCACGAAAGACGATGTATATCTATCCCGGCCCCATCCAGTACTGGGGACCGAGCGAAGTATGCGACCAGTGTACGAAGACACTGGCTTTGGAGAAGAAATAAATCTCACTATCTTGGGGCGGGGACCGAACATCTGATTCGGCGCCCGCCCCCTTCTTTTACCATCACATGGGAGCAAGGAACAGCGGCAAGCGAGGCGCTGATGAGACGCACAAGCGTTCCGCAGCCACACCCGCAAAACAGAGCCTTTCACGCTCTGCAACTCAGTCTTTGTCCTCATTCAAACCGACGAAACGCGGTGGGGGAGCAGCCCCCAAGAAAAGCCGGCGACGCACCAAAAACACAAAACGTTCCATGAACTCCGACTTTTGGTTCATCCTTTGTGGCGCAAGTCTGTTTCTGATTGTCGCAGCATGCATTGTCTATTATTTCTTCATCGGGCCATATAGCTTCCGCCTTCGTTCATTCCGTGGCGAGCCCACCTATCCCGAGGGTTACAACATCCGCGGCATTGACATCAGCCACTATCAGGGTGAGATACAATGGGATGTATTGAGGAATGCAAGTATCAACAACGACCCTATACGCTTTGTCTTCATCAAGGCCACCGAGGGCGTTTCGCTGATGGACGACAATTTCAACGAGAATTTCTATCAAGCCCGTCAGAACGACTTCGTGCGCGGTGTATACCATTTCTTCACGCCCGATTGCAGTGCCGAGCGACAGGCGCGGTTCTTCCTGCACCAAGTGCATCTCGAGCCAGGCGACCTGCCTCCCGTGCTTGATGTCGAGAAGAAAGGCTCGCTCTCGGGCAAAGAACTGCGTACAGCTGTGAAACGCTGGCTCGACATCGTCGAGAAGGCCTATGGCGTGAAACCCATCATCTATACGGGTTACAAGTTCCGCACCTCCTATCTGAACGACTCCATTTTCCAGGACTATCCCTACTGGATAGCCCATTACTATGTAGACCGTCTTCGCTACAAGGGGCCGTGGGCCTTCTGGCAGCACACCGACCGCGGCGAGGTGGACGGCATTAAGGGAGATGTCGATGTGAATATATTCAATGGGAATCTGCAAGAGCTTCACGACCTAACTCTAAAGGAACCTTCCGGAGAGGAGTGACCCCTACCTGTAAGCCTCGCTCTTTACTTCACTCAATAATGTAGAACATACAAGATTACAATACAATATGAAATATTACGCCGTCCTGTTCCTGTCAATTTGTTGCCTACCGCTTGTGGCTCAGGAGAGTCTCGAAGACAGCCCTCGTCTGTCCTGCACCAGCATTATGGTAGGTCGTCTGGCAAGCACCGATGGTTCGGTGATTACGAGCCACACGTGCGACTCATGGTATCGTACCTGGATGCAGTGGGTGCCGGCTGCCGACTATCCCCGCGACACCACCATGGCCATTTACGATGGCCGTCTACATACGGAAAATCCGCTGAGCATGCAGGGAGTCACCGTAAAGGGAACCATTCCGCAGGTGAGTCACACGTATCGATTCCTCGACACGGCCTATCCCTGCCTAAACGAGAAGCGTCTGGGCATCGGCGAAACCACCATCTCGGGACGTAAAGAACTGCGCAACAAGGCCGGTCTCTTCATGATAGAGGAGCTGCAACGCGTTGTGTTGCAGCGTTGTACGTCGGCCCGTGACGCAATCCGACTCATGGGTCAGCTCATCGAGAAGTATGGTTATGCCGACGGTGGGGAAGCGCTCACCATTGCCGATACTGCAGAGGTCTGGCTCTTTGAAGTTTTCGGTGAAGGACCGAAACATGTGGGCGGCGTATGGGCTGCACAGCGTATTCCCGACGACGAAGTGGCCGTCAGCGCCAATGTCTGTCGCATAGGACGGATAGACACCTCAGACACAGACCATTTCATGGCTTCGAAGAACGTATTCTCCGTGGCGCGTAAACTCAAGTTATGGGACGGGAAGGAGGATTTCAGCTTCTGGAAAGCTTATAGCGGCGGAAACTATACGGATGAGCAGAAGAATTACAGCTTACGCGAATGGTTCATTTACAACTCGTTGGCACCGTCGCTGGGACTGACGATGGACCAGGACGAACTTCCTGTCAGCGTTCGCCCAGACCATAAGGTGTCGGCCGAGGACGTCTGCCATCTGCTGGGCAGCTACTACGAAGGCACGCAATACGACTACACGCAGCACCTGAAGGTGCCTAATACGAAGAAAATCGCCGTGGGCGACAGTGTGCCGGAAATGATTGTCTCTCCAGTTGCCAATCCGTGGATGCGTAGCGATGAACAGGCGCTCTTTGCCGCCAAGGGCGACAGTACATTCAGCACCTGGATCCGCTACATCGGAGTGCCACAATGTGCCTATAGCACAGTGATTCAGCTATTCCCGAACTCCGACGACGACCTGGGCGGCGTGGTGTGGATGTGCTTAGACAATCCTGGCGAGAGTCCCAGATTTCCTATTTATTCCGGTTCCACACGGCTACCCAAGATGAGCGAGATTTGTGGCAACCACACATACCGCGAAGACTGTGCCTTGTGGCATTTCCGTCGCACGAACAAACTGGCTACAGTGCGCTGGGGAACATGTCGCACGACACTGGAACCCGCGCGCGAACATTATTTAAATAAGGGTATGCGCGAGAGAGCTTACGTGGCCGAGAATGTCAATCGCATACGACAGCAGCAATCGGAAGACGATGACGTAAGTCAATACCTGAACGATTACACGGCCGACTTCCTGGGATCTGCCATATTCCGGTGGGACGAACTGTATCGCACATACTGGCGTCAGTTCTGGTCGGGCTTCTGACGATGACGAGAGAAGAGCTGACTAAACATAATGCTGATTAGTTAAATTTGGAGCTGCAACATGCTTCACAGACAAGTATAACATGTATGAAACGTATGAGCGGAGCCGAATATGCGGCCAAGAAATACATTGAATTGCCTGTTCGATACGAATCGACCATCATGGAGTTTCTCATGAAGGAAATGGCTGGCGTGAGCCGCAATCGCGTGAAGGATTTGCTACGCGGACATGCTGTCAGCGTGGATCGCAAGCTGACGACACTCTACAACGCACCCGTAAAGCCAGGCGAAACGGTGCGCGTGAACCGTCACAAACGCGGCACCGAGCTGCAGAGCCGGTTCGTAAAGATCGTGTATGAGGACAAGGACATCATCGTCATCGAGAAAAGCGAAGGCATCCTGAGCATGGCGTCATCGCCCGGACAGTTCTGCGTGAAGACCATCCTGGACGAATACTTCCGCAAGCGTCACTTTGCATGCACCGCCCATGTGGTTCATCGGCTCGACCGCGAAACCAGCGGACTGATGCTGTACGCCAAGACAATGGAGGCCGAGCAGATTCTGGAACACAATTGGCACGACCTGGTGTTTGACCGCAGATACGTGGCCGTATTGTGCGGCGAGATGGAACGCGAAGGTGGAACCGTTCATTCGTGGCTGAAAGATAACAAGGCTTTTGTCACATACAGCAGCCCGACGGACAATGGCGGAAAAGAGGCTGTCACACATTACCATACGTTGCAGTGCAGCAAGGATTTCAGTCTTGTGGAGATGAAGTTGGAGACGGGACGCAAGAACCAGATTCGCGTCCACATGAAGGACTTGGGACATCCAGTGGCCGGCGACAGCAAGTATGGCAATGGACGCAACCCTATAGGCCGCCTCGCCCTGCATGCCTATCGACTATTCTTCTTCCATCCCATTACGGGACTTCGCATGGAGTTCGAGACTCCCCTGCCTCCTGCCTTCCTCCACGTTTTCAATCGGAATGAAGCATATAACATTGATTCTCAGACATCTGATGACAGCGAGGAATATAATGCCTAATGTTGCGACATGTGTTTCTTGACGCGACAATACATGTAAACATTTTTAACCAAGAGGGGAGTTGCCAGCCTCGAAGGGTCACCCCCAAAAAAGCCAAAAACGGCCCATTTTTGAGGGAAAAACAGGGGATGAGACTATGGCGTACAATGTAATCGACTGATATACAAGATGCCAAAATTTTCATTTTTTTCACCGACTCGAATCTAGCTCCGAAATATTCGATTCTCACGTGTTATTTCCTCTGACGAGGCGTGTTCCATCGGTCGACGGAACACGTTCCTCAGGCAGATGAGGCATACTCCGCAGACCTCTGCAACACGTATGTTCGGATCCGGCGAAAAATTGTGTAAGAAAATAGGATGTTTTTGCACTACTCTCACTATTCCTCATGAGAGTTCATACCCCATTTGGATTACCAGATAAAAAACAGATCTGAACGAAGAAAAAACACTATCCCCATCGATATTCTCCAATATTTTATTTAAATTTGCAGTGGAAACATAGAGATCGGAAGATATGAAACGCCCACTACTCTCCCCTGCTTTGCATCGCATTGGGCTTTGCCTTTTGCTTTCTGTTATGCCGCTTCTGCTTGCTGCACAGAAGAAACTCAGTGGCAGCGTGGTGGATGCCGTGACGGGCGAACGGCTCTCCTTCGTAATGTTTTACTTGGCTTCCGGTCGCGGCACGCTGTCCAACTTTGACGGCGATTTCATGCTGGAAATCATGCCCGAAGACAGCGTCACCATCACACACGTGGGCTACGAGAAGATACGCATGAAGGCCGACCTGCTGCCGCGAATCGTCCGTTTGAAGCCGATGACTACACAGATGGCGGAAGTCGTGGTGCGCCCCATTGACAGTGACGCCATTCTGAAAAAGGTGATCGAACGCCTCAAAAAGGAGCATAAGGACAACTCGGACAAGATGAGCAATTATTTCATGCGCACAGCCTACTGGGACGATCGTGGCAAGGAGCTGGTGGAAGCCTTTGCCGATGCTTTTAGTGCCGTAAACGTGAGCCAGTTGAGCATCAATTCGGGCATCAAGAGTGTGGAAACAGCAGACAGCACGAATCGGAAAGAAATCATATCGACCAACGTGCACAAGATTCTGGAGGCAGGCCCCATGACCTTCGATTCCAGATTCTGGGAAATCAAGGTGGTACCGCTGAACGACTTTAAGAAAGTGCGGAAACTGTATGACGCCACGGCCGTCCGCATGGACGACGAGTCGGGCGAGTCGCTCTATCGCATCAATATGAAATTCTGCGGAGTATGGCCCGATGAAGCGGATGAAAAGAAAAAGGAGAACAAACATCTGACGAGAGCTGAACTGAACGCCATATACAGGCAGCGGCAGAGAAATCGTCCTCCCCTGCTTGAAGGCACACTCTACATTCGGCAGAGCGACTATGCGCTGATGCGCTTTGACGGACAGATGATGGGGCAGTTCATGAAGGCGCACAACGTGCGTGACACACTGCATCTCGACATACACATCCAATATGCACATGATCGCGGTTTCACCGAGGTCTCGCACATTGCTGCAGAGGGACGTCACCCCTGGATGCGTTTCCGCTCCCTGCTGTTCAACCTGCATGACAAGGTGGACATACATCAGGGCACCGTCGTGAGGGGCAATCTGCTGAATGCCATTCAGGAGGCTGGCTACGACAGCGAACTGTGGAAGAAGTATGACATCGTACGCCGCACGAAGGAGGAAGAAGAGATTGCCTTCGGGAAGGCGCAGGACTCCCCTACTCCCGACGAAGAATCGGACTCGCAGAAACAATAGCTTACTATACCAACAAATAACAACATTTTAATTCACAACAACATTAAACATTCAAACTTATGATTATCTACCAAGCAGAAACTTTAGAGGCGGCCAACGAAGTGGTTAAGGCCGTTGAGAAAGGCGAAGTGAGCCAGCTGGTATCGCAACTCATCGACCTGTCAGTTCAGGCTGGCAAGAGCATCCTGGTGGCCATACTGATCCTCGTGGTCGGACGATTCATTGTCAAGCTGATCAACAAGCTGGTCGGCCAGATGCTCGACCGCCGGAAGGTGGACCCCACCATCGCCTCCTTCACCAAGAGCTTCGTGAACGTATTGTTGATGGTGTTGCTCATCATCACGGTAGTGAGTGCCCTGGGTGTGAACACAACCTCGTTTGCTGCTCTGCTGGCATCGGCCGGTGTGGCAGTCGGCATGGCCTTAAGCGGCAACCTACAGAACCTGGCAGGCGGACTCCTGCTGCTCTTCTTCAAGCCCTACAAGGTGGGCGACTACATTTCGGCACAGGGTGTCGAGGGTGTGGTGAAGGCCATCCAGATCTTCCACACCGTCCTGACCACCGTCGATAACAAGGAAATTTTTGTGCCAAACGGCGCACTGAGCAGCGGTACGGTAGTGAACTTCAGCCGTAACGACCTTCGCCGTGTGGATCAAGTGGTCACGGTGGAATACGGTACCGACGTCAATGCCGTGCGTGAGGCTGTGATGGACATCGCCAACGCCGACAGCCGCATTCTCAAGGATCCGGCTCCCTTTGTGGAACTTGGTGCACTGGCCGACAGCAGCGTGAACTTCACCGTACGCCTGTGGGTGAAGACCGCCGACTACTGGGGCGTATGGTTCGACATGAACCGCAAGGTGTATGAGGAGTTCAACAAACGCGGCATCGGATTCCCGTTCCCGCAGATTCAGGTACACCAGAGCTAATCATACTACTATATTATATAGTGGACCAGATATTCCACACGTATTCTGTGGAATCATAAATCGAGCAGGAGGTGAACATCAGTCAGAGGTGTTCATCTCTTTTCGTTATGTTCATGCCGAGCATACAACGAAATGTGCCCCACCCGAAAAGGGGTAGGGCACGAAAAAGTCACAAAGGGAATGCGAAACATGCTGCTGTACTTCGCTTCCTTGGGTGACACAGGTCAGTCAAGCGCGGCGAAGGCTTGGCTGAGGTCGTCTATGATATCATCAATATGTTCCACGCCAATGGAGAGGCGAATGGTGGTGGGTGTGATGTGCTGCTCGGCCAGTTCCTGGGGCGAGAGCTGCGAGTGCGTGGTGGTGTAGGGATGGATGACCAGCGACTTCACATCGGCCACGTTGGCCAGAAGGGAGAATATCTTCAGATGGTCGATGAAGCGCCATGCATCCTCCTGCGTTCCTTTTATCTCAAAAGTGAAGATGCTTCCGCCGCCCTGTGGAAAATAGTGTTCATAGAGGGAGTGATCGCGATGGGATTCCAGAGCGGGGTGGTTCACACGGGAAACACGTGGGTGACTGGCCAGGAAGTCCACCACACGCAGGGCATTCTGGACGTGACGCTCAATGCGCAGGGGAAGGCTCTCCACGCCCTGAAGCAGAATCCAGGCGTTAAAGGGGCTGATGGCTGCGCCCGTGTCACGCAAAAGGACGGCTCGAATGCGAGTGACAAATGCTGCTGCCCCGGCCACATCGGCAAATACAGCACCATGGTACGAGGGGTCTGGCTTGGCTATCGTGGGGAACTTGTCGGCATTGGCCTTGAAATCAAAGCGACCGCCATCGACAATCACGCCTCCCAGGCTGCTGCCATGTCCGCCAATGAACTTGGTGGCAGAGTGTACCACCACGTCGGCACCATGCTCAATGGGACGAATCAGAATGGGGGCAAAAGTGTTGTCCACAATGAAGAGTATCTGATGACGATGGGCCACACGAGCAACGGCATCGAGGTTAAGCACATCGGAATTCGGATTGCCAAACGTCTCGGCAAAGATAACTTTCGTATTGGGACGGATGGCATTCTCTAACGCCTCCAAGTCGTTCACATCCACGATGGTGTAATCTACGCCCTGCGTGGAGAGGGTGTGCGTAATGAGGTTGAAACTGCCGCCGTAGAGATTATCGGCAGCCACCAGATGGTCGCCATTCTGAAGTACATTCTGCAAGGCATAGGTAATAGCAGCAGCTCCGCTGGCCACTGCAAGTCCTGCCACACCTCCCTCCAAAGCAGCCACGCGCTCCTCCAGCACGCCCTGGGTACTGTTGGTCAGTCGGCCATAGATGTTACCCGGATCACGAAGCCCAAAGCGGTCGGCCGCATGCTGGCTGTTGCGGAAAACATAGGAGGTAGTTTGATAGATGGGCACTGCACGGGAGTCAGATGCTGGGTCGGGAGTCTCTTGGCCGACATGGAGGGCCAGTGTTTCAAGATGAAGCTTTTTCATAATTCAATTATTTATGGTTAATGTTGATCTGCACTGCAAAGGTACGACAGCGCAGGTGCTTCATCCAAATATTTCGCAAAACTTAGAAAAAGATTCTTCGAGGATAAGCTCACTCCGCAAGAAAATTCTCCGGATATCCCGTCGTATAGCGCTTCGCGAGAAGATTATTCTTTGTGCCGATAGATGCAGAAGCCGGTGGCAGCCATAAGAATGGTCATCAACGGGCTCAGGTAGCAGAAGAAACAGTAGGGAGCATAGAGAAATGTAGATACGCCGAGCACTCGACTCTGCGTCATACCACAGGTGTTCCATGGGATTAGGACACTGGTCACCGTAGCGCTGTCCTCCACGGTACGGCTCTCAAGGCGAGGCTCATATCCGCCCTCTTGATAGAGACGTTGGAACATATTACAGCTGAGCACAATGCTCAGGAACTGGTCTGCACAGACGACATTAAGAAAGATGCCAGTGAGCGCAGTGCCCGCCACCAGCGATACTGTGCCGCGAACGAAGCGGAGCACATGCTGTACAATGCTCTCTACCATACCAGTCGCCGTCATTGCAGCACCAAAGACAGTGGCACAAATGATGAGCCACACGGTGTCCATCATACCTGCCATTCCGTTGGTGGAGACAAGGCTGTCAAGCGTGGACGAGCCAGTGTGCAGATGAGTGCTGCCATAGACGGCTATCAGCGTGGCACGGAAACGGCATTCGAGCATCGTGGCACCTTCGGGTGATATCTCGTCAAGCAGATGCCCTTGCACAAGCAAGCCCATCGCAGCACCCAGTAGGATGGAAAAGAAGATAACCGCCGTTGAGGGTAAGCGAAGCAGGATCATCGTCAGAGTGCAGAGGGGAACAAGCAAGAGCCAGGGTGAGATTTGGAAAGTGGCAGCCAACGCTTCCTGCACGTCGATTACCTGTGCCATGTCAGCAGCTTCCATGCCAATGCCCTTAACACCGAAGATCAGAAGCGTGAGGAGGAAGGTGGGTACGGTGGTGTACATCATGTAACGTATGTGCGTGAAGAGCGGCGTACCCGCCACACTGCTGGCCAGCACAGTGGTATCGCTCAGAGGGGACACCTTGTCACCAAAGTAGGCACCGCTGATAATGGCACCGGCCGACCATCCCGTAGGCATTCCCAACGCCATTCCTACGCCCATCAGAGCCACGCCAATGGTGGCAATGGTGGTCCACGAGGAACCTATCACCACACTGACAATGGCGCTGATAATACAGGCTGACACTAAAAACCAACGAGGACTGAGCAATTCCAGACCATAATATATAAAGGTAGGCACGATGCCTCCCACCATCCAGGAACCGGCCAGACCGCCAATAAGCAACAGGATGAGCATCGCCACGGCGATGTCCCCCACCCTGCTGCGTACGACATCCTCAAAGTCGTCCCATGTCAGCTGACGTTTCCACAAGCCCAGCGAGACACACAGCGCCGTGGCTGTGAGTAATGCTATCTGACTGGCTCCGGACAGCGTCTCGTCGCCAAAGACTGCCACCACACAAGCAATGAGTGCCACCAGAAAAACCAGTGGCACACATGCTATCCAGAGTGGGGGAAGTCGCTTCATTGTCAGAAGTGGAACTTTAAGCGACCTTGTTCAGCTTCTTGATAATCGAGAAGATGAAGATGGCGGCAAGCAGGCAGATTGCCATCAGTGTGCCCCAGACGATTGTGAGGTCCATGCCCCACATGTGTCCAGGAATGCTGACAAGCTTATTGCCGATTGCCGTTGCAACGAACCACCCGCCCATCATCATGCCTTTGTACTTCACAGGTGACACCTTCGTTACGAACGAGATGCCAATCGGACTCAGCAGCAGTTCGGCAAAGGTAAGGATGAGGTAGGTTCTGACTAACAGCGAAGGACCCACATTTGCCTGATGAACATGGTTTACGGGATCAGCAGCAGGAAGTCCTACAGAATCCAGGGTAAGCCACAGATAAGCACAGGCAGCCACAAGCATACCCAATCCAATCTTGACGGGAGCCTTTGGTTCTTTACCCTTGCTTGCCAGCCAACCGAACAGGGCAACGCTGACGGGCGTCAGGATGACAACGAAGCAGGGGTTGAAATGCTGGAAGATGGGAGCCGAGATTGATGTCTCGACACCTGCAGCAGGTACCATATTATAAAGGAAAAATGCGCCGGCAACTATCATTATTGCTGCAAGGATGCGAGGCAATCCCTTTGACTGGAAGATGCCGAACAGGCCATAAACGATGAAGATGAGCGCCAGGAGGTTGCGCACATCGAACATCATGCTCTCGATGCCTGTAGAGGTCTGAGCAGTATATTCATCTGCAAACCATGTAAGCGTGAGGCCATTCTGATGGAATGCCATCCAGAAGAAGATTACGACGGCAAAGACGAGGCAGAGGCAAACGATGCGCTCCTTGGTGTCGTTCTCGACAGCAACTTCTGCATCCGTTGTATTCGCAGCCTTGTCGGCTTTCTTTGTCGTGCCAATTACATGTGCAAACGTTCGCTTGCCCAGATAATAGATAAGGATGGATGCAATCACACTCACGCAAGCAACGGCAAAGGCAAAATGATAGGAGTCAGCCTTGCTGTAACCGAGCGACGTCTGTGCCCAGTTCATGATGGTAATGGCAGCCGTAGGTGCAAACAGTGCACCGATATTGATGGCCATGTAGAAGAGCGAGAAACCGCTGTCGCGCTTATCGGCAAACTCGGGTGCATTATATAGGTCGCCCACCATGACTTGCAGATTGCCCTTGAAGAGACCTGTTCCCAGAGAAACGAGCAAAAGTCCGGCACCCATGGCGATAACAGCCGGAGTCTCCTTCCCCAAAGGCACAGAAAGGATGAGGTAACCGATGAACATCACCATGATACCCATGACGACCATCTTGCTGTAACCATACTTGTCGGCAAGCATACCGCCAAACAAAGGCAGCAGATACACGACGAACAGGAAATTGGAAAACGTCTCGCTGGCCCAACCGGAGTCGAAACCGAAGTTGTCGTGCAAGAAAAGCACGAAGACGGCCAGCATCGTGTAGTAGCCGAAGCGCTCGCCCGTATTGGCAAGAGCTAATGTCCAAAGACCTTTAGGCTGTCCCTTGTAAGATAGCAACAGGAAGCAAAACCAGATTACAAACAGTCCCACAATAATGGGAGTAGATAACGTTTCGAACATAGTTTATTTGATTTAAGTTAATATTTTGACCACAAAGTTATAAAAAAATGTTCAATGTTCAATGTGCTATGTTCAATTTGTTGTACTTTCGCAGTTCAAAAAGAAAAAACATGAAAGGATTGACTCCAAGAATCATCAGTTGTGTGAAGGACTACAGCCGTGAGACGTTCATGAAGGACCTCATGGCGGGCATCATCGTTGGCATTGTGGCTTTGCCTCTTGCCATTGCTTTTGGAATTGCCTCGGGCGTGACACCCGAGAAAGGCATCATTACTGCCATCGTGGCAGGCTTCCTCATCTCTCTGTTTGGAGGAACGAAGGTTCAGATTGGAGGTCCTACTGGTGCCTTCATCGTCATCATCTACGGAATCGTCAACAATCCCGAGTATGGCCTGCAAGGCTTGCTCATTGCCACGATTCTGGCTGGCGTGATACTCGTTGCCCTTGGTGCTTTCCGCCTGGGCGTCATCATCAAGTTCATCCCCTACCCTATTATTATAGGTTTCACGGCAGGTATCGCGCTGACCATCTTCACGACGCAGATCAGCGACATTCTCGGCTTGACGCAAACCGCAGTCACCACTACAGGCGAAGTCATACGCATTCCCTTGCAGACGCCGGGCGACTTCGTGGGCAAATGGATATGCTATGGCAAGAACATCGGCACGTTCAACCTCTGGAACTTCATCGTTGCCATCGGCTCCCTGCTGGTCATCATCTTCTCTCCCAAGGCGTTGAAGAAAGTGCCGGGCTTGGGCAAGATTCCGGGTTCGTTGTGGGGTATCCTGATTGGCACCATTGCCGTCTTCATTATGAAGCAGCAAGGCATCGAGGGTATCGACACCATCGGCGATCGTTTCCACATTCAGGCGCAGCTGCCTTCGATGGTGGTTCCGAGCATCACTTTTGACCTCATCAAAAGGCTCATGCCGGTGGCTTTCACGATTGCCATTCTTGGAGCCATTGAGAGTCTGCTTTCCGCTACGGTTGCCGATGGTGTGATCAGCGACAAGCACGACTCGAACATGGAGCTCGTTGCTCAGGGTATTGCCAATATGGTGACGCCACTCTTCGGAGGCATTCCTGCCACGGGAGCTATCGCGCGGACCATGACGAACATCAACAATGGCGGTAAGACCCCGGTTGCCGGCATCATTCATGCGGTCGTGCTGCTGCTCATCCTGCTTCTTCTCATGCCATACGCCGAGTTCATCCCGATGGCTTCGCTGGCTGCCGTACTGGTCATCGTGGCCTACAATATGAGCGGATGGCGCACGATTCGTGGCTTGCTCAAGAACCCGAAAAGCGATGTCATCGTGCTCTGGGTGACCTTCTTCCTGACCGTTGTCTTCGACCTGACCATTGCAATTGAAGTCGGGCTCATCCTTGCCTGCGCACTCTTTATGAAGCGCATCATGGAGACCACTGAAATCTCGGTCATCCGGGACGAAATAGACCTGGGCGACGCATCGGACATGGCTGTCAATGAGGAGCATCTGGTCATCCCCGAGGGCTGTGCCGTCTATGAAATTAACGGCCCATACTTCTTTGGCATTGCCAATAAATTTGACGAGTTGATGACCAACATCGGACGTCATCGTCCGCGCGTCAGAATTATACGTATGCGCAAGGTCCCCTTCATAGATTCTACAGGCATTCACAACCTGCAGCACCTCATTGAGATGAATCACGAGGACGGCATTCATGTGATTCTCTCTGGCGTGTCGCCCAAGGTGCACAGTCAGCTGCAGCGTGCCGGATTCTACTCTCTCATGGATCAGGATCACATCTGTCCTCACATCGACGTAGCGCTACAGAAAGCTCGGGAGTTTCTCGGCACTGGAAGTGTTAAATAAGACCAAAGGCAAGACAATTGCGCACGACGAATCAGTCATATTTCAGAGGAATTCTGTATCTTTGCACGCCGAAAGACAATGATGATACAGAATTACCGAAGAAGAGATATGATGAAGAAAAGTTTTCTGCCCATATTTTTATATGCCTTTTGCTTGCAGGCAGTAGCTCAGGATGTGAATACGCTCTCCACCGACACGCTGACGGAGCAGGATCTCGGGACGCTGAGCGTTACGGCCCGTCGTGCCGGCACGTCGCGCATGGCCGGTGCTGAGAATGGCATAAAGATAAACCGCGAGGAACTGTTTCGCGCAGCATGCTGCAACCTGGGAGAAAGCTTCACCACCAACCCTTCGGTGGACGTAAACTATACCGACGCCGCCACGGGCGCACGCCAGATACGCCTGCTGGGCCTTAGTGGCACCTACGTGCAGATGCTCACGGAGAATATGCCTGCCTTCCGTGGAGCTGCAGCCCCGTTCGCACTAGGGTATGTACCTGGCACGTGGATGCAGGGTATCCAGGTATCTAAGGGAGCCTCCAGCGTACGCAACGGCTTCGAATCCATTACCGGACAAATAGACATCGAATATCTGAAGCCCGAAGCCGACGAGGGAGCCACCATCAACGTCTATGGCAACAGCCTGAGCCGCATGGAGGCCAATGCCGAGGGCAACTGGCATCTAACCCCGGCACTCAGTTCCGAGCTGCTGGCACACTATGAAAACGAGTTTGCCCACCACGACCGAAACCACGACGGCTTCCTCGACCAGCCGGAAGTGGAGCAGCTAAACCTACAGAACCGCTGGCAGGCACGCAAGGGCAACTATATCTTCCACGGCGGCCTGGCTTTCCTGCACGAGAACCGCACGGGAGGGCAGAAGCACTCGGCTGCCACTGCCCCACTGCCCCGCTACCGCATCGGCATCGAGACCGATCGCTACGAGGCTTACATGAAACATGCCTACATCCTGGATGCCGAACACGGGTCGAACATTGCAATGATTGTCAATGCTGCGTTCCATGACATGGATGCCGGCTATGGGCTCAGGACTTATCGCACCGACCAGACGAATCTCTACGGGCAGCTCCTCTATGAGACGAACATCAAGCACCATCACAACCTCGCTGCCGGGCTGAACCTGTTCCACGACCGCATGAACCAGCGCTACCGGATGGTGCACGATTCCTCCCTGCCCTTGACAAAGGACAACGAGCGGGAGACCACAGGCGGAGCCTACGCACAATACACCTACACGCCCGACAGTCGATTCACCTTTATGGCAGGGTTACGTGCCGACCGCAGCAGCCTCTACGGCACCTTCGTCACTCCGCGACTGCATCTGAGATATGCACCCGCAGACCTTGTCACCTTTCGCCTCTCTGCCGGACGCGGAGTGCGCTCGCCCCATGCGCTGGCCGAGAACCACAATCTGCTCTCCAGCGGACGCACACTCCTGATTGGCCCTATGCATCAGGAATCGGCATGGAACACAGGCCTTAGCACCGCCTTCTACATCCCCACGGGCAACAAGACACTGAAGATGAATGTCGAATATTACTACACCACCTTCAGCCGACAGTTGCTCATCGACTATGACTCCGCTCCCACCATGCTGAGTCTTTACTGTTCCGACGGCCGATCCTATTCCCATACGTTTCAGGTGGATGCCACCTATCCACTTTTCGAGGGCTTCGAGCTGACTGCAGCCTATCGACTGAACGACGTTCATGCCACCTACGACCGGTTGCGTCGCAAACCACTCACCAGCCGTTATAAGGCACTACTCACGGCCAGCTACAAGACACCGCTCGGGCTTTGGCAAGCAGACGTGACGTGCCAACTCAATGGCTCCGGACGCATGCCAGTAAGCTACATACGCCCCGACGGGACCCCCTCGTGGAACAAGACCTATCCCACCTATGCCTGGCTCAGCGCACAGGTGACGCGATGGTTCCGACACTGCTCGCTCTATGTTGGCGGGGAGAATCTCTGCGACTATCGGCAGAAGAATTCCATCATCGATGCCGACATGCCGTGGAGCCAGACCTTCGACCCCACCATGGTATGGGCGCCGCTGCATGGCATCACCGTTTATGCCGGCATACGCGTCAATCTGGGAAACAGACAATAACACCATCGGGAAAAAAATATAGAACAATATGAAAAAGATCCTTATCACTCTCTGCGTTACCGCTTGCACCGCTTTTGCCACAGCAAAAGATATCAAGACCCTCACGCTGACCACCAACCCGCAGATGCACTGTGCCAACTGCGAAACGAGAATCAAGAATCAGCTGCGTTTCGAGAAAGGAGTCAAGCGCATCGAAACAAACGTGGAAAAGCAGACGGTACAGATTCTGTATGATGCCGATCGCACCGGTAGTGAGCAACTCATAAAGAGTCTTGGCAAGATTGGCTATAAAGCGACGCCGGTGAAAGACGCCGCCAAGGCAAGCAACGCTGAGAATAAGAGCAAGTAACTCAGGATTCCGAAATATCGACGCACACCCCAAGGGCAATGCCTTGGGCTGATTGACGATGCCCCTTCAGGCTGCATGTATTATAGGGGGTATTACTCACGAAATACGAGTTCGTAAGCTTCCTTCACCTCACCCTTTGGCCTCGCCCACGATAGCTCCGCGAAGCGTGAAGCTAAAGCTGAGGCCATGTCCACCCGGAGAGACTGCGGCGTGGATGCTTCCACCATGCAGCATCACTGCATTCTTGACGATAGCCAGCCCCAGTCCTGTCCCGCCAGTCTCACGGCTGCGCCCCTTGTCCACCCGATAGAAACGCTCAAAAATGCGTGGCAGATGTTCTGCCGCCACACCCACGCCATCGTCGCTGAAACAGAAGTACCACATAGGGCCCTGGCGTTGCGCAGTGAGCGTCAGAGTGGTATCGGTGCCGGCATAGTTAATGGCATTATCCAGCAGATTGCCAAAGATGCTGTACAGGAGCTGAGGGTTGCCCATGAGGCATACCGAATCGGGCATTTGATTGATGAACGTCATACCGCGACCCTCCATGCGAGGCATTGCCTCACGGACAATCTCGGAGACCAATTCTGAAAGATTTACCTCCTGCATCGCCACCTGTTCTGGAGCTGAGTCCATACGGTTCAGTGTGGAGATGTCCTGTAACAGGGCCGAGAGGCGCCGTGCCTGTTCGTGGGTTCGATGAACAAACTGCTGTCGCATGGCCTCAGGAAGGTCTGGATTGTCCATGAGTGTCTCGGCATAGCCCATGATGCTGGCCACGGGTGTCTTGAGTTCATGGGCAATGTTCTGAGTGAGTTCCCTTCGCATAGCCGACTGCCGCAGTGCCTGCTCGCGATCGATACGCCGGTCCATGCGCTTCGAATAACGATGAAGCAGGAAACCCAGCAGCATCATCACCACCATGGAGAACAACAGCAGATGCCAGTCGCTCTCATCTGTAAGCGGCTGGATGACATGACGGTCGTAGTCCTCAAAGAGAATGAAGAAGGAGGCATAGACCACGAAGACCGCCATCACGCTGAGGAACATCTTGTTCCCCTCGGTAAAACGTTTCATGAGAAAATGTAACCATATCCGTGGCGTGAGGTGAGGCGCGAAGCCAGTCGGCCGATCTTCTTACGCAGGCGGGCCACGTTTACGTCCACGGTGCGTTCGGTCACTACGACATCATTGGGCCAGATGTGCTCGATAAGTTGCCTACGTGAGAACACCTGTCCACGATTTGTCAGAAAGAAATACAGCATTTCGAGCTCCGTACGAGTGGTCTGAAGCAGCATGCCATCCAGCATCACTGTCTTGTCCTTCATATCGACAACCAGACCATCACAACTGATTGCGCTCTCGTCCACGGCATCCGAGGAGGACGTCCGCCCCAGAACCGCCTTGACGCGCGCAACCACTTCGCGCACGGAGAAAGGCTTCGACACATAGTCGTCGGCTCCTGCATGAAAGCCTTGCAGCACATCGTCCTCACTGTCACGGGCCGTCAGAAAAATGATGGGGATGTCACGCGTGAGCGCGTCGGCACGCAACAGGCGAGCCATCTCGAAGCCCGACATTCCAGGCATCATCACGTCGAGAAGCACCAGATTAAAATCCTTCAGCGGGATTGAAAGTGCTTCCTCGGAACTGTGTACCGTCACTGCCTCGAAGCCTGCCGCAGAAAGATTGAAGCGAAGTATCTCACAGATATCCGGTTCATCGTCAACTATCAGTATCTTTTTCATTCAAGTGGATTTAGATGGTGCAAAGTTACAAATAAGCGAGCGCATGACAAAAGGAAAAGGACTTTTTTTCTATATGTTATACCGAGCGAGAGCTATTTTCTATTGTCGTGCAAACCTCCTTTCGCTCGCCTTTGCCACATGGCCTGTTCGAGAACTTCTTGGACCGAATTAACCTCTTCGAGCCTACTCACAACATTTTTTCTTGACAAATTGCTTCGTACAGATTGAAGCGAAACACCACACTGGTTTCCACAACATGCCTCATAGCCCAACGCGACGTGCCGCGCAGGGTTGTGAGGCGTGCTTCTCCGAACGATAAAAGACACGAGAATCGCATAATCGCGAGCATAGGGTCGGTCGAATGGGAAAACACGAATTATTGCGGATGCTGATATTCAGCATGTTGAGTAACAACCTCCTTCAATCCGATGCCATTTTTGCCTCAAAAAGGGGCATTTCCCGCCCCTTTTTGATACATGTCGAAAGACAGCAAACGAGCCGTACTATTCCGAAATATCAACATTAGGCAAACGTCCGCAACGCATCTCCACCACGTTTACCACATAGTCCACCATGCGCTCACACTCGCAAACGAGGTCGATAAACAGTGTGCCGATGGCAAAGCCATAGTGACGCTCGTTCACGGCATGTATGTTTTCGTTCTTCATCTTCATGCGCAGCGAGTTCACATGCTCCTCTGTCTTAGCCAACTGAATTACGTCTTTACCCGAGAACTTTTCGTCCAGCACACGGTTCATCAACTCGAGTGCTTCCCCACTAGCCTTCATAATTTCGAGCAGTCCTTTCTGTTGTTCCTCCGTAAAAGGCTGCCCAGCCTCTGACCGGCGCATCAGTATGTGCCCCATCTTCAGGCAGGCATCGCCGATGCTTTCCAATTCGCCTATCTGTGCCAGCATCTGACGTAGGTGAGCCTTCGACTCGTCGCTCAGATGCTCCTGACCCGTCTGGTCCAGGAACTGAGCAATCTCGCTCTCCATGCTGTCGGCTATTTCCTCATACTTGTCTATGCGTTCGAATGTCTTTTTACGCTCGTCCTCTGCGTCCTCGTTTTCCAACTGCACCACCATCTCGAACATCCGCTGCATGCGATGACCAAAGTGGGCCGTCTCGAACTGTGCCTGCAGAAGTGCCATCTCGGGCGTGCTGATGGGGCCTCGCTGGATATATTGCAGACGCATGGGCTTCTCTTCTTCGTCCGATTTGTCGCGTATCACGAAATGGCAAAGACGCTCTATCTGAGGTACAAACCAAATGAGGGCAGAAGTATTGAGGAGATTGAATGAAGTGTGGAACGCGGCCAGTACATAGGCCAGGCGATCCGTCTCGAGTTCGCTGCTCGACGGATCGACACCAAGTAGCGAGCAGAGGGTGTCAACAAAGGGATAGAAGACAATCAACATCCACGTCACGCCAAAGGTATTAAAGAACAAATGGGCAAAGGCGGCACGCCGTGCCTGTACAGAACTGGAGAGAGCCGCCAGGTTGGCCGTCAGTGTGGTTCCGATATTCTCGCCCAACACGAGAGCGATGCCCTGATACAGCGGGAGCACGCCGCTCGTACACAGCACCATCGTGAGAGCCATCAGCGCAGCCGACGACTGCACCATGCAGGTGAGCACCGTACCGATGCCGAGGAAGAGCAGCAACGTCCAGTAGCTGCCCGTGTCGAATGAGCCGAAGAACTGGATGAGGGCATCGTTGTGGGCCAGATCCATCTCTTTGCCTGTAGCCGAAAGAGTGCCCAGAGAGAAGAATATCAAACCCGCTCCAAAGAGGAAATACGAGAGGCTCTCCTGCCGACGGCTATAAAGGCAATAGATGGCAACCACAAACATGGGCCACACAATATTACTCATGCTGAACGTCGTACCGGCCGACATGATCCAGGCAGTGAGCGTCGTTCCGATGTTTGCCCCCATAATCACAGAAATGGCCTGCGTCAGGGACAGCAGGCCTGCGTTTACGAAGGAGACGGTCATCACTGTAGTGGCAGCACTCGACTGTACAGCTACTGTTACACCAAGACCCGTCAGCACACCCGTAAGTCGATTACGTGTCATGGCGCGGAGCGAATGACGAAGTTTGGGCCCAGCCATCTTCTGCAACGCATCGCTCATCGTTTTCATCCCATAAACCAGCAGTGCCAGAGCTCCAAACACTTTGGTAATCGCAATCCAGTAAGTTTCGTTCATTATATATTCATTTGCATTTTACGCTACAAAGGTACAGACATTGTGCGACCTGCCCGCCATAGAAATGTTACAAAAGAGTTACAAAATGATGAAGATTGTACTATGGACGTTCAGAATGTAAAACATTAATGTCAATATTTAAGCCCATCCAGCGATGAAGACAACCATTCATTTCCTGAAGCATCTCAGGACGGGCTTGGGCAACTTTCAGAGGTAAACCGAGCACTCCGAGAGCCTTTCCTTCACCTTCCCAGTGCCTGGCGGCGCTGCATGGCTTCAAGATAATAATAGTCGGCATAGTTGAGCGGCACGTCCACCTCGCTGCCTGCCGGACGGTGGCCTACGCTATGCAGCAGAAGGAAACCGTGGTGAGTACCCTCCGGGGCACGATAGGCGCGATAGAGGCTCTCGGTGACCTTGTCGGCATAGGCCAGATAGCGGGCGGCATGCTCGTCGTCCACATAGCGACTAAGCTCGTAGAGCGCGGAGGCACAGATGGCCGAAGCCGAGGCGTCGCGTTCGGTCTGAGCCGTGTACTGGGGCAGTTTCATATCCCAATACGGAATCCCGTCCTCGGGAAGATGGGACCAGGAGAGCCATAGGTCGGCAATGTCAATGGCCTGTTTGAGGAAGCGCGCCTCGCGGGTGAAGCGGTAGCACATGGTAAATCCATAGAGCCCCCATGCCTGGCCGCGCGCCCAGAAGGAGTCGTCGGAATTGCCCTGCGCCGTGTTGCGCTTGCGCACTTGTCCCGTCTCTGGGTCGTAGTCGATAACGTGGAACGAACTATGGTCGGGACGGAAGTGGTTGCGCATTGTGGTCGTAGCATGGCTCAGGCAGATATTCCAGAAAGTGGAATCGCCCGTGAGTTGTGTGGCACGGAAGAGCATCTCGAGGTTCATCATGTTGTCAATGATGACGGGGAAGAGCCACTTGTCTCGATTGTGGTCCCAGGAGCGTATGCAGCCCACGGTGGGATTGAAGCGTGTGATGAGCGAACGAGCGCTCTGCAGCATGACGTCGCGCATGGATTCCTCGCCCGTTATCTCAAAGCCCTTGCCGAAGCTGTTGTTCATCATGAAGCCCAAGTCGTGAGTGCCGCGATTCCACTTGGCATCCTCGATGAGCCACGTCTGGCTGACTGCCTCCTCGCGCCAGGCACGGTCATGGGTGTATTGGTACATCATCCACAGGCTCCCCGGCACAAAGCCCGAACACCAGTCGTTGGGATTCACCAGCGAGAGACGTCCCTCTTTGTCTTCGGTGCGGGCAATCACCTTCTGCCCGGCGCGGTTATCCTTGGCACGGCGTGCCTCGCGCGATTCCTTTGAAAGGAGCTCCAGCTGATGGGCTGCCGAGACATAAGCATGGTCGGTGAGGCTGGCGTCGTACCACAGGAGGTGGAAACGGTTGCCCAGATCCAGATTACGGTGTTGGCGGTAAAGCGCCTCATAGGAGGAAGGCGCTGCATGCATGTAGTGTCCGTAGCGATAGAGCAGGCGTGCCAGGTCCTGCTGCTTCTCGCCCCATCCGTGGATTTGCTTATAGGGCCACTCCTCCACCGACTTGCCCATATAGGGAGACAGGAAATTAAGCGCCTGATAGAGACTTCGTCCGTCGGTACTCACATAGTCTTCGAGATTGATGCCCACGCGGTGGGCCAGCATGCAGAGGTCGGCAAAGAAGTTTAGGTTGTAGATGCTGTAATGGAACGAGAGAGTGCGTCGCAACTCCTGCGGCTGAGAGCCGTCGGGGGCTATCTGCGTGTCGATGCGTCGCTGCGGCACCTCTGAAATCACCTCGCGGGCTTTCTCCATATCACCCACATAGAGCGAAAAGGCAGCGAGCATCACGTCACAGCACACTCCGTGGTTGTTTCCTCCGGCACGTTCCATTCGTCCCTGCTCACTCTCCTGCATCCATCGTAGCAGCCGGCTCACCCACGCACGCATCTCCTTACAGTCGCGGCGAGTGAGAGCTGAAGCCTGTCCGTGCTCCAAGAGCAGCAGAGCGTCCAGCATGCCCACAATCGAATAGGCATCCAGCACACCGTAGCTGCGACCGCGGTTGCCGTTGTGTCCCCTGGCCACCTGCGCATAATTCAGGTTCGGGTTCATGCGGGTGGCCTTGTCAAGGAAAAAGACACGCAAAAGCTCCACTGCACGCTGGGCATAGGCTTCGTTGCCGCTCAGGTACC
This sequence comes from uncultured Bacteroidales bacterium, assembly GCA_902788315.1. Taxonomy (GTDB): domain Bacteria; phylum Bacteroidota; class Bacteroidia; order Bacteroidales; family Bacteroidaceae; genus Physcousia. Next base: position 34,690 of record CADAJS010000005.1, read on the forward strand.
ATACCAGGGAGAGCGTCTCAATACGGTTGCAGGTGGTGCCCAGGGGGATGCGGTCATACCCGTTCAGCTCGGGGTTCGACTCGCCGTCGCGGTTCACATAGGGCAATCCGTCGGGCTTCGAGGGGTCGGGCCAGTAGTAACGGGCCAGGCTCATATAGTCGTGCTTGTCGCCGCTCTCAGGCACGGCCTGCTTGTCCATCACCGAGAGCGGACGAGACTGAAGGCATGCGTCGGCCTGCTGTAGCAGATGAGCGAAGGCTGCTGCATAATATGGTTCGTGGATGGATTCCTTCACGCGGGCCAGGTGGGCAGAGTCCCACACATTCTGCCCCTGCATGGCAAGGGCGCAGACGGCAAGAAAAGTAATAAAAGCAATACGTCTCATGTAGAATAAAAGCTAATTTCACAACAAAGATACGAGTTTTTATGTGAAGCATGGGGCTACGTAGGAGTTTTTTTCATAATTTTGCAGGACAAAACGCAGAAGAAAGCATAAGACAAACCAAATATGAGAAAAATTCAACTAATTGCCCTGTGGCTCGTCGCCCTGACAGCCCAAGCACAGGTAAATTACAAAGTAAACGTGGAGAACGCGCCGAAGAGCCAGACTCTCTACCTCGTGACGGCATTGCGCGGCAACGTCCTTGACAGCCTCACCACCGACACTCAGGGCAGAGGCACCCTCGAGGGACAGGCTGACGAGGGATACGTCGTGGCACTGACGGCAGACAAGGAACACATCACACCCCATGCTACATTCCTGCTCGACGGCCAGGACATTGCATTCATATGGGACGAGGGGCAGCCTCGACTGCAGACAGCCTCAAGCACCAACAAAAGCTATCTGCAGATGCAGCAGGCCATGTCACGCATGAAGCAGAGCGAACAACAGATACTAATGGAGTACAGTGCCCAGCGCCTAAAGTATCAGGGACGCATGCCCGACTCCACTTACACCCGCCTTATCGGCCTCTATGAGTCGAACAACCAAAAACTGCGAAGCATGCTGCAGGCTGCCGTCCAGATGAACCGCAACAACCTGATTCCCGTCTATCTCATCCGCACGAACACAACGCTCTACGACACAGACTTCCTAAGCCAGTACGTGGCAAACTATCCCCTGGCAAAGCATGAGGACATGAAACCCATCCTGACACTTCTCGAGGGCGAGTCATACAAAATCAAGGGCACACGCTTCGCCGACATCTCCATGAAGAACCTGGCCGGAGAGACAGTACGCCTGAGCGACTGGGTGGGTCGCGGACAGTACGTGCTCGTAGATTTCTGGGCGTCATGGTGCGGACCCTGCCGCCAGGAGATGCCCCATGTGAAGGAAGCCTATGCAACGTATCATCCCCGGGGATTTGAAATCGTCGGCATATCGCTCGACAACAAGCAGGAGGCCTGGCAGAAGGCCGTGGCCGATCTGGGCATCACCTGGCCTCAGATGAGCGACCTCAAGGGATGGCAGTGCGAGGCAGCAAAACTGTACAACATACGCAGCATACCAGCCACTATTCTCTTCGACCCTGAAGGGAAGGTCGTGGCCACCGACCTGCGCGGAGATGCGCTGGCCAGAAAACTGGAGAAACTAATCAAATAGAAAAGAATTCATAATTCATAGTTCATAATTCATAATTCATAATTCATAATTCATAATTCATAACAGAACGACGATGAAACCAGAACTGACAAAAGACATTCGCTACATCGGAGTAGATGACCTCGACATAGATCTCTTTGAGGGACAGTACAAAGTGCCCGAGGGCATGAGTTATAACAGCTATCTCATCCTGGACGAGAAGGTGGCCATCATGGACACTGCCGACCGACGCAAGGGCGACGAGTGGCACCGGAATCTGACCGAAGCACTCGCCGGACGCACACCAGACTATCTCGTGGTGCACCACATGGAACCCGACCACGCCTCGCTCATCGCACGTGTGGCCGAGGAGTTCCCTGCCCTGCAAATTGTACTCAGCGCACAGGCACAGAAGATGCTGTCCCAGTTCTTCGAGCATACAGACTTCACGGGACGCACCCTCGTGGTCCGGGAAGGCGACACTCTCCCCTTAGGCCGTCACACACTCACGTTCATTGCTGCCCCCATGGTACACTGGCCTGAGGTCATGATGTCATACGAATCGCAGGAGAAGATACTCTTCGCGGCCGACGGTTTCGGCAAGTTCGGTGCCCTCTGCCATGAGACAGACGACTGGGCATGCGAGGCACGTCGCTACTACTTTAATATATGTGGCAAATATGGCATCCAGGTACAGAATGTGCTCAAGAAAGCCTCTATGCTGGACATCCGCACCATCTGCCCACTCCACGGCCCCGTGCTCAGTGGAGACCTCACCCCCTACCTCAAGCTCTACGACACATGGAGCCGATATGAGCCTGAAAGCGAAGGCGTCCTGGTGGCCTATGCCAGCATTCACGGCGGCACGGCAGCCGTAGCCCAAAAGCTCGCAGAGATGCTCCGACAGGCAAGAGCACAGAAAGTGGCCCTCTGCGATCTCTCACGAGACGACCAAGCCGAAGCTGTCGAGGATGCATTCCGATATCCCTGCATGGTGGTGTGTGCCAGCAGCTACGATGCCGGAGTGTTCCCACCCATGCACGACTTCCTCTATCATCTGCAGATAAAGAACTACCAGAACCGCCGTGTAGCCATCGTAGAAAACGGCTCATGGGCTCCCACGGCAGGCAAGGTGATGCGCTCAATGCTCGAAGCCATGAAGGATATCGAGATAGTGGAACCCATTGTCACCATCCGCAGTCGCATGAAAGAGAATGATCTCCCCGCACTGAAGGCACTGGCAGAAGGAGTTTTATAGTCCATAGTGCATAGTGCATAGTGCATAGTCCATAGTGCATAGTGCATAGTTCATAGTCCATAGTCCATAGTGCATAGTCCATAGTGCATAGTTCATAGTTAAGAGTTATTGGCGCAGAGTTATTTTCCCTTTCAGCCCGAAGACCTGCAGCGCGTGCTATCTGCGGCGCTCAGCCGTGGAGGCGACTATGCCGACATATTTCTGGAAGATACTGTCATACGCAGCATCGAGTTGCAGGACGGCATGGTAAGTCAGGCTCTGCAGACGGTGCTTTACGGCGCAGGCATTCGTGTGCTTCGTGAGGAGCAGACGGGCTATGCCTATACGATGGACCTCACGATGCCCGCCATGCTGCGTGCCGCCCAGTATGCCGCCAGCATCGGACAATATGGAGACCATTCGGCACTGCCCTTGTCTGTCCAGGCATCTCGGGGTACTTCTACTGCGCCCACTCGCCAGGAGTGCCTGTCTCTCCCCGTACCGGAAGTCATGCTTCCACAACAGGTGCGCGACACCCTGATGCACATCGACCAGGCTGCACACGAGCAAGACCCACGCATCGTCCGCGTCAAGGCTTCGCTCAATCAGCGCACACAGCACCTGCACTTCATCAACAGCCAGGGAGAACAGTTCTTCGACGAGCGAAGCGGCAGAGCCGAGCGCACCGACGTACGTCCCCGCACCACGCTCTTTGTCCACATCGTCATGGAACAAGACGGACAGACACAGATGGGATTCGCCAGTCGCATGATGCAGATGGGAGCCGAGATGATTACACACGAAACTATTCAGACGGTAATCTCCGAGGCAGTCAGTCGTGCCGCCTTCCTCTTCGGTGCCAGTCGCATCGAAGGGGGCGAGACGCCTGTGGTAATGGCTGCCGGAGCCAGCGGAATCCTGCTGCACGAAGCTATAGGACACGCTTTTGAAGCAGACTTCATCCGCCAGGGTACCAGCATCTTTGCCGGACGCCTGGGACAGGAGATATGTGCCACAGACATCACCATCATCGACGACGGCACGCAGACGGGCGATGCAGGCTATCTTGCCTGGGACGACGAGGGAACCACGGGACAGCGTACGGTGCTCGTGAGCGACGGCAAACTACAGAATTACATGCACGACCGTATCAGCGCACGTTACTTTAACGTTCCACCCACAGGCAACGGCCGTCGCCAGAGTTTCCGCCATCCACCACAGCCACGCATGCGCAGCACCTACATGCTGCCCGGACAAACCTCGCCCGAGGACATCATACGCAGCGTGCGACGCGGCATCTATGCCCAGGTGTTCACCAACGGGCAGGTGCAAATCGGGGCTGGAGACTTTACCTTCTACATGAAACAGGGGTACCTGATCGAGAACGGACGTCTCACACGCCCTCTGCGGGACATGAACATCATCGGCAACGGACCGAAGGCATTGCGCGACATCAGCCTCGTGGGCAACGATCTTCTGATGGACCATAGTGCCAGCATGTGCGGCAAGGGTGGGCAGAGCGTCCCCGTGAGCCAGGGGTTACCTACGGTACTGATTAACAAACTGACAGTAGGATGAACCGAGAGACCGCACATATAGCCATGGATATGCTTCGGGACGAAGGATGTCACGACATGCGAGTCACCCTCATGCACAATCATGAGGATACGATTCAGATGCGTGGATCTGCACTGGAACGCCTGCAGTATGCTACTGCCACTTCGCTGGCACTCAACCTCTTTATCGACGGACGCGAGGGTTTCTTCTATACCAACGATCTACGTGCCGAGTCGCTTCGTCAGTTTATCCACGACGCCGTACAGACCACACGCCTGCTGGAGCCAGACCCCTCGCGCACCCTTGCCGATCCTTCGCGCTACTATCATGGAGACGGACCGGAGCTAAACAACTGCGACACAACTCTGCCCGACATTGCGCCCGACGAGAAGATACGCTTGGTCAGGGAGACCAACCAATGGCTCGAGCATCGGGACTGCCGCATCATCAGCGCAGAGACGCATTACACCGACCGCCTGCACACGGCATATTATCTGATAAGTAACGGATTTGAGGGATATGAACAATCCAGCCATTGCACGTTGAGCACTATTGTCACCGTCGATGGCGGAAAGGGGCAACATTTGATGGACGGATGGGGCGAGACACGTATCCGCTTCCAAGATATGCCACGAAGCGGCGTCGCCCCCGTAGCTCTGCATCGTGCCCTGCGCAAGATAGGTCAGCGCCCCACGACAAGCGGGCGCTACACTATGATTCTGGAATCCCCCGTGGCTGGCAACATTCTCATGCCGCTGCTCTCTGCCATGAGCGGACAGGCACTTCAGCAGCGAACCTCTTTCCTGGCCGGACGGTTGGGACAGGCCATCGGCTCTCCCCTGCTTCATCTCGTCGATGACCCACTCATCCCTGGCACGCGTGGTGCATGCCTCTTCGACTACGACGGAGTAGCCACACAGCGACGCATGCTTTTCGACCAAGGCCGTCTGGCCACCTTTTTCATCGACACGCCCTGTGGACACAAACTGGGCATGCAGCCCACCACACAGGGCACCCATCATCTGATATTCCAGCCTGGCGAACTCTCCCTTTCGCAACTGATGAGACAGTATCCCGAAGCCATTCTTGTCACGGACTTCAACGGAGGGAACTGTGACCCCACGACAGGAAACTTCTCGTATGGAATCGAGGGTTTCTTGCTCCACGAGGGAGAAATAGCGCAACCTCTGAGTGGCATGAATATCACGGGAAATATGCTCGCGCTGTGGCAGAATCTGGTGGGCAAGGCCAACGACGCCGACCCGTGGGAGACGGAACTAATACCCAGCCTGGCATTCGACGACGTTTCTTTCGGAGGATGCTGACTCAGCGCTTCAGCAACTTCCGCTCCCCCTTGATGTAGAGTCCCGGTGCAGTGCCCGCGGTGCGGCGTCCCATTAAGTCATACATCACCTCATCCTCGGATGCCGATGCCTCGGGAGCCCCGATGCCATCGTCAAGCACTTTCACCAGAGCTGTAACAAGCACAGGTCGATGGTCCGAAGCTGCGGGTTCTGCCACCACCCTGCTGCCCGTGCGAATCACAGATCGGCCCATCGTGGCAATATAATCAATGCAGGATGTTGGCTTGTCGGCAGGGAAAGAATAACTCTCCGTGCCCGTTGTCTTATTCAGGATGACAAACGACTTCTTCAGCTGTGTAATGAGTTTGCTTTCGGGCTTGTCATTCCAGTCGCCACAGATGATGAAGGGCTTATCCCAACGGGCTGCCTCCTCCAAGATGATTTCTACCGAAGCCAGGCGATTAGACTCCACGAGATCCAGATGCGTGCAGGCAAACACATAGTCTTCAAACTCACAGACAAGCAGCGTACGCTTCTCCTGACCGGGCAGCGGAGTATTTCTCACGCTGAGGGGTTTCTCCTTGCTCAAGATGGCCACGCCATACGCGCCCCCACTTAGGGGAATGGCACGTCCAAAGGTGCCATACATGCCACACTTCTCTGCCAGATACTGCGTCTGGTTCACCTTGTTTGAGCGTGGAACAATGTTATCCACCTCCTGAAGGCCCACCACGTCAGGCGTGGTTTTATTGATGACTTCTGCCGTGCGGTCCAGGTCCACCACATTATCCATACCAGCCCCGTGGCGGATGTTATATGAGAGAATCGTTTGACGTTCATAGCTCTGTGCCATCGAGATTGAGCTCCAGCCGAGGCCTAAACATGCGAGCAATAGGAATATAAACCGTGCCTTCATTGTTGCTTATAGTTTAATGTTTAATTCACAAGTATCGTCCACTCCCATCCCTGTTTCCTTCGGTATGGTTCTGCAAAGTTACGAATAAGTGAGAGAAGAGCAAAACAAAAGACGAAGTTTTTGACTTGCTTTTCCGAACGAAAGTAACGTCGACCGTAGGTCAAAGTTACGAATAAGTGAGAGAAGAGCAAAACAAAAGACGAAGTTTTTGACTTGCTCTTCTTCCACACCTGCCTTTGGCAGGCAGAAGCGTCCCAAAGGGCCGAGCGCCGAACGAAAGTAACATCGGCCAAAAGGCCAAAGTAACGAATAAGTGAGGTTTAATTGTATCTCTGTATCTGATTCTTAGCAACATCATACATATCGCAAGGAAAGATTTCGACTTCAGACGGCCCGGGCCGTCCGGTTAGACGCCTCGGGCCGTCCGAATAGACGCCCCAGGCCATCCAACCGTCCGCCCCGAGGCGTTTTCCTTATCCAGCCGACTCCGTCTCCCTCCTGACCCGATTCCTCATCCCTCCTGACCCGATTCCTCATCCCTTCTGACCCGAGTCCTCATCCCTTCTGACCCGAGTCCACGTTCGATCGCTCGACTCTACCGCATTGCTTTTAGTGCAAAGAACACCTAATTTCTAATCCCACTACCCCATCCTCACATAACGACCCTCCAGAGCTCAATTTCCAATTCTTCGACACGTGAGGCACTACATTTTTTGAGTATAGTGTCGTACAACACTTCACAAAAAAAGAGTTATTCCCTTTGCCGTTCCGTGTGAAAGTTGTAACTTTGCACAGCCGAACAAGGAACCATTAAATTAACCAACATCAAAAAAAAAGACACATGAAACAGACAAAGTTTATGGCTCTCCTGCTCTTTGCAGGAATGACGCTCGTGGCCTGCGATGATGACGAGAACGAAATCGAGCCCAGCGAACAGCAGAATACAATGACGCTCACTTTTGAGGGCAGTTCATGGAATTCGCTGATTGACAATCCTCAATACTACGGCCCGCTGCTCTATGGCGAGAATGCCAAGGACTATGCCTGGACCGATGCCACCACACAGCTGCATGGCGGGATGACCAACGCCTGGGGTGGCCAGTACGGATTCTCCGAGGGCGGCATTGCCATCAGCAATTACATTGATGCCGACGTGAATTCCCAGCGAAGCTATGATTGTCAGCTGGCTGTACCCGTGAGCAATGGGAGCAAGAATTTTGCCGTCGTATATTGCGATGCCAACCTGACCTTTGCCGATGGCGTAGCACGCCAGATTGAGTCGATGGACATGATAGGCACCACCTATTTGATTAGCGTAGCCAAGAATGGTAATGACTATGCCAAGGCGCTGAAAGACAAGGGTGACTATGTGAACCTGATTATCACAGGCTACAACGGCGAGACGGTGACGGGAACATCCACTGTAACGCTGGCTCTGCAGGGTGGCTCACTCGACAAGTGGTACACTCATTCCCTGAAGGGACTGGGGAAAGTGACACGCCTCCACTTCACAATGGACGGAAGCGACAAGAGTTTTGGTTACATGAACACACCCACCTACTTTGCTTTCGACAACGTGGTGGTGAAGAAGTGACAAACAAACATCGGACCACAAAAAGCAATGTACGCCTCGGCCCGTATGTCCAACCTTTGCATGCTGTCAGTTGCCCTTGTGCTGCTGGCAGCATGCAATCATTCCAGCCCCGGACTATCCGAGGAGGATTTCTCACACCAGGGGCGGGGCGTCTTCATTCTGTGTGAAGGAAACTTTCAGGCCGGAAACAGCACGCTCTCGTATTACGACCCTTCCACACGCAAAGTTGAGAACGGCGTGTTCCAACGTGCCAACGACCGGAAGCTGGGCGACACGGGGCAGTCCATCACCATCGATCGTGGCACAGCATACATCGCCGTGGAAAACAGTGGCATCATCTGGGCCATCGACACCGAAACATTCCGCGTCAAGGGACAACTGACTGCAGGGCAGACGGAGCAACACATGATAAACCCACGCTACGTGTACGTATCGAATGCCGAGAAGGCTTATGCAACCGATCTCTACGCCCCCTATATCACCATCTTCAACCCTACGACACTTGCTTATCGGGGCTACATCTCCACGGCTCAGCCGCAAGCGTATGGATATTCCAACACAGAGCGTATCGTGCCCTACGGACAGACGCTCTTTGTCAATTGCTGGTGTTACAGCCGAAGCATCCTGGTCATCGACACACAGCAGGAGGCAGTGACAGACAGCATCGTCCTGAGCAGCTGGCAACCCAAGGCAATGCTTTTGGACTGCCACAACAAGCTTTGGGTACTCACAGACGGCGGATACGGAACCGACGGCAGCACGTCATCCTTTAGTGACAACGTACCTCACCTCTATCGAATCGATGCTGCCACACGCCGCATTGAATCAGACGAGCCACTGGACACGGACGAAGCCAGTGTGGAAATGGCCCTCAATCCACGGGGTGACACTCTCTACATTATCAACAACGACCTCTATCGCATGGCTGTCACAGACGCACATCTCTCCGTGCGACCCTTCATCAAGGCACCCAAAGACAGCCAGGGACGACGCCACAAGCTTTATGGGCTTAACGTGAATCCCTATGACGGCGACATCTATCTGGCCGATGCCGTGGATTACAGCCAGGCAGGTGTGGTTTACCGATACTCGCGCGAAGGACAGCTCGTGGACCACTTCCGCGTGGGCATCAACCCCAGTTGCTTTGCCTTCAAGTAAAAGCCCCTCTCCCCCTCTTCGGATTACAACCATCATGAGTATGCATACACCTGAAATACGACTTTCCAGCCCTACCCGTTCTCTATGGAGGAAAATGGGGACTGGCGTCCTTCTCCTTCTTTTTTTCTCGCTCCTTTCATGCAGCGACGACAGCCCAAGCGGGCCACTGCCCGTTATCAGCTGGGCCATGTCGGGCGCACGATTCCGAGTATATACCGACGAGGTGCTGAGCCTGGTGCCCGATGTGGAGCACACTGACGAAACCACCACCTATCTGTGGACAATGGACGGGAAGACCGTAGGCACCGACGATCACTTCGAATTCAGCAGCCCGACGGCAGGCGAATACTATGTGAAGTTCCGGGTGACAAACCGTTTCGGGCAGACAGACGATGAGGTGAAAATCACGGTGGTGCAGGCAGAGAAGAACACCATTCCCGAGCCGCCCAGCGACAGCACGCTACGCTGCCTCTTTCCCTTCAGCGAGATCAACATCCCCATCGGGAGAGACATTGAGATACGACCCCACATCCTGGAGAATACCGAGGGATATAGCTGGCAGTGGCAGGTTAATGGAGTTGATGTAGATGGCTCGGGACAGACCGTGACGGGCAGCCCACGACTCATATTCCGAGCCACGGAACAGGGAACGACGAATGTCTGCCTCCTATTACGTAACGATACATCCGAGGTCAGACGAGAAGTCATCGTTCATCAATGTCCTCCTGCCGGAACATATCGACGCACCACTCCGAGCACACGGAGGATGGTAGATAAAGTCTTTGAATATCAGCCAGCACCAGGCCATCAAGTGAATGGTTACATCATTACGGGAAGAAGCTTCCCCGATGGCTGCACGCACGAACAAGCCTGCGATACCGTGCTCAGTCATTTCGAGCGCCAGTGGATGACAAGCCTGGGCGGATGGGGTGGCTATCTGGTGGCAGGCTTCGACCACAGCGTACCGCGCAACGACACAAAGCCAGACCTCTGTATCAAGGGTAATCCGTACGACTACCAATCGGAACCTGGCATCATCTGGGTGAGCCAGGACGTGAATGGCGACGGATTACCCAACGACCTATGGTACGAACTGGCCGGCTCGGAATATGGCACCCGCAATCACACGACAGGCTATGCCATGACATACTATCGTCCGCAGCATCCTCACATGGGAGTAGCATGGAAAGGAAGCGGCGGCGAGTCGGACTATATTCCGTACATGAGCTACTGGAATCCAGCCGATTATTATTGGCAGGACTGGCAGCGGGACAAGGAGACGCTGACATTCTTCGGCAGCATGCTTGAGAGTAACGTATCGTATAGCAACGGCGTTTCGTCGCTTCCGCCATACGCCTGGGGATACGCCGACAATCTGGGCGAAGACTACATCGAGGGGACACGTGGCCGTATGGGATATTACAGTATAAGGCACGCGCGCACGTGGGACGGCCAGCCTGCCGAACTGGAATACATTGATTTCGTCAAGGTGCAGACAGCCATTACAGGCCATACGCCCAACCTGGGCGATGCGAGCACCGAGGTGTATGGCATCATGAGTAACGAATAAGGATGAGGATCTGTGCCCGAAGTCTGCTCTGCCTCCTCGCAGCCCCTGCATTTCTGCATGCACGCGAGGCGGACGATGAGGCCATTCCGGAACGCCGCGACACCCTGCGCACCGTGCAGGTTACGGCCACGCGCCGCTTGCGCGACACCGGACTGCAGATGACCCGGCTGGACACACTGGCGCTGCGCGAGAATATCTCACTCTCCGTGGCCGACGTACTCACACAGCACAGCACACTCTTCATCAAGAGCTACGGACGTGCCACCGAGTCAACAGCCGAGTTCCGCGGCACATCGCCCAGCCACACACAGGTGCTCTGGAACGGCATGCGCTTCAATTCTCCCATGCTGGGCACGATGGACTTCAGCCTTATCCCATCCTATTTTGTGGACGATGCCACGCTCTACCATGGCGCATCCAGCCTGGCCGTGACGGATGGAGGCCTGGGCGGTGCCATAGAATTGCGCACACGCTCCTCGGCACAGGAAGGTCTTCGGGGGCAGTATGTACAAGGCATCGGATCCTACGAGACCTTCGACCAGTTTCTGCGTCTCTCCTATCAGAGCGGCAGGCACTGGAGCGCCAACACCCGACTCTCGTATGGCACCAGCGAGAACGATTTCAGGTACACAAACTACGACAAGAAGGTGGACGAGCGCGACGCACAGGCTGGCATCGTCCGGAGCTATCACCCACGGGAACGTAACAGGAGCGGCTACTTCGACGACATAAATCTGATGCAGGACGTGGCATACAACGACCTGCACGGCAATCGTTGGGGGGCCACCGTATGGTGTACGACCTCGAAGCGCGGACTACCCTTCCTCAGTGTGGACTACAAGGACGACAGTGATTTCAAGAACGAACAGACGCTCACTGCCGTGCGGAGCGTTGCCACCTACGACCACACGGCCTCTCAGTGGAACATCGGCTTCAAGGCGGGCTATGCACATCAGAACCTGGGTTATGACTATCATACGACCAGAGCCGATGTGCAGACAGACATCACCCGCAGCCGCAGCTATGTGAACACCGTTTTTCTGCAAGCCACAGCCGACCTGCTCCCTGCCCCCGGCTGGATGCTGACGGCCAGCGCTGCTACCTATTACAATCACGTGCGCAGCTGGGACCGCAGTCCCTTCCACATCGGGGACAATTTCGACACCGGACGCTGGGAGGGCCATGCCACGGCACAGTTGCGGTGGCGTCCGCGAGAGCGGTTCACGATGGCGGCCGTACTGCGCGAAGATATTTACCGTACCGACATGCAAGTGCCCATACCTGCATTGATGGCCGACTATCTCCTTGTCCGTCCCTGGCAACTTACCCTCAAGGCATCTGTCGCACGCAACCAACGCTATCCCTCGATGGACGACCTTTATTACAAGCCGGGTGGCAACCCTGACCTGAAGGCAGAGAAGGGCTTCACCTACGATGCAGGGCTTTCCTGGCACAGGCAAGTGGGAGGCTATGAGGTAGGCGGCAGCGTTACTGGATTCGACTCGTACATCAGCGACTGGATTCAGTGGACACCGAACACAAAAGGCTTCTGGGTACCCGAGAATGTGAAACGCGTGCATGCCTATGGAGTGGAGTCTTCGCTGAACGCCTCCACACCAGAGGTGCGTGGATGGAAGGCACAACTCACTGCCAACTATGCTTTCACGCCCAGCATTAACCGAGGTCGGCGTGTGAACAGCGACGATGCCTCCTACGGCAAACAGCTGTGTTATGTGCCGCGCCATTCGACCAATTTCACAGTCCGACTGACATGGCGACAATGGGAACTGACCTACCATTGGATTCACTATAGCGAACGCTTCACCACCACAAGCAACGAGACTCGCTACATCACGGGCCGGCTACTCCCCTATTACATGAACAATGTGGCCGTAGGACGACGGTTTCAGTGGCGCAATGTGCATGCCAGCCTGCGCCTGGCGGTGAACAATCTGTTCGACAACGAATACGTCACCGTACTGTCACGCCCGATGCCGCCACGCAATTATGCCCTTTACCTCGAAATATCTCCCTTATGGAAAAAACACGCAAAGCACTGATTCTATTCGTATCCCTGTGCCTGATAATGCTTAATGTGGCCTGTGGCCCAGCGAGTGGCGTAGCCGGGAATAACGAGACTGCAGCCACTCGCTGCGATACCATCCCGCTGCGTTATGCTCATAATCTGACGATGGTGCAGCACTCGGGCTATATCGAAGTGCTCATGCACAATCCCTGGGATAGCACGGCCGTACTGCATCGTTACGTCATGGGAGCGGCCGACTCGCTACCAGCACCGAGGGAGGGTGTCACGCGCATCGCGACACCGCTGCAACGGGCGGCCGTCTTCACGAGCGTACACTGTGCACTGATAGAGGAATTGGACTGCAAGGAGAGTGTAGGCGGGATATGCGAATTGGAATACATTCATCTGCCTTTTGTCCAGGAAGGTGTGCGGCAGGGGCGCATTGCCGATCTGGGCAACGGCATGCAGCCCGATGTGGAGCGCATCATTCAGCTGGCTCCCGATGCACTGATGCCCACACCCTTCGAACACAGCGGAGGCTACGGACGCATCGAACGGCTGGGCATCCCCATCATCGAGTGTGCCGACTATATGGAGCGCTCGGCATTGGCACGCGCCGAGTGGGTGCGCTTCTACGGACGGCTCTTTGGGCGTGCCGCAGAGGCCGACAGCCTGTTTCGTCGCGTAGAGCATGACTATCTGGCACTGGCCTCACGCGCCAAGGCCGCACAGACGCATCCACGGATGATCTGCGAGGTGCCCCACAGCGGCTACTGGTTCCTGCCTGCGGGGCAAAGCACGATGGGGCAGCTTTATAAGGATGCGGGTGCCGACTATCTCTTTGCCGACCTTCAGGGTGCAGGCAGCATTTCGCTCGGCATCGAACGAGTGCTGGAACGTGCGGTCACGGCAGATGTGTGGCTCATCAAGAATCATGGAGCACTCAGCCGGCAGCAGCTCACTACAGACTACCCTGCCCTGCGACGCATCCCGGCACACATCTTCTTCTGCAACCTGGCCACGAGCAACTACTATGAGGAGACGCCCTTCCACCCCGAGCTGCTCCTCGAAAACCTCATCGCCCTACTCCACCCCGAGCTGGGGATAAAGGCAAGGAGAGAGTACTTCCGGTAGATGAAAATAAAAAGAATAAGGTTCAGGGTGTTAAGTCTCACCCCGAACCTAATCTATCTACTCAAAATCAAATCTTCTTAGAAGTGCAGACGGACGTCAATGCCCACCTGGAGCGGTTTACCGTGCTGGCTGAAGCCGCGTCCCATGGACTCGAAGTAGAAGGCATTGTAATGCGTCTGCGTAAGATTGCGCCCCCAGAGCTCCAGTTGTGCCCAGCGTGTGTTGAGCACGGCACGTGCCGAGAGCAAGTTATAGTAGTCCTGCACAGCATTGTTGTTCTCTGTCCAGTAGATCTTACCGGCCCCGGCATAGGTGGCACCCAGCTGCAGGCTGTGTATGCTCTCTCCCTGGAAGAAGAAGGTGTAGCCGGCATCGGCACTCACGGTGTGGCGAGGTGTGAAGGGTACAGCATTGCCACTGTAGTCCACGCCGCTGCCATCGTCGTAACGGCGAAACTCAGCATGTGCGTAGCCGTAGTTGGCCGAGAGCGAGACATGGCGGTTGGGCTCGGCACGCAACGACACTTCGGCTCCGTAGCTGCGGCTCTTGCCTGCGTTGACCATCATTCGGCCCAGTCCGTTCGTGGAGAAACGGGCAATCTGCTGGTCTCGAGTATCGATGAGGAAGAGAGAGGCATCGGCTTGGAAGCGATAATCGTCGGTGCTCAAATGTGTGCCCAGCTCATAGTTCCAGTTATACTCAGGCTTATACGTAGTCGTTTCTGACACATTGGGTGTAGCGATGCTGGGCATGTTGTCACGGATGCGTCCCATGACCATCGCAATATGCGCCTGGGGATCGAAGCCGGGGATGCTTGTACGGGCAAAGAGTTGCTGCAGATAGCTCTCGGTGCCGCTCTCGATGGCCCCCAGCATGCGTGCCTGCATCTCAGTCTGCAGCAGGTCGCTGAACATCTGCACATTGTAACCACCGCTTCGCGAGCCGCGGCTCACCGAAGCATATACGTTACTGGCCTGGCCAAAGTCGTATTTCAAGGCAGCCTTGGGCAGCAGGTGAAGATAGTCGTTGCTCACATTCCCGTGCAGCGTCGGAGCGGCATTAACATCGGTGAGATGGATGCTGTTGCGCGGATTGGCGCTGTTCATGGCAAAGTCGAAATCCACGCTACCTGGTGCGTCGTAATCCATCGTGTTGCGTTCATAGTCCACACGTACTCCGAGGGAGAGCGAGAGGTTGCGTGCCAGCTCGATGCTCGATTGGTGGAAGAAGGCTGCGTTCAGCGAGGGAGTCTGGAACGTGCCACCCATGGCCAGTTCGCTGTTCTTGAGCGTCACCGACATGGGGCCCATGCCCTGAGCAGTAAGGTCTGGCATCGAGCGGTTGATGGTCTGCGAGAGCCAGTTCACTCCGTCGCTCATGAAGCGGACGGGAGCCTCGGTGCGCAGCGCCTGATACGAGAAGTTAGCTCCCAGAATGCCGTTCCATCGATCTGTGATATTGCCTTTCAACGTCAGCTCTTCCTGAATGGTATTAATGCGCTGCTTCTGGGTCAGCGTATAGATATCATCGGGCAGGAAGTCCTGATCCATAAACATGCGGTCCTGCAGGTTCTGATAGGCAGTGATGCTATTGAACGTAAAACGATCCATCCGATATTCTGTGTTCACTGCGGCATTGACCATGCTGCGACGGTACGAACCCTCACGATTGTTGGCGATACTGCCAATCCACTGGCTGTATTGCTCGGCAGCGGGATTCAGCGCACCCTCATAATAATAGGGATAGGCCCCTTCGTGGGAGTAGTCGAAACGTGCATTGGCATCGAACGTCAGACGGCGGTTAGCCTGCCAGATACCGCGCAACCGTGCGCCGCCGGCCTGCATGTCGTCCACCTTCTTGTCCAGCAAGCGGTTACGGAAAAAACCGTCGGAACCTTCGTAATATCCACCACCCGAGAAGGCGAAGTTCTCCACGGGATGATGATAATGTGTGACACCGATTCGGCGATGGTTGTCCTTCGTGGCATAGCCCAGGTGAATGTCGGTGCCCTCATAGTTCATCGGCGAATGGGAGTACACCTTGACGAGACCGCCCAGGGTGTTCCGGCCATAGATGGTACCCTGCGGTCCGCGCAGCACGTCGATACGCTCGATGTCACCCAAGTCAAAGTCGAATCCCGACTTGTCGAGATAGGGAATGTCGTCCACGTACAGTCCCACAGCCGGTGTATTGATGCGGCTGCCCACACCGCGGATATACATGGCACTCGTCAGCCGCGAACCGTAGTCGGGCATGTAGAAGTTGGGCACCAGACAGCTCAGGTTCTTGATAGACATCACCTGGTGCAGACGCAGTGATTGTACGCCCAGCGTGCTAACCGACAACGGCTGACGCCGGTAGGGCGCATTCTCCTTCGTGGCCACCACCGTGAGCTCTTGCATGCGGATGGTGTCCTGTAACTCCTCGGCGCTGGCAAGGCCTGCTCCGATGCACAGACAGGTGATGATAATTGTTCGTTTCATCGCTCAATAATTTAGATTATTCTTCATTTCGGGTGCAAAGTTACATCGAAACTGCGTACCCCGCAATCCTCATTTGTGAGGATATAGTACATTCTCCGATCAAGGCGGCACGCCTCACAGCCCGACGCGGCACGCCTCATAGCTCGCACGATTATGAAACGCGTGAGAATCCTTGCTTCCACACCTTCATTAGCATGGTGTGACAACAGATGATCCGACGCCCATCTCCGCGCGCGCGTATATAATATAATAGGTAGATGAAAGGATCTATAAGGCGAAACCTCTACTTCATACAATCGGCCACAAAATAGATCGGGAGGAGCGACTTGACGTTCTGGAGCACATGCACTCCCTTAGTACCATAAAGCAGCACGCGTATGTCCTGACCCAGACGGTCTTCCGTTTCGAGCATCACCTGGCGGCACGCACCACATGGCGTGATGGGGTCTTCGAGAAAATGCCCGCCCGTCTGTGCCGCAATGGCCAGCGCCAGCACCTTCTGGTCGGGATGCTGCGCCAGGGCGGCATAGAGCGTGGTACGCTCGGCACACATGCCCGAGGGGAAAGCTGCGGCTTCCTGATTACTGCCCACGAAGATAGTACCGTCGGAGAGGCGGGCTGCGGCGCCCACGTGGAAATGGGAATAAGGTGCATAGCTGCTCTCCGTGACCCGACAGGCAGCCTCCACAAGCTCGCGATCCTCCACGGGAAGTTCTTCCATCTCGTACACCGCAATGCGGCTCGTCACCTCGTATTGTCTCATGTGTAGAACGATTAAGTGGTTAATTCCACGACAAATGTACATAAAGTTTTCCTAATTCCATAAATTATCACTAACTTTGTGCGCCAAAATTCCACACATGACACGACTTAGAACCATTCTCACCGCTTTTCTGCTCTGCATGTCAGCCCTTTTGCTGCACGCGCAGAGAACAAACCAGGCTTACTGGACCTACATCGACACCTACAAGAATCTGGCCATCGAGCAGATGCAGAAGTATCGAATCCCGGCCAGCATCACCCTGGCCCAGGGTCTGCTGGAAAGCGCTGCCGGCCGTAGCACACTGGCCACCGAGGCTAACAACCACTTTGGAATCAAATGTGGAGGCTCGTGGACGGGTCCATACGTCCTGCGCAACGATGACGCTCCGAACGAGCGGTTCCGCAAGTACAAATCGGCCCGCGAATCATTCGAAGACCACTCTAAGTTCTTGCAGGGACGCCGCTACCAGGGTCTCTTCCAGCTGAAGATAACGGATTACAAGGGCTGGGCCCGCGGACTGAAAGCGGCCGGATATGCCACAAACCCGGTGTATGCAGAGAGCCTTATACGCATCATCGAGATGTACAACCTGATGCAGTTTGACGATGCCAAGATACGCAGAGAGACATCAACCGCACTGAACCTGCCGAAGAGCAGCTTCTTCGACAAACATACCGTGCTTCGCAACAACAAGAACTACTTCATCATCGTGGAGATTGGCGACAACATGGCCACCATCAGTCGCGAGACGGGAGTAAGCCTGCGCAAGCTATACAAGTACAATGACCTGACACGCGACTACGTCCCCACACAGGGCGACATCATCTATCTGCAGAAGAAGCAAAAGCATGCCAGTCGCGAATATCGCCACTACCCCATCCATATCGTCGAGCACAACCAGAGCATGTTTGACATTGCACAGCTCTACGGCATCCGACTCAAATATCTATACAAGCTTAACAAGATAGACGCAGACTATGTACCGCAGGTGGGCGACATACTCAGGATACGATAAAGACGAGGATACAGAATAAAGACAGGAAGAAAAAAAGTTTAAGGTAAATAGTTAAAATGATTACTCTATCAAACATTGCCATTCAGTTTGGCAAACGAGTGTTGTACAAGGACGTGAACATGAAGTTCACAAGCGGAAACATATATGGCGTGATTGGTGCCAACGGAGCAGGAAAATCGACACTGCTGAAGGCTATCAGCGGAGAACTGGAGCCCACGAAGGGCACCGTAGAGCTGGGACCCGGCGAACGCCTGAGCGTACTGAGCCAGGACCACTTCCAGTATGACAGCGAGACGGTGCTGAACACCGTGCTCATGGGCCACACCACGATGTGGGACATCATGCGCGAACGTGAAGCGCTCTACAGTAAGCCCGAATTCACAGACGAGGACGGCATCAGAGTGGCCGAGCTGGAGGAGAAGTTTGCCGAGATGGGGGGATATACGGCCGAGAGCGATGCCGCTGCCCTGCTGTCGGGCCTGGGCATCAAGGAAGCAAAGCACAACCGTCTGATGGGCGAGCTGTCGGGAAAGGAGAAAGTACGTGTGATGCTGGCCAAGGCTCTCTTTGGCAATCCCGACAATCTGCTGCTCGACGAGCCCACGAACGACCTCGACCTGGACACCGTGCAGTGGCTGGAACAGTATCTGAGCGAATTTGAACATACAGTGCTCGTGGTAAGCCACGACCGCCACTTCCTGGACTGCGTCTGCACACACACCGTGGACATCGACTTCGGCAAAGTGACCATGTTTGCGGGCAACTACAGCTTCTGGTACCAGAGCAGCCAGCTGGCACTGCGGCAGGCACAGAACCAGAAGGCCAAGGCAGAGGAGAAACGGAAGGAACTGGAGGAGTTTATCCGCCGATTCTCTGCCAATGTGGCAAAGAGCAAGCAGACCACCAGCCGCAAGAAGATGCTGGAGAAACTGAATGTCGAAGAAATCCGGCCCAGCACACGCAAATATCCAGGCATCATCTTTACGATGGACCGCGAGCCGGGCAATCAGATTCTCGAAGTAAAAGACCTAAAGGCCACAAGCGAAGACGGAGCAGTGCTCTTCGACAAGGTGAACTTCACAGTGGAGAAGGGCGACAAGATTGTCTTCCTCAGCCACGATCCACGCGCGATGACGGCACTCTTCGAAATCATCAACGGCAACCGACAGCCCGATGAAGGCAGCTACAACTGGGGCATCACCATCACGACGGCCTATCTGCCATTGGACAATACAGCCTTCTTCCAGAGCCAGCTGAACCTGGTGGAATGGCTGGGACAGTTCGGCGAAGGAAACGACGTCTATTTCAAAGCATTCTTGGGGCGTATGTTGTTCAGCGGTGAGGAGGTGCTGAAGAAAGTCAACGTACTCAGCGGCGGCGAGAAAATGCGCTGCATGATTGCCAAGATGCAGCTCAAGAATGCCAACTGTCTCATCCTCGACACTCCCACCAACCATCTCGACCTCGAGAGCATCCAGGCCTTCAACAATAACCTGAAGATATACAAAGGCAACATCCTCTTCTCCTCACACGACCATGAGTTCATCCAGACCGTTGCCAACCGCATCATCGAACTGACGCCCAACGGAATCATCGACAAGATGATGGACTACGACGAGTATATCTCCAGCGAAAACATACAGACGCTGAAGGCTAAGCTGTACGAAGAGCAATAATTGGCATACTTTTTGTTGCCCTATGACAAAACAAAGAAAACATGACAGAAAAGATGAACGAGACAAACGAGGAAGAGCTGCTGAAGGAAGAAGAACAGCAGACTCAAGACACGGAAAAGGCTCCTGAGACAGAAGCCCAAGCCGAAGACAAGGAGGAAACGCCCAAGGAATCGACCGTAGAGGAACAGCTCGAGAAGGCACGTGAGGAGATTTCCGAACTGAATGACAGCCTACTGCGCAAGATGGCAGAGTTCGACAACTATCGGAAGCGTACGCTCAAGGAGAAGACAGAACTCATCCTAAACGGCGGCGAAAAGACTATCACTGCCATCCTGCCTGTGCTGGACGACATGGAACGCGCCATGAAGAATATGCAGACGGCCACGGACGTGGCTGCCGTACTCGAAGGCGTGGAGCTGATATATAAGAAGTTTATCAGCATCCTCGAACATCAAGGCGTCAAGGCTATCGATACGAAGGATGCCGACTTCAACGTTGATCTGCACGAAGCCATTGCACAGCTGCCAGCTCCCAACAGCGAGATGAAGGGCAAGATAATAGACTGCACGCTCACGGGATATACCATGAACGAAAAGGTAATACGTCACGCGCAGGTGGTCGTAGGAGTTTAAGGAGGATATCGAAATGGAGAAGAGGGATTACTATGAAGTGCTGGGAGTGAGCAAAACTGCCAGCGACGCTGAAATAAAGAACGCATACAAGAAGATGGCCATCAAGTATCATCCGGACCGCAATCCGGGTGACAAAGAGGCCGAGGAGAAGTTCAAGGAGGCGGCAGAAGCATACGACGTGCTACGCGACCCCGAAAAGCGTCAACGCTACGACCAGTTTGGTCATGCCGGACTTAACGGTGCCGGAGGATTCGGCGGAGGCGGAGCCAGCATGAACATGGAGGACATCTTCAGCATGTTCGGCGACATCTTTGGCGGACATGGATTCGGAAGTGCCTTCGGATTTGGCGGAGGCGGAGGAGGCCGACAGCAGAAGTTCCAGGGTGCCGACCTGCGACTTCGTGTTCGGGTAACACTTAACGAAGTACTTACGGGCACCACCAAGAAATTCAAGGTCAAGAAGAAGGTACCCTGCCCGCACTGCAACGGCAGCGGAAGCGAAGACGGCAAGGTGGACACCTGCACACAGTGCAAGGGCACGGGATATGTGGTGCGCTCGGTGAGCACCATGCTTGGACGGATGCAGACGCAATCGACCTGTCCTTCATGCGGCGGAGTGGGTCATGTAATCAAGAACAAGTGCCACGAATGCGGCGGAGAAGGTGTCGTGAACGGCGAGGAGGTAATCGAGGTAAAGATACCCGCAGGCGTGATGGACGGCATGGTGCTGAACCTCGAAGGAAAGGGACATGCCGGAAAACAAAACGGAATTCCAGGCGACATTCAGGTATTCATCGAAGTGGAACCACACCCCGAGCTGACTCGTGACAACAATAATCTGATATACAACCTGCTGCTTGACGTGCCTACAGCCGTGCTGGGCGGTACGGCCGAAGTGCCTACGCTGGAAGGCAAAGCGCGTATCAAGATAGAACCTGGCACACAGCCAGGCAAGGTAATGCGCCTGCGGGGCAAGGGACTACCCAGTGTGCAAGGCTACGGATATGGCTATGGCAACGGCGACCTCATCGTGAACATCGGTGTGTATATCCCCGAGAACGTCAACAAAGACGAAAAGGAAGCATTCGAGAAAATGCGTACGAGCAATAACATGCAGCCCGGGAAGAAAGAGAAAGAGAACTTCTTCAATCGTTTCAAGAAGATATTTGACTAATCAGTCCAAAAAACATTCGTATGAATTACACGGAAGCTATCAAATACCTGTACAACGCCGCCCCGCTATTCCAAAATATCGGGGCGGGCGCATATAAAGAGGGGCTGTCGAACACGCACTACATCGACCAGTACTACGGACATCCACATGCCTCGTACAAAACCATTCATGTCGCGGGCACAAACGGCAAGGGGTCCGTCAGCCATACGCTGGCAGCCATTCTGCAAGCCTCGGGATACAAGGTAGGGCTCTATACGAGTCCACATCTCATAGACTTCCGCGAACGGATTCGCGTCAACGGGGAGATGATTCCCGAGGAACGCGTTATCCGCTTTGTTGAAAAAGATTGCCCGATATTCGAGAGACTGTCCCCCTCCTTCTTCGAATTGGTCACAGGACTGGCCTTTAAATACTTTCAGGAGCAGCAAGTGGATGTTGCTGTAATCGAAGTAGGCCTTGGTGGACGACTTGACTGCACGAACATCATCACTCCCGTACTCTCCGTTATCACCAACATCAGTTTCGACCACACCCAATTCCTCGGTTCAACTCTACCTGAGATTGCCGCTGAGAAAGCCGGCATTATCAAGGACGGCATTCCTACCATAGTAGGAGAGACGAACGGGCATAGTGACGTGCGCAATGTATTTGTACATAAAGCACTGGAATGCAACTCGTCAATAACATTTGCTGATGAGGAAGATGAAGTCATCACTGCACGTCACGAAAGAGGGCGATGGACGTATCTGACACGCCACTATGGCGAGTTCACAGGTCAGATGGAAGGCAAATATCAGCTTCGCAACACGGCAACGATCCTTGCAGCGCTCGACGTACTAAAAGAAGTATTCCGCAAAATAAACATTAGTCACATTCGGGAAGGCTTTGCGTCATGTCAGGAACTAACTCACCTCTGCGGACGATGGCAGACACTGAGACGCGATCCCCTCGTCATCTGCGACGCCGGACATAATGTAGCAGGCATCGAACAGGTGGTGGAGCAACTGGCCGAGACACCTCACGCCAACCTATATATAATAATAGGTATGGTGAGCGACAAAGATGTGGAAAGCGTATTACGCCTTCTGCCACGTGACGCAAAATACATTTTCACACAGGCCTCGGTGAAACGTGCCTTGCCGGCCGAGACGCTGCGCATCCAAGCAGAGAATTTCGGATTGGATGGAACTGCCTGCCCCGATGTGCTCGCAGCATATAAAAAAGCACTCGAGATAGCACAAAGCAACGATTTAATCTTCATTGGAGGCAGCTGTTATGTCGTCGCTGACCTGCTCAAAGGACTATTTAATAAAATTTAGTGCCTCAAAAAACATCTTTTTTCGCCGAATCGTTTGTCCTTTGCTAAAAATTTGTTAGATTTGCAGAAGAAACCTGTACATTTTATAACAAAGACATGGACAAGACGCTAATTTCGGGCTTGAAAAGAGAGGATTTTCAAGCTACAATTCAAGGAAAGCAGACAGACCTCTTCACGCTGCGCAACAACGACGGCGTGGAAGTAAGCATAACGAACTACGGCGGAGCAATATCGGCCATCATGGTCCCCGACAAGGAGGGCGTGATGGCCAATATTATTCAGGGGCATGACAACATCCAGAGCCTGATGAACAGCCCCGAACCATTCTTGAGCACACTCATCGGACGGTATGGCAACCGCATCTGCAAGGGGCGTTATTTCATGAATGGAAAGGAATACCACCTGGCCATCAACAATGGACCGAACCACCTGCACGGAGGTCCCACTGGTTTCCACGCCCGAGTCTGGGATGCAGAGCAAATCGATGATCAGTCGCTGGTGCTGCGCTACATCTCGGCCTATTATGAGGAAGGATTTCCCGGCGAACTGCACATGATTGTTAAATTCACCCTCACGGATGACAACGAGCTGTGCATCGAATATCGTGGTACGACAAACAAGAAGACGATTGTCAATATGACGAGCCACGGCTTTTTCTCTCTGGCTGGCATCGGCAACCCTACGCCCACAGCCATGAACAACATCTGCCAGATAAATGCAGACTTCTATATCCCCATCGATGAGAACTCCATTCCCACCGGAGAGATTCTGAAAGTAGAGGGCACGCCGTTCGATTTCCGAACACCTCATGTGGTTGGTGAACGCATTGATGCCGACGATATCCAGATTAAGCATGGTGCCGGCTATGACCACTGCTTCGTGCTGAACAAACGCGAACCAGGCGAGCTAAGTTTTGCAGCCAAAGTGATCGAACCGGTTTCGGGGCGCACAATGGAAGTGTACACCACCGAGCCCGGCATACAATTCTACAGTGACAACTGGGCCGACGGATTTCCCGGAACGCATGGTGCCACATTCGGTCGCCGCAGTGCCCTTTGTTTCGAGGCACAACACTTCCCCGACAGTCCCAACCATCCGCACTTCCCCAGCGTCGTGCTGAAGACGGGCGAAGTATATCGACAGAAGACAATCTACAAGTTCGGGACCCTCTAAGTTCCCATTTCAAACGAGGAAACAATTCAATAACTTTATTTTATAACTCATTAAAACATTAACACTAATGGCACAAAAAAAGAACAATGGAACCGTTGTGGCCATAATCGCCATGATGTTCCTCTTTGCAATGATTTCGTTCGTAACGAACATGGCTGCTCCCTTCGGCACCATCTGGAAAAACCAGTATGACTGGGCCGGCATGGTAGGTAATCTTATGAACTTTGCCGCCTACCTCTTTATGGGCATTCCCGCTGGAATGATGATTACAAAGATTGGTTACAAGAAGACAGCCTTGGTGGCTCTTGCCCTGGGTTTCATCGGTATTGCAGTACAGTATTGCTCCAGTTCGATGGATGCATCTGCAATAAGTGCTTATGTGGTTTATCTGCTGGGTGCGTTCATCTGCGGTTTCTGCGTGTGCATCCTGAATACGGTAGTGAATCCCATGCTCAACTTGCTGGGTGGCGGAGGAAACCGCGGTAACCAGCTCATTCAGACGGGCGGCTCGCTCAACTCACTGGCAGCTACGCTGACCCCCATGCTGGCTGGCGCCATGATTGGTGAGATTACCAAGGAGACCTCGCTGAAGGATGTGTCCCCGCTGCTGTTAATTGCTTTGGCCATTTTTGCTGTTTCGTTCTGCATCATTTACTTCACGAAACTTGAAGAGCCCGAAACGGAGAAGACCAACGTAATGGAAGGACTGAAGGGTGCCCTGAGTTACAGACATCTCGTTCTGGGCATCATTGCCATCTTCTTCTACGTAGGTCTTGAGGTGGGTATTCCCGGTCAGATTCTGTTCTACCTCGGCAACCCGGGCGGCGTTCTCGGCAACGTAGCAGTAGCTGGCGCCATTGCAGGTGTATACTGGTTCCTGATGCTCGTAGGCCGCTTCACCAGCGCTTTCATCTCTGGCAAGGTATCCTCACGTACACAGCTCACCGTAACCACCGTGGTTGCCATCGCCCTTCTGCTCGTGGCTATCTTCATGCCCGAGTCGCAAACAATGAATCTCAAGATTGGTTTCTTTAATATTGACGCAATCATTCCCACCAAGGTCGTGTTCATCATCCTCTGTGGTCTTTGCACCAGTGTGATGTGGGGAGTTATCTTCAACCTGGCTACCGAGGGACTTGGCAAGTACACAGCTTCGGCCAGCGGTCTTTTCATGACCATGGTTGTCGGTGGTGGTGTAATGCCGCTCATTCAGGACCTGCTTGCAAACAAGATTGGCTCCATCCAGAGCTACTGGCTTATTGTGGCTATGCTGTGCTACCTGCTGTTCTATGCACTCATTGGCAGCCGCGTAAGCAAGAAGGAAGCGTAAAATCATTTAACTGTGCCCCTCGCATTTAGGTGCGGGGGGACTCTAACTAATTAAAAGATCCATTATAATGAAATTAACTGTAGAGGATGTTAGAAGTCGTTTCATCAAGCACTTCGATGGAACAACGGGTTCTGTTTATGCTTCGCCTGGCCGTATCAATCTCATCGGCGAGCACACAGACTATAACAACGGATTCGTATTCCCCGGTGCCGTGGAACAAGGCATCATTGCAGAAGTAAAGCCCAACGGTACTCGCAAGGTACGTGCATACAGCATCGACTTGAAGGATTACACCGAGTTCCTACTGGATGACGAACAAGGGCCGCGTGCTACATGGGCACGCTATATCTTCGGTGTCTGTCGAGAAATGATGGCTCTGGGCGTGCCCGTCGAAGGCTTCAATACCGCTTTTGCAGGCGATGTACCCCTGGGAGCCGGAATGTCATCGTCAGCAGCTCTCGAGAGTACATTTGCCTATGCTCTGAACGACCTCTGGGGGGACAACAAGATTGAAAAGATGGAATTGGCTCGCGTTGGACAGCGCACGGAGCACAAATATGTGGGCGTAAACTGTGGCATCATGGACCAAGCCATCAGCGTGCTGGGCAAGAAGGGAGCACTGCTGCGTCTCGACTGCCGTAGCGGCGAATATGAATACTTCCCCTGGAATCCGAAGGGCTATCAGCTTCTGCTCGTAAACAGCTGTGTGAAGCATCAGTTGGTGGGCAGCCCCTACAACGAGCGTCGCCTCTCCTGCGAAAAGGTGGCCTCCGTTATCGCTAAAAAGCACCCCGAGGTAGAATCGCTCCGTGATGCCAATTACGACATGCTCGAGGAGGTTAAGCCTGAGATTACGGACGAGGAATATCGTCGTGCACGCTATGTCATCGGCGAAGTGGCTCGCGTGCTTACAGTCTGCGACGCCCTGCAGAAGGACGATTACGAGACTGTAGGGCAGATGATGTACGAGACACATTATGGCCTGAGCAAGGAATATGAGGTGAGCTGCGAAGAACTGGATTTCCTGAACGACATCGCCAAGGAAGAAGGCGTCACAGGTTCGCGCATCATGGGTGGCGGCTTTGGCGGTTGCACCATCAACCTGATTGCCGACGAATTGGTGGACAACTTCAAGAAGGTGGTTAAGGATAAGTTCAAGGCTCGCTATGGCAAGGAACCCATCCTTATTGATGTGGTTATTGGAGACGGTGCACGTAAATTGTGCTAATCATCATACCAATCGTTTAGTTTTGAACATTGAACACCCCTCTGGTACATTGCCGGAGGGGTGTTCTTATATAAGGGGCAGAGACAGAAAGTACGTTCATAAACGATTTCATGACTTACATTTTGTGTCACTTTTTAAATTATTTCGCCAAATTACTTTGAAAATAGCCACAGATGCTGTAACTTTGCACGACAAAGAGAATGACTAAGATAGTATATGGCACTCCAATACCAATTGCGACCGTCGGTTCCAGATGACATGACCAGGTTGCTGCGCTTCGAAAAAGCACATCTGCCAGAGACAATGGGTCTGCAAACAGTCCATTGGCCCGCAGAGTGGCATCCGCAGGCGGGCGTGATGCTTACCTGGCCTCATGCAGCCACAGACTGGGCGCCGATGCTGAACGAGGTAACACGATGTTATCTGCGAATTGCTATGGAGATAGCTCTCCGTGAACGCCTTCTCATCGTCACTCCTGAGCCCGAGGCCGTGGAATGTCTGCTGCATGAAAAATTGCCGTTACGAGCCGTGGAGAATATAATCTTATTCCATATTCCTTCTAATGATACCTGGGCCCGAGACCACGGACCGCTCTGCTTGCTCACGGAGCAAGGCATTCGTCTCATGGACTTCTGCTTTAACGGATGGGGAGAGAAATTTCCTGCCGATTTGGATAACGCTATCACGCGCACTCTCTGGGAGAAGGGCGCATTCCAAGGAGAATACGAGAACCATCTGGACTTTGTACTCGAGGGTGGCAGCATCGAGACAGACGGTTGTGGAACACTACTCACCACCTCACACTGCCTATTGGCGCCCCACCGTAATCAGCCACTTTCACAAGCCGATATAGAATTGCGCTTGCTCAGATATTTCCATGCAAATCGCGTATTATGGCTTGACTATGGAGCATTGGCGGGTGACGACACAGACTCACATATCGACACGTTAGCTCGCTTTTGCTCACCAGAAACGATAGCCTACGTACAATGCACTGATTCAGACGACGAGCACTTCATTGAACTATCTCAAATGGAGAAGCAGTTGCAATCCTTCCGCACGATGCTCAATAAACCATATTGCCTTATTCCTCTGCCCATGCCTCGCGCATGCTTTGACACCGATGGCAACCGGCTTCCTGCCACATACGCGAATTTCCTAATCATCAATGGTGCAGTGCTGATGCCGACCTATGGCCAACCAGACATCGACCAGGCAGCACACCAACAACTACAAAAAGCCTTCCCTCGCTTCGAGATAGTGGACATCGACTGTCGCGTTTTAATTCAACAACACGGAAGCCTGCATTGTTGCACGATGCAATTCCCCAAAGGCGCGCTAAAAGGCATAACAAAACCAGAGATTCAATAAAGCAACACAATATGAAAGTTATTAGAAAAGTAAAAAAGATGAAATGCATTACATTTAAAGCCACTTCCAGCCGAATGATGGGGATAATCGCAATGTTTATCCTGACATTTGCCTCTGGCGTCGTCATGGCACAGTCGGAACAGCGAGTGCTGTGTATCGGGAACTCGTTTACCTATTACAATGACTCTCATCTGTGGCTTTGCGAAATAGCCAAGAGTGAGGGTCATGCACTTTCCGCCACGTCAGTGACCGTAGGCGGATATTCTCTATGCCGCCATCTGATACATGACAAGACGCAGTCGGCCATTCTGGACGGAGTGTACGACTTTGTACTGCTACAGGATCAGAGCCAGACACCGGCCCGCTGTGCTGCGCTTGGGCGCAAGGGACGACCCATCGTTCAAGATGCACGCAATTTGGCCGAACGCATCCGCATATATTCGCCCAAGGCACGCATCTGGGTAGAACAGACATGGGCCTATCCTCAAGGCAATTACGGCGGATTCGGGAGCATGGAGCGCTTCGACGAGCTGTTGCAGCGTGGTGCAAAAAAAATGGCACGCGGTGCACATGCCAAGGTTTCGCCCATAGGCACAGCCTTTGCCATCGTTCGTCGGGAACGCCCAGATATCGACCTCTACACGAAAGACGGTTCACACCCCTCACCCGCAGGTACTTATCTGAAGTGTTGTGTAAACTACCTAATGCTCTACTCTACTCCATTTTCGACTCAAACCGCTTCATGTGGCATCGATGCGACACAGGCATCCTATCTGCGAAGCGTGGCCGAGCGTGTAGTCTTGAAGAAATAGAATTATAATGGCAAAATGCAATGCCAATTGTACCGTAATCTTATATGAAGATAGGAATCATACAGCAAACGTGCACAGTCGACATGGCTCAGAATCGAGCAAAACTCGCTCGTAACATTGCCGATGTGGCCCAGCGTGGCGCTCAACTCGTTGTGCTGCAGGAACTGCATAACAGTCTCTATTTTTGCCAAGTGGAGGACACTGAGAATTTCTCGCTTGCTGAACCCATTCCCGGACCCAGCACTGAGTTCTTTGGGCAATTGGCACGTCAGTACAAAGTGGTCATCGTGACCAGCCTTTTTGAACGTCGCGCGCCTGGTCTGTATCACAATACAGCCGTGGTGCTGGAGTCCGACGGAAGTATCGCCGGACGCTATCGCAAGATGCACATCCCCGACGATCCCGCGTACTACGAAAAATTCTATTTTACACCAGGCGACCTTGGCTTCGAACCCATTGACACAAGCGTCGGGCGACTCGGCGTACAGGTCTGTTGGGATCAATGGTATCCCGAGGGTGCACGTCTGATGGCACTCCGTGGTGCCGAGTTACTCATCTATCCCACAGCCATCGGATACGAGAGTACAGACACGCCCGACGAGCAACAGCGGCAACGTGAGGCATGGACCATTGTACAGCGGGGACATGCCGTGTCCAACGGACTACCAGTGGTGGCCGTAAACCGCGTAGGCCACGAGCCCGACCCCAGCGGCCAGACACATGGAATAAACTTCTGGGGTAGCAGTTTCGTTTGCGGCCCTCAAGGCGAGATACTGGCCAGCGCCAGCGATACCGACGAGGAAACACTGGTGGTAGACGTAGATATGCAACGCTCGGAGAACGTACGCCGCTGGTGGCCCTTCCTGCGTGACCGCCGCATCGAAGAGTTTCAGGGACTGACGAAGCGTTTTCTGTGCGAATGAGTGCACACACCTGCTTTACCGGCACCCTCCTCACGGACTGTCAGGCATCTATGCATCACACTGTGGAGTGTTACGAGACAAAGCAAAAGAAGGGCGACAGTCCATGCGCCACGATACGGGGCTGGAGCAACATGAAACAAGTTGCTTTTCTCTATGCATTTCCTTCGACCTCTTGTAACTCTGCCATTCGATGGATGGTGATCTTATTCCGTATCGGCAAAAAAAGAAATGCTTTTTCTTTGTTCTGCCCCTGACTTTTCGTAACTTTGCAGACAAATTGAACAAATCAAGAGAAGCGCGATGCCACGTAACATACACTTTACCAAAATGCACGGCGCAGGCAACGATTATATCTACGTCTATACGCCTGACAATCCAGCCTTCAATGCCGCCGAGGCAAGTCGCCTCTGGAGCCAGCCTCACTTCGGAATCGGCAGCGACGGACTTATCCTCATCGGAAAGAGTCTCGTGCCAGAGGCTGACTTCACGATGCGAATTTTCAACAACGATGGCTCTGAGGCCATGATGTGCGGCAATGGTATCCGCTGTGTGGGCAAATATCTATATGACCACCATCTGACGGAAAAGACCACGATTGCCGTAGATACGCTCTCGGGTATCAAACACATTATGCTCCACATCAATGAGGACGGCGAGGTGCTACGCTGTACTGTGGACATGGGTAAGCCCATACTGCAGAATCAAGCCCAGCTGCGCACGCCTGACGGCAGTATGAAACAGGGTCTGGTAGATGGATTTTGCGGTACTTTCGTGAGCATGGGCAATCCACATTTCGTCATTTTCACCGAGGATGCCGATGCTGTGGATGTCGTTGCGAACGGACAGCGTCTGGAGAACAACGAGATATTCCCAGAGCGATGTAACATCGAGTTCGCCTCATTGCTTCCCAACGATAGTATTCGACTACGAAGCTGGGAACGCGGCAGTGGACTGACGCTGGCCTGTGGTACAGGAGCGTGTGCCACGGCTGTGGCAGCAAGCGTGAATGGCCTGCGCGGCCGTCGCAGCGATATAATCACAGACGGAGGCACACTCCATATACAGTGGGACGTAGTTGACGGACGTGTGCGCATGACAGGTCCGGCCGAAACAGTCTTCGAAGGTTCCTTCCCGTTGCAAAAACGTATTCAACAGTAAAAAAGTTGATAAATGCTATGACATATCGCAGATAGGAACAAAGCATCCCATTATATTAGATTACAGCAAGAAGAAATATGTCCAGTACACTAAGATTCCATGTGGTAGGCGAGGCGTTCGAGAAGCGCCCCGTTGAAGTGGCAGCATGCACGGAGCGCCCCAGCGAATACTTTGCAAAATACGTCTTTACTCGGCAGAAGATGGCGCAATACCTGCCTGCCGAGGTTTACGAGAAGATGTGCGAGGTAATAGACAACGGCATTACACTCGATCTCGCCACTGCCAATGCCGTAGCCGAAGGCATGAAACGTTGGGCCATGGAGTTGGGAGTCACCCACTGCACTCACTGGTTTCAGCCACTCACCGAGGGCACGGCTGAGAAGCACGATGGATTCGTTGAGCATAACGGCAAAGGCGGCATGGTGGAGGAATTCACTGGAAAGGAACTCGTGCAGCAGGAACCAGATGCCTCCAGTTTCCCCAGCGGAGGCATACGCAGCACTTTCGAGGCACGTGGATACTCGGCATGGGATCCTGCCAGCCCCGTCTTCGTGATTGGCGACACGCTGATGATTCCCACCGTCTTCATCTCATATACCGGCGAGGCACTCGACTACAAAGCCCCACTCAAGAAGTCCTTGCATGCTGTGGATCTCGCAGCTACAGCCGTTGCGCAATACTTCTACCCCGATGTGACCAAGGTGGTGAGCAATCTCGGCTGGGAGCAAGAATATTTTCTTGTGGACGAAGGACTCTATGCTGCCCGCCCCGACCTCGTGATGACCGGACGCACACTTATGGGACACGACTCAGCCAAAAACCAGCAAATGGACGACCACTACTTCGGCTCCATCCCCGAGCGTGTCGCATCGTTTATGAAAGACCTCGAACGGCAGGCACTCGAACTTGGTATTCCCTGTAAGACACGTCACAACGAGGTGGCACCAAATCAGTTTGAACTTGCGCCCATCTACGAGGAGACTAATCTTGCCGTTGACCACAATATGCTCCTAATGAGTCTGATGCACCGTGTGGCTCGCCACCACGGGTTCCGCTGTCTGCTCCACGAGAAGCCTTTCGCCGGCATCAATGGTAGCGGCAAGCATTGCAACTGGTCACTTGCTACGAATACGGGCATTCAGCTACATGCTCCTGGCCGTACGCCGATGGACAACCTGCGCCTTATAACCTTTATTGTCGAAACACTCATGGCAGTGCATAAGCATAACGCACTGCTCAAGGCCAGCATCATCTCGGCCACCAACGCCCATCGACTGGGTGCGCATGAGGCGCCTCCGGCCATCATTTCCAGTTTCCTTGGCAAGCAACTATCTGATCTCTTGAGTAAACTCGAGGAAACGGACGACGACGATCTGCTACGCCTTGCCGGCAAGCAGGCTGTCCATCTCGACATACCGCAAATCCCCGAACTTCTGTTGGACAACACCGACCGTAACCGTACCTCGCCCTTTGCCTTCACGGGTAACCGTTTCGAGTTCCGTGCAGTGGGTTCGCAAGCCAATTGTGCCGCTGCCATGATAGTCCTCAACACCGCAGTGGCCGAGGCACTTACCCACTTCAAGCAACGTACGGACCGACTCATCGCCGATGGAATGGATAGGTTTAAAGCCATTCTGAAAACCGTACGTGAAGACATACGCACCTGTCACCCCATCCACTTCGAAGGCAACGGGTATTCTGAGGCTTGGCGTGAAGAAGCCCGTGCACGCGGTCTTGACGTGGAACAGAGTGCCCCGTTGATTCTCGATGCATACGTGCGTCCGCAGACCATTGAAATGTTTCAGCAGATGCATGTTCTGTCACGTGCCGAACTTGAAGCACGCCTCGAGATCAAGCTGGAAACGTATACAAAAAAGATTCAGATCGAGGCCCGTATCTTTGGTGACCTATGCATGAACCACATCATCCCCGTGGCCACTCGCTATCAGAGCCAGCTGCTCGAGAACATCCAGCGCCTACGTGATGCATTCCCACCAGAAGAAGCCAATGCAATGAACGCAGACAACCTCAATCTCGTACGTGAAATAAGTCAGCACTCTGGATTTATCACTGCCCATGTGCAACAACTTATTGACGCACGTCGTGTGGCCAATCGAATTGAAGAACAGCGCGAACGAGCCATCGCCTACCATGACACAGTGGCCCCCCTCTTGGAGAGCATCCGCTATCACGTCGATAAACTAGAACTAATCATCGACGATGAACTCTGGCCACTGCCCAAGTATCGCGAGCTGCTGTTTATTCGATGAGGAGCAGTATCTATTGGACGATGACAAATAATAAAGTGGGCCAAGGCATACTTGGTCCACTTTATCATTTAATATTTCCGCTCTTTTCCTTGCTTTTGCTCTCGCAGAATCGTATCTTTGTATCTGGATTTGAGCGGCTTCGTACTAATCGCGAGGAAAGATTTCGACTTCAGACGGCCCGAGGCGGACGGTTAGACGCCTCGGGCCGTCCGAATAGACGCCCCGGGCCGTCTAACCGTCCGCCCCGAGCCATTCTCCTTTTTCAGTCGGCTCCGTCTCCCTCCGGAGTCGGCTCTTCATCCCTCCTGGCCCGGCTCCTCATCCCTTAATCTCTAATCCCTGATCCTTAATCTCTACTGATAAATCCTCCGTAATGTCTCTCAAAAGGACACTCTCTGCGCCTCGCGACATCCAAAGCATCAATCATTTTAAAAAGGATAAAGTAACGGATGTATTAATCCGCCTTTACTTCACTGATCTGTTTCAGCAGTTCAACGGCTTGGCGCACACTGTCAACATCCGAGATGGAGAGGCTTCGACGTCCTTCGATTTCCTGCAGACGACATCGGTGGGCATTGGTGGCCGAGAAAGCAATGAGCTGTCCAAATGGCCGACTCTGATAGAAAGGACTATCCGCTCTGGACACGAAATAGAGACGCATGCGACCCCGCTTGAGCACCAAACGTTCGACACCGAACCTTCGCCCCAGACGACGCAACGAAACCACACGGATGAGTTCCTCTGCCTCGGCCGGAATGGGGCCGAAACGGTCCTGCATCCGCTGACGGAATTGTTCGACGTCAGACTCTTTTTCAAGTCCGTCAAGTTCACGATAGAGCATCATCCGTTCAGAACTGGTGGGAACATATTCATCAGGGAAGGACATAGGCAAGTCACTCTCGAGCATACACTCTGTGACAAAGGCTGGAGACGATGCTGACGCAGAGCCTGTCGTTTGTGGCTCTGGAAGCAGGTCCGGAAACTCGTCAATGCGCAGTTCCTCGACTGCTTCCTGCAGAATCTTCTTGTAGGTTTCATAGCCAAGGTCGGCAATGAAGCCGCTCTGTTCCGCACCAAGCAGATTTCCGGCGCCACGGATATCAAGGTCTTGCATAGCCAGGTGAATGCCGCTGCCCAGGTCGGAGAATTGTTCGATAGCTTGCAACCGACGACGCGCATCGGGCTGTAGCTGGCTCAGCGGCGGAGCCAGGAGATAGCAGAAGGCCTTACGATTGGAACGTCCCACACGGCCTCGCATCTGGTGGAGATCGCTAAGTCCGAAGTGCTGCGCGGCGTTGATGATAATGGTGTTGGCATTTGGAATATCAAGTCCGCTTTCGATAATGGTAGTGGAGATTAGCACGTCATAGTCTCCAGCAGCAAAAGCCAGCATCACCTGCTCCAGATCGGCAGGCGGCATCTGACCGTGTGCCACGACTATGCGTGCATCGGGAACACAGCGGCGGACGAGCGACTCAAGGTCTGGAAGATTTGAGATACGATTATTGACAAAGAAAACCTGCCCGCCGCGTGAGAGTTCAAAGTTGATGGCTTCGGTAATAACCTCAGCAGAGAACGTAGTCAGCAATGTCTGGATCGGATGACGATTGGGCGGCGGCGTCTGGATTACACTGAGGTCGCGAGCGCCCATGAGACTGAACTGCAGCGTACGTGGAATGGGGGTCGCCGTGAGTGTCAGCGTGTCCACAGAGCTGCGCAACTGACGCAGTTTCTCCTTGGTAGATACACCGAACTTCTGCTCTTCGTCAATAATCAGAAGTCCCAGATCGTGGAAGTGGACACCGCGACCCAGTAATTTGTGTGTACCCACGATAATGTTGACGCGTCCCGACTTCAGTCCATCAAGGATTTCGCGTGTCTGGGTGGCGGTGCGAGCACGGCTCAGATATTCAATGGTAACAGGAAAACCACGAAGTCGGTCGGTAAAGGTTCGATAATGCTGATAGGCCAGCACAGTGGTGGGCACCAGGACGACCACTTGCTTGTTGTCGGCACAGGCCTTGAAAGCAGCACGTACAGCCACCTCCGTCTTGCCGAACCCCACATCGCCGCACACGAGACGATCCATCGGTCGCGGACGTTCCATGTCGGCTTTGACATCGAGCGTGGCCTGCAGCTGGTCGGGAGTATCCTCGTAGAGGAAGCTGGCCTCGAGTTCGTGTTGCATGAAGCTATCGGGACTGAAAGCGAACCCCTTCTCCTGCATTCGGCGGCTGTATAGCTTGATGAGGTCGCGGGCAATATCCTTAATCTTGGTCTTTGTACGCTCCTTCATGCGTTCCCAGGCACCGGTGCCCAGGGTGCTTATCCTTGGTGGTTCGCCTTCGCGTCCCTTATATTTCGATACCTTGTGCAGAGAATGGATGGAGACGAAGACTGCCGAGTTGCCCTTATAGATAATCTTGATCACCTCCTGCATCTGGTCGCCATTGGGGATACGAACCAGACCGCCAAACTGTCCCACTCCATGGTCGGCATGCACCACATAATCGCCGATCTCGAATTGCTGCAGTTCCTTCAGTGTGAGTGCCACCTTGCTGCTGCGGGTACGTTCGCTACGCAGATTGTACTTGTGGAAGCGGTCGAAAATCTGATGGTCGGTAAAGCAACATACGTGTAGCGTGTCATCGGCAAATCCCGCATGCAAGGTGCGCGAAACCGGAGTGAAATGAATGTCTTCGGCCTTGTCATGGAAGATACTTTCGAGACGGTCTGTCTGCTTCTCGCTGTCGGCAAGAATATAGAGGTCGTAACCCCGTTGAATATAATCTCGGAATATCTGGCATACGAGGTCGAAGTTCTTGTGCAGCGGTGGCTGAGGATGTGTCTGAAACTGAATTACAGCCGTACAGGTCTCAGCAGGATGTGCCGAGAGGTGAACGTGGCGGAATCGCTGTATTTCGTCGCGGAACACTCCTGGCTCCACCAGTACCTGTTCCTTGACGAGCGTACTCGGAGACGTTTCGCCTTCCTGCGCGCGGAGGGCATCGTCCTCGATGATTGCCTGATTACTGAATCCTTCCTGATATATACGCTCCACCTCGCCGAGGAGAAACGTCAGGTCACGCAGGATGAAGATAGCATCTTCAGGCAGGAAAGCCAGAAACGACTCGCCCTGCGATGTCTGGGTGTAAAGCTCTGGGACAATGGTGACATGCTCCTGACGCTCTACGCTCAACTGTGTCTGCACGTCGAAGGTGCGAATGCTATCCACCTCGTCTCCAAAGAAATCGATTCGAAATGGATAGTCACTTGAGAAAGAATAGACATCAACAATGCCGCCTCGGACGGCAAACTGACCCGGTTCATAGACATAATCCACTCGATGGAAACCAAAGCTGAGCAGCGTCTCCTGGACAAAAGACACATCGACACGTTCGCCACGATTAAGCACCAACGTCTGTTCACTAAGTCGCTTTCGGGTGACCACTCGTTCGGCAAGCGCATCAGGCGATGTAACGAGAAAGAGCGGTCGGTTTCCTGCGTCAATACGACTCAATACGTCGGTGCGCAGTATCTCGTTTCCCACATCGCGCTGGCCGTATTTGGCAGCACGGCGGAAGCTGCTGGGAAAGAAGAGCACGTCATCATCCCCCAGAATCTGTACCAGATCATGATAGAAATAGCCAGCCTCCTCAGCATCATTCAACACAAAGACAAAGGGTGCTGCCAGTGCCTGCGGCATCTTTACAGCCAGGGATGCAAAAATCATCGGTGCAGCACTGGCCTGAAGTCCCGCTAAATGGATGCGCTTATCATCAGTGTCTTGCAGCAGGCGGCCAAGTGCCTTCACACCAGCATGGCGGGCGAAGAGTGACTGTATCTTTTGAATCTCCATCAGGCGCCCTCCCCCTCGCTAAGCGATTTTACGAATGACTCGGCCTCTTCCAATGCATCCTGTTTGCCGACATCCAGAAGGCGCAGGTCGGCCTGCTCATACCCGTAGATGGAGGCGCGATCGCACACCTTCAGATAGAAGTCAATGATGGAGAAGCGTTCAGGAAACTCGTCAAAGTAGCTGAACAGCGTGGGATTCATCACATGAATGCCGGCAAAAGCCAAGCGACGATAACGCGACGGATCAAGCTGGGGATATGGGCTGCGCACCTCGCCCGTGTCGATGTTTGTCCAGCCCACGAGGCGCATGTCCTCGTCGAATAACAGGTAGCGCGATGTCTGGCGATTGCTGACGAGGAGTGTGGCGTCGTGTTCCTCGCCTGCCTGCAAAATTTCATCGATGCGCACATTGCTCAGGATATCCACGTTATGGATGAGGAAACCTCGCTGCACGTCACGCAGCAGAGGCATGGCATGCTTGATTCCGCCGCCCGTTTCCAGCAGTTCTTGACGCTCGTCAGAAAACCAGATACGTGTCTGGCCGCTGTGCGTGGAACACCAGTCCTCAATCATGTCGGCAAAGTGGTGCACGTTGATTACCACTTCTTGGATGCCGGCAGCATTCAGTTTTTCAAGCAGATGCTGCAAAAGGGGCTTTCCCGCTACGGGCACCAGAGCCTTGGGCATTGTGTCGGTTAAAGGTTTCAGCCGAGTGCCCATTCCGGCGGCAAAAATCATAGCTCGGCGTGGCGGCACAGCCAGGAGTGTCTGGCTGATATTCTGCTCGCGATGGATGATATGCACCTCGACGCCATACTTGTGATGAAGGTACTCGCCCAGATGCTGCGCACTATAGACACTGCGGTGCTGCCCGCCAGTACATCCGAAGCAGAACATCAGGTTGGTGAATCCACGCTGAATGTAACGTTGTACATGGATATCGGCCAGTCGATATACGCTTTCGAGGAATGTCAGTATCTCACCATCGTCCTCAAGAAAACGGATGACAGGCTCATCCAGTCCCGTGAGTTTCTTGTATGGCTCGTATCGACCGGGGTTGTGCGTGCTGCGGCAGTCGAATACGTATCCGCCACCATTACCGCTATCATCCTGTGGGATTCCCTTACGGTAGGAGAAACTGTACACCTTGACCACCAATGGTCCCGTTCCGTCATATTTACTGAAAGTGGCCGGTCCGTCCTGCGGATGGGTCTGGTAAGGATTAGAGGGGGCCACCTTGTAGCCGTCGGCACGCTTCATAGGTTCCTCGGCGGGTGGAGCGAACTGGGGCAAAGCCACCAGGGCAGAGAGCACCTCATGCAGGTATGGATAGGGGCAGCCGCCATCGGCCAAAAGATGACGCAAGTTATCCATTGCCGGCGGAATACTCTCCAGAAAGTGCTTCTTACGTTCGAAATATCCACGGAAGCCGTAGGCACCCAGTACCTGCAGTAGGCGGAAGAGCACACAAAGTTTCAGGTTTTGGCGGAATTGCTTCACATTGACCTCCATGTAATTCTTCAGGCTGTCAATATATGTGGCCACCAGTTCCTTGCGTAGCTGGGCGGAATAGCGTGCCGAGGCCTGCCAGAGGAAACTGGCCAGGTCATACTGCATCGGGCCGCGGCGACCACCCTGAAAGTCGATGAAATAGGGTTGGTCGTCCTTGTCGAGCATTACATTACGCGCTTGGAAGTCGCGATACATAAATGCATCGCCGGGGATATTGACAATATCACGTGCCATCAGCTGGAATGTGGCTTCGAGTTTCAGTTCGTGAAAATCGATGCCCGTGGCCTTGAGGAAGCAGTATTTGAAGTAGTTGAGGTCGAAGAGCACATTGGTCTCATCAAGTGCCGGCTGCGGGTAGCAATTGGAGAAGTCGAGCCCCCGCGCTCCCTTGATCTGCATGTCGGGGAGCAGAGCTATCGTACGATGAAGCAACATGCGCTCATGCTGATTATAGCGTCCGCCCGCCTCGCGTCCGGCTCGCAGAGTCTCGAAAAGCGAGCGGTCGCCAAGGTCGGTTTGCAGGTAACGCAGCCCGTCGCTGCTCTGAGCCACAATGGCCGGCACCGGCAGCCGACATTCGGTGAAGTGCTGCGACAGGTAGCAGAAAGCGTGGTTCTCGTCGCGGCTGGTACCCACCACGCCGATGAGCGTAGAGCCATCGCTTCCCCGCAGACGATAGTACTGGCGGTTGCTTCCGGCACCAGGTATCAGGTCACAGGCAACGACGTCGAGCGCCGTCTTCTCACGGAATAGTTTTTTGAGTTCTTCCATCAGTGTTTATTCTTCCATATCATTATGATTCGGCGACGTATCACCACTGCATTGAGGATGGATGCCGCCAGTAGAAGCATGAATCCCAACAGCAAGACAGGCCATACAGATCCCTCCGTCAGGCGCGGGAACATACTCCACAGCAAATTCATGTAATAACGACGCACGAGGATGAGCAGCACCGCAGCCAGCACCCACACGCCAAGACATACGCCGGCGGAGAGCAACTGGTATGGTCGTGCAGTACGTGCCGGACTGTATCCGATGAGCAACAGATTATGCAGCTTATCGGTATTCTTCTCGACAAGCAGATAGATGCTGAGCAGCAGCAGATAGAAGGAGAGTGCACAGATAAGCACACCTACGGCCACCACAACAGCCACCAGCAGACGCACCACATACATGGCACGTCCGGCATCCTGCTGGTCATTCTCTGTCTCATAGCCCTGTTCGTTCAGGTAGGTAACGAGGCTGTCATCGGCTGGATTCGTCACCTCGAGTATCAGTCGCGAGGGGGACGGGGCCTCCCCCACTCCGCCCAGACGTTCGTTGCTCCATTGCATGAAACTCTCCGGCACCAGTATCGTGTTCAGGCGCGAGGAGAATCCAACCACACGGGCGGAGTATTTCTCCTGACGTCCACCGCCACTCAACGTGACATCCAGCTCAATCATTCCCACGACACCCTCAGAGAGTTTGGGCAGAGAACGTGTCTGGGCAAAGCCGAAGTTATAGAGGGCAAGATAGCTGCGCGGCAGAATAATAGGTATGGCGGGGGCCGAGGGGTCGAACTTCCAGTCGCTTGGCGGCGTGTCAATGTATCCGTCGGGCACGCTTTCGAAGAACATCTCGGTACCGATGGCTGGCATTCCCTTCACGGCAATGCGACAATAGACATCGTATTGGCTGGCACTGAAGCGTCCCACACGCCGGCAGAAGGACTGTGCCTCTATCTGCCGGATCTCCTCCTCACTGAAAGCGGCAGTCTGTCCCATCCCCAATGCGCTCATCGACGATACGGGCTTGTGTATTATCACATACTGGGCTTGCAGGATGCCATCATCCGACGCAAACAGCGGACGCACGTCACGATAACACTGGCATCCGAGCATCACGATAAACATACCCAGCAGATTTGCCATGAAGAAGGCAGCCAACTGGGGCAGGCTGACATGCTGACGAAGCAGACGCCAAAGCAGGCGCGAACCTGTATCGACGGAGGGGGTAGCGAAAGCCTCAGGCCTCGTCGGCCGGCGAGGCGTGCCGCACCGGCCGGCGAGGCGTGCCGCATCGGCCGACGCGACACGTTCCGTCAGAGGGTGAGGTTGGGAGTTATATTCGGAACGGTCTTCTCTCATAACACAAGATGATTGTCATAGGGTAAGTCGAGATGCTTGCCGATACTGGTCACTATAAGGCCTGCGCCCTGCGCCCGCGTTTCTCGGAGCATCAGCTGCCCCATGGCCTGGGCATTCGCGTCGTCCAGATGGCTGATAGGCTCGTCGGCCAGCAGAAAATCGAAGGGCTGTGCCAGGGCGCGCATCAGCGCCACCCGCTGTTGTTGTCCGTAGCTCATTCGACCCACGAGGACATGTGCCTTGTCTGCAATATCCAGCTGTTCGAACCATTGCAGAATCTCGCGGTGAGGTTTATAATGTGTCAGCGTGTTCTTGATTTCTACATTCTCAAGCGCTGTCAGCTCGGGGAAGAGGCGTAGCTCCTGGAACAAACTGCTTAGGTGGTGCTGGCGCACATCGACCCACTCGCCTTGAGAAAGCGTGCGGATGTCACGTTCGTCGAAGAGGATGCGTCCTTCATAATCACAGCGATGACCGATGAGATAGCTGCAAAGCGACGTCTTGCCTCGACCGCTGCCAGCCTCGACAAGGCATATTTCACCGCGCCTTAGCGTCAGCTCTTGCCGCCACACCTGGCTGTCGATATCCGTACGGCCGGAAAAGACGACGGGCAGGACATGCTGGAGACATATAGTATTCATCGGCGAGCAAAGGTTTTGAGGAAGGAAGACAAAATAGGAAGCGTGCGTGAGGCATCGGCTGTGACGAAGAACTGCCGGCCATTGGCACCATTACGTTCGAAGCCATCGGCCGGCACTGTCTGATGGCAGGCCTCGAGGGCAAGCGTGGCGCTTGGAGTTACGTAGAGCATATCGTCGCGCACGCCAAAATAGAATGAGCTATTGTCAGGCATGACAAGCAGGAAGTCGCTCTCCTGCAACACCTGAAAACGGAAAATGGAGGACAGGGACAGTGTGCGCTCCCAGGAGGGGACGTTACACAGGAACGAGGTATCGGAAAGCTGGGCTGTGAGCAGCCACTGAGTCTGCATGTCATCCCCCTCGGTCACGGCCAGCGACACATCGCCATTCACACTGCGAATCACCATGTCGGCATCGAAGAACAGATTGACCGAAATGAGCATTGTACGCAGAGCAGGCACCTTACGCATGAGCTGAAGCAACTGCTCGCCACTGATATTGATGCCAGCCCAGAACAGAGGGCATGAGGGACCCGTCTCGCCAAGGTGCCCCTGAATGGGATGAAACACATCACTGGTCCGTACGCCCGTCTCCCCCTCCTCTGCCGGTGTCTGAACCAGATCGGCCGAAAGACTGTATGCATGCTCACCCAGGCTTACCGAAGCCTGCAGGATGGGATGTTCCTTCAGCATGAGAGACAGCAACTTGTCCACAAGTTCGTTAGGTATATTGAGCATCGAGCCATCCAGCTGGGCAGCCAAGCGAATATTACCAGCCTGACTGTCCAGCGAAGCAAGCAGTGAGGCGGGCTTTGTGGATTTCATCA
This sequence comes from uncultured Bacteroidales bacterium, assembly GCA_902788315.1. Lineage (GTDB taxonomy): Bacteria > Bacteroidota > Bacteroidia > Bacteroidales > Bacteroidaceae > Physcousia. The sequence goes on from CADAJS010000005.1 coordinate 77,060, forward strand.
TCTCCACCATCTGCTTACGCAGGGACACTTCGTTCGTAACGGCGTCGCACTCCATGACCAGCACCCGATGACGGTCGAAGGCCACAAGCCAGGAATCAACGTGACACCACTTTAGTCCACGCTGTGACTCCACAGCATGTCCCTGAGCCTGAAGTTCACTGTTTAGAAGGTTCATATCCTGTATGGCAGCCACCAACCCTAAACGCCCTTCATCCGTAGCAAAAAGATAAGCTGGACGTTCAGTGGACAAGCCCAGACGCTCGACCATGTGTGTGTCACACTGGAGCGATGACTTGATCAGCTCGGTCATTCCCGGCTCAGAAAGCGTCGTCAGGTCCACTTCGGCCACAGCCCGGGCATCCTCGGGCAAGACATTAACATAATTACGTTCCGAACGGCGCAGCAGCAGGAAGGTGATCAATACACCGACAACGAATATGAGCAAAGCTGCGATGAGATATATCTTGCGTGTCATAATATCTGGTTCTTGAGTTGCATCATATGAACAGCAACGAGAGCGGCAGTCTCCGTGCGCAGTCGGCTTCGGCCGAGTGTTACGCTGCGATAGCCAAAGGATTCGGCCATTCGCACCTCATCAATGCTAAAGTCACCTTCGGGTCCCACAAGTACAGTGGTGGGAATGCCTGGACGCAGGACATCCATGAGGTGGGGCTTCCGACTCTCCTCACCGATATCAGAGGAATCATAACAGTGACATATAAAGCAGTCGCCCTCACGTTCCGTACGGATAAAATGGGCGAAGGGAGTCATCTCGTGCAGCACCGGCAGTGTAGCCTTGTGACTCTGCTTCATGGCAGCGACTATGATTTTCTCGATACGTTCCGTTTTTATGGTTCGTCGCTCGCTGAACTGGCAATTCAGGAACGTGAGTTCATCAAGACCGATTTCCGTAGCTTTTTCGGCCATCCACTCTGTACGCTCGTTCAGCTTTGTGGGAGCCATGGCCAGATGGAGGTGACCTTGCCAGGTAGCAGGCTGCGGCATAGCTTCGAGCAATTCGTAACAGCAGTGATGGTTGGAGGCAGCAGTGAGCCTGGCACGATAAAACGAACCGCGACCATCCATCAGACAGACCTCATCACCGGCTTCGAGTCGGAGCACACGCACTGCATGGCGAGCTTCATCCTCGGGCAGTTCGCCACTCACTTGGGGATCGAAGAAGAAACGTACTTCCTTCACTTGCGCTCGGGATTATGTTTGTAACGGAAGAAAATGGCGAAGAGTACGCTGACAACAAGAGCATAGGCAGCAAAGATGTACCAGCATGTCTGCCAGCCAGCAACCACCTCTGCACCCGTTGCACCGGCACTCTGAGGAGTGAAGACATAATGGTTGATGACCGACTGCGCCACAAGAGTGCCTACAAAAGCACCCAGTCCGTTGGTCATCATCATGAAGAGTCCCTGAGCAGAACTGCGAATACTGTCGTCTGTCTCCTGATTGATGAAAAGCGAACCGGAAATATTAAAGAAGTCGAATGCCACTCCATAGACAATCATCGAAAGCAGGAAAAGCCATACGCCGCTGCCCGGATTGCCGATGGCGAAGAAACCGAAGCGCAATACCCATCCCAGGAGGGCAATGAGCACCACCTTCTTTATACCAAAACGCGAGAGGAAAAATGGAATGAGCAGAATGCAGAGTGTCTCGCTCATCTGCGACAGGGAGATGAGGATGTTGGCATGTTGCACACCAAAGGTCTGCTGATATTCTTCGATATTGCCAAAGCTGGTGATAAACGGATTGGCATATCCATTGGAAATCTGCAGGCAGAAACCCAACAGCATGGCAAAAGCCATGAATAGCGCCATTCGAGGGTTAAGGAACAAGCGGAAGGCATTGAGACCGAGTGCCTCAGACAGAGACTTCTGTTTCCCCTCGTCCTTCTTAATTTCCATACGAGGCATCGTCAGTGCATAAGCAGCCAATACCAGGCTAAGGCAGCCGCTCACCATCCACTGGCCAGGTGTCTTCTGCAGGCCGCAGAGGTCCACGATCCACATCGTAACGATAAAGCCGACGGTTCCCCATACCCGGATGGGCGGGAAGGCTTTCACTGTGTCCAGTCCGGCTTTTTCCAAAGCCGAATAGGCCACGGAATAACTCAAGGCAATGGTAGGCATGAAAAAGGCGACGGAAAGGGTATAAAGCGAGAACAGCATCCCAAACTGAGGCTCCGGTCCGGCTTGATAGCCATAGAAAGATGCGGCAATCATGAAGATGCCGGCAAGTGTGTGGCAGAGACTCAGTACGCGCTGTCCCTCCATCCAACGGTCGGCCAGGATGCCCATCAGCGCAGGCATGAAGATGCTGACAATGCCCTGTACGGAATAAAACCAGCCAATATGGGAACCAAGCCCTACACTGGCAAGATAAGTGCCCATGGAGGTAAGGTATGCACCCCATACGGCAAACTCGAGAAAATTGAGAAAGGTGAGACGAGTCTTGATGTTCAACATATCAATTGTAATTATAGATTATACATTGGATATCTATATCTGACTTTAATTAATTACATAGGGGACCGTGGAATATCATTCGACATACAACACCAAGCCCTTCAGATATTCGCCCTCAGGATGATAGATGTTGATGGGGTGATCTGCAGGCTGATGCAACTGATGCAGGATACGCACACGACGGCGGCTTATGGCAGCAGCAGTGAAGACAGCAAGCCGGAACTGCTCCTTATTCACTGCTTGCGAGCAGCTGAAGGTGAACAGAATACCGCCAGACGGCATTTTCTCAAATGCACGTGCGTTCAACTTTGTATAGCCGCGCAATGCATTCTTCAGCGAGTCCTTATGTTTGGCAAAGGCAGGTGGATCCAGGATGATGAGGTCATACTGAGGTTTCATCTCGTCCAGGAAGCGGAAGGCATCTTCGGCAAAAGCCTCATGACGCAAATCGTCTGGGAAATTCAGGCCGACATTGTCATTTACCAGTTCGACAGCCTTAGCACTGCTGTCAACGCTGTGTACCAACCGGGCACCCCCACGCATGGCATAGACACTGAAACCACCGGTGTAGCAGAACATATTCAGTACGGCACGACCCTTCGCGTAATGCTCCAGCAAACTGCGATTATCACGCTGATCTACAAAGAAGCCCGTCTTCTGCCCCTTAAGCCAGTCAATATGAAAACGCAGACCGTTCTCCAGGGCCACATCGGCATCACTCTGTCCATATAGAAAGCCATTCTCCTGTCCGAGCGATGCTTTGAAAGGCAGGGTGGTTTCGCTCTTGTAATAGATAGCCGTCAGGCTCTCACCCATCGTCTGCCGCAGGGCATGAGCAATCTGCATCCGGCTGTAGTGCATACCCACACTGTGTGCTTGCATGACGGCTACACCGCCATAGATGTCGATGACCAGACCAGGAAGATTATCTCCCTCGCCATGTACCAGACGATAAATGGTGTTATGCCCTGGAACATCCAGCGTGAGCGCCAAACGCACCTTTCGCGCCTGTTCGAGTCGGCTAAGCCAGAAATCTTCGTCAATCGGTTCGTCATTGAATGTCAGCACACGCACGGCAATACTACCTATCTGCCAGTGGCCGCGAGCCACAAACTCGCCCTCTGCGGTGTAAACACTGACCACATCACCCTCGCTCACCTCACCATCGATATGATGCACAGCACCAGAGAACACCCAGGGATGAAAGCGTCGCAGACTCTCCTCCTTACCCTTGCGTAAGATGACACGAGGGGCAGACGCTTCGGCCGTTAAAGAAGCGGGTATCGCATTTTCGTTCATTCTGTTTTTACTTGATTAGTCGGTAATAATTTGAAGCCCTCCTCCTTAAGGCGGAGAAATTCGCGGTATAATTGGATGCACGCCCACGCATCGGTGGCGGCATATTGTTTTTGGGCGTCCGAGAGCACGTCGGCCTCCCAGTTGGACAACTGCTGTCCCTTGCTTATCTTTTTCCCGAACACGTTGGCATAGAGCCTACGCAGACCCTGGTCGGCAATGCCCATCGAGCGGGCCACATCCTGCACGTCGATGAATGTGCCATGAACAAAGTCACGACGCTGGGACAGACGCAGGAAATCGTCGTGCAGAGAGAGTCCCACCTTGAGCAACTGCGTATCGGAGAGCAATCCGATCAGGCAGTCGGGCAGCCCAATCATGCTCAATCGGAAGAGGAAACATACGTCGTCAGCACTCACCTGCAAGAGTGCCACAGGATTCATGGGACCCTTCCGAAAGGTGGGGCGAGTCTCGCTATCAAATCCAAGGATGGACTGTCTCATCAAGAATTCAACGGCACGCTCGGCCACATCCACACTTTGCACCACCTCAATCCGCCCTTCGAAACAGGCACGCGGCAGGTCGGAAATGAGCGACTTGTCATAGGTGCTATAGAGTGTCCTCATCGGTCTCCTCCCTAATGGTGTAGCGTATCTGATGCAATCTCCTGAGCGTATCCAGCAACGATTGCCCCCAATAAAGTTCAAAGTTATCCATCACTTCCCACAATGCATCGTGCATGCAGTCTTCAATCCGTTGCTGATAGACCGACACGAAATTCCTCAACGGCTGATAAATATCGGCCAGTCCTTCGCTCACCGAGTGCCAGCGACGCTCGTCAGGGCCAAGGTCGGTCATGGATATATCCTCGTATTCGTCGTCATCCTGCATGATATCATATATGATGCGACGAATCCAGTTATAATCATCTTCGGTCACCTTGTCTTCGGTCAGGAAGTCGCCCGTGCTCTCCACGGGAGGCAGCAAACTGGCTTTCATATAAAGCAATGGAAGTAGCTTCAGCAGGGTGGAGACGAACTCGTCCTTTGGGCGACCTTCGCTTTGCTCCAAAAACACACAATACTGCACCGCGACAGTTACAAATTCCAACGTGTCGTGGGCATAAATCAATTTTTCAGTCTTCTTTGCTGCCATCGGAAGTTTTTTACCAAGTCCTAAATCAGATGCAAAGATACATTTTTTCTCGCGAAAAAAAGAATTAATTGGAGAAATATATCTAATTTTGCACGTGAAAAAGCGAAATCATAATATGGCAGGAACAAAGCGAAGCAATACGACGAAGAATAATAAAAAAAGTAGCACACAGGAAAAAGGTGGACTTAAACAATGGTTTTCAGGGCTGAGACGCGACACGAAGGACAGTGTAAAACCCGTCGAAGACAAGAAGAAAAGCAAGCAGGACGGCAACCAACGTTTCGTGTGGGGTGCGGTTTTGGCACTGATTGCGATGTATATTCTTCTGGCGATGGTGTCCCATCTGTTCACCGGTGCCGAAGACCAGAAGTTGTATAATAACCCGGCCTATACTGCCGCAAACTGGATGGGGCCTTGGGGATACAAGTTGGCGCACAATGTGATGGATAACTGCTTTGGTGTGGCCAGCATCTTTATCCCCATCTTTCTTTTGGCTGCCAGCGTCCGCATCATGGGCATTGCCCGCATACGGCTCCACAAGTGGTTCCTCAATTGTATGGTGTTGATGATATGGTGCTCGGCATTCGCCGCCTACATTGTCTCCTATGTGCCTTTTGCTCACGACAGCTATATCATCTGGGGCGGAATGATCGGCCGCGAGGAACTGGAATTGATGCGCAGTCACATTGGTCCTGTCGGAGTCATCATCGCCCTGTTGCTCATTGCCCTGCTCTACCTGGCTTATGTAAGCGACGAGGCCATCAGCACCCTACGCGGTTGGCTGACGTCCAAGAGCATGAATACATCTGCAGAGGAAAAGTCAGTGGAAGATAATGTGGCGGGAAACGACACGTCCCTTAGCGACTCGACAAATGAGGAGGAGGAAATCACGGAAGAAGAGGAAAACACCTTCGTGACACCATTTGTCGATAATCCAGCTGACACATCGACCATTATCGACTTCGGCCCCGTCCCCTCGGGACGCGAGACCATCTTAAAGGAAGGTGAACAGGAACTGCCTCTTGACATTCAGAAACCTGACGATGAAATGGAAATTATTCAGGGCAAAGACCCCGAAAAAGCAGAGGTGACCGAAGAAGGCACACTGGAGCCATACGACCCCAAGCTGGATCTCGAATACTACAAATACCCGACACTGGATCTCCTGAAGAAATATGAGACCAGCGGCAATGCCATTGACATGGAGGAACAGCAGGCTAACAAGAAACGTATTCTGCAAGTTCTCTCAAACTTTGGTGTAGAGATCAGCAACATCAAGGCCACCATCGGTCCTGCCATCACGCTCTATGAGGTGACACCGGCTCCCGGCGTTCGAATCGCCAAAATACGCAACCTTGAGGATGACATCGCGCTGAGCCTCTCAGCCTTGGGAATACGTATCATTGCACCTATTCCAGGCAAGGGAACCATCGGCATCGAGGTACCCAATGCAAAGCCGCAGATGGTTTCCATGGAGAGCATTCTGAATAGCCGTAAGTTCCAGGAGACGGATTACGAATTGCCAATGGCCTTAGGGAAGACCATCACAAACGAGGTGTTCATGGTGGACCTGGCCAAGATGCCACATCTGCTCGTCGCCGGTGCCACAGGACAAGGAAAATCGGTGGGACTGAATGCAATCATTACCAGCCTGCTCTATAAGAAACATCCCGCTGAACTGAAACTGGTCATGGTGGACCCCAAGAAGGTGGAATTCAGTGTGTACAATCCTATCGTTAATCATTTCCTGGCACAAGTAGAGGGCAATGAAGACACCGAAGAACCCATTATCACCGACGTGAACAAGGTCATTCAGACACTGAAGAGCCTCTGTGTCGAGATGGATACCCGATACGACCTGCTCAAGAAAGCACGTGCACGTAACGTAAAAGAATACAACGAGAAGTTCAAGAACCGCGAGCTGAACCCGAACAATGGGCATAAGTTCATGCCCTACATTGTGGTTATCATTGACGAGTTCGGCGATCTTATCATGACTGCCGGCAAGGAGATTGAACTGCCCATCGCACGTATCGCCCAGTTGGCTCGCGCCGTGGGTATTCACATGATCATTGCCACACAGCGCCCCACCACCAACATCATCACCGGTACCATCAAGGCAAACTTCCCTGCCCGTATGGCATTCAAGGTGATGAGCGTCGTGGACAGCCGTACCATTCTCGACCGCACGGGTGCCAACCAACTTGTAGGAAAGGGCGACATGCTGTTCCTTTCGGGCAACGACCCTGTCCGAGTTCAGTGTGCCTTTGTTGATACACCCGAGGTGGAAAACATCGTGAGCTATATCGCCTGCCAGCAGAGCTACAACCATCCCTTTCCACTGCCCGAGGTGGCCATGGAAGGCGAAGGCGGCGGAGAGAGTCCCGACGTTGACATGAACCACTTGGACCCCATGTTCGAGGAGGCAGCCCGCATGGTAGTACTCGACCAGAACGGCAGCACCAGCATGCTACAGCGCAAGTTCAGCATTGGCTTCGCTCGGGCCGGACGTCTGATGGACCAGCTGGAAAAGGCAGGCATCGTCGGCCCCACACGCGGCGCAAAGCCTCGCGAGGTGCTGTGCGTGGGCGAAGACGACTTGCAGATGCGGCTAAACGAACTGCGATAATCAGATCTGCTACCTATTTATATATATACGCGCGAAGTAAAAAAACAAATCCTATCGACTATGCACCACACAAGATTATTCCACATCCTGCTCCCCCTATTCCTCTGTACACTGTGTCTTCCTGCCCAGGCTGAAATCAGCGGGCGCAAAGTGCTGGACAATGCAGCCTCGTTCATCAAGAAGAGCGGCGACATACGTGTCTCGTTCTCAGCCACCAGTTTTCAGGGGACCACGGAACAAGAGAGCGTCAGCGGTACACTGCTCCTCCAGGGACGCCGTTTCCATCTGGACACTCCCGAGATGATTACGTGGTTCGACGGCAAGACACAATGGAGCTATCTGCCAGAGAACGAAGAGGTGAACGTCACCACGCCCACCGAGAAGGAAATCCAGTCTGTAAATCCCTATGTTTTTCTCGACCTGTACAAGAAAGGGTATCGCATCACGATGAAGGAGTCATCGCTACGCAATACCCCCACCTACGAGGTGCATCTCATCGCCCAACGCAGTGATATTGCAGCCCAGGAACTATACATCGACGTCCGCAAGAGCGACTTCTGTCCGCTCTGCGTGCGAGTACGCCAGGACAACATCTGGAACCGTATCAGCATCCGGCAGTTTGAGGGACGACAGAAGTTCAGCGAGGCCGACTTCACCTTCCCCCGTGACAGATATCCAGACGCCGAAATCATCGACCTCCGATAAATATTTGAATCACTCAACCCATACATTCACACGACAATGCACACCCAACTGCTCATCGTCGGCAGCGGCCCTGCGGGTTATACAGCTGCCATCTATGCCGGGCGAGCCGGCCTGCAACCCACAATCCTCGAAGGCATACAGCCGGGCGGCCAGCTCACCATCACTACCGAAGTGGAGAACTTTCCCGGCTTCCCACAGGGAGTGGATGCCAATGAACTGATGTTAAACATGCGCCAGCAGGCAGAGCGCTTCGGTGCCGTGATACGCAGCGAGTCGGTCATCCGCACCGACTTCTCGCAGCGTCCCTATCGTCTCTGGACCGACACCGATACGGAACTGACGGCCGACAGCGTCATCATAGCCACTGGCGCCAGCGCCAAGTATCTGGGACTGGCTGACGAGCAGAAGTACATGGGACAGGGTGTATCTGCCTGTGCCACCTGCGACGGTTTCTTCTATCGCAAGAAAGTGGTGGCCGTCGTGGGCGGTGGCGACACAGCCTGCGAGGAGGCTCTCTATCTGGCCGGACTGGCTGCCAAAGTCTATATGATCGTGCGTAAGCCCTTCCTCCGCGCCAGCCAGATCATGCAGCAGCGAGTTATGGACCACCCCTCCATTGAGATACTTTTCGAGACCAACACTCTGGGGCTCTATGGGGAGAACGGTGTCGAGGGTGCTCACCTGATCTTCAAGAAAGGAGAGCAGGGCGAGCGTACGTATGACCTGCCCATCGACGGTTTCTTCCTGGCCATCGGCCATCGCCCCAACAGCGAGGTGTTCCGCCCATGGGTCAGCGTCGATGATGCCGGATACATACAGACCGAGGGCGACACGCCGCGCACGGGTATCGCAGGCATCTATGCCGCCGGCGACGTGGCCGACCCACATTACCGCCAGGCCGTAGTGGCTGCAGGCAGCGGAGCCAAAGCCGCCATCGAGGCCGAGAAATACCTGAAAACCCTGTAGACAATATGACGCGGTATCAATTATACAAGCTGATTCGACGCAACGACAGCCTCAAGGATGAGCGTCATCCCATGCTGGAGAAGAATCGCTTTATGAAGATGCTGGCCATCTTCATGTTTCTCTATTATGCTGCCATCCTGGTGCTGATGGGCGTAATGCTGCCCATGGGCTTCCGCGGTATGTACAACGGGGTTTCGGCTTTCCATGTGATGGACGGTCTGGTGCTATATCTGCTGATGACCGACTTCTGGATGCGCTTCATGCTCCAGGAGACACCAGCCCAACGAGGGCGCCCCTATGCCCTGCTCCCTATCCGACGCTCATTCCTAATGCATGTCTATCTGTTCAGCTCGGGATTCAGCCTAGGCAACCTTTTCTGGGGCTTCCTGCTGGTGCCTTTTGGCCTGCTGGCTGTGATGCCGCTGCTGGGATGGTGCGCTCTGCTACGCTGGCTCCTGGCCTGGTGGCTGCTGTTCATCATCAATGGTTTCTGCTATCTCTATGTGCGAACGCTCATCAGCCGCCACATCCTATGGGTGCTGCTGCCAGCAGCCATTCATGCCGCACTGCTGTTTATCATGCTGTGGCCTGAGGAGAACATCCTGGACATTCCACTCACCGAAATGATGTACCAGCTCACGCTGGGCAACGTCCTCTATTATCTCGCTATCGCAGCCCTGCTGGCAATACTGTACTGGGCCAACTATCGACTGCAGATGACTATGGTGTACAACGAGGTGGCCCAGAAGGAGGAGGTGGAGATGAAGCACACCACGGAGATGAGCTATCTCAACCGCTACGGCGCACTGGGCGAGTATCTGAAGCTGGAGATGAAGATGCGCATGCGCAACAAGACCATTCGCCTCCAGTTCCTCACCCTGTTGGGCATGATGATTCTGCTCAGCGGCCTGCTCTACTTTACCGACATCTACGACAATGGCTTCATGAAATCCTTCATCTGTCTCTATGACTATGTGGGACTGGGCATGACAATGCTCATCAGCATCATGTGCCACGAGGGCAACTACATCGACGGCCTGATGAGTCGCCGCGAAAGTATCCTGCAGCTGCTCTATGCCAAGTTCTATTTCAACAGCGTCGTCCTGCTCTTGCCCTTCTGCCTGCTCATCCCGCTGATGATTATCGGCAAGATATCCGTATGGATGAACCTGGGCTACCTGTTCTTCACCGCCGGTGTGCTCTACCCCATCTGCTTCCAGATGGCCGTCTATAACAAGGAGACACTGCCCCTGAACCAGAAGCTCACCAGCAAGCAGGGCAACTGGGTGCAGCAGTTAGTCAGCATCATGATGCTCTTCCTCCCCATCGGCGTCGAGAAGGTGTTCACCCTGCTGCTTGGCAACCCCTGGGGCTTCGTCATGCTCGCAGTACTGGGAATCGTTGGCCTGTCCCTGCACCAGTGGTGGCTGCGCAACATCTACGACCGTTTCATGCTGCGACGCCATGTGAACATGGAAGGCTTCCGTGCCAGCCGATAATGACCGCCTGCACTATGCGCTTCGGAACTATGCACTATGAACTAAGAATTAGACAACGATGGATATAACAATTGAAAACCTAAAGAAATCCTTCGGCGAGAAGGTGGCCGTGAACATCGACGGCTTCCAGATAAAGAGTGGCGAGATGCTGGGTCTCGTAGGTAACAACGGTGCGGGAAAGAGCACACTATTCCGCCTCATGCTCGACCTTATCAAGGCCGACACGGGCCGAGTGCTCATGGGCGATACCGACGTATCGACAACCGAGGACTGGAAGGACTGGACCGGAGCATACATCGACGAGTCGTTCCTCATCGACTACCTCACCCCCGACGAGTACCTGCAGTTCATCGCCCGCATCTCCGGACGCAGCGACGAGGAGCTGCAATCCTTCCTCGCCGATTTCGAACACTTCATGGCAGGCGAGGTGGTGGGCCAGAAGAAACTCATCCGCAACCTCTCGGCCGGCAATAAGCAAAAGCTGGGCATCGTCGCTGCCATGTTATTGCATCCGCAAGTGCTCATCCTCGACGAGCCGTTCAACTTTCTGGATCCCTCCAGCCAGAACGCCATCAAACACCTGCTAACGCAGTACAACCAGACCGCCGGAGCCACGATTCTCGTTTCCAGCCACAACCTGCAGCACACCGTCGATATATGTCCACGCATCGCGCTGCTCGAACATGGAGTCATCATCCGCGACATCGCAAACCAGAACGGCGAGGCAATCGCTGAACTTGAAAACTATTTCGAAGTATGAAAAAACTGATCATCCTCCTCGCAGCCACATTTGCCCTCACGAGCCCCGCCATGTCGCAGGACATCGAAGGTCATACGTATGCATGCACCGACGTGGACGCCATGCGCGACTTCGTCACCTCGGCCGTCATGGCCGACTCTGCCTCCACGGGCATCAGCAAGGGTATCGACAAGGGACTCACCACCTTCTTCCGCCTCTGCGACATCACCATGGAGTTCCGATTCCAGCCCGAGCAGCAGGTGCAGACACATGTCACGATGAACATCAACGACGAGCTGGCCAAGATGGCACGCCTGGGATGGGCCAAACGACAGCTGGTGAACCTCATGCTCAAGACAACCGTCACCGGCATGAACATTACCGAGCCCTACACCATCGAAAACCGTCTCGTCACCACACGACAGGGCAATTCCATGCTCATTGCCGAGAATGGCGACTCGCTGGAGATAGGCACCTTCGACGGCAAGCGAAACCTCGTCTTCCGCAAGGTAAAATAGACCGGCCTTTTTTTATCACGTGTGATAAAGCCGTACGCAACACGTTCCATCGAAGTTTATCACACGTGATAAAACAGACAGTGGCCTGTCACGCATCCGGCAAAAAAATGGAATGGGGAAACGGGTCAACTGATTAAAAAGAACGAAAAAGTTTGGTCAGTTCAGAAAAAAAACGTACCTTTGCAGCCGATTTATGCCGTGCAGGCTCGAAAAAGAAGGTCACGGGATGGCCTCGCCCCACGGTGGAAACCCGTTTAATACAAATAAAAATGTACGCAATCGTAGAGATTAACGGTCAGCAGTTCAAGGTAGAGGCCGGCAAGAAACTCTTCGTGCAGCACATGCAGGAAGCAGAGAATGGCCAGACTGTTGAGTTTGAGAAAGTGTTGTTGGTGGACAACGACGGAGCCATCACAGTGGGCGCTCCCACGGTAGAGGGTGCCAAGGTGACTGCCAAGGTAGAAACCGCGCTGGTGAAGGGCGAGAAGGTGCTGGTATTCCACAAGAAGCGCCGCAAGGGTTATCGCAAGCTGAACGGTCACCGTCAGCAGTTCACAGAGTTGACCATCAACGAAATTATTGCTTAACAATTTAATTGGAGGAACAAGATTATGGCACATAAAAAAGGTGTAGGTAGTTCTAAGAACGGACGCGAGTCCGCTGCACAAAGATTAGGTGTTAAGATTTTCGGTGGCCAGCAGTGCGTGGCAGGTAACATCATCGTACGCCAGCGTGGCACACGTCACTATCCCGGCCTGAACGTAGCAAAGGGCAAGGACGACACGCTCTATGCACTGGTGGACGGCACCGTAGAGTTCAAGAAAGGTCGCTTCGACCGCAGCACTGTGAGTGTGGTACCCGCAGAGGCATAATCCCGAACAGACTTTCAATAACTAAGCGCAGAGGCTGGCCTCCGTTCCGGAGAGCCAGCCTCTGATTTGCTGTCGTATCTACTTATTGGTTCGTAATACTTTCACCTGAGAATGTAACATTTACTGCATAATCACCTGCCTCATCAAAATAGACGGAAATCATAAATGAGGTGGATTTTGTACTGGCCTTTGACCCTTCTTTTATAAAAAGGCCGGAAATTTGATGCTCTACTCCGTCATAAATCATCGTCCCATCCACAGAATAGCCGTTTTGCTCGCTGATGGATATGATGTTCTCAGTGCTTGCACTATTTGCTGTCAAAACTAATCCACCAAAGGACATTTGATTAACCGTAACATCGCCAAGTTTAAAAGCAGGAATCACCAATGTGCATGTATTGTCGGAAGCACTGGTTATGGAAGGCTGCAATGAAGCAGTACCTTTTACAATCTCTCTGAATCCACCATTCTCGCCTGGTCCAAAGCATTCCAAAGTAGCAGTACCAGAATATGTATAGGTGGTTCCACCTAATAACAGACCAAGTATCTGTGAAATGGTCTCTTCGTCACAGCTTGTCACACTCATTCCTCCGCCTATCAGTACCAGCGCGAGGAGCATTGTCTTAAAAATCCTTTTCATCCTTCTTTTTCGTTTTATTGATGGTTAATATCATTCCATTTTCCACTGCAAAGTTATTGCATTTACGTCAATCATGCAAACAAAGGGCAAATTCTTTTCGCCAGCGCAAGCCGATTCCAATAAAAATGTGTAACTTTGCGCCCAGCAAAATAACGTTATAAACAGAAAAGAAGCTATGCTTACACTGAAACTTATCATTGAGGACACCGAGCGTGTCATCCGTGGATTGGAGAAGAAGCATTTCGCCGGTGCGCGTGAAGCCATCGACCAGGTAATCGCCACCGACAAGATACGACGCGAGTCGCAGATGCAGCTCGACCAGAATCTCTCGGAGGCCAAGAAGCTGGCAGCCGAGATTGGCGGGCTGATGAAGCAGGGACGCCGCGACGAAGCCGATGCCGTCAAGGCCAAGGTGGCCGCACTGAAGGAGGCAGGAAAGGCACTCGAGGAGCGCAAGGCCGAGGCCGAGGCTGAACTGCAGCGTCAGCTGTGCACCATTCCCAACATCCCCTACGACCTGGTACCCGAAGGCACCGGTGCCGAGGACAACCTGGTGGTGAAGAGCAACCTGCGCGAATGTCAGCCGGGCGACACCGTAGGCAACTGGACCACCGTCGTAGACAATGGCGAGGCAAAGATACCTCACTGGGAGCTGGCAAAGAAGTACAACCTCATCGACTTCGACTTGGGCGTGAAGATTACGGGCGCCGGCTTCCCCGTCTATCGTGGCAAGGGTGCCCGCCTGCAGCGCGCGCTCATCAACTTCTTCCTCGACGAGGCGCGTGCCGCCGGCTACGAGGAGATCATGCCGCCCACTGTAGTCAATCAGGCCAGCGGCTACGGCACGGGCCAGCTGCCCGACAAGGAGGGCCAGATGTACCACTGCGAGGTGGACGACCTCTATCTCATCCCCACGGCCGAGGTGCCCGTGACGAACATCTATCGCGACGTGATTATCGATGAGAAGGACCTCCCCATCAAGAACTGCGCCTACACGGAGTGCTTCCGTCGCGAGGCTGGTTCCTACGGCAAGGACGTGCGTGGACTGAACCGCCTGCACGAGTTCTCAAAGGTGGAGATCGTACGTATCGACACACCCGAGCACAGCGACGAGAGCCACAAGGAGATGCTGGCCCACGTGGAGGGACTGCTCCAGAAGCTGGAACTCCCCTATCGCATCCTGCGCCTCTGCGGTGGCGACATGAGCTTCACCAGCAGCATCTGCTACGACTTCGAGGTCTATAGCGAAGCCCAGAAGCGCTGGCTCGAGGTCAGCAGCGTATCGAACTTCGACACGTATCAGGCCAACCGACTCAAGTGCCGCATCCGTCGAGCTGCCGACAAGAAGACGGAACTGGCCCACACGCTCAACGGCTCGGCCCTCGCCCTGCCGCGCATCGTGGCCGCCCTGCTCGAGAACAACCAGACCCCCGAGGGAATCCGCATCCCCAAGGCACTGGTCCCCTACTGTGGCTTCGACATCATCGACTGAGACCGTTAAAAGCCATTAGAACAAACAGACAGCGGGCAGGGATGGAACCCTGCCCGCTGTCTTATTCTATTGGATGAACCTAAAGGCTCAGAAGGGGAACCAGACGAAGGCGGCGGCATCCCATAGGGCGTGGCTCACCACGATGGCCGTGAAGTGCTGCGGGAAGAGACGATAGAGCCCGCCCCACATCACACCGCACACCAGCGCTGCCATGATGAGCATGAAGTTCAGCGAGGGCAGGTGGACCAGCGTGTAGGCCGCCGTGGCCAGCAGGAACGCAGCATCAGGGCTAAAGCGCGAGACAAGCGTGCGCTGCACGTAGCCGCGCCAGAAGATTTCCTCAGCTGGACCGATAATCAAGAGCAAGGCCAGGGCAAGCCAAACCGAACTCTGCCCCTCCTTCATGTCATATATAAGGTTCACCTGCGGGCGGGCGAAGGAGAACATCCATTGCGAAACCTTGTCGCCCAGCCAAAACACGCCCCACAGCACGACGGCTATTGCCACGCCCCACAGCACGTCCGACAGTCTGAAATGCCATGCAGGCCGTCCGCCAAAGAGGAACGCCAGACACGTAAGCAGCAAGGCCGAGCAGGTCATGGCGGGCCAGAAAGGAACCAGCGTGGCCGTCCACGGCGAGAACATCAGGAACCACAGACATGCTGCCACCAGGATGGAGAGGACAAGTCGTTTCATCACTTTATCAAGGTATTCACGATGAGACCCAGCATGAGACACAGGCTGAAGACGAGTTGCAGTTGGGCCGTACCCTCGTCCAGATGGGCACACGACTCGCGCAAGACGGCACCGGCGAACATTGTACGCACATTCTTCACAGCCAGCGGCAGGGCCAGCAGCGAGGCCAGCAAGCCCCAGGATCCGATGCCCAAGGCCACCAGCCCGACAATCCACACGAAGGGCAGCAGCACCTCGACCATATATATATAGGTACCCACGCGCGTACCCGTAAGCAACGGCAGGGTGCTTATGCCAGCACGACGGTCGGTGGTGACGTCGCGCACATTATTGATGTGAAGGATGGCCACGGTGATCAGACCAACTGGGAGAGCCAGCCAGAGGACTTCGGGGCGTACCTCGCCGGAGACGATATAAGAGGTGCCCAGCATGGGCAGCAACGCATAACATAGGATGATCACCACATCGCCCAGGGCTGCATACTTGAGCCACGGATAGCACAGTGAGAGCAACAAACCCGCCACGCCAATGACCAGCAGGGGCCAGCCCGTGAGGCCGACCATAACGAGGCCCAGCACGACGGCGGCTACATTAAGCACAAGCGAGAGCCGGCGGAACTCGTCGGGCGAGAACTGCTCGTCCACGAGCAAGCGTGTCCCGAAGGTATCCTCGGCATCCACACCGCGCCGATAGTCGGCAATGTCGCTCCACACATTGCCTGCGGCATGTACCAGCACAATGTTCAGAAGCGCCAGCACGCCAAGCCACCAGCAGACCTCCACTCCACGGCTCCACAACCAGACCATCGTGACCATCACCGGCATAGCCGACGCCGGGAACGACCAAGGGCGGGTAGCCAGCACCCACTCCCCCATCGAATGTTTCTTTACGTTCATTGCTTTAAAGTTTAGTGGTGCAAAGGTACGCCTTTCTTGGCACATTTACAAGCTAACAGACAATCGTTCGGGGAATACAAGCTAAAAAAGTAAAGTAATTCTTGCCCTTTCCCTCTTCTTTTCGCAACTCTGACCGATGGTCGAAGTTACTCTCGCTCGAGAATGTCATAATGAAAATTCTGATTTCATTTGTCATTCTCCTCGCTTATTCGTAACTTTGCACCGCGTTATTAGACACAATATAATAGGGTATGAACAAGATTGTACAGAAGGAACAGTTTTCAGAGAAAGTGTTCAAGTTAGTGGTCGAGGCCCCGCTGATTGCCAAGGCACGTCGGGCAGGCCACTTTGTGATAGTACGCGTAGGCGAAAAGGGCGAGCGTATTCCCCTGACCATCGCCGAGAGCGACCCCGTGCGAGGCACCATCACGCTGGTGGTGCAGACCGTGGGCGCCAGCACTACGAAACTTTGTGCGCTCCAGCCGGGCGACTATATCACAGACGTGGTGGGACCGCTGGGCCGAGCCACCCATATCGAGAACTTCGGCACCGTGGTCTGCGCCGGCGGCGGAGTGGGCGTGGCCCCGATGCTCCCCATCATCCAAGCACTGAAGGCCGCCGGAAACCGCGTGGTATCGGTGCTCGCCGGACGCAGCAAGGATCTGATTATCCTGGAGGACGAGGTGAGAAAGTCGAGCGACGAGGTAATCATCATGACCGACGACGGTTCGTACGGACAGAAGGGTGTGGTCACCGTTGGCATCGAGCAAGTGATTCAGCGCGAGCGGGTGGACCGTGTCTTTGCCATCGGTCCCGCCATCATGATGAAGTTCTGCTGCCTGCTCACCAAGAAATACAATATCCCCACCGACGTGTCGCTGAACACCATCATGGTCGATGGTACAGGCATGTGCGGCGCCTGCCGCATCACGGTGGGCGGCAAGACGAGGTTCGTCTGTGTGGATGGTCCCGAGTTCGACGGCCATCAAGTGGACTTCGACGAGATGCTTCGACGCGCCGGTGCATTCAAGGCGGAGGAGATGGAAGCATTCGAGGCCGTACATCGCGGAGCTGAAAGCGCAGCACCGACAACGAAGGACAGTGACGACACGAAGGAGACCGCAGCAGGCAATTCCATCTCATCACCCGCCACGACTCACGTTTCGCTCTCGGAACTTACCGACCGCAATGCTCCCTGGCGCGAGGAGTTGCGCAAGAGCATGAAGGCCAAGGAACGCACGGCCATCGAGCGTTGCCAGATGCCCGAGCTGGATCCCGTATATCGTGCTACGACGCGCACCGAGGAGGTGAACC
Organism: uncultured Bacteroidales bacterium; assembly: GCA_902788315.1. Classification (GTDB taxonomy): domain Bacteria; phylum Bacteroidota; class Bacteroidia; order Bacteroidales; family Bacteroidaceae; genus Physcousia. The sequence goes on from CADAJS010000005.1 coordinate 94,957, forward strand.
AGGGGCTGAGCCGGGAGCAGGCACAGACCGAGGCCAAGCGCTGCCTGGACTGCCCCAACCCCACTTGCATGCAGGGCTGTCCTGTGAACATCAACATCCCCTCTTTTATCAAGAATATCGAGCGCGGCGAGTTCCTCGATGCAGCCCGTGTGCTGAAGATGACCTCTGCCCTACCCGCTGTCTGCGGCCGCGTATGCCCGCAGGAGAAGCAGTGCGAGAGCAAGTGCATCCATCTGAAGATGGGCGGGCAGGCTGTGGCCATCGGCAACCTGGAACGCTTCGCTGCCGACTATGAGCGCGAGAGCGGACAAATGTCGCTGCCCGAGGTGGCTCCCGCCAACGGGAAGAAGATTGCCGTCATCGGTTCGGGCCCCAGCGGACTGAGCTTCGCCGGCGACATGGCCAAGATGGGCTACGAGGTGACAGTCTTCGAGGCACTGCACGAGATAGGCGGTGTGCTTAAATACGGCATTCCCGAATTCCGTCTGCCCAATGCCATCGTGGACGTCGAGATACAGAACCTGGAGAAGATAGGCGTACGGTTTGTCAAGGACTGCATCATCGGCAAGACCATCACGGTGAAGCAGTTGGAAGACGAGGGCTACGAGGGCATCTTCGTAGGCTCGGGCGCCGGACTGCCCAACTTCATGGGCATCCCGGGCGAGAACTCGAACGGCATCATGTCCAGCAACGAATACCTCACGCGAGTGAACCTGATGGATGCCTCGAACCCCGAGGCCGACACCCCCGTGCGCAAGGCCCACAGCGTAATGGTGGTGGGCGGCGGCAACACAGCCATGGACTCTTGTCGCACTGCCAAGCGTCTGGGTGCCGAGCGTGTCTTCATCGCCTACCGTCGCTCGGAGGCCGAGATGCCCGCCCGACTCGAGGAGGTGAAGCACGCCAAGGAGGAGGGCATCGAGTTCCTGACCCTGCACAACCCCATCGAATACCACGCCGACGAACGAGGCAACGTGACCGAAGTGGTGCTGCAGAAGATGGAACTGGGCGAGCCCGACGCCAGCGGACGCCGCAGCCCGCAGCCCATACCCGGAGCCACCGAGACCATCCAGATAGACCAGGCCATCGTGGCCGTGGGCGTAAGTCCCAACCCCATCGTGCCCACAAGCATCGAGGGACTGGAACTGGGCCGAAAGAACACCATCGTGGTCAGCGAGAACATGCAGACCAACATCCCCACCATCTTTGCCGGAGGCGACATCGTGCGCGGCGGCGCCACGGTCATCCTGGCCATGGGCGACGGACGGCGTGCGGCCGAGGCTATGGACAAGTATCTGAACAACAAATAATAAACTAACACATATCACCTATGAAACTTAACATCAAGAGAAAAGTCGTTCTGCTGCTGAGCGTATTCTGTGCGCTGCACATCCTCGCAGGGGAACGCGAGACCATTTGGCCCAAGGGCAAGATGCCCGACGCACAGCCCCATCAGATAGCTGCCATGCTCGACGAGGCACGGGCAGAGAAGTTCAAGGCCGACAAGCACCGTGTGGCATACATCGAGTGGTACGACGCACCGTCGGAGGAAACCAGGAACAATGGTTGCATGATCCTCATCTCGGGCGGCGGCTACTACACCTGCTGCGACATGAACTTCATCAAGGAGTGGCGCGAGCGGTTCACTGCCCTGGGCTTCCAGTGCGTGAACTTCGTCTATCGCACCCCGCGTCCCGAGGGCCTGCCCATCTATAAGACAGCCTGGGAGGACGGACAGCGTGCCGTACGCATGGTGCGCAGCGAGGCCAAGAAACGTGGCTTCGACCCCGAGCGCATCGGCGTCATCTCCCAGTCGGCCGGTTCCCACCTGGCCACCCTGCTGGCCACCACATCCCAGACTCCGGCCTACGACCCCATCGATAAGCTGGACACCGTGCCGTGCCACATCAACTGGGCCATCATCAACTCGCCGGCCTATGTGACCACCGACGGCGAGACCGGCACCCCCTCCACCCTGCAGGGCTATGGCAAGGACGTGCGCCTCTCGGACATCTTCAAGTTTGACGAGAAGACATGCCCCATAAGCCTCCACCACGGCGGTGCAGACGAGTATAGCCCCAACGGCTCCACGCTCATCTACCGCGAGCTGCGCAAGCGTAAGATACCTGCCGAGCTGCACCTCTATCCCAACAAGCCTCACGGAGTGTATGGCGTGGAGCGCGGCGTGGAGTTCATGCAGCAGATGGGATTCATCCGTCCGCTGGAGGCTGAGGTGGAGCTGATGAAGCGCTACGCCTCGGACGACGCTCGCCGCGAGAAGGTGACCGAGGACGTGTGGCCCGAGGGTAAGATGCCCTGCGCCCAGGAGCATCAGTGCAAGCCCTACCTCGAGTGGCACTTCCCGAAGCAGCTGAAGACGAAGGCCATCCAGATCATCTACTCGGGCGGCAGCTACATGGGCAACGACCCCGACGGATTCGAAGTGGCCCCCGCACGCCGCTATCTGAACGAGCGGGGCATGACAGTGGTCACCATGAAGTACCGCACGCCGCGCCCCAACGGCATGCCCAAGCACATCACCGCATGGCAAGACCTGCAGCGCACCATCAAGATCGTGCGCAGCAAGGCCGCAAGCCTGGGCCTCGACCCGAACCAGATAGGTATCATGGGCAGCTCGGCCGGCGGACACCTCACGCTCATGGGCGTCACCTCGTCGCTCCATCAGTCCTATCTGCCCATCGACGACATCGACCGCCAGCCCTGTAACGTGCAGTGGGGCATCGGCATCTATCCGGCCTATGCACTCACCGACGGCGCCGAGGAACCCAACAAGGGCGGCGGCAATGCCGACGAGGCAGTGCTGGTGCCCGAGTTCAGCTTCGACCTGAAAACCTCCCCCATGCTCTTCATCCACGGCGATGCCGACGGATGGGCTGCCATGAACTCCGTAAAGACGTGGGAGAAGATGCGCGCCATGGGCATCCAGAGCGAGCTGCACACCCTGGCCCTGCGCAACCACTGCTTCCAGCGCACGGCCGCTCCCGGCACAGGAAGCTACACCTGGCTGGATCGCATCGGCGAGTATCTGGACAATATATTGAAGTAGGAAGAACAGTCGTCATAGCGCCAAAATCTTAACCGATATCTTTACAGGAAATTTTCGCGGCGTGTTGCACCACCATGTGCGGCACGCCGCGGTCTTATCCGGAACGTGTTCCATCGGCCGGCGGAACACGTTCCTCCGACCTCCGAAACACGCGAGGATCGCGTATTTCGGAGCAAGACAAAGCTTATTCGGAAATTCGCCCGAAATTTCGCCTACTGATATTCAACCGTTTACATCGCATAGTCCATGTGTTGAACCGCTTTTTCGCCCCAAAAAGTGCCATTTTTCGGTGTTTTTTAGGGCACGTGAAATGAAGCGCAGACAAGTGCACGCACAAAATATTTGACATACAAATCCACGTGTAGGATAACTGAACACAACATTAGATGCATGCCGACGATGCATGACGGAAAACCGATCCATCACCCGAACACGATTATCAATTGATGACGGCGCTCGGTTTTTACCGCATTTGCTTGCACATTACAACAAAAAGCACTAACTTTGCACAGATAGAACCACGAGGAGCCGTATATACGGCTGCATCTCGCCATTGGATAATATATACGCCAAGAAGCAAAAGAAAGAAGAATCAGAAGGATGAACGGAATATATACAATCCTGCTGCTCGTGTGCAGCAATGTCTTTATGACCCTGGCCTGGTATGGCCATCTGCGCCTGCAGCAGACAGGCACCACCAGCAACTGGCCACTCATCGGCGTAATCGCATTTTCGTGGGCCATCGCCTTCCTGGAGTACTGCTGCCAGGTGCCGGCCAACAGGATAGGCTTCGCCGGAAACGGCGGACCATTCTCGCTGATGCAGCTCAAGGTGATTCAGGAGGTAATTTCGCTGATCGTCTTCTGCCTGATAGCCAACGTGCTCTTCCAGGGACAACAACTCCACTGGAACCATCTGGCCGCAGGAGTCTGCCTGGTGCTCGCCGTCTATTTTATCTTTAAATGACCCCACAAAAAAGGACCAAGATGAAAAGGTTAATCTTCTTCATACTCATACTGTCCACCATCGCTGCCTCGGCACAGCGACGGAGACAGAAGATCAAGGAACCGGAGTTCGACACGACGCCCGAAGAGGCCATGGCCATCTATGACTTCGAGAAGGCCGAGGAAATACTGACGGCACAGATCGAATATCTGGAAAAGACGGAGCAGCCCACCGAGGAGAAGGAAGCACTGCTGGAAATCGCACGCAAGAACATGCTCAAGCTGCACTCCACCGCATGCATCACATTCATCGACAGCATCGCCATCGGAAAGAAGGATGTAGTGGAGTCGTTAATGCTTGGAAATGAATGCGGAACGATAGAAATGTTTGCCAATTACTTTAACCAGACGGACACGCTGATGCGTACGGTCTTCATCAACCAGCTGCAGAACCGTCGCCTATATGCCCGGCAGGCAAAGGACGGGCACATGCGCCTCTGCGGACAGGAGCTCATCGGCAGTGAATGGACTGCCGAGAAAGAACTCGAAGGGCTGCAGACGGAGGACGGCGAAGAGATGAACTACCCCTTCATGCTGGCCGACGGAGTGACGCTATACTATGCCGCAAAAACCGAAGAGGGACTGGGCGGATATGACATCTACATGTCGCGCTACGATGTGGACAACCATGCCTTCCTTGCCCCCGAGAACGTGGGAATGCCCTTCAACTCGCCGGCCAACGACTACCTGCTGTGTATCGACGAATACAACAATCTGGGATGGTTCGTCACCGACCGCAACCAGCCGGCCGACAGCGCATGCATCTACGTCTTCATCCCCAGCGAAACTCGACGCGTATATACAGAGGAAGCCGTAGGCACCGAGGGACTTCGGAACCGTGCACGCATCCACAGCCTGCGCGACACGTGGGAAAAGAAAGACGAAGTGGCTCAGGCACAGACGCGGCTCAAAGGGCTGCGAGAGCATGAGAACAAGGAGGCACGGGCACACGACTTCGACTTCATCCTCAACGACACGCATATTTATACCACGGCCGATGACTTCAAGAATCCGCAGGCCAAGCAGCAGATTACGTTCTGGGCAGAGACACAGAACGACCTGCGCAACACCGAAGCCCAACTGGAAGCACTGCGCCTGCAGTTTGCCACAGCCACGAATGCACAGAAGCAACAGCTGGCACCGCAAGTGCGCATCCTAGAGGGCAAGGTCGAACAACTGACGGAGGACCTGAAGAAACAGGCAAAACAGATACGCAAACTCGAACTTAACCCATAAGATGCCATGAAACACTTCGAACCATCCGAACTAATCATCAACGAAGACGGCAGTGTGTTCCACCTGCATGTACGTCCCGAACAACTGGCTGACAAGGTGATCCTGGTGGGAGATCCAGGCAGGGTAAACATGGTGGCCAGCCACTTTGACAGCAAAGAATGCGACATACAGAGCCGCGAGTTCCACACCATCACCGGCACCTACAAGGGGAAACGCATTACAGCGCTCTCCACTGGCATCGGCTGCGACAACATCGACATCACGGTGAACGAACTGGATGCCCTGGCCAACATCGACTTTAACGAGCGCACGGAAAAACCCGAACACCGCACCCTCACACTCGTCCGCATCGGCACATGCGGCGGACTGCAACCCGAGGCACCGCTCGGCACATTCATCGCCAGCGTGAAGAGCATCGGATTCGACGGACTGCTCAACTACTATGCCGGTCGCAACGACGTCTGTGACCTCGAGATGGAAAAAGCCTTCACTACACACATGGACTGGTGTCCGCTGAAAGGGGCACCGTATGTGGCAACCGCCGACCCCACGCTCATTGAGCAGGTGGCAGGCCAGGAAATGCTTCGTGGAATCACGGTAGCCTGCGGCGGATTCTACGGCCCACAAGGACGGCAAATCCGGCTCAGGATACAAGACCCGGAACAGAACGAGAAAATAGAGTCCTTCCGCTATCAGACAAGCGAAGGCGAACTGAAGATATGCAACTTCGAGATGGAGTCGTCGGCCCTCGCCGGCCTTGCATCCCTGCTCGGACATCGAGCCATGACCTGCTGCATGGTCATCGCCAACCGCTATGCCAAAGAGATGAATACCGACTATAAGGGTAGTATCGACAACCTCATAAAGCTCGTCCTCGAACGGATCTGAACGATGAAAACTTCTTTTGAAAGCGACTACAACAACGGTGCACACCCTCTGGTGCTGCAGCATCTTGTGGAGACCAACAACACACAAAGCCAGTCGTATGGATTCGACGAATGGAGCGAGGCAGCACGGCAGAAGATACGGACCGCATGCCAGTGTCCCGATGCCGACATCTTCTTCCTCGTCGGTGGTACACAGGCCAATGCAACGGTCATCGACGGCATGCTGCAGACCTATCAGGGAGTGATAGCCGTGCAGACGGCACACATCAATGTGCACGAGTCGGGAGCAGTCGAGGCCAGCGGGCACAAAGTCATCACCCTACCCTCTCATGGCGGCAAGATGGATGGGAAGGAACTGGAAGCTTATCTGAAAGGCTTCTATGCCGACCCCACCTATGAACACATGGTCATCCCCGGGATGGTTTACATCACCTTCCCCACGGAACTCGGAAGCATTTATAGCGCCAAAGAGATAGAAGAGATACTTCATGTCTGCCGTCGCTATGAGCTGAAGTTCTTCATCGACGGGGCACGTCTGGGTTATGGACTCGCCTCTTCGGAATGCGATTTCGACCTTGCATGGCTGGCCGGGCACTGCGATGTCTTCTACATCGGCGGCACAAAGGTAGGAGCTCTCTGTGGCGAGGCAGTCGTCTTCCCTGCGGGAAACGCCCCGCAACACTTCATGAACATCGTGAAACGTCACGGTGCCCTGCTTGCAAAGAGCCGCCTGGCAGGCGTTCAGTTCGACGCACTATTCACGGATGACTTATACTTCCATATCGCACGTCATGCCATTGAAAAGGCCACAGCGTTGCGTGACATCTTTCTGCGTGCCGGAATCCCCTTGCGGGACTCTCCCACCAACCAACAATTTGTGGAACTCACCAATACGCAGAAAGACTACCTGATGGACCGCATACTTTTCGAGACCTGGGAGCCCATTGATGCCGATCACATGCTCTGCCGCTTCGTTACCAGCTGGGCCACGACGGACGAACACTTGTCCGCCCTGAGCAAGGCATTAAAAGACATACCATCATGACGCACCACACCATCTGCGCACTTGCATCCCCTCCAGGTGGTGCCATCGCCGTCATCCGCCTTTCAGGAGAAAGTACCTTCCAAACACTGGACAAGGTATTCTCCAAAAATATTGCCGACGTGCCTGCAAACACGTTGCATTATGGACAGATAGTGGATCCGACGGTGAAAGACTCGGAGAGCGAACGCAGGGTCGTGGACGATGTTATCGTCTCCATCTATCGTGCACCACACAGCTACACGGGCGAGGACTCGGCCGAGATATCATGCCACGGCAGCCGATACATCGCCCAACGCATCCTGCAGCTACTTATCGACAACGGTGCACAACAAGCTCAGCCAGGAGAATTTACACAGCGAGCATTCCTCAATGGCAAGATGGACCTCTCGCAAGCAGAAGCCGTGGCCGACCTCATCGCAAGCAACAATGCAGCCACCCACCGCATGGCCATAAGCCAACTGCGCGGCGGCTTCAGTCATGAGCTGAATGAACTGCGCGAGCAACTGCTACACATGACATCATTGCTCGAACTCGAACTCGACTTTTCGGACCAGGATGTGGAGTTTGCCAACCGAACTACGCTACTCAACCTGGCAACCGCTATTAGCCAGCACATCAAACAACTTACCGACTCATTCCGCACCGGAAATGCGCTGAAAAATGGTGTCCCAGTGGCCATCATTGGAGCGCCAAACGTAGGGAAAAGCACCCTGCTCAACACTCTGCTGCACGACGATCGGGCCATCGTGAGTGAAATACAGGGAACCACGCGTGATTTGATTGAAGACACGATACAGATACAGGGAATCACATTCCGCTTTATTGACACCGCCGGAATACGTCGCACAAAAGACCACATCGAGAAGATGGGTATAGAGCGCAGCATGCAGGCAGCCGAACGTGCCCAGATTGTCATACTCCTCTCTGAACCCAATGTGCCATTCCCCGACCTGCGGCTCACACAGAAGAAACCCATCTTGCACGTCATTAACAAATGTGACCAGACCTTGCCCAGCTCATCATTTCTGTTCCATCGCGACACCCCTTCGCAATACATACATATCTCAGCACTTACAGGCGACGGCATTCAGTTGCTGGAGAATGCCCTAGTTCGCGAAGCCGCCATTCCAGAAATTGCGGGCAATGAAACGATAGTCACCAACATGCGACACTACGAAGCACTCATGCATGCACAGACAAACCTACAAAGAGTATTGCAAGGACTTGGAAGCAACGAGAATCATCCTAACACGACCCTGCCCGCCGACCTTATCGCCGAAGACCTCCGCCTCGTCTTAAATGATTTAGCAGAAATCACAGGTGGTAAAATCACCTCTCAAGAAACCCTAAACCAAATCTTCAGTAATTTTTGCGTCGGAAAGTAGATTCTGCGTGGGAAAATAGACCAATTGCAAAAAAACACATAAAATCTGCAAAAATAAGCCCGTAAATCCCTTGTTTTCAAGTGTTAAAGATTGTTCGGGTTTTTGCAGATTTTTGATTTAGGTATTGTTTGTTTGCAGATTTTTGCCTAACTTTGTCCCCCAGATGT
>CADAJS010000006.1 GCA_902788315.1 uncultured Bacteroidales bacterium
CAAAGCCGAGCGGCTCAGGATTTTGCCATGTCAGATTTTTCACTTACCTTAGTGCTGCAAATCAAGACAAGCAAAATCATCAATGACATGGCAAAGGTAAAACAAAAATCTGAGAAAATCACCGCTTTTGGCGGAATATTATTCGTTTTGGACAAATTCGACTCTATTCTGTCCTCTGTGATAGACTCACACTTAGGACTTCGCAGCACTCTGATTGGCTATCAGTACTGCGAGATTATACGTGCCATCTTCTCCGTGTTCTGCTGCGGTGGTGACTGTATGGAAGACCTCAACCTGTATCTGAAGGACGTTCTTACCGAGCGTCCGCATACCCGTGTCCCAAGCGCGGACACAGTGCTGCGTGGCAAAGAGCAAATAGGTGAATTGCCCCCCTCTTCTTACCAAATTTTCCCTGTCCATGCAAAAAAGAAGCGAGTTTTCTTTGTTATGCTCCAGATTCTTCGTACCTTTGCAAGCAGAGACTATAAAGATAATTTCACCTCTGCCATCGTCATCGAGAATCTCATCATAGGCAGCGAAAGCGAAGAATAGAAAACAGTAGTATAAACAATTAACAAATTAACATGAAAGCAACGAACAAGAAGAATTATCAGAGACCAGCGATGAGAATCATCCAGGTTCAACAGAGTAGGCTGCTGATGACCAGCGGCACGAGAGCTAAGCGCGAAAGCTATGGTGCGGCGGAAGAATCAACTTGGGAATGAGGAAAGCATGACTATGAAAAGTTTAAGCGTTCAAATGTTTAAGAGTTTAAGTCTGGCCGCCCTGCTGATGGCAGGAGCCGCCATGACCTTTACAGCCTGCTCCAATGACGACAACATCATCGTCGAGCGGCCCGTGAACCTGACGAAGCCGGAGGTGTACACCATGACTGTAGAGGCCACCAAGGGCGACGATGCCACCACCCGTGCTCTCTCGCTCGACGGCAATATTCTCAGTGCCACCTGGGCCATCGGTGAAGAGGTTACGGTATATAACGAAACAAAGAAAGAAGAGCTCACAGGCACCCTCAAAGCGCAGAGCTCGGGCGCTAGCACCACGCTCAAGGGAGAGATTTCCGGCTCCATTGACGCGAATGATGTGCTCACGCTCAAGTTCCTGAGCCCCAACTACGACAGTCAGGAAGGAACACTGGAGTATATCGCAGCCCACTGCGACTATGCCACGGCAAGCGTTACTGTTACTGGCGTTGACGGCGGCGATATCAGCACCGGCACGGCCAATTTCGTGAACCAGCAGGCGATAGTGCGTTTCGAACTGTCAAAACCCAACGGCTACGGCAACGAGGGCCTCTATACCAGATCGGTGAAGATTGTGGCGAATAATGAGATAATAACGGTTACCCTATCGGCCGAGACCAATGACGTGTATGTGGCCCTACCGGCCATCTCCGGCAAGAAACTCGTCATAGGAGCTTCTTCTTATTCTGATAACGACAAGTATTACTACATTAAGTCCACTGCCAGTTTCCAGAGCGGAAAGTACTACTCCATCTCTGTAAAAATGAAGGACGGGACCGTCGTGTTCAACGAATCCGAGCTGAATTCTGCCATTTCCGACAATGCGCCATACATAGTTCTGGGAAGCGACATCCCTCTCAGTAATTGTGTCCAGGTCAATGGTGGCAAGAACATAATACTGGATCTCTGTGGACAGACGCTGAGCAGGAGTCTGGCCGACGTGGACACCAATGGCCATGTGATCGAGGTGTTCAGCGGTAATACGCTCACGGTCAAAGACTCAAGCGGTGACAACAGCGGAAAGATAAAGGGCGGCCGCGCCAACAACGGCGGCGGCATCTGCAACTATGGAACGCTCTATTTTCAGGGCGGCACTATTACCGACTGTATGGCGAATTCAGATGCGCAAAATAGCGGACGCGGCGGTGCCATTGTCAATCACGGCACCATGGTCATGAGCGGAGGAACCCTTCTGGGCTGCTGGGGCAAGGACTGCGGCGGCGTGTGGAATGACGGCAACCTCACCATATCGGGCGGCACCATCAGCGGCAATACTTCCAATGCCGGTGGTGGCGGAGTAGTGAACTACGGAACGGCCAGCATTACGGGCGGCAGCATCCATAACAATACCGCCACCACGCGCGGCGGCGGCATCTGGAACGGCGGTACCCTGACACTGGACGGCTCTTCCACAACCATCAACATCACGGGCAACACCTGCAGCATCGACGGCGGCGGCGTTTGGAACAGCGGCACCGTTTATATGCAAGGCACCGTGAACGTAAACGACAATCACAAGAGCAACGGCTGGAACAGCAACTTCTTCTTGCCCAATGGAAAGGTGATTAATGTGACAGGCGACCTCGGAAGCTCCCGCATCGGCGTGAGCCACGAGGGCAACGCCGGCACGATTACCTCTGGATATACGGACAACACCCTCTTCGATAGCCCTTTACCCTTTTTTATCGACTTAACCGAACTCTCCATTAAGGGTATTAACAACGGAGAGTTTACACTTTATCTCCGTGACGATGGTGTACATTACATTGAGCGCGGCTGGGACGAAGCTAACCATAAGGTGACTGAGACGCTGCGATTCATCAGCTCTAACAGCTACACTGAGCTTCAAGGGGATCAACGTGTCGGCGTGGGAAGCGTAACTTTAGCGTGTGATGACATCTGGCTGGTAGTCAAGAACTCGGATGTCACCCGAAACAGAATCATCGTGAACGAGGGCAAAACAGTGAACATCATTCTGTGCGACGGCTCGAAGCTTACAAGCCAGATTACCGTAGAGGCTGGGCAGACCGTGAATATTTACGGTCAGTTAGAGGATTCGGGGTTTCTTGAAGGCCACTGCGATGATGCGTTCGATACTGGCATAGGTGCTTATAAGGATGCCGATGCCGGCACCATCAATATTCACGGTGGCACAATCGAGGCCGTCGGTTCTGGTACTGGAATAGGTGGCGTAGAAAAACATCACAGCGGCACCGTCAACATCTATGGCGGCACCATCGATGCTTATGGCTCCAAGAATTCCGCTGCAATCGGTAGCGGAGAGTATAGCACCGGCGGCACCATCAATATCTATGGCGGCACGGTAACAGCCCTGGCGTATCACGACGGCGCAGGTATTGGCAGCGGTCAGGACGGCGCCCCCACCAACATTAACATCCACGGCGGCACCATCACGGCCCGGAGCGAGGGACTCGGAGCCGGCATCGGTGGCGGAGACAACGCTGTAGGAGGCAACATCACCATCACGGGAGGCACAATCAATGCCTATTCTGGTAAGAATGCCGATCTTAATGTTGCTACGGGAGACGGCGCCGGAATAGGTGGCGGAGAGGATGCCGACGGCGGAGTGATCATTATCTCCGGTGGGGTGGTCAATGCCACGAGCAACGGCTATGGTGCCGGAATTGGCGGCGGGCAGGACGGCCTTGGCGGCACCATCACAATCAGCGGCGGTACGGTCTACGCGCACGGTGGCGAGGATGCAGCCGGCATTGGTTGCGGAGAAAACACCGGCGGAAGGACAGAGGACGGCGGCAGCATCACCATCAGCGGTGGTACTGTCTATGCCTATGGCAACCACGACAGCGACTCGCGCGGCGCCGGAATTGGCGGCGGTCAGGATGCTTCCGGCGGCACTATCCGCATCACCGGCGGCTATGTGAGAGCATACGGCGGAAACAACGCTGCGGGAATAGGCAGCGGTGAGGAAACGACAGCAGGCCCCAACATCAACGGAGGCACCATCACCATCACTGGCGGCGATGTCTCGGGAATAGGACAGGACGGCGGTGCCGGTATCGGAGCCGGTGCCAGGGCCTCAGCCGGCGTCATCAGCATCGAGGGCGGCACGGTAGAGGGGCACGGCGGCAAGGATTGCATCGGCGCCATTCGTTCAAACGACACTGAGCACGAACCGAACACTATCACCATTGGCGATTATATGCGGGTGAACGCCGGGAGTGAGTTTTTTGCGGAGGCGGACAGAATCTACTGGTTCTGGAATGCCCGTGACATCCACATCGAGCCCTGCTCCCACAGCGGCAATCCCTGCACCTGGTGTAAGTACGGAAAATAGAATGGGAACGATATACTTGTTGAACCGCGGCGGCCATATCTTCTGCGGAGGGAATTCTTGTCATCATTGACAACAACGCATGCAGGCCCGCTGGCTTATGGCAGAAATGCCAAAGGCTGGTGGGCCTGCTTTCCATAATTTATCTTACAGAAAACTTACAAGAGCTCCCAAAAAACTTTCACCAAACTTTCACCAAACTTTCACCCGAGGGCTGAAAACTTTCACCCGGGCCCAAAACTTTCACCATTTCTTTCACCAAACTTTCACCCGACGGATTTTTCTCTCCGCCCGCATTTCTAATGCTGTAACTTTGCATCGTTTCCCGAGATGAGCAGCCGGACTGCGAGCTTTCGGCTCTGCGCTCGCTCCTTTGCATTTTGCATTTTGCATTTTGCATTTGAACTACGTTCGAATGCATGCGTCGCTCGGCATAGCATTCGAGTGTGACTCGATGCTCTGCTCTCGCTCCTTTGCATTTTGCAATAAGAGTGCCTGCAAATTCTCACCCTCCCTACAAAAAGGAGTTCACTTAGCTTGTGAATTCGAAATAAAGTCCTTAGCTTTGCAAGACTGGCAGACATGAATAACGAGCATGAACAGAATAGCCACGCATTCAGGTGATGTACTGAAAGAAGAGTTGGAGGCAAGAGACATTACGCAGAAGAGATTATCGGAGGTTCTGTCTATCCCATACACTCAACTCAACTCAATGATATACTGAATGGCAAGCGGCCTGTAACATCGGATTTCGCACTGATAGTAGAGGCAGCTCTTGGCATCAATCCGGAAATGCTAATCAACATGCAGACGCGCTACAACATGTCTGTCGCCAGACGCCAACGCTCAATCACAAAACAAAATGCCTCGCCGTTTCATGTGAGGCATTTTATTATGAGTAGCGACGACTGTACATCCTCGCTCACCCCAGCTTAGCCCGACAGAGCACTGTCATCCTTCGAGGGCTATAGTTCGCCCTCCTTCGCGCTCGATTACTTCTTGCGGTGCTGCTTGGGGTGGAGCTTGATGTCAATCTTGAAGTTCATGCGCAGCTGTTTGAGCACCGTCTTCGAGAGGTAGGCATGGGATGAATGCTTGCCTTCGGGGAAGAAGAACTGCAAGCGCTTGCCGCCCAGGAGTTTCTTCTCCACAAGGCAGGTGACGGTGACGGGGGCGCCAAGCTGGGATCCGTTGGTGGCGGCACGTCCCTGAAGCTCCGTAGTAAAGCCGGCCTCCTTCTTGTAAAGGGCAAGAAGCGAGGCGATGGAGGTGAGCGCCTCGTCGGTGGTGGCCCCAAGCCAGACGGTGACTTCGTGCAGGTTCTTCACTTCCATGCCGAGTATTTCGTCTGCCCCCAGGAACTTTTTGGTACGGCCCACGCTGAGATAATAGCCAAAAGAACTGTCTGCGTTCGAGTCCTTGTAGGTGAAGATGGAATACTCTGCGTTGTCGCTCTCCTGCTCGGCCACCTCAACCCGGATGCCGGCGGGCTGTGCACTGACGACGAGAGATGTCATCAGCGCACAGACTGTTAATAATTTATAATTCATAATGCATAATTCTTAATTCATAATTCATAATGCATAATTCTTAATTCATAATTCATAATTCATAATTCTTGGACAAGCCAAGCGGCGAAGCCGAGCGCTTCGCCATGCGAAGCGGTAGAGCCGAGCGCATCGTGAACAATCGTTATTTGAATACAGAGAGGGCGTCGGGGTTGTCACGCAGCGTCTGGATGAGCGATTGCATTGTATTGACCACCTCCTGACTGTCTTCCTGGCTGTCGCAGCGTTCCATCATGAGACAGCTGGTAATCAGGAAGTAGGGAGCTCCCCAATAGACGTGATCGCCGCTGTCGAAGAAGTCCGTGACGACACGGCATCCGTTGGCGAGTAGGAAGAGGCCCATCTGCTGGCTGACATGCCAGTCCATATAGCTGTCTCCCTCGCTGTGCATGATGTAATACTGCGTGTCGGGGTTGGGCTTCCAGCGGGTGGTGACGGAGCAGAGCGAGTTTTCGCGGAACTTGTCGTACATCAGCTTTCCGATGCCCGTGGTCCAGTCGCGAGCCGCGGGGGTTAGTATCTGATCGACGGTGGTGGCGGGACCGATGAGCTCGTTGATGCCGTCGCTGTTGTATCGCTTGGAGAGAATCCAGTCCTGGATATGGTCGCAGAGAGGCGGCATGAAGATGTCCTTATAGTCGAGGCCGAGCTGATAGGTCTCGTTGTAGGCCACCATGATGAGCGGCAGGCTGCAATTGTAGCCGGTTTTATTGCTCTCCACAAAGTGGCGCCACACGACGTTGATATCGAAGGGCGAGGCGGCGGCTCCCGTCAGGTTGATATGGATGTCGGGACGATGTTCGTCGATGAAACGCTGGATGCCGATGGCCTGCATGCCGGCGCTGGAGTAACCCATGTTCGAGATGGGGAGGCCGTCGATCTGATAGCCCTTCTGGCGAAGTATTTCCATGGCGGCATCCCAGCAGTCGAGGGTCTCCACGGCCGTGATTTCGGGGCAGCAATAGGCCTGCGGCTTATCTACGGTGAGCGTCCATCCGTAGAGGTCGGTGGATATGGTGATGATGCGCGAACTGGCGTTCATATATACTTCGAGCTCATAACTCGAATCCTGCGTCAGTCGTTCGCGGGCACTGGCATGCGTCCATTGGGTGAGCAACAGCAGATGGCGCGGCGTCTCCTCCTTGTTGAAGACATTGCGTGGCATGTTGATGCTGCCCGTCAGGCGAACGGGAGTATTGAGATCGGGACCGACGCTGTTATACTCGAAGATGATTTGGTCGTAGTCTGAACTGATCATTCCGTTGGTCAGGGCATTCAGCGCCACCATAGGACGGTCTTCGTTTACGATCTTCCAGTCGAGGGAATAACCGCGCTGGGGTGTGCCTGCGTTCAGGTTTCCTGTGCTGCCCTGACTGTTGCCGCCAGAGTCTGTACGGCTTTGAAGCAGGTCGTCCCAACTGAGGACAAGCTTGTCGCGGAAGTCAGTGGATGGAGTAAGTATATACGCCGTGCCGCTGTCCTTGCCCGTCAGCGAAGTGCCATCGAAGTGGAGCGTCCACTCGCTGTCGTAGGAGGTGTCCTTATAGACATTCTTCAGCTGGATGCGGACGGTGCCATCCTTGTCACAGGTGTAAGTGAAGAAACCGTCGGCATCCCTGCCGCCGATACAGCTGCCCTGCTGGTAAATGGGGTCGTTGAAGTAGTCGTTCAGCACGAAACGGGTCCAATACCCCTTGCCGTCGGCATCGAATTCATAGTACTGTACGACCTTGCTGTACGGTTCCTCGCCGTCGCCCTCGAAACTGGGTGCAGTGCCGGACTGGGCAAACTCGGCATACCACTTGCCAGTCAATTGGCTGGAGGCCGAATCATCATTATCGTCATCACTACATGACGTGAGTGCAACCGAGGTGCCGCACATGAAGAGGATGGCTGTCAGCTGCCATATTCTAAATCGTTTCATTTTCTTATTTGTTTGTAAATACGGGTAAATAACTTATCTGAACACTCATTTCACCGGGTCGGCTGTAACGAAAGAGAACGTTCCAGGCTTCCACTCGCGCTTGAACATCTCCTGCACATATCTGTCATGAAGTTGCAGGAAGAAAACAGCAGCCAACTTACCGTGGTCGTAGATGTTAGGGCACGTCACCAATTTATAGACGCTGCTGCTCCATTTCTGTTTAATGCCGTTCAGATTGTCAATGGGCACCACCGTGTCGTGTTTGCCGTGGAAGAACGTGAAGTTGGGCGTGACGTGAAACTGCATAATGGGAATCTTTAGGTCAAAGCCGGCCGAGGGGTCAAAGCCATAGGTCAGTGCGTTCTTCTCTAAACAATGCTTGAGCACCTTAAGCTTCTTCAGCAATTGAGGATTGTCGGTGGGTTCCTTGTCATTGCGGAAATACTCGTAAGTTTCCTTATTGAAGGCATCCGATGCACTCACGCTAGTCTCGCCGATGATGGTCATCGAGCCGGGATTGTCACGGAGGGCATATTCGCACTGTGTCGTGGTATATGTCTTCGCATTGACGCGGCGGAAGATGTCCGTATTGCAGAAGTCTTTCGAGAAGAAATCGGTGGCCTCCAATCCGGCCTTGATACATTCACGGTCGGTTTCGCACAGCCCCTTGAGCATCAACACAGGTGCCACAGGCATGGTGAGAATATTATTCTTACAATAGTATTGCAGGGTGGCCAGTGGATCGTAGGGACCGTCGCTGCACACCGCACCCAAGATGGGCGTCTTCAAGGTCTGCGCCCAATCGTCGTTGAGATGTTCCAGCCAGTAGCGGTATGTGGCAGCAGCTACGGCTCCGCCCTGCGAGAAGCCCTCTACCACGACTTTACCTTCGTTGAATTCCTTACCATGAGTGCCGGTGAACCAGTTCATCGCCACGATGAGCGCTTTGAGACACTGCCGTGCCTGGACCTCGCGGATGAGATAGGGGTGTGTGGAAGATACCGAAGCACCAAAGCCTTCGTAGTCAGGCATCACGACGAGGTTATTGTTCGACGTGGCCCATTCCGCTCCCAACAGGCAGGCATCGCTGACGAGGCTCTGGAAACCCATGTTCGTAGGACACTCAGCGTTGGAAGTAATCGTGTAGTGGCATCCCAGGATGATGTTGTTCGCATTGATATCGAATGTGAATCGCGTGGGATAGACCACTCGGGTGGACATCCGCTTGTAAGTGCCATCGGCACTCAGGTCAGTGTAAGTGATCGTGACACGGCCCATCTCCGAAATCTGTCCAATGACGGCCTCAAGGCTGTTGCCGGGATTCACCGCGCAGATGGAGTCGGCCTTGTGTTCCACAATGGCTTTCAAGTCATCGTACATCTGCGTGTAGTACTCATGCATGGCCTCTTCCTCTTCACCGTTTCCACCCGAAGTCGCCTTGATGTGCTTCTCGATTTCGTCGAAGACATTAAAGGTCGTGTCCTCTTCGACCAGCACATCCGAGGCGTCGTACTTGAAGTACGCGTTGCGCTCCGACTCTGTGCTCATCTGATTGGTGGGTTCGTCATTGTCGTCGGAACAGGACGTACAACCCAAACCTGCAAGCCCAGCCAGCAGCAGCACGAATGGCAAGTTGTGTTTAAATAAGCTCTCTTTCATTATTCTTTATGGTTAGTTATTAATTATATTATTGTCCAGTGTAAACGAAGAATTCCTGTGGACTTGCGACGTATAGGTTGCCAAAGCAGGCCGTATTCACAATCTTCACGTGCGAACCCAGCGTGTTTTTCGTACAGTACATGTAAAGGTCGCGGTAGGTGACAGCGGGATTCTCGCTCAAGCAGCGCACCACATTCAGGGTGAAGCGGTCACACATCCAGGTGCCATACCGGCCCAGTCTCTGGTTCCAGTTTTCTGCCCACGACTGCTCACTGCCGCTGGCGCCGGACATGGCCAGCACGCCCGTGATGCCTTCCAAGGGGCGTATCACGGCTTCAGAATAGCAAGGTTCCAATATGGCCAACAATTTGCGGAAGTGGCCGTCGGCCTGCATCGTCTCAACCGTCTGTCGCATCCGCTCGGCAGTGAATCCTTGTCCCGCCGCTGTATCGCGCCACACAAGTTCGTTGCAACCTCCGTGGGCTTGGCTGCGCCCATGTCCGCTCCAGTAAAACAGCACGTTCAGTCCTGTTTCGGTGGGCAATACTATAGGGAGATGGGCTGACTGTTTTCCCAACAAGATGTCTGTCACGTCGGTCGCCGTGAGGCTGTCGGTGTCATAGTCCACCACGGCCGCTGGATAGGCTTCCGTGAAAAGAGTCAGGCCTGCGTCGATTTCGGCTTGGTCAGTGCCGCCCATCAGATCATGGCTGAAGATGTCATAGCGTATAACGCCAGGCTCAGAATTCTGTGGGTCGTGCGCCAATGCTCCGTCCAGAATCAGGATGATGTGATCGTCGTCGAATCCGCTACGTCGCAACAGCTGATACATCATCAAGACATCCGCCTGGTGGCGATAGTTGCTCATCCCGTTGCTGCCCTGCACCAGCACGGCGTACTGGTCGTCGAGAGCCGGATACGTGATGTTCAGGTCCTGCCCCGCGGCCATGTCGGCAAAGTTCTTCAGAGCCGCATCTTCGTCGTAAGTCGGCACCCATGACACAGACGTGTCCTCGGCCAGCCTACCGTTCGGGCCGTAGTACGTCAGGTGGTGTATCTCTCCATTGTCTATCTGCCAAAGCACATAGGTATTCGGAGCAATCTGCGTGTAATTGTCTTCATCAAAGATGATGTAGCCCGAGGCACCGAGCAGTGCTGGCCGCGCAAAATTCTTCAGTTCATCAAGGTATGCTCGCAAGGCGATACCCCGCCACACAGGCTGACCGGGCTGATTGGTCGAGGGCGTGCCGAGAAGATGTATATTGGTATTTGACAACTCGTCAGGAGAAAACAGTTGGGCGATGTTCGGAGCCAGACCCTCTATATAATGGTAGAAATAGGAAGCCAGCGCGGCGAGCAACAGAGCGTCGTAGAATTTGCATTCGGCGAAGGTAGGCTTCGTGCCGAAACGCTCCTCGTAGGCCTGCTCGAAGCCTGTTGTCGGATCGGCGTAAGGCGTGAAGCCCTCATATCCTTGCAGCGTCTCGGCAGACTGTTTGCCTGCATTGCTTATTCCCTCCTCGCTGAGCGACGGAAAGATAAAGAACGGCTGCAAGCCTCGTTCCGGCTCTTCGCGCCCAACGGCAGTCTGTTGCAGCCACGCCCGGTGTGCCTGCGCCACATCCAGTATCTGCCGAGTGGTCTCGGCAATACAGAAGCTACGGCCCAACGTATCATGCCCGGCAGACTGGTTAAGATAGTCCATGATGCTGCTCGCAAGTTCATTTTCAGTGGTGTATTGAGTATTCTCGCGAAGTGTGACGTTCATGTTCTCGGCATAGAACGGGAGCCAGTCGTAGAATGTCTGTCCGTAGCTGTCGGCCGGCGAGAAAACGGCACACGAAAGGTGTTCCGTCGCTCCAGACTCCCCCACTCCCGTCACATAATGGCTCAATACGGTCTCCGCCAGAGACGCATCGCTCACGCATAGCGGCCAGAAGAAAGCTTCCTTATTAACCTCATCACCCTTACCAGCCGAGGCCACCGCATAACGACGCAGGATGTTCTCGCTCGTGACGGTGGGAGCAATCAGCGGCTTGTGCACTTTCTGACATTCAGGGGCAAACACTGCCATACTCTCGTTGCCAAAGGGGCCAACGACCATTCGGACATCTTCGCGGGCGGCCAGCTGGCGACTCAGCGTCGCCAAATCCTCGTTCAGTTCATCATACCACTCAAGTTTAAGTCGCACCTGTATCGTGTCATCCCGCTGCACCTCAGTCAGATTCTCGGCCAGCCACTGTGCGGTACGCTCCAAACGAGTCTTCGTGGCGGCATCGCCAAGAGGAGCCACCACAGCCACACACTGCTCCCAAACCTGACTGTCAGACTTCGGCGACGGACGTGAAGCATCGTCGTCACTGCAAGAGACAAACGTCGAGAGCAGTAAAACGAGTGAGAATATACTATTATAGAATCGGATGCCGAAGTGTCGTCTCATAGGTCTCTTATTCGTATAAAACCGAGCACAAAAGTAAATAAAATTAGTAAGGCATGCAAGGTTTTCCCCCTTTTTTTGCTTACGGACCACCTTATTTATCCCATGAGCTACATTAATTCATGATTCATAATGCATAATACATAATTAGGCTGCGCCCTGCAACAAGAAAGATTCGGTCAATTATACATTATGAATTATGAATTATGAATTATGAATTATGAATTATGAATTATGAATTATGAATTGACCAATTCTCTAATCCAATAATTCTCATTCATGATAATAATACGGCGCTCGGTGTTTGTCCGTTCCGACTTTTTTCGTATATTTGCAACGGCGAAGGGCAGGAAGGCACACTCCCCTGCCCAGGAAAAGCTGAAACATGAATCACAAAACGTCAAAAAGCAAATAAGGTGAACCACGGATTCGTAAAAGTAGCTACGGCTGTCCCGCAAGTCAGGGTGGCCGATTGCCGATACAACGGCGAGCAGATCGCATCACTCATCCGCCAGGCAGATGCCGCAGGCGTCGAAATTGTTGTTTTCCCCGAGCTGTCCCTCACGGCCTACAGCTGTCAGGACCTCTTCCAGCAGACACTCCTTCTCGACGAAGCAGAGCAGGCACTCGCCCGCCTGCTGGCAGAAACACGATCGACGGACATCATCAGCCTGGTGGGCATCCCGGTGAGATACGGCAGCGTGCTGCTCAACTGTGCTGTTGTCCTCCAACAGGGACGAATCATGGGCGTCGTGCCAAAAACGTTTCTGCCCAACTACAAAGAGTTCTACGAGAAGCGATGGTTCACTTCGGGCATCGACGTGCCCGAGGGCGACCTGACGCTCTGCGGACAGCGGGTGAAGCTATGCCGCTGCCAGCTGTTCCGCACCCCCACCTGTACCTTCGGCATCGAATTGTGCGAGGACGTATGGGCACCCGTGCCGCCCTCGAGCCAGCTCGCGCTGATGGGAGCCGACATCATATTCAACCTCAGTGCCGACAGCGATGCCGTGGGCAAGTATGCCTACCTGCGCTCGCTCCTCTCCCAGCAGAGCGCCCGCTGCATCTGCGGTTATGTCTTCAGTGCCTGCGGATTCGGCGAGAGCACACAGGACGTGGTCTTCAGCGGCAAGGCACTCATTTACGAGAACGGCACACTGCTGGCCGAGGGAGAGCGCCACTCGATGGAACCTCAACTTGTGGCCACAGAAATCGACGTCGAACGACTGCGCGCCGAGCGACGGATGAATACCACGTTTACCACGGCTG
This sequence comes from uncultured Bacteroidales bacterium, assembly GCA_902788315.1. Lineage (GTDB taxonomy): Bacteria > Bacteroidota > Bacteroidia > Bacteroidales > Bacteroidaceae > Physcousia. The sequence goes on from CADAJS010000006.1 coordinate 12,932, forward strand.
CCGCCCAGTTGAGAGGCGGCATGCAGCCCCTTGTGGTGGAGACGGCTGCAGTGGAGCCCTCCCCCATCACCAGCCTGAGCCGCCACATCTCGACAAGTCCATTCGTTCCTGCCGGCAAGCACCTCGACGAGCGCTGCGAAGAGATTTTCAGCATCCAGACCGAGGGACTGGCAAAACGCCTTCAGCACACGGGGTGCAAGCGCTTGGTCGTGGGTATCAGCGGCGGCCTGGACAGCACGCTGGCACTGCTCGTCTCCGTCAGGACGTTCGATCGGCTCTCGCTCTCCCGCGAAGGCATCGTAGGCATCACCATGCCTGGCTTCGGAACCACCGACCGCACCTATACCAACGCCCTGCAGCTGATGCAGCACCTGGGCATCACCATGCGCGAAATCCCCATCCGCGAGGCCTGCACTCAGCATTTTCACGATATCCGGCACGACATTTCCATCCACGACGTCACATACGAGAACAGCCAGGCCCGCGAGCGCACACAGATTCTCATGGACGTGGCCAATCAGGAAGGTGCACTTGTCGTAGGCACGGGAGACCTGAGCGAACTGGCCCTGGGATGGGCCACCTACAACGGAGACCACATGTCGATGTACGGCGTGAATGCCGGAGTGCCCAAGACACTCGTGCGCCACCTCGTATCGTGGGTGGCCGGCACAGTGAATGATGAGACCACCGAACATGTGCTGCGCGACATCGTGGACACCCCCATCAGCCCCGAGCTGCTGCCTGCCGACGAGCAGGGCAACATACAGCAGAAGACGGAGGATCTCGTGGGACCCTACGAGTTGCACGACTTCTTCCTGTACCATCTGCTGCGCTGCTGCGAACGTCCCGCCAAGATATACTTCCTTGCCCGGCAAGCCTTCGGAGACAGCTATGACGAGAACACCATAAAGCACTGGCTCTCTGTATTCTGCCGTCGCTTCTTCAACCAGCAGTTCAAGCGTTCCTGCCTGCCCGACGGACCGAAGGTAGGCAGTTGTTCCCTGTCTCCGCGCGGCGATTGGCGCATGCCCAGCGATGCCTCGTCGGCCGCCTGGCTGAAGGAATGCGAGCAGCTGTAAGCATCCCTCACCCCCGCACATCTACCATCCGCCTCCGCTTCTCCGAAGGCGGATGTTTTGTTCAGGAGCAGGCGGTCCGGCTGCCCGGAGTGTCCAAGAATCATACACCGGGGTGTCTAATTAATAGACATTCTGCACTCCGCAGGCCGGAAAGCAATGGCTGAATGAGGAAAAGGGCATACCTTTGCACCGCATTCACAAAGCAGAGAAACGTATGAAAAGCTACCTCACCTTCCTGTCCCGCAACAAGCTGTACTCGGCCATACAAGCGTTTGGCCTGTCTGTCTCACTGGGTTTCGTCATCCTCCTCACCTCGTATGCCCATACGGAGTTTACCGTGGCAAGCGACCAGCCGCTGTACCACGACCTCTACGTCCTGGGGGCGGGCGACTACAGCGGGATGACGCTCGCCACGGCCGAGGAATTCTTCCCGTCGGTCCCGGAGATAAAGCGCTGGACGCGCTACGTGCGTTTCGCACCCAAGAACGACGTGACCGTAGGCACGGACTATTACGAGACGGAGATTGCCGCGATGGACACCAACTTCCTCGCCTTCTTTAATTATAAGGTAGAGGGATGCCCGCGCGAGCGCATCCTGGCAGGCCGCGACGACGTGTTGCTCTCCCAGTCGTTTGCCCGCAAGGCATTCGGGAACGAGAACCCGGTGGGGCGCACCCTCATGCTGAACGGCCAGCAGAAGACAGTGACGGGCATCCTCGAAGACTTCACGCCGAGGGACATCTTCAAGCCTGCCGACCTCTTCCTGAGCATGGAATATGCCGCCACGCAGCTCCCGGCGATGGACAACTTCGGGAGCTCTACCACGTTTCTTACGCTGACCGAGGGAGCCGACAAGGATGCGGTGGCCGTGAAACTGCTGGACAAGTACGTGGACTACTGGCCTTTCTACTCCCGCACATCCGAGGGTTCGGCATTCCTCTGGGGCTCCACGCTCACGCCGCTGGACGAGTTCTACTTCTCTCCGATAGAGAGCGACCAGTTGCGCAAGGGCGACAGGACCGCCGTGAACCAACTGCTGATCGTCGTGCTGGTGCTGCTGCTCTCGGCCATCTTCAACTACATCAACCTCACCGTGGCCCAGACGGGCAAGCGTTCGCGCGAGATGGCCATGCGCAAGTTGCTGGGCGAAACGGGCGTCGGCATCATCTGGCGCTACTTCCGCGAGTCGGCACTGTTCACGCTCTGCTGCCTCGTGGCCGGATGGGGTGTGGCGTGCCTCTTCCGCCCCTTCTTCGAGGAGACGTTGCAGACGGCCATCACCCTCTCCCCCGTGGCATCCCCGTGGCTGCTGGCCTACAGCCTGCTGGCCGTGCTGCTCATCGGCGGTCTGTGCAGCATCATGCCCTCGGTGCTCACAGCAGGCTTCACACCGATGGATGTGGTGAAGGGCGAGTTCCGCCTGCGTAGCAAGATGACGCTATCCAAGCTGTTCCTGGTCATACAGCACATCATCAGCACCTGCCTGGTGGCCGTGGCGCTGACGATGCTCTGGCAGATGCACTATCTGGCCACGCTGCCCACAGGATATACCACCGAGGACATCGTCATGCTGTACACCTACGCGCTGGACGACAAACAGCCCCTCCTCCAAGAACGACTCATGGCCCTGCCGCAGGTGAAGAGCGTGGGCATGTGCGGCGGCACGCCCATCGCATGCAGCCACAACGGAGTGACCGTCGAGGGCGACAAGCACCCCTCGTCCTACATCTGGCTGTGCATGCTGGACACCACGGCCTTCCACATGCTGGGTTTCCACGTCGTGGAACGGTACAGCGAACCGCTGGCAGGCACGATATGGCTCACCGAAGAGGGCAAACATGCATACGGACTCTCGCCGGAGCATACAGGCATCGGCGGAAGCATGGCCAAGCCGCAGTATGACGTGTGTGGCATCGTTGCCGACTACCGTGGTGGCACAGCCAATCGGTGGTTCGACGAGGGCGTGCATAATGCCATACAGATTATCGGCAAGGACGGTTTCAGCTGGATGATGCTCGTCAAGACGCGCGGCGACCATGCCGAGGCGCTGAAGGCCATACGCGACACCTACTCGCAGACCATGCAGGAGGTGAAGGGAGTGCCCAAGGAGGCCAACGCCCGATATATGGACGAGTACCTGTACGAGGCGCTCAAGAAGGAGCTGGATACCACAAAGATGGTGATCGTCTTCACCGCCATCAGCCTGCTCATCTCTGCACTGGGCCTGCTGGCCATGGCACTCTATCATACCGAACAGCAGCGCCGCAGCATTGCCCTACGGCGTGTGATGGGAGCCAGCGTGAAGAATGCCTTCTGGCAGATAGTGAAGCGTTTTCTGCTCATCACGCTTGTGGCCATCCTCATCGCCACGCCCCTCAGCGTCTGGCTCATACAACGCTATCTGGAGGACTTCCCGCACCACATCGCCTTCCCCTGGCCGGTACTGCTCGCAGCCGCACTCTTCTCGCTGCTTGTCGCCGTATGCTCCATCATCGAACAGTCACTGCGCGTTGCTCTGGACAATCCGGTGAAGAGCATTCATGCAGAGTGATGACAGACATTTTGTCCTCTTTCACGACATCTTGGCCCTGCGTTCCGGTCTTGCATCCCATTTGTTGATACTCTGGCGGATGTCGCTCCATACGAGGAGAGACAGAGAGAGAGAGAACACAATGTTGAATCATAAAGAAAGAAGAAACGCATTATGAATCTGAACAAATTTACCATCAAAGCCCAGGAAGCTGTGCAGGAGGCCGTAAACCGCGTACAGCGTCAGGGACAGCAGGCCGTGGAGCCTGAGCACCTGCTGAGCGGAGTGCTCAAGGTGGGCGAACAGGTGATGCAGTTCATCTTCCAGAAGTTGGGAATCAACTTAACGCTCGTGCAGCAGGCCGTAGATGCTCAGATTGGGTCGCTACCCAAGGTGTCGGGCGGCGAACCATACCTGAGTCGCGAAGCCAACGAAGTACTGATAAAGGCTGAGGATCTCGCCCAGAAACACGGCGACGAGTTCGTCTCGCTGGAACACATCCTGCAAGCCATACTGACCGTGAACTGCACAGCCGCCAAGATGCTCAAGGACATGGGCATGAACGAGAAGGAACTGCAGAAAGCCATCGAGGAACTGCGCGGCGGCGAGAAGGTGAAGTCGCAGTCGAGCGAAGATACCTACCAGAGTCTGGAGAAATATGCACGCAATCTCGTGGACGAGGCACGGGCCGGCAAGCTGGACCCCGTCATCGGACGCGACGATGAGATACGACGTGTGCTGCAGATCCTGTCGCGACGCACGAAGAACAACCCCATCCTCATCGGCGAACCGGGCACCGGAAAGACAGCCATCGTCGAAGGGCTGGCTCACAGAATCCTGCGCGGCGACGTGCCCGAGAACCTGAAGGACAAGCAACTATACTCGCTGGACATGGGCGCGCTGATAGCCGGTGCAAAGTACAAAGGCGAGTTTGAGGAACGACTGAAAAGCGTGGTGAACGAGGTGACGAAGAGCGAGGGACGTATCATCCTGTTCATCGACGAAATACATACGCTGGTAGGCGCCGGAAAGAGCGAGGGCGCCATGGATGCTGCCAACATTCTGAAACCCGCATTGGCACGAGGCGAACTGCGAAGCATCGGTGCCACTACGCTCGACGAGTATCAGAAATACTTCGAGAAGGACAAGGCACTCGAACGACGATTCCAGACCGTCATGGTCGATGAACCGGACACGCTCTCGAGCATCAGCATCCTGCGTGGACTGAAGGAACGCTACGAGAACCACCATCGTGTACGTATCCAGGACGATGCCATCATCGCCGCCGTCGAACTCTCGGCCCGATATATCACCGAGCGTTTCCTGCCCGACAAGGCCATTGACCTCATGGACGAGGCCGCTGCCAAGCTGCGTATGGAGCGCGACTCCGTGCCCGAGGAGCTGGACGAGAAGACACGACGGCTGAAACAGCTGGAGATCGAGCGCGAGGCCATCAAACGAGAGGGTGACAGCGAAAAACTGGAACACCTGAACCATGAGATAGCCGAACTGCAGGAGGAGGTGAACACCTTCAAGGCCAAATGGAAGGGCGAGAAGGAACTGGTGAACCGCATCCAGCAGAACAAGCAGCAGATAGAACAGCTGAAGTTCGAGGCCGAGCGTGCCGAACGCGAGGGCAACTACGGCCGAGTGGCAGAAATCCGCTACGGCAAACTGCAGGAGCTGGAAGACGAGATAAAGCACATCCAGCAGCAGCTGAAGGAGACTCAGGGCGCCTCTGCAATGGTGAAGGAGGAGGTCACGGCCGACGACATTGCCGATGTAGTATCGCGCTGGACGGGCATCCCCGTGAGCAAGATGATGCAGAGCGAGCGTGAGAAGCTGCTCCATCTCGAGGAGGAACTGCATCGGCGCGTAATCGGACAGGACGAGGCCATCGAGGCTGTCAGCAATGCTGTCAGACGCAGTCGTGCCGGGCTGCAGGACCCGAAGCGCCCCATCGGCTCGTTTATCTTCCTGGGAACCACCGGTGTCGGCAAGACGGAACTGGCCAAGGCATTGGCCGACTATCTCTTCGACGACGAGACAATGATGACGCGTATCGACATGAGCGAATATCAGGAGAAGTTCAGCGTGACGCGACTCATCGGAGCGCCTCCTGGCTACGTCGGCTACGACGAGGGCGGACAGCTCACCGAGGCCGTGCGGCGCAAACCCTATCAAGTGGTGCTCTTCGATGAAATAGAGAAAGCCCACCCCGACGTCTTCAACACGCTGTTGCAGGTGCTCGACGACGGACGGCTCACCGATTCGAAGGGTCGTACGGTGAACTTCAAGAACACCATCATCATCATGACCAGCAACCTGGGTAGCCAGCTCTTCCAGCAGGCCAAGACGGAGGAGGACTTCGAGAAGACTCGCCAGGCAGTGCTCGACCTGCTGAAGAAGACCATCCGACCCGAGTTCCTGAACCGTATCGACGAGACCGTGGTCTTCCATCCCCTGACCTACGGTGAGATAAAGCAGGTAGTGGGCCTGCAGATAGAGGGCGTCAAGAAGATGCTGCGGCAGAACGGTATCACGCTGCAGGTGGAGGACTCGGCCGTGGAGCTGCTGGCCGAGGTGGGCTACGACCCCGACTTCGGTGCACGTCCCGTAAAGCGTGCCATCCAGCGCCTGTTGCTGAACGACCTCAGCAAGGTGCTCCTCGGAACACAGATCGACCGCCAGCGACCCATCCGCGTCTGGGCCGACGGCAACGGAAAGCTGAGTTTCAGCAACTAACAAAGATATTCACTACTCATCAAAAGGCAGAGCGCCGATTCCGGCGGCTCTGCCTTTTTTTGTTGCCGAGACGAAGGAAATATTCACTTTAAGCCCCAAAGATACCAGACATTACACAATTTCTTTGTAACTTTGCACCGCAAATGAATTAATAATATCATACAAGTAATGAAGAAACTTTTCCACTGGATGATGGCCGCCATCCTGTTCTGCGGCCCCATGGTATTCACATCCTGCTCGAACGATGACGAGGAAACCATCGTTCCATCCACAAAAAACTATTTCACGCTGTGGAACTCCTGCGAGGCCCTGACCGCCCTGCAAGCCTACGTGAAGGATGTCACGAACCCCGCCTCGCCCAATTATATCAAGGAGGAAGACCGCATTGCCACATTCGACATGGACGGAACATTCGTCGGCGAGCTCTACCCCACCTATTTTGAATACAACCTGCTCGAGTACCGCGTGCTGGACGACCCAGCATATCGGGACATCGCACCAGACGATGTCCGCGAGACGGCACAGGAGATTCGCGACTTCGTAAGGGAAGGAAAGCCCCTCCCCTCACACTTCGACATGAAACACGCCGAAGCAGCGGCAAAAGCCTACGCCGGCATGACCATCGCCGAGTTTGACGCCTACGTAAAGGCCTACGCCTCCAAGCCTGCCAATGGCTTCAGCGGAATGACATACGGCCAGAGCTTCTACAAGCCCATGCTGCAGGTGTTCGACTATCTGGAGGCCAACGGCTTTACGTATTACGTGGTTTCCGGCTCAGACAGATTCATTTGCCGCGCACTGGTGGAGTCCATCGGCATCCCCTCCAACCGCGTCATCGGCATGGACGTCAAGCTACGCTCCAGCAGCCAAGGCGACGAGACTGGCGTCAACTACACCATGGGCCAGAAAGAGGACCTCATCCGCACGGACGAACTCATCATCAAAAACCTGAAGACCAACAAGGTACTACAAATTACCCAGGAGATAGGCAAGGTACCGGTGCTCTCGTTCGGTAACAGCAGCGGCGACTGCGCCATGCACAACTTCTGCCTGACCAGCCCACACAAGTCGGCCGCCTTCATGCTGATTGCCGATGACAACGAACGAGACCATGCCAACTATGACAAGGCCATCAAGCTGGGCGCCCAGTGGCGCGAAGCCGGCTACCACGTCATTTCGATGAAGGACGACTTCAAGACAATCTATGGCGAGGGAGTGGTGAAGACAGACTTCACCTTCTGAACCCGACTTACTACGTGGTCGCAACGCGCTGAAGCAACCTGCGCGTACGCTGTCGGCCGATGGCCACCAGTTTCTCCGACTTGTCATAGTCGAAGCTACCGAAGCGGCCGAGCTGAATATCCAGGAGGAGATCTGGGCGGAATAGTTCGACCATCAACTTGGAGTTTTGCCGGATCATCAGCGAACTGGTGCGAGAGAGCAGCGTGATATAGTTGAACTCGATGTCATCGGGAATCAGCCTGGCAAGGAGCGACTTGGCAATCGACCTGTCACGCTTCTGCTTGGCATCCATCACCTTTTGCAGTTCGGTCTGTCCCTCATAGTCATGTCCGCTGACGTCCACGCCCATGAGGATGTCGCCTTCGGTTCGCGCCACGCGATTCAGGGGTATCGGATTAACAATGCCGCCATCGATGAGAATCATGCCGTCGCGCCGAACGGGACTGAAGAACGAGGGTAGCGAGATGCTGGCACGGATGGCGTCGAAAAGGCTCCCCTTGCGGAACACCACTTCGCGACCATGCAGCCAGTCGGTGGCCACGGCACAGAAAGGCACCGGCAAATCCTCTATCCGCACGTCGGGCACAATCTCCTTAATAGCCTCGATGATCCGCTCGCCCTTCACTACATGGTTGATACTCAAGGAGAGGTCGGCCAGTTCGAGCATCTTCCGCTTGTTGATGGTCTTCATCCATTCGCGGAACTCGGGCAGACGGCCCGTCGCATAGATGCCTCCCACCAGCGCACCCATCGAGCAACCGGCAATGGAGCTTATCTCATATCCCTCGGCCAACAGTTCCTCGATAACGCCGATGTGCACCAGGCCTCGCGCACCGCCGCTCGAAAGCACCAGCGCCACTTTCTTCCTTCTGTTCTGCTTCTTCATATCTATTTTCCAACCATACATCCTGCAAATGTCTCCATAGGGAAGTATCGCACTTGCAATGCTCTTACACAGTGCAAAGATATGGATTTATCCTTAACTCACACCCTACCTCACCACACATTTTACCATGAAGCACGCAAATTGGAACAGAAAAACAGCGAAGAAGGCTTGCAGGATGAGATATTCTTCGCAGTTTCGGGACGCACACGAAGACGCGGAGATTGAGTCATGGAGAAGCATTACGTGGGATTTCGGAAAGAAGTCAAACAGATGGCACGGATCTTTCTCACAATAAGGGTTACCCCCCTGCTTAAGCTTGTTCTTTATGCACACAGCCTCGGCTTCAGATTGGAGTTCCGGCGCTATACATATCCTAAATTTGAATAGAGTAACCTTTTTGGGCAGACTTTCTTGGTTATTCCAATAAGTTTCTGTACCTTTGTTGAACACTATTAATAAAACACAGGAAACAATGATGAAAAGCTTTAATTCAAAACCGTGGCTGCTGCCACAGCCGGTGCTGATAATCGGCACATACGACAAAGAGGGACGGCCCAATGCCATGAATGCCGCATGGGGCGGACAGTGGGACATGCACGAGATTATTATCTCGCTGGGGTCGCACCAGACGACGGACAACCTGAAGGTGAACAGCGAGTTCACCGTGGCCTTTGCCACCCAGGAGACGATGGTGGCGGCCGACTATGTGGGCATCGCCAGCGGACGCAAGACGCCCGATAAGATGGAACGCACAGGATGGACTGCAGAGAAGGCTCCCAACGTGAACGCCCCGCTCTTCCGCCAGCTGCCGATGACACTCGAATGCCGCGTAAAGGAGAAGATGGACGAATCGGAGACGGGCTACTATCTGCTGGCAGAGATTGTGAACATCGTGTGCGACGAGCAGTACCTGGGAGCCGACGGACAGCCCGATGTGGCTGCGATGCATCTCATTACCTACGACCCGGTACACCACACCTACATCGCGCTGGGAGAGACCGTGGGCAAGGCATTTGCGGACGGGAAGAGATTGATGTAAACAGCAGGAAAAGAAAAAAGGGGGAGAGAAGACCATGCAGACAGCCATTATTCTCGCCGCAGCCATTATGCCAGCACTGCTGCTGTGGCTATACATCTGGTTCAGGGATTCACGCCCCGAACCGCTCCGCCTGTTGCTGAAATCCATCCTGCTGGGCGTCATCATCTGCCTGCCCGTCAGCCTGACGGAACAGGTAGTACAGGGGATGGTAGAGGCACTCGTGGGCACAGGCACTCTGCTGGGTTCCACGCTCGAGGCATTCCTTGTAGCAGCGCTTACAGAAGAGGCGTTCAAGTTGCTGGCACTGTGGATAGTGCTGCGGCGCAATCCCTATTTCGACGAGCACTTCGACGGCATCGTCTATGCCGTATCCGTAGGCCTGGGCTTTGCCGCGACAGAGAATGTGCTATACCTCTTCAGTTTCATCGAAGACTGGCAGAGCGTAGCCATAAGTCGCGCGCTCCTGGCCGTACCGGGACACTACGCCTTCGCCGTGCTGATGGGCTACTACTACTCCGTACATCATTTCACCGACCACTCTGCATGGACGGCCATCTGCATCCTGCTGGTCCCCGTCCTGGCCCATGGCATCTATGACGCACTGGCACTCTCGGGGCAGGTAAGCCCCGTCCTGGGCGGACTGGCCTTCCTGGTGCTCATCTATTTCTGCGTACGCATGCACAAGTTTGCCCACCGCAAAGTCTTGGCTCAGCTGGAGCGCGACCGAGAAGCGTGAGATGAAGTACAGCGCCCACTATCCCGCCCTACTCCGTCTGGGTGTGCCCATTATGACAGGCCAGCTGGCTGTCATCCTCATGAACATTGCCGATACGGTGATGATTGGGCGTCATAGTGCCGACGAGCTTGCAGCCTCAGCCTTCGTGAATGGTATCATTGGCCTGGCACTCGTGGCCGGCATGGGTTTTTCCTATGGACTCACTCCCGTAGTGGGTGCACTGATGGGCAAGGGGGAAACCAGCCAGGTTGCAGAGAAACTGAAGAACGGACTTGCAGCCAATTGCCTGCTGAGTATCATGCTGATGTTCCTGCTGGGCCTCCTCGCGATACTGCTCCCCCACCTTGGACTTCCCCCACACCTAATTCCGTTAATGCGCCCTTATCTGCTGCTTCTTACCCTGAGTATTCTGCCACAGATGGAATTCAACGGATACAAGCAGTTCTCAGACGGCATTCAGGACACGCGCACCCCAATGTGGATCATGCTCGCGGCCAATGTGGCCAACGTGGCGGGCAACTGGATGCTCATCTACGGCCACGGCGGGCTGCCCGAACTGGGACTCGTCGGAGCCGGCATTGCCACCCTATTCAGCCGGCTGATGGCCTGGGGGCTCTGCTTCTACATCTTCCACTTTACCGACCATTACGCACCCCATCGGTACAACTTCCGACAGTCATGCATCAATAGGAGTGACTTGCGCCTGCTTTCGCGCATGGGCCTGCCCGTCATGTTGCAAATGGGGATGGAGGGCGCCTCGTTCAGCCTCAGCGCTTTCTATGTGGGCTGGCTGGGAGCTACGGACATGGCAGCTCATCAGACGATGCTCGCCGTCAGCCAGTTGTGCTTCATGCTCTACTATGGCATGGCAGCAGCCGTGGCCGTGAGAGTCAGTTACTTCCGCGGAGCTGGTCAGGTAGCCGAGACACGGCGTACCGCCATGGCAGGGCTTCACCTGACATGGATCCTGGGGCTGATGACGGCCATTCCCATTTTCCTGCTGCGCCAGCGGATAGGAAACTGGTTTGCCAACGACACCCAAGTGGCAGCTCTGGCAGCGGCTCTCGTGCCCGTATTGTGCCTGTACCAGTTTGGCGACGCCATGCAATGCATCTACGCCAACGCACTGCGCGGCATGGCGGTCGTGCGCCCCATGATTGGCATTGCCTTCGTAGCCTATTTCCTGATCTCCCTCCCACTGGGTTATCTCTTTGCCTTCCCTCTTGGCCTCCGGCTTGTAGGCGTCTGGCTCGCCTTCCCCTTTGGGCTCACGAGCGCCGGTATCATGTACTTCTATTGGTTCATGAAGAGTACGGCAAAGACTTGAAGCTATGCGGGTAGGTCATGCATAGCTTTCAAACCGATTAAGCACACAGCAGTCTATTTATCGGTTCGAGGTTAATCCTCTATGATTTCGCAATACGTATATTCCGAGAACCAGCGGTCCAGCATCTCTTCCACCTTTGCTTCGATTGCCGGAGTAATATTCTTGCACACCCTCTCATATGCCACCGACAGCGACGCAGCCTCGTCAAACCATCCCAGGATGGGAATCCTCTTGGCATTGAGAAAATCCGTAGGCAAAACGATGTAGGCCAGAGTAGAGAGGATAAGCAACTTGTCCTTCTGCGGCGTATCTTTGCTCTGCAATACATAGTAGAGCAACAACACGGGACGGGCAGCAATCCGCCCCACCTTCTTTGCATACTTCCCGATGTTCTCTGACAGAACTTCAAGGTTGACCATGTTCATTACGTTCATAGTTGTTTAGTCTGTTTTGTCAAATACTCCGTGGTTAATATCCCATATACAATGTGCAACAATCGCGTGCAAAGATACGTTTGTTTTATGATAAAGCAGAAAGGTTAAGCGATAAATCTGTCTGATCAGCGTCTGATTTAAGCATATTTAACAAGAAAAGTGTATCTGCTCGCCACAGGTGAATACTCTCTCCCCGGATTTCAGACAAGGAATCTACTCACACCACACCAAGATGGCGCAGTGCGCGGGCGATGCCATCGTCATCAACCGAGGAGGTGACGTAGTCGGCGGCCTGCTTCACGCAGTCGGAGGCATTGCCCATAGCCACGCCCACGCCTGCCGTCTGGAGCATCGGGATGTCGTTGCCACCGTCGCCAAAGGCAATGCAGTGGGCCGCATCGGTGCCCAGATACGAGGCCACGGCTTCGAGGGCACGCCCCTTGGTGGCATGGCAGGCAGTGATGTCGGCGAAAGCGGGATGCCAACGGGTACAGAGTGCATCCGACACCCGAGGCATGATGAGCTGTTCCTGGCTGACAGTGAAGAAGGGCGAAATCTGCAGCACATGCAGCGCTTCCACCTGTGAAGGTTCGAGTCGGGGAAGGCGGAAAGCGGGGATGCGCAACAACTGCTGGAAGAGCTGGCCCACGATGGGCTTCTCGTTCCAGACATAAATGTCGCGCTCACAGACGACGATGGCTGCATAGTCGGCAGAGAGCGCATCGTCAAGGAGCATCCGCACTGTATCAGCCGGGAGGGCTGTGGCGGAGCACACTTGGTGACCATCCACCGTGGCTGACGCACCATTGAGCGTGACAAAGCCATCCATCAAGGGCAGCACTGGGCGAAGAGCCTCGGTATGCACCCACTGGAGTGGCCGGCCGGTGCAGATGAAGAGGCGATGTCCCTGTGCCTTGGCATGAACGAGTGCCTCCTGCGTGGAGTCGGGGACGCGGTGGGTCGTGAAACTGACCAGCGTGCCATCTACATCGAAGAACAGGAGACGAGAATCTAGTTCATAATTCATAGTGCATAGTTCACTGTTAATGGCACATAGTGCACAGTTAATAGCGCATTGTGCAAAGTGGGGCTAACTTCTGTAAAACTCGGCAAAGGCGCGTACGGTATAGAGGTAGTCGTCCACGGCACCAGTTTCGCGGGCACTATGCATGGCCAGGATAGGAGCACCCATATCCACGCCACGCAGGGGCAGCGAGGCACTCAGGATGTTGCCCAGTGTGCTGCCGCCAGCCACATCGCTGTGATTGACAAAACGCTGGCAGGGGACCTCCGCCTTGCGGCACAGTTCGGCAAATACAGAGGCCGAGAGGGCGTCGCTGACGTACTTCTGGGCTGCATTGTACTTGATGACCGGGCCACCGCCCAGCTGAGGGTGATTCGTGGGGTCGAACTTCTCGGGATAGTTTGGATGGAAGGCATGAGCATTGTCTGCCGAGACCATGAACGAACGTTCGATCATCTGACAGAACTCCTCCTCTCCCCCGCCCTGTGCTTCCACGATGCGGCGCAAGAGGCTGGCAAGGAAGGGGCTTCCGGCACCCTGCTTAGTCTGGCTTCCTGTCTCCTCATTGTCGAAGATAGAGAGTACACGCGTACGCTCCGAGATCTCCGAATCCGTCTGCAGCAGAGCTTCTAGCCCGGCAAAGACCATACTGAGGTCGTCCAGTCGTCCGCTGGAGATAAACTCGTCGTGAAGGCCAAAGGTACAGGCAGGAATGGCATCGCAAAGGTAGAGGTCAAAATCGAGGATGTCATCCTCGGCCACGCTCAACTCAGCGGCAATAAGGCGTATCAAGGAGCGTCCACGCTCCAGTTCATCGCGCACGATGCCCAGCAAGGGCAACATGTCCTTCTGGCGTGAGAGTTTGACTCCATCGTTCACCTGACGGTTGAAATGGATGGCCAGATTGGCAATTTGGAGCAGGGGACGCTGGATGTGGAGCAAGCGGGTGACGGGCTGCATCGCACTTTCACCGCGCAGGATAACGCGCCCGGCCAACGAGAGCGGGCGGTCGAACCATGTGGACATGATGGGACCACCATAGACCTCGACATTCAGCTTCACGAGTCCGCCCTCACAACCCATCTCGGCATTGGGTTTGATACGGAAGGTGGGTGAGTCGCAATGGGCACTGATAACATGGAAACCGGCATCAGCCATTGGGCGGCTTCCCAAATGGAAGGCGTAGATGGACGAATCATTCTTCTTCACATAAAAGCGATGACCGGCCGGCATCGGACCCAGGGGGCGGGATGCGTCCAAGGCCTCGTAACCCGCTGCTTGCAACTCTCTCTCCAGAGTCCGTACAGCGAGGAAATTCACGGGCGAGGAGTTCAGACGTTTGATTAATCGTTGTATCATAATAGCGAAAAATGTTTTGTAATATGGACAAAAAAGCGTAACTTTGCTCTTGCAAAGGACAAATATACGAAGAATTTTTGTGAATCCGATGAAAACGTCTGATAAAATCACTGAGCAGCCCTCACACTTCAATCATCTGGAGCGCATGACGGTCTCGGAATTGCTGCACCACATCAACGAGGAGGACCATCGGGTAGCCGATGCCGTGAAGGACTCGATTCCCCAGATAGAACGCCTCGTGGAGGCCATCGAGCCACGCATGCAGCGCGGAGGGCGCTTGTTCTATATCGGCGCAGGCACCAGCGGCCGTCTGGGCGTGCTGGACGCCAGCGAACTGCCACCCACCTTCGGCGTGCCCGAGACATGGGTCACAGGCCTTATCGCCGGCGGTGACAGGGCCCTGCGCCACGCCGTGGAGAACGCCGAGGACATCGCCGAACAGGGATGGAAAGACCTGACCGTCCACCACCCGACGGAAGACGACTCGGTCATAGGCATCGCTGCATCGGGCACCACGCCCTACGTGGTGGGCGCCGTGCGCAGAGCCCGTGAGGCCGGACTGCTGACAGGTTGCATCACCAGCAACCCCTCCACCCCGCTGGCTGAGGCTGCCGAGTTCCCCGTCGAGACAATCGTGGGACCCGAGTTTGTTACAGGTTCCAGCCGCATGAAGAGCGGCACGGCTCAGAAGATGGTGCTCAACATGCTTTCCACCACACTCATGATACGTCTGGGACGCGTAGAGGGCAACCGTATGGTGAACATGCAACTCACGAACGCCAAACTCGTAGACCGCGGCACCCGGATGATTCAAGACACGCTGGGAATCAGCTACGACGAAGCCCGCCAGCGGCTGCTACAGGCAGGAAGCGTAAGCCGGGTACTATGGCAGAACATGGAATAGCGCCCTGCGAGAGAAAGAGGAAAAAAAAGGCAATTACTTGCACAAACCAGGAATTCTCCGTAAGTTTGCACACAGAAAAAACAGCCAGCCAACAATGCACATCGCCGTAGCAGGAAACATAGGCAGCGGAAAGACCACGCTCACTCAGATGCTCTCTGAGCATTATGGATGGACGCCCCGATACGAGGCGGTCAACCACAACCCGTATCTCGAGGACTATTACAGCGACATCCCGCGTTGGTCATTTGCCATGGAAGTCTTCTTCCTCAAGGAACGCTTCCGCGACATCTTGGAAATCAACCGCTCCACACAGACCATTATACAGGACCGCACCATCTACGAGGGCGTTCATGTCTTCGTGGCCAACAACAAGCGGCTGGGACATCTCTCGGACAAGGACTACGAGACATACATGGAACTCTTCGACCTGATGACCGACATTGTGCGCTACCCCGACCTGATGATTTATCTGCGAGCCAGTATCCCCCATCTGGTGAAGAACATCCAGAAACGGGGACGCGACTATGAGCAGGCCATACAGTTGGAGTATCTCACGGGACTCAACGAGCTCTACGAACAATTCATCTATGAGAAATACAGCGGCCAGGTGCTGACCATCAACGTCGACGAGATGGATTTCCAGCACAACCGCCAGGACTTCGCATTCATCACCGATAAAATAGACGCCCTGCTCTACGGCCTGTTCCCACTGACGGCCCATGGGCCCGGCGACATGATGGCCTGAGCACTGCCTCAGGGAAAGAGACCTGCCACACACACAGACACAACCCGCAAAAACAATAACAATATGCATATAGCTGTAGCCGGAAACATTGGCAGCGGAAAGACCACACTGACCAGAATGCTTGCCAAGCGATACGGGTGGACACCGAGATACGAACCCGTCGATGTGAATCCATACCTCGCCGACTTCTACGAGGACATGAACCGATGGTCGTTCAACCTGCAGGTATATTTCCTGAACAAGCGCTTTCGCGACGTCGTGGAAATATCCAAGACACAGGACACCATCATTCAGGACCGCACCATCTTCGAGGATGCACGCATCTTCGCCCCAAACCTCCACGAGCAGGGATACATGTCGGACCGAGACTTCAGCAACTACTCCGAACTCTTCGACTTAATGATGTCACTCGTGGGCCTGCCCGACCTGATGATA
This sequence comes from uncultured Bacteroidales bacterium, assembly GCA_902788315.1. Classification (GTDB taxonomy): domain Bacteria; phylum Bacteroidota; class Bacteroidia; order Bacteroidales; family Bacteroidaceae; genus Physcousia. The sequence goes on from CADAJS010000006.1 coordinate 29,417, forward strand.
TACATCCGAAGCAGTATCCCCAACCTCATCGCACAGATCAGCAAGCGAGGACGTGACTTCGAACAGAGCATACGCATCGACTACCTCACAGGTCTCAACAACCGATACGAGGAATGGATAAAAAGCTACACGGGCAAACTGCTCATCATTGACGGCGACGAGACGAAGTTCGAGTCGAACCCGAAGGACTTCCAGCGCGTCACGGAGCAGATTGACTCGCTGCTCTACGGTCTCTTCTGACCTCCGACCCGGCATTCCACTCCCCCATCCCCGCCATTGCACGAAAAGCTGCGGCAGGGCACCGGAGAATTGGTGGCACTCCACCAGCGCTTTCGTGGCACTCCACCAAAACGTCGGTGACACTCCACCAAAACTTTGGTGGTATGCCACCATTATCATAGGGGTAGAAGTCCAATAAGCAGAAAGGAGGTTCGCTCAGAAGGGAGAGACGGCCTGCCCGACGCGCTTCACCAACTCGGGCATGCGGCTGCGGCGGATGGAGAGTGTCATCACACAGTCATTGTCATACGTCTGCGAAACAATGCGGGCATCCATATCGCGTACCACCTTCATCACCGCCGACATCAGCGGATACTCGAACGTGAAAGTGTGCTCCTCATCGACGGTTTTCGTAACCACCTCGGCCGCACTGATGGCCTCGGCTGCCGCTGTGCGATAAGCGGTGATAAGCCCACTCGTGCCCAACTTCACTCCACCAAAATAACGCACCACGATGATGATGATGTCCGTCAGCTCATTGCTGTTTATCTGTCCCAGGATGGGACGACCGGCAGTGCCGCTGGGTTCGCCGTTGTCATTGGCACGGAAGGTCTCGCGCTCAGCTCCCAGCATATAAGCCCAGCAGACGTGACGGGCATCGTAGTATTTCTTCTGGAACTGCTCCACGAGAGACATGGCCTCGTCCACAGTGGAAACAGGAAAAGCGAAAGCAAGGAACTTGCTCCGCAATTCGGAGTACGTTCCACTGCTTTCGCTTCGTATCGTCTTGTATTCGTCGGTCATCAGGAGAGTTTGTGGACAACGAGGCCGCTGCGTAACTTAGGCTCGAACCATGTGGCCTTGGGCGGCATGATGTTACCCGAGTCGGCGATATTCATAATCTGCTGCATGGTAACAGGATAGAGAGCCAGAGCCATGTGCATCTCGCCGGAATCCACGCGACGCTTCAGTTCGCCCAGACCGCGCAGGCCACCCACGAAATCGATGCGCTTGTCGCTTCTCAAATCGCGGATGCCCAGCAACTTGTCGAGGATAAGACGGCTGCTTATGCTCACGTCGAGACTCTCGATGGGCGATTGCTCGTCCACCAAGCCAGGACGTAGCATGAGGCTGTACCACATACCGCCCAGATAGAGGCTGAACTCATGCAACTGCTGCGGACGATATTCGGCAGCCCCCTTCGGCACGACCTCGAAGTTCTCCCCGAGTGCATCCAGGAACTCTGCATCGCTCATGCCGTTGAGGTCTTTCACCACACGGTTGTAATCGAGGATGGTGAGCTGGCTTGCCGGGAAGCAGACAGCCATGAAATAGTTGTATTCCTCATCACCACGGTGATGAGGGTTCTGCCGAGCCTTCTCTACGCCCACAAGGGCAGCCGCAGCCGAGCGATGATGTCCGTCGGCTATATATAAATATGGTATGCGGGCGAAGGCAGCGGTGATGGTAGCAATGTCGGATGCCTCGCTCACCAGCCAAAAGCGATGACGAAAACCGTCCACCGGGGCCACGAAGTCGTATTCGGGCTCGCCCGCCGAAATGCGGGCCACCAGAGCGTCAAGCTCGGCATCGTCGGGATAGGCCAGGAAGACGGGTTCCAAGTTTGCATCAGTCACACGCACGTGTTTCATGCGGTCTTCCTCCTTGTCCTTGCGGGTGAGTTCGTGTTTCTTGATGACGCCGTTCACGTAATCGTTCACGCTGGCACCCACCACGAGACCATACTGTGTCTTGCCTTTCATTGTCTGGGCATAGACGTAATACATCTCTGCCTCGTCCTGCACAAGCCATCCTTTGGCCTGGAACTTGGCAAAGTTCTCGGCCGCACGGGCATAGACACAGGCGTCATACTCGGTAACGCTGCCTGCGGGAAAGTCTATTTCAGGCTTGATGATATGATAGAGCGACATTTCGTTGTCGCCGGCCTCGGCACGCGCCTCCTCCGAGTTGAGCACATCGTAGGGGCGGCTCTCCACTCGCTCCACCAGCTCTTTGGGGGGGCGCAGGCCACGGAAGGGTTTTACTCGTGCCATTACTTATTAACTTGGAATTTGGTGATACCCTTTTCGATAAAGTCCACAATCTGACGGGCTGCAGCCAGGCCGGCATTTACGTTGGCCTCGGCAGTCTGAGCCCCCATCTTCTTCGGTGTAGCGAAATAACGCCCCTCACACCGAGCTGCAAATTCGGCATCGCTGTCCGGCTTGATGTCCGTGAGGTACTTGAGGTCGGGACGCTCCTCCATCAGGCGCAGCAGGCCTGCTTCGTCGATGACCTCCTTGCGGGCGGTGTTCACCAGGATGCCACCCTTCTTGAGGCGCTTCACCAGGTCGTAGTTGATGCTCTGGCGAGTCTCAGCCGTAGCCGGAATGTGCAGCGAGACGATGTCGCATGTATCGAAAAGCTCTTCCTGGCTCTTCGCAGCCTTCACGCCTGCAGCCTCGATAACATCGGCAGGACAGTAAGCGTCATAGGCAGACACCTGCATGTCGAAGCCCTTGGCCACGCGAGCCACGTTGCGCCCTACGTTGCCGAAGGCCAAAATGCCCAGTCGCTTGCCCTTCAGTTCGGTACCGCTGGTGCCATTGAAGAAGTTTCGCACACCGAAGACCAAGAGACCGAAGACCAGCTCAGCCACACTGTTGGCGTTCTGACCAGGAGTGTTCATGGCTACGACCTTGTGGGCCGTGGCAGCCTCCAGATCGATATTGTCATAACCGGCACCCGCACGCACCACAATCTTCAGCTTCGGAGCAGCATCCAGCACCTCAGCATCCACCTTGTCCGAACGGATGATGAGCGCATCAGCGTCGGCCACTGCAGCCAGCAGTTGACTCTTCTCCGTGTACTTCTCGAGCAGCGACAGTTCGTAGCCAGCCGCATCGGTAATCTCCTTAATCCCATCCACAGCCACCTTGCTGAAAGGCTTCTCTGTGGCAACTAACACTTTAGCCATATCGATTTTTCTGTCTGAAATACAATTATATTAGTGCTGAGCTTCAAATTCCTTCATGCAAGCCACGAGAGCCTGGCAGCCCTCGATGCTCATGGCGTTGTAACAGCTGGCACGGAAACCACCCACATCGCGATGGCCCTTGATGCCCACCATGCCCTTACTCGTAGCGAAGGCCAGGAACTCGTCCTGAAGGTCTTGATACTCTTCCTTGAGAACGAAGGTGATGTTCATACGCGAACGGCTGCCCTCCTCGGCTGTTCCGACAAAAAGCTTGTTGCGGTCGATTTCGCCATATACGATTTCGGCACGCTCCTTGGCACGACGCTCCATGGCCTCCACGCCACCTTGCTTCTTGATCCACTTCAGATTCTGCAGTGCACAGTAAATAGGTACTGTAGGCGGTGTATTGAACATCGAACCCTTCTTGACATGGGTGCGATAGTCAAGCATTGTGGGGATGGGACGCGAGACATGGCCCAAGAGGTCTTCCTTGACAATAACAAAGGTCACGCCGGCCATGCTCAGATTCTTCTGGGCACCGCCATAGATGAGTCCATACTTGCTCACGTCCACGGGACGCGACAGGATATCGCTCGACATGTCGGCCATCACTGGAATGGGAGAATCCAAATCCTCGAGCAATTCCGTACCATAGATGGTATTGTTGCTGGTGATGTGCAGATAGTCGGCATCCGTAGGAATTTCAAAGTTACGCGGGATATAAGTAAAGTTGCGGTCCTTGCTTGATGCCACCTCAACCACCTCGCCGAAGAGTTTTGCCTCCTTCATGGCTTTCGTAGCCCAGACACCTGTGTTCAGATACGCAGCCTTCTTCTCCAAGAAGTTATAGGGAACCATGCAGAACTCGAGGCTCGCTCCGCCACCCAGGAAAATAACACTGTAGCCTTCAGGAATGTCGAGCAATTCCTTGAAAAGCGCTACGGCCTCATCGACTACAGGCTGAAAGTTCTTGGCACGATGACTAATCTCCATCAGGGAAAGTCCGCTCCCTTCAAATTCGATACACGCAGCAGCTGTAGCCTCCATCACCTCCTTGGGTAAAATGGATGGTCCTGCATTGAAATTGTACTTTTTCATTGTCATAAGATTTATGTTTTCAAAGTTAATTCCCAATTTTGCTTACAAATGTACGACGTTTTATTGGATTACACATTACTATTTGCTACCTTTTTCACGAAATACGAGCCTAATAGGAAAAAATACGCGAATCGCTTGCATATATCGTGAAAAAGCAATAATTTTGCACCGCTTTTGCTCGCGGCAGAAGCTTTCGGGGTGTAGCGCAGTTGGTAGCGCACCTGGTTTGGGACCAGGTGGTCGCCCGTTCGAGTCGGGTCACCCCGACCAACCTTCAAGCAGTCTCCTGCCACATTAAAAAAGGAGCCTTGAATGAAAAAAAGCGGGAAAACGCTTGCAGAAACGAATAAATGTTGTACCTTTGCAACGCAAAACCGCATTTGGTGCCTTGGATGAGTGGCTTAGTCAACGGTCTGCAAAACCGTCTACAGCAGTTCGAATCTGCTAGGCACCTCCCGAAGAAGCCTGAGTATAATACTCGGGCTTCTTCCGTATTTTATCACGCAGCACGCGCCAAGAGCAAGCACCCGAGAGTAAGAGAGCAAGGAGTACGAGCGGGTATTTTATCCACGGATCACTCTGGAAACAGCCCAGAACGGCCAAAGAAAGACAGGCACACTGGGTAGCTCCCTGTAACCACAGCGTACGCGTGAGCCGACATCCATACAACACTCCATACAGCGAAACACTGCACACCAGGTCGTAGAGAGCTGTGAGCGACAGTGAAAGACCTGCACCAATCATGCCAAAACGTGTGTAGAAATACCACATGCTACCCACCAATACGATATCGGAAAGCACCTCCATTATGAGATAGACCATCGAATCACCCTTGGCCAACGAGAGATAAGCCACAGGAAGCATCATGGAGCGCAGGAAAACATAGTACGCGGCACAGAACATCATCCCGAGTAGCACCAGGAAGTCCGGTTCGTAAAGAAGACGTATTACCCACGGCATGGCCAGCAACAACAGAATCAGAAACGGAGTGATAAGCATCATGCTGACCTGAGCCTGTTGATTTACCACACGATTAAAGCGCGATGCATCATGGCTCACGGAGGAAAGACGAGGATAATAGTCCGACTCGAGCGACGTATAGACAAAACCAGCAAAGGCGGCCATGATGGCAAAGCCAGCCTTATAATAACCCACATTGGACAGCATGCCGTGGTGTTTGATAATGCCCAAGACAACCATTGCAGCACCGGCATTGGCAATGCCCGCCAACACATATGGCAGGCCACGGCGTATCATGGGGAATCCTTCCAAAAATATCTGGCGGCTAAACGGCTTTACACGATATGGAATCACACTGACCGAGAAACTCAGATGTACGGCACATGCAGCCAGCGTGCTCACAATGAGACCGACAATGACACCATGGATGCCCCACAGAAAATAGAACGGCACCGTGAGGAGCAACGTAGTAAAGGCCGAAATACTCTCGATGGCAGCCACACGCTTAAGACGCCGCAAACCCTTGAGAATGGCACATTCAGCTTCCGCCACAAGCAGCGAGCAGACAATGGGAATCAGGAGCAAGACCTCTCCATAACGGCTGTAATCGTAATCAAAGAAGAAATAGCTGAGCAACGGAGACAACAACAGGCAGACAAGCGATGCAAAGACTGCGGTCCAAAGTGCCCACGTGCGGATTACACATACCAAATGGGAGATGTCCTCCTGGCTGCCAGCCTCATAGAGTTCGCTGGTCACCCGAGTGGCATTCAGCGGGAGACCGAAGTTGCTACACCTGACAATAAACTCGGAAATGGTGTTATAAACCGAGATTAAGCCAAAGCCTACGGAGCCCAACAGATGAGTCGTCAGCTTGTTGCGTACCATGGAGACGAACGTCTTCAGACCCTGCACGCCACCAAAGACTCCCGTATAGCGCATGATATGGCTATAGGAAGTTTCCGGGGTTTTCGTCGTCTGTGGTTTTTCGTTCTCCATACGGTCTCCGTTAAAATTGGCTTGCAAAGATAAGTTTTTTATTTGGATTATTTGCTCATTCCGCAGAAAATATCTACATTTGTGACATAATATGACAACATGAAGATTCTGTTATTGGGCGAATACAGCAATGTACACTGGACATTGGCAGAGGGCCTCCGTGCACTGGGGCACACGGTGACCGTGATTTCAGACGGTGACGGCTGGAAGAATTATCCGCGTGATATCGACCTACGCCGCCGCTCACTTGGCAAGTGGGACACGGTGCGATATCTCTGGAACATTCACCAAATCTTCCCTACCCTGCGAGGGTTCGACGTTGTGCAGATTATCAATCCCATTTTCCTGGATCTGCGTGTCGAGCGCATCGAACCGTTCTACGAGCGCTTGCGACAGGCGAACGGCAAGATCATTCTGGGTGCATTCGGCATGGACCACTATTGGGTTCGGACAGCGATGGACGGCCACACGTTCCGATATTCCGACTTCAATCTGGGCGCTTCCGTACGCCATTCACCTGAGAACGACGCTCTCATCCGCGATTGGACAGACAGCGAGAAGGAACGTTTCAACCAACACATTGCCCAAACGTGTGACGCTATCGTGAGCGGACTCTACGAGTATGATTGCAGCTATCGCCCATATTTTCCCGAGAAAACGCACTTTATCCCCCTCCCCATCCGCATGAACGAGACGGTGGAACCATCGGCCGCGGTACCCGAGAAGGTGAAGTTCTTCATCGGAATCCAACGGCAAAGAAATGTCTACAAGGGCACTGATATCATGCTCCGCGCCCTGAAACGAGTAGCAAAGGAACACACTGGCCGGATCGAAATACGCATAGCAGAGAACGTCCCCTTTGCCACCTATTGCACGATGATGGATGAGAGTGACGTATTGCTCGACCAGCTGTACAGCTACACACCGGCCATGAACGGACTTCACGCCATGAGCCGCGGCCTCATCCTCGTCGGCGGAGGGGAACCCGAGCACTACGATTTACTGAGGGAAACGGAGTTGCACCCCATCATCAATGTGCTACCCGATGAGGAAAATGTCTATGAACAACTGAGACAACTTGCGCTTCACCCCGAGCGAATCCCTACACTGAAGCGACAAAGCGTGGAGTACGTTCGCCGGCATCACGACCATCTGAAAGTGGCACGGCAATACGAGGCACTCTATAATAAATAATAAGGTAAAGACAACGCCATTGCATGCAGCCAACACTGAGCATAATCATCCCCGTCTATAACGTAGCGCAATACCTGCGCCACTGTCTGCAGAGCATTCTGGAGCAGGGGTTAGATGACTACGAAGTGCTGCTCGTGAACGACGCCAGCCATGACAACAGTCGGGGAATCTGCAGCGAATGGTGCGAAACGCATCCACAATTCCGTCTGCTGAACCACGAAGCAAACATGGGACTGAGCATGGCACGCAACACGGGACTACGGGCTTCACAGGGAGAATACGTAACGTTCGTCGATTCCGACGACTACCTACAGGAAGGAACCCTTGCCACCGTACTGGCCTCAATGCAACAGACTGACGTGGCAGAATATCCCGTCATGGAGAACCACCTGACGAAACATCCCCGCCTGTGGAAACCAGAGGATAAGGTGCTGACGTATGCCGAGTGGATGGAACACGGGGGCTACACTCATTCGTATGCATGGAATAAGGTATATCGACGTACACTTTGGGATGGGATTGATTTCCCTCCGGGCAAGTATTTCGAAGACCTGCGTACGATTCCCTCTGTACTCCAACGTGCGAACGGCATCCGGGGCACACGGCAGGGTGTATATTATTACTGCGCACGAAATGGAAGCATCAGCCGCCAGACCGACCTCGCCCATCTCACCGACTATGCAGAGGCCATTTCGTCGTTGGCGCTTTGGCCCCAGAACAAGAACAACACCGCGCTGCACCTGCGTGCCTTGAACGCACAATTGAGTTATCATAGGGCTGGCGGCACGCAGACTTTCATAAGCGAAGTGCACATCCCATGGCATTTCATCGTGCAACCAGGCCTTCACTGGAAACAGCGCTTGAAGGCGATATGGTTTAAATATTTCGCATCATGACAGACATTGAACTGAGCATCATCGTGCCATGCTATAACACCTCGCGGCAAAGACTGCGGGAATGTATGGACAGCCTGGAGTTCGTAGGGAGCATCCTGCCGTTCGAGGTGTGGTTCATCGATGACGGCAGTAAGGAAGACTATATTGTATCCTATGTGGAGGAACAGGCCAATCCACATTTCCATGCACTGAGGCAGCCCAACATGGGATGTGGCGGAGCTCGCAACACAGGCATTGAACACAGCACAGGGCGATATGTGACGTTTGTCGATTCCGATGACTTCATCTACTACGGACCGTACATTGAAATACTGAAAGTACTGAAGGAGACGCAGCCCGACATTCTGGCACAGGGCTATTCGTTCTGCTACAAAGGAACAGCCACGGACTTTATGATGAGGTACGACATTCACCCCAGTGCCTGTTCCTACATTATCCGACGCACTCTGCTGGACAAGTTACGCTTCACCCCGAACATCTTCCACGAAGACGAAGAATTCAGCACACGCCTGCATCTCCTGGATGCCAGCCTCGTCACACTGAACTACTCGGCCTACTTCTACCGTCAGGAACCCAACTCCATCATACACAATCGGGAAAGGCAACACGTTATAAAGCGCTTCAATGATTTTATCGGTGTGATTGAGAGACTGCAGCATTTGTCTGTCGATAATTCGAAAGCCATCGCCCTGCGCAGGAGGCTCGACATCATGGCCATGTGCTACATCATCACATTGATGCGTGACACGGACAGCCACAGGGAGACCATGAACGGACTGCGCATGCTGCAGGAACGACAACTCTATCCACTCCCCTTCCACTGGAACGGCTTTCGCTATTTCTTTATCCTGACGGCCACCTGTCTGCCCCTCATGGTTCATCTCCTCACACCGCTTGTAAAACTCCTATTCAAAATACAAGATGCCTCAGCCGAAAAAAGAACGTTCGCTGCATATGCTGACCTTGTTGATGCAGACGAACAGGAAGTATAGCGTGGACGACCTTGCAGAGATACTCGAGGTGGACCGTCGCACCGTGTATCGCTACATCACGACATTCAATCATGCAGGGTTCGTCATACAGACCAACCACCGGCATGTGCGCTTGGCACAGAACACCCTGCTGCACAAGCAACTCTCCGACTTGCTCTATTTCAACCAAGAGGAGGCAATGACACTCTACAATGCCATTGACGCCATCGAGACCGACACACAGCAGAAAGCTGAACTGAAAAGCAAGTTGGCTGCCATCTATGGCACACGTACAGTGCAGGAGAAGATCATACGTCTGCAAAAGAACAAGGTGACCCGGCAGATTATGGAGGCCATAAAAGGGAGGCACCGTGCAGTGCTGCACAACTATTCTTCGCCCAGCAGCCGCTCGGTGACCGACCGCCTGGTGGAGCCCTTCAGCCTGAGCGAAGACACGAAGCACGTATGGGCATTCGAAATATCGACGGGTAAGAATAAACTCTTCAAACTGAGCCGAATCGAGTCGGTGGAAATTCTGGAGAGTGTATGGCTCTACGGCATCCGCCACCGCAAAGGAACCACCGATGCATTCCGCATTATCAGTATGGACGGAAGTACGTTGCCCGCCCGGTTGCGCTTGAACCGCCGCGCCCGCGACCTCATGGTGGAAGAATATCCGATGACGGAAGCCGACATACGCGCCATCGGCGACGAGGAGTGGCTTTATGACGGACGTGTGAGCAACTATCTGGGCATCGGACGCTTCGTCATGGGACTGGCCGACTGCATTCAAATAGAAACTCCCGAGCTGAAGCAGTATGTTGTCCGCTTCGCCCAGGAGTATCTTATGTAGTGCGATTCAGTCTGTCACCTCACCCTGTCAGGAGAGTCCCACTATTTCGCCGTTGACCAAGTCGATGCGTTCGGCCTGCGGACTCTTGGGCAATCCAGGCATTCGCATGATGTCGCCGGCAATGAGCACCAGCATCTCTGCACCACAGTTGATGACGATATCGCGCACGTTGATGGTAAACCCTGTAGGCACACCATAGGCTTTCTGGTCTGCACTGAACGAGTATTGTGTCTTGGCAATGCAAATGGGATAATGTGCAATGCCCATCTCCTCAATCTTCTGAATCATCTTACGGGCCACGGGTGAGAATGTGACGCCGTCGGCACCATACACCTTGCGAGCCACTGCTTCAGCCTTTGCCTCGACACTTTCGTCATCGGCATAGGCCAGAGAGAGCGGCTTGCTGGGTTTCTCGTCAATCGTCTGCACCACAAGGCGTGCCAGTTCCTCGGCTCCCGACCCACCTTCGTTGAAAGCATTGTTCACGGCAAATCCCACGCCCATCTCGGCACAATGCTGACGGCAGAGGTTGATTTCCTCGTCGGTATCCGTAGCAAAGCGGTTGAAGCAGACCACTACCGTCTGTCCATAGCCCTGCAGGTTGCTGATATGCTTGTCGAGGTTCTTCATTCCCTCGCGCAGTCCGTCGGCATTGGGCTCCTTTATCTTTTCCACCGGCACGCCGCCGTGCATCTTCAGGCCTTGAGTGGTAGCCACCAGCACGGTGAGCGCCGGCTGAAGACCACTCTTGCGGCACTTGATATCATAGAACTTCTCAGCACCCAAGTCGGCACCGAAGCCGGCCTCCGTGATGACGTAATCGCCAAAGGTGAGTGCCAGACGTGTGGCCAACACACTGTTGCAGCCATGAGCGATGTTGGCAAACGGTCCGCCATGTACGATAGCAGGCGTGTTCTCGGTGGTCTGCACCAGATTCGGATGCAGAGCATCCTGAAGCAGCACACAGATGGCCCCCGTAACACCCATATCCTTCACACGGAAGGGACGCCCGTCCATCGTGGTACCCAGCAGGATATTGTCGATGCGGCGGCGCAGGTCGGCCTCGTCCTGAGCCAGGCATAGAATAGCCATAATCTCACTGGCAGGCGTGATGTCGAAGCCACTCTCCATCGTCACCCCGTTGGACTTGGCACCCAGTCCGGTCACGATATAACGCAGGTTGCGGTCGTTCACGTCGAGCACGCGTTTCCAGAGCACTTCCTTCAAGGCAAATCCCTCGTCGCGGTGCTGATAGATATAGTTATCCATCAGGGCTGCAATCATGTTGTGAGCTGTGGTCACGGCATGGAAGTCGCCGGTGAAGTGCAGGTTAATCTTGTCCATCGGCAACACCTGGGCATAGCCGCCACCGGCAGCGCCGCCTTTCATGCCGAAACACGGGCCCAGCGATGGTTCGCGCAGCGCCACCACGGCTTTCTTTCCAATACGGTTCATGCCCAGTGCCAGGCCCACGCTCACCGTAGTCTTACCGATACCGGCCTTCGTGGGCGTGATGGCCGTGACAAGAATCAGCTTGTGCTCCCGCACCTTCTGCTCGTCAATGAGCGACTCGGGCACCTTGGCCACATACTTTCCATACGGTTCTATCACTTCACGACCTATGCCCAGCATATCGGCAATCTCACCGATTGGTTTCAGCGGGGTTTCACGTGCAATTTCAATGTCTGTTTTCATCGTTTAAGGCTTTTTTCTTATTTGCTGACGCAAAAGTAAACATTTTCCACATTATATACAAGATTTATCATTACTTTTGTAGCAGAAAAAGGAAAGATACAATATTAAGCCACACAACTTCACACATTAAACCACCAACTATGACCTACGAACTGAAGAATGACTTCCTCGCACTGCAGGTAAGCAGCCGTGGAGCCGAGATTACAAGCATGTATGCCAGCGACGGACGCCAGATTATCTGGCATGGTGATTCGCGCTATTGGGAACGCCATGCTCCACTGCTGTTTCCCTGCGTGGGAGGTAACTGGGAGGGGATCATCCGAGTGGACGGCACCCAATATCCCCTGTGCAAGCATGGCTTTGTCCAGGACATGGAGTTCAGCCTGATCCAGAGCACGGCCGAAAGCCTCAGCCTCGCCGTCACCGACACGCCGGAGACGCTGAAGAGTTTCCCATTCCCCTTCCGTCTCATCGTCACCTACACCCTCTGCGGCTCACGACTCGACGTAGCATGGACAGTGGAAAACCCTGCCGAGCGTGAGATGCCTTTCCTGATTGGTGCACACCCCGCATTCCTGCTGCCCGCATTCAACCCGGCCGATGCCGTGCATGGCTATCTGCGATTCCCCGAGGTGGACACACTCGTAAGCACACCTACCCTGCCCCGTGGCTATACACACCCCGAACAGACAGAGTTGTTTCCCCTCACCGACCACCTGCTGCCCCTGACCAACGAGACCTTCCGCTGCGACACGATTCTCGACATTCGCGGACGCATCAGCCAGGTAGAACTGCTGGATGCCTCACGACGTCCCCTGCTCTCCGTTCAGTTCCGCATGCCCGTGCTCGCCATGTGGGCCCCCGAGGACGGCTGTTCGCCCTTCGTGTGCATCGAACCATGGTGCGGGCTGTGCGACTCGGAAGGCTACACCGGAGAATTCAGCCAGCGCCCATATATTAATAAGGTACGCGCGCGGGAGAACTGGCAATGCCTCTACAGCATCTGCGTAGAGTAAGCAAGGGCGACAGTGCCCCACACGGCACCTCACCCTGACAGAAGCGACGGCGTGCTGCACAAACAGATGCAGCACGCCGTCGTATTACCATACCGCTTCGTCATCGGACGAGAGGCAGGGCGGCACCTACTGATGCGAGGGTCGCAGGAGGTCGTTCACGGTCTTCACAGGATTGAACGTCGAGGCAGGCACCTCCACCATCAATGTATTCCAGTCGCTCATGGCACCGTTCCATAGTCCGGGAAGTTCGAGCGCCTGCAGGGGACGTCCGTCCTTGCTCTTCGAGGAGATAAAGCCTGTCTGAGAATCGACATAGCGAGGCAGGCAGAACGGCTTTCCATTGCTGTCACGAACGGCACAGACGAGATCTACGGGATTGAAATGACTGCTTTTCCGAAGCATGGCCACAGCCTCGGGATCCTGAGCATTGATCTGTGTGCTCTCAAGGATTTGCAGGGAGATGCTTCCGTCAGGGTTATAGGCCAGGAACGGTCCGCCGCCAGGCTCGCCTTCGTTGCGCACCATACCACAGACACGGATAGGACGGTTCAGCTTGCCAATGACGAAGTCGCGCTTTTGAGCCGTCGGCAGGTTGCCAAAGCCTTCGGGCGGTGTGCAGCAGAGTGTGCCCTGGAGGAAGCCGAGAGCCTGTTCCACATCGGCGGGCGTACAGTCAGCCGACGAGAGGCGAGCCAGATGTTCGAACACCTGGCGCTGTACGTCAACGAGAATGCCTGCCAACACCTGTTTCCAGCGTACGGTGGACTCCTTCAGAGCATCGGGTACCACATTGTCGATATTCTTGATGAATACAATGTCGGTGTCCAGGTCGTTCAGGTTCTCGATGAGAGCGCCGTGACCACCCGGGCGAAAGAGCAGCGAGCCATCCTTCTGCCGGAAGGGCGTGCCGTCGGGGTTGGCAGCCACGGTATCGGTACTGGGCTTCTGCTCGCTCATGGTGATGTCATAGGTGACATGATACTGGGCCTCATAGTCATCCTTCACTCGCTCCACAAGGTCCTGGAACAGCTCGCGATGCTGGCTGCTTACGGTGAAGTGCAGGCGTGCCACGCCCTGACTGGCGGCATAGAGCGCAGCCTCGACCATGTGCTCCTCGAGCGGAGTGCGAGCCTCGTCGGCATAGGCATGGAACTGGAGGAGACCCTTGGGCAGGTTGCCATACTCCAGGCCGTCGTCGCCCAGCAGTTGTGCCACCACCTCCTTATACTTGCCCTGAGAGATCAAGGCATCCACGCCCATGCCCTCGTTCAGCTCGCAGGCATCGTTCAGAGCGTCGTAGAACGCAAAGTCGTGAATGCGGGCAAAGAAGGTTTTCTCAAAGTCAGTGGACGGTTCCGCGTAGTCGGCATCAAGGAACGCAAAGAGGTCCTTGAACATGCGGCTGGCTGCCCCGCTGGCAGGCACAAATTTGGTAATGCGATGGGGCTGTGTCTTATATTCGTTCCACAGCCCGACATAGCGGTCGGCGTCCTCGTCTGTCAGGCGAAGGATGCCGTTTCCCACACCGGCAGCAGCGTGCAGGCGAAGGTAGGGAAAGCCCGTGGCGAAGCATTTCAGCTGTGCCTCCAGTTGCTCCTCGCTGATTCCTTTCTCGCGGAGCAGTTCTCTGTCCTGTTCGTTCAGTTTACATTTCATAATTTCCGTTTCGTTATTCATCTATATACAATCTCCTCCCCCTCGCATTGTGTATTGGGAGAGGGAGGAGCATCTTACATTTTCTTATTCCACAGCGCGAAGCACAGCCTCGGCCTCGCGCACCATACGTCCGGCATCGTCCTGCTCCGTGAACTTGTTGGAGCGGAAGGTCTCTACGGCCTTGTTCAGCTGTTCCAGTTTCTTGCCCTGCAGTTCGCCACGCAGGATGCGCACCTTCTCAAAGTCCTGGATGCCCTGCACCAGACGCTCCAAACGTATGCTGCTCTCGCTGGGATACACGAGGAAGCAATCGCCGCTGGGCCATGTGCGGAAGCGGGCATCCTGGCACGGAGCCTTCACCCAGCTGTTCCATGCCCAGCGCAGGTAGCCATTGTATCCGGCAGCCATCGCATGCCATCCCAGATAGGCCGACTCGCCAGGAGGCGAGAAGGTGAACGTATTGGGGCGAGCCGGGCCACAGCAAGTGTAGAACGTCACGGGGTCGCCCTTCTGACGGCGTGCCTCGAGAATCTTCTCGTCCAGCAGGTCGAAACCGTAGCCCACGCTGGCGTCATGAACGTGAGACGTGAACTCGGGGAAATAATTGAATGCTCCCTCGATGCGGTAACCGGGATCGGCACGCTGAACGACCTCGTAGGCCGACTTCATCTGATCCATCGGGCGCTCGTCCATAGCAATGCAGGTGCGGCTGAACCATCCTTTCTGCTTCAGATGGGCCGCAAAGTCGCGCAGGAACGGCAGGATGAAATCCTCGTAGCCCTTCTCGCCGGGCTTGCACTCCACGTATTTCACCGAGTTTGTGGCCAAGTCGAAATAATCGAACTTATAGTGCCAGGGCACCAGCGTGTAGCAGTCGATCTGCTTCGTGACGCCACAGTCCATCATGAACTGGACCCAGCGGTCGAACACCGTGTAGTCATAGACCCACTGGCCATCGAGCGTCTTCATCTTCGCAATCATGCTTTCGAAAGGATCTTCCGTCTGGCCGTTCCAGGGGCGCTGAATGATGGAGCAGGTGATCACCTTGCCACCAGCCTCGGCATACCGGCGCATCACAGGACGCATCAGGTCGAAATGCTCCTTGCTCCACAGCGGCACATTATAATAACGAGCCACGGCATAGGGGTTCTGCCACAAGTCCAGGTGGAAGGCCCACTCGCTGGGAGCAGGCAGCACACGGTGCGAAACGCTCACCTCGAGGGGCAGCGACAGCTTCTGACCATCACAGTCCACGCTGAGCTGGCCGCGATACGTGCCGGGGGCGGCATCCTGCGGAATGCGGATGTCGAGCCAGATGGGGCGCACGCTCTGGGCCTCCACAGCCATCGAAGCGACGGACGACAGGCGGTCGGCCACCAGGATGGAGTCCTTGCGCTCCGAGTCCTTATCGGAGAGCGTATAACATACAAAGTACTTGTTCACAGAGCTGGCCGGAATCAGGTTGCGCCCACTCTTGAGGTCGCTCATGTCAAGCTTCACCTGCTTGATAGCCTTGGGGGTGGTCAGCACAGCCTGTACGTTCAGCCGCTCGCCACGCCATCCATGTACGCTCATTCGCTTCACCGGGGTCAACACGGGTACTTCGCTACGCGAGTAGCGCACGTCAATGCTTCCCCATGCCAGCGTGACATTCTTCACCGACTGCCACGCTTCCTTGTTACAGGGAACGGGGTCGGCCAGTTCTCTCTCATCATGTTGTGCCCAAAGGGCCAACGTCACGGAAAGGATTCCGATACTTGTAAGCAGTCTTTTCATGCTTTTGTACTAAGTTTAGTTAATCATTTATACATTTATATCTTCATTTCACGCAATTTGAGAACAAATATAGTTATTTCTTTTCAGACACACAAGTCCTGCACCTAAAATATCCCATACGGAGACGAAAAAAGTCTTTCCCTGGATGGACGGAAAGGGAACGCCCGACCTCTTCGTTGTTCGAATTTCGGAAATTCGTCTGTCGTCCGGCCCAAAATAAGGCATGCCTCAAAAGGCCCCAAAATGCCGTTTTTCGGGGCCAAAAACGCCTTTCGCGCCTGGCTGACACAAGGCAACGTCCTGAGAATCAGCATTCACCAAAATTCGAAAAATTCAGAGCGAATGGTCATCACCTCGCATTTACGCGATTCTCGCATTATTTTCGGGCCGGAGGAACACGTTGCATCGGTCGGAAGAGCACGTTGCATCGGACGGAGGAGCACGTTGCATCGGACGATGCTACACTTTGCCTCAATCTATGCGAAGCAAAGTGTAAAGAATAATCCCACGCCATACACCCTTCATGCGACGGAGGCGGCATGACGTGCGGCTCATTGCTCGATCATCTCCCGCAGGCTGACGAACTCGTAGCCGCGGCGGCGCAGGTCGTCGATAAGCTGTGGCAGGCGCAGGTAGAACTTGTCGGTGCGTTCGGGATGGGTGCCCAGATGCAGGAGCATGAAGTGCCCGTTGAGCGTATGCTCCTCCTCGTAGCGCATGATGCGATGGTAGATGGAGTCGCTCGAATAGTAGTTCTTCATCGAAGGGATGGTGTAGTCGCCGTTGCTGGCCGTGCCCGAAGTGTAGTTGATCACCTGCAGGCCCAGCAGGCGCGCCCACGAGGAGACGAGGCTGTTGTAGTGCTCGTAGGGCGGGATGAAGTAAGGCGTCTGCTCACGTTCGATGCCGAACTGGCGCATCAGGGCGTAGCACTTCAGCATATCGACGTCGAATTCGTCCTGCGTGACACTCATGTTCTGGGGCTCGCCCCATGGGAAATAGAGCAGATGGGCGTAGCCGTGGCTGCCCACATAGTGCCCGTCGGCCACGAGACGACGGACGACGTCGGGAAACGTCTCATAGAACTTCCCGGTGAAGAAGAAGCCACCGCGGATGCCTTTCTCCTTGAGCGTAGAGATGATGGTATCGGCACCGTCGGCACGGTCGGCCGCAGTGAAGACGAGGCAGATACGCTTGCGCGACGGGTCGCCCTGCACGATGCCGCCCTGCGAGTACACGTTGCGGTCCACAGCCCGCCGGGAAGCCATGCGTCCCTCCTCGGCATAGGTAGAGAGAGGAAAGGTGAGGCAGGCCGTGCCGTCCATCGTAGGTTCGTTGGTGGAATAATCGGTGGTACAGTCGTGGTACACCATCCGGCCGGGCTGGAAGCGTTCGTAGGCATCGCCGTCGGAGAGCGACACGCCCCAGAGAGAATTGAAGATGGTGGAATAGACTGGGCCGTCGACAAGTCCTCCGGTACATTGTCCCATGCCCAACCGCACCCACTGCGAATGTGCCTGGCGCGGGAAGGTGCCTCCAAGCGGCAGCTCGACAATCATACTCGTCCCCCAAGGGTTGCAGCCCAGAAGCCAGTCGCGCAGCGACGCCTCCATTTCGTCATAGCGGTGGTCACCCGTCAGCTGGCGATACAGGATGCACTGCGAGAGCATGGCCGTCGTGAGGTTGTTGGAACACCAGATGGAAGGGATGCCGTTTCGGAAAGGCGATGTCTGTGCCCGCTGCCACACAGCCTCGAGCCCCCGACGCATGAAGCGCAGAAACTGCTTGCGGTCGCGTCCGCTGCTGATGGATGCCATACGATAATGCCCGACGTTCATAAAGGGGTACCACTGATAATGGCGTGCCGTGTCGGCACCCATCCAGGGCGTGACAGGCTCCTCGCGCCCATAGCGGATGGCCGCATCGTAATAGGCAGCCTCGCCCGTCTGCCGGAAGAGCTCGGCAGCGCCCAGTTCCATGTCATCCACCCAGTTGGATTCCTCGTAGATGTAAGGTGAGCGCACGGAGGCTGTCTGGCAGCATCCGGGTTGCAGTTCGCCCTGGCGGAAGGCGGCAGCAGCCTTCTCCCCCACCTCGCGTGCCAGCTCTGGATAGTATGGGGCAAGGACGCGCGAGCCCAATGCAAAGCAGCTGGCAAACTTGCCTGCCGTGCTGGCCACGCCCGTGGTGTGGTTCACGCCCTTTCCCTGTTGCTGCGGCTTTCCCGAACAGAAGTAGACGGGACGACCATTGCCGGGACCGCGTCCGTAATCGGCCCGCCCGGCATTGGGCAGGCGCATGCCTACATGGTCACGGTCGTCGGCTATCTGGTTGTACATCTCGCCCGGCGCCGGGTTCATGCGGCAGAGCCACTGCATGCCCCAGGCTATCTCGTCCACGATATCGGGCACGCCGTTTTTGCCAGGCAGGCCATTGGCCCCATAGCGGTCGGCAAAAGCGCCGGGATTCCGCTCCCAGGCGAGCATCATCTGATAGGTGGCGTTGGCCGAGGTGGTGGTATATTGCAGGCAGTCCGTGGCATCGTGCCAACCGCCGCGCACGTCGATGAAGGTACTGTCCTTGGTGGGGTGACCCAGGATGAAGCCGTCCTTCTGATGACAGGCATCGCGAATCATGGGGTTCCATCCGCATCGCTGCTGACGCATATAGTTCAGGACAAAGTCGGCCGCACCGTCGTACACCGCGTTGGAGACGGCAAAGTGAGCCGACCGACCTGCACCTGCCTCTATATAATAGGTACCTTCGCGGCGCAGGCGGCTAAAGTCGAGGCGGGCCGTCGTCTGCATCCGTCCCATCGGCCCCGTCATCGTGACAGCCTTCGAGCGAAGGGCGGTCTCGCCGGTGAAGGCGTCCACCAAACGAAATTCCTTCAGGCGCTGCGCCTCCTCGCTCATGAGGACCGCCACCTTGGTCTGCCTGGGCAGATAGCCCAGCTGGTTGATACGTATCCACGTCTCGGCACTTGCGTCCAGGGATGGCAGCAACGACGTAGCCAGGAGCAGCGTCTTGCGCAGTATGTTATTGAGTCTCATCATGTGCAGGATAAACCCTTATTATGAATTGTGAATTGTGTATTATGAATTAAAGCTAAGATATCACGCTCCAGTTCTCGCGCCCCTGTGATAGTTCGTTCAGCTGTTGCCAAAGCAGGCGGTTCACGGGAAGGTTCTGTTCCGGGTCGTTGTCCAGGACGTAGGTGGCCGTGTCGCGGGCCAGCTGTACCAACTGTCCGTCCCGCGCCAGATTGGCCAGATGGAGGTCGAAGGCAATGCCGCTCTGCTGGGTTCCCTCGAGATCGCCGGGACCTCGAAGTTTGAGATCCTCCTCGGCAATCTCGAAGCCGTCGTTCGTCTCGGTCATTATCTGGATACGGCGACGTGTGTCGCGAGCCAGTTCGAAGCCCGTGACCAAGATGCAGTAAGACTGGTCGGCACCGCGTCCCACACGTCCGCGCAGTTGATGGAGCTGCGAGAGACCGAAGCGCTGAGCGTCCTGAATCACCATCACCGAGGCGTTGGGGACATTCACGCCCACCTCGATAACCGTAGTGGCTACCAGTATCTGCGTCTCGCCGCTCACGAAGCGTTGCATCTCGGCATCCTTGACGGCGGGCTTCATCTGCCCGTGCACCATGCCCACCTTATATTGGGGGAACAGCTCCTGGAAGTATCGGAATCCGTCCTCTACGTTCTGCAGGTCAATCTTCATGCTTTCCTTTACCAGCGGATAGACCACATAGACCTGACGTCCATCCTCGATCTCGCGCAGCATGCCACGATAGAGGTCGTCGGGGCGATTGTTATAGAGGTGGATGGTCTTCACCGGCTTGCGTCCGGGCGGCAGTTCGTCGATGACGGAGACGCTAAGGTCGCCATAAAGTGTCATGGCCAGCGTGCGAGGGATGGGCGTGGCGGTCATCACCAGCACATGGGGAGGAACGGCGTTCTTTCTCCACAGCCGGGCACGCTGTGCCACGCCGAAGCGATGTTGTTCGTCGATAACGACGTAGCCCAGATTGCGGAACTCGACATTGTCCTCTATGACAGCATGCGTACCGATGAGGATGTTCACCTCGCCCGACTTCAGCCCCTCGAACACCGACTTTCGGCGCTTGCCCTTCACCGTGCTTGTGAGCAGTTCCACACGCACTGGCATGTCACGCAGGAAAGAAGTGAAGGTGGCCAGGTGCTGCTCGGCCAGGATCTCCGTGGGGGCCATGATGCAGGTCTGGAAACCGTTGTCAAGCGCGATGAGCATCGTCATCAGCGCCACGAGTGTCTTGCCGCTGCCCACGTCGCCTTGAAGCAGGCGGTTCATCTGAAGACCGCTGCCCATGTCGATGCGCATCTCCTTGATGACACGCTTCTGGGCATTCGTCAAGGGGAAGGGCAGATAGTCACGGTAAAAGGTATTGAACAGATTGCCCACCAGCGCGAAGACATGCCCGCGGGTGCGCTGTGAACGTTCACGTGTATAGCGGATAATGGAGAGCTGGATATAGAAAAGCTCCTCGAACTTGAGCCTCATGGTGGCATGGGACAGTTCGTCGGCCGTCGAGGGATAATGAGCACAGCGCAGTGCGGTATCCAACGGCATCAGATGTAGGCGGTCGCAGATGTACTGCGGCAGTGTCTCGGGTATCGGCTCACGTAAGTGCTGGAAGAGGTTGCTGGTGAAGTGCTCGATGGTACGCGAGGAGAAGCCTGTCCTGCGCATTTTCTCCGTCAGGGAATAATACGGCTGCATGCGCATCTTGCTCAGCAGGAGCGTGTCGGCCGGGTCCACGTCGGGGTGGGAGATGTTGATACGTCCGTTGAACATCGCGGGACGCCCGAAGATAATGTAGTCTGTATGAAGTTTAATGCTCCGGGTTATATACTGGAAGCGGGCAAACCAGACCAGGTCCATGACCATCTCACCGTCCGTGAAATGGCCCACCAGATGCCGCTTGCGGCCCACACCCATCTCCTCGAAACTGAGGAACTGACCGCGCACCTGAACAAAAGGCATGTCCGTCGAGAGCTCGCTTATCTTGTAGAGTCTGCTGCGGTCGATATGTTTGAAAGGGAAATAGTACAGGAGGTCGTGCCACGTATGGATGTTCAGTTCCTCGCGCAGCACCTTTGCCCGTGCCGGACCAATACCCGGCAGATAGGTGATATCCGTGTGTTTCAGGTCTTGCATATTGCCTCGGCCAGCATGAGATCTTCGGGAGTGGTCAGCTTGATATTCTGTCGGTTACCCTCAACGAGATACACGGGCAGCCCCAGCGACTGCACCACCGAGGCATCATCCGTAAAGGCGGGGACGTAGGGCTGGGCGTAAGCTCGCCGCAGCATAGACAGCGGGAAAGTCTGCGGCGTCTGCACGAGGCGGTACTCATCACGATCGACACTCCGACTCGACCCGTCGGGCAGGAGTTGGCGCACCGTCTCGACCACAGGTACCACAGGTACCGTGGCTCCCTGCGTCCAAGCATTCTCGTAGCAGCGGCGGATGACCTCGGGACTCACAAAGGGACGCACCCCGTCGTGTACGCCCACGATGCACTCGTCTTCGTCAGGTATTAGGGCCAGCCCGTTCTGCACGGAATGGAAGCGGGTGGCACCACCGTCGGCAATGGTCATCGGCGCCCGGAAGGCGTAGTCCTGGCAGAGAGCAGCCCAATAAGCTTGCTGATCATGTGGCAGGACAAGCACGACATGGATGTCGGAATAGGCTGCCAGAAAAGCCTCGACCGTGCGCATCAGCACCGGACGTCCGGCAATGAGGCGAAACTGCTTGGGTATCTCGCCTCCCATCCTGAGACCCTTCCCGCCCGCTACTATAATAATATATCGCGTCATTCGCCCAGCAATTCTGCATAGATCATGCCACGGCGCAGCTCGTTCACGGCTTCGCCCACATAGAGCGCTGCCAGCGTGTATCCGAACTCCATCGCTGCACCGGGACCCTTCGCGGTGATGAACTGGCCGTCCTGTTCCACAAGAGCGGAGGTGCAGACCGCACCATGCAGTTCGCTCTCGAAACCGGGATAGCAGGTGGCACGCACGCCATCGAGCAGGCCCAGATGACCATACACCAGCGGAGCCGCACAGATAGCAGCCAGACGGCGACCTGCTGCGTGATGGCGCAGGATACCCTGGCGCAGCGGTTCGCAAGCGTCGAGATTGCTGGCACCGGGCATGCCGCCGGGAAGAATCAGCAGCTCGGCGTCCTCGAAATGAATTTCGCTGAGCAGACGGTCGGCCGCCACACCCACACCATGGGCACTGGTTACTACACGCTCTCCGGTGATGGAGACTGTCTCTACACGCAGGCCAGCACGACGCAGAATATCCACTGGGGCCATCGCCTCAATGTCCTCGAAACCTGTGGCAAGAAAGAGATAAATCATAGGAAATAGTTTTTTTACGATGAAACAACGTTGCAAAGTTAGAAAAAATACTTAACTTTGCCACCTAATCCGGCATAAAATTATGAAACGTCCACTCAGTTTTGCCCTTTTCGGGAACGTTTACCAGCCTCGCAAGTCGGCCTCAGTGGCATGTCTTCTGGCATGTCTCGAGGCACGGGGAGCCGAGGTGCTCATGGACCAGCACTTCCACGACTATCTGTCTCAGGACGGGAGCTTGCCGCTGAATCATGTGACAACGATTCCCGAGGGAGCTGACTTCTGTGCCGATGTGGCCATCAGCATGGGCGGCGACGGAACATTCCTCGAAGCAGCACGACGCGTGGGCGATAAGGAGATCCCCATCCTCGGAATCAACATGGGACGACTGGGCTTCCTCTCCGACTTCACCTCACAGGACATCGAAACCGTCATCAATCAGATATACAACGGCGAGATACACACAGAAAAGCGCAGTGTGCTGCGCGTAGAATACTCGCAAGGCACGCCAGCCGGCCATCCGTATGCCCTGAACGAGGTGGCAGTCCTGAAGCGCGACAACAGCAGCATGATAAGCATACGAGTGGAGATCGACGGCGAATACCTCACGACATACCAGGCCGACGGACTGATTATCAACACCCCCACAGGCAGCACGGGCTACGCCCTCAGCGTGGGTGGCCCCATCATGTCGCCAGGGAGCGGCGCACTGGGACTGGTCCCCGTGGCCCCGCACAGCCTGAACGTCAGGCCACTCATGATATGTGACAACCAACACGTGACACTGAGCGTGGAGAGCCGAAACCACCATTTCCTCGTGGCTATCGACGGGCGCAGCGAGGCCTGCCAGGAGGGAATACAGCTCCACATTTGCCGTGCCCCCTACGACATCCAAGTACTGCGACGCTCCGACGGATCGTTCTTCCACACCCTACGTTCCAAACTGATGTGGGGCAACGACCTGCGAAGCGAAACATCCACAGCACAGAATCAGACACCAGAATGAGAGCTCCCTCAGCAACCCTCCTACGCTGGCTATGGCATAGTTCCCGAGGACTTCGCCTCCAGACATTGATTAACGCCATGATGGGCGTTATCTCTGTGGGACTCGACTTTGCATTCATCATTGCCACGAAGCAAGTTATCGACCTGGCCACGGGACACAGCGACACCACCTCATTCCGTTGGGCGGCTGTCTTGTTGGTGGCCATCATGTGCGGACAGATTATGCTGGGCTTTGCCCACCGATGGGTGGCAGCAATCCTGGGTGTGCGTTCCCAAAACTTGATGCAGCTGCGTCTCTTCCGGAATCTGATGCAGAGCCAGTGGAATGGAATGGAAGCCTGGCACAGCGGCGACGTGCTGAACCGGCTGGAGCGTGACGTGCGGGACGTCACCAGCACCATCACCGAGACCTTCCCCTCGCTACTGGGTGTGCTGGTACGGCTTGTGGGTGCCTTCTTCTTCCTATATTCGATGGATGCCACGCTGGCATGCATCATGGTGTGCATCGCACCGGTCTTCATCGTCCTGAGCAAGCTGTACGTACGCAAGATGCGTGCCATCACCCGTGACATTCGCTCCACCGACAGCCGCATCCAAAGCATCCTGCAGGAGAGTGTGCAGCATCGGGTAGTACTTAAGACACTGGAACAATGTGACACCATGGTGGAGCGGCTGGACTCGGTGCAGCAGACGCTGCGTCACCAGATACGCTGGCGGACGCTGTTCAGCAGCACGTCGGCACTGCTGCTCAACGTGGGATTCGGTACCGGATATCTGGTTACGTTCCTGTGGGGCGCCAGCCGGCTGCACGAGGGAACGCTCACCTATGGTATGATGATTGCCTTCATCCAGTTGGTGGGACAGATACAGGGGCCGTTCCGCGAACTCACACGCTATATTCCCATCCTCGTCAGCAGTCTCACGGCCAGCGAGCGTCTCATGGAACTACAGCAAAGCCCTCCCGAAGAAAGCGGTGACCCGATCCTCCTCACACACACGGCAGGAATCCGCCTCCAGGATGTCTCCTTCGCCTACACAGCAGACCATACAGTGCTGCAACACTTCTCGTGCGATTTTCCGCCGGGCAGCACCACGGCCATCCTAGGTGAGACGGGATCGGGAAAGACCACTCTCGTACGCCTAATCCTCGCTTTGCTTCGACCGCAGCAAGGCACAGTCAGCCTGTACACACACGAAGGCGAGGAAATCACGGCATCGCCGCTGACGCGATGCAACATGGTTTATGTGCCACAAGGCAACACACTGCTGAGCGGCACCCTACGCGACAACTTGCTCCTGGGTAACCCCGATGCAAGCGAAGAACAGATGTGGGAAGCCCTCCATACAGCCTGTGCCGACTTTGTAAGCGAACTTCCCGACGGGCTGGACACACGCTGCGGAGAATTGGGAACAGGGCTCAGCGAAGGACAGGCCCAGCGCATCGCCATCGCCCGGGCCCTCTTGCGCAAAGGCAACATCCTACTACTCGACGAGGCCACCAGCGCACTCGACCCCGATACGGAGCAGCTTCTGCTGCAAAACCTCGGCCTACACAACCGCACGCGCCAGACGGTCATCTGCATCACACACCGTCCCGCCATCGTCAATTATTGCACTCAGGTGGTGCGTTTCTAAGCATGAAAAGTGGCAGTACGCCCCTTCGCTATTACTTTTTTTGCATTGAACGAAGGATTTTGCACTGATTATTTGCAACCTAAAAAAAAATATGCGAACTTTGCAAGAAAATACAATAAAGACCCCTGTAATACAAAAAGACAGCCAACGACTATGTTCAAGGAACTTTGCACAGCACGCTACAGTTGCCGTAACTACACAGACCGACCCATCGAAGAAGAGAAGTTACGCTACATCATGGAGTGCGTTCGGCTGGCTCCCAGTGCTGTGAACCGCCAACCATGGCGCTTCATAGTGATAAAGGATCAGCCTCGGCTCGACCTTATATATAACGCGTACGCGCGTGAATGGATACGCAACGCTCCCGTCATCGTCGTATGTCTGGCCGACCGCCAGAATGCATGGGTACGTCCCTCGGACGGCAAGAACCACGCCGACATCGACCTGGCCATTGCCATCGAGCATCTCGTGTTGGCTGCAGCCGAGCAGGGTCTGGGCAGCTGCTGGGTGTGCAACTTCGACGCACCGCTGTTCAGCCAGACATTTCCCCTGCCCGAGGGCTACGAGCCAATCGCACTGGTGCCGCTCGGTTATGCTGCCGACCAGCCTTCGGAGAAACACCGCAAGAACATGGCCGACATCATGGCCGAATGACCGAGGGGCATAGAATCGAAAAGAACAAAGTCATTAATAACTAACTTCACCAGTATGAAAAGAAGAGATTTTCTCAAGGCAAGCATGGCCGGCGCAGCCGTGTTGAGCATGCCAAAAACAATGCAAGCTATGCCGGCACCCGGCGATATTCCTGCCGACAAGAACTCCACCATCAAGCCCGATGCCAAGGAAGAGCCATTCCACCTGGGAATGGCAGGCTTCACCTTCCGCCACTTCGACATCGACCAGACACTGGACTTCATGCAGAAACTCAATGTACACTACCTGTGCATCAAGGACTTCCACCTGCCGCTTGACAGCAACGAGGAGCAGATAGCAGCCTTCAAGGCCAAGCTCGCCAAAGCAAATGTCATTGGATATGGTGTAGGTCCCATCTATATGAAGTCGGAAGCAGAGGTGGATCGGGCATTCGCATATGCCAAGCGAGTGGGCGTGAACCTATTGGTAGGCGTTCCCAATTACGAACTGCTCGACTATACGGAAAAGGTAGTAAAGCAATACGACATCCGCCTGGCCATTCACCTGCACGGCCCCGACATGCCCCTCTACCCTGATGCCACAGACATCTGGAACAATGTCAAAGACCGCGATCCGCGTATGGGCATGTGCCTGGACATCGGTCACAACCTGCGCTACGGCAGCGACTCACTGCGCGACCTGAAGAAATACCACACGCGCGTCTTCGACATGCACATGAAGGATGTCACCGGCAATACGAAAGCCAACCACTCTGTCGAAGTGGGACGCGGCGTCATCGACTTTGCCCAGTACGTTCGCATCATGCGTAAGGTGAAGTACACAGGCTCTGTCAGTCTCGAATACGAAAAGGACATGAAGACGCCATTCAATGGTATCGCCGAGAGCGTAGGCTACTTCCGCGGAATCTGCGCCGCCACGAGGTAAGCCGAAACACAAACACCTTAATCACCTAAACAAACCACACATGAAGACAATGCTAATCCTTAGACGCATGCTCCCGGCAATAGCCGGGATAGCATGCTGTGCGACGGGCTGGGCACAGGTCAACGGCAATCTGCCTCAGACAATGCCCAACAACAAGTTCGTCATGCCACCCACCAACCAGCAGGAATACCTGCCAGGCACAGGCACACAACCCGGCATCAAACGCACCCTGCGTACTGAAGGCGGCGGCTTCCAGTGGTACAGCCTGAAATCGAGGAACGGCGCGATGGGTGCCCAAGACGCCTATGGCAACACCATCATCCCCTTGGAGCGCGGCTACACATCTGTGGAGTTTAAGTTCGAAGGCGGCTACACGGGCTTCTTCCAAGTTCGCAAGCGCCATTTCTATGGTGCCTGCGACGTGGCGGGGCGCGAAGTGGTGCCACCGACATCCGACTTCATCGTGTTCCACACAGCCGACGGTTTTCTGGTAAAGCAAGGCAAAGAGTACGTTCCCATCGGATGGAAGCTTTCCCCCGACGGATTAGCCTATTCACTTGAGGACAATGAGGACGGCACTCCCAAAACCTTGCAACCGACTCCCGGACTGCCCGACCTCTCGGCGGGCAAGGCTTTGCTCGAGCCCACCTCGACTGGCGGCACCCCCTCCGTCATACCGCCCACAGCGGGCAGCAAGGGGGGCAAAAGCGGAAGGACGAAAGGCACACGGAAGGGCAAGCGCTGACGCGGGGCTATCGTTTGGCCTGCTTCAGCAGCTTGTCGATGGCCTTGTCGAGCGTCTCGGTGGGTTCGATGATATTGTAGTCCTCCCAGAACGCAGGGTCCTCGAAAAACTGCACACGGTCGAAGAAGCGGTCGCGCGAGTCGAACGAGATACGCCCCGAGAGCGGATGTGCACGATTCTGCGACCGGTCGGTCACCACCATCTCGCAGGATGCCGTAAACGTGGTGGAAAAGAGCCTTCGCTTCCAGTCACAGTCGAAACGGAATATGTTACGGATATAGCTGAGGTACGTGGTGCCGTTCTCTGTACGATAGTCAATAAGGCACGAGAGTTCCTTGGGCTTGAACTGCACTCCCACGGGCTTGCGTACCAGCATGTATCGCGTGGCTTTCTCGCGGTCGCTCATGTCGAGCGACAGTTCGGCCCGAGTGAATGCCAGCAGTTCCTGGTCGATATACAGAAGCCCACGGTAGAGCGCCACGGGAGAGAGCGAGGTCTCGGGTACGAGACGCAGGACATACTGAGGACGGTCGTTGATGTAGGCAGTACCTTCCATCGTGAAGGAGTAACAGGCCAGCACGTCCTCGTTGAGCAGGAATACCGTGTTCTTGGCAATGTCCAGCTGGATGGGCTGTACAGGGCCTCCCATCACCTTGATGCCCAATGTGTCGCCCCGGCGCGGACTCAGCAGGCGACGTCCCTTGACAATGGCCACACGATCATGGGCATTTCCCTCGTCATAGGCCGTCTTGTACATGTCCACCACGCCCTCGGCCACATAGATGAAGCGCTGTTGCTTCATGGCCGTCTCGCGATAGAAGCAATGGTATAGTTCGGGAGCCTTCCCGTAATTGGACGGAATTTTCTTAATGGCCTGGCGAAGCAGCTCGCCCGGATCCATCGTCCTGACCACCACCTCGGGGAGCACTTCTGCTACAGGCTGCATAATGATATGCAACGATGTGGCGTCACGCTCAGTCAGGTTCACTTCCCGTGTCTGGAAACCGAGGCGAGATACCCACAGGACACGCGGCAGCGTATCCACCTTCAGCGTGAAAAAGCCGTCGTCGTTCGTCACGACGGACAAGTCGGAATGTGGCACGGCCACACGCGCCAGCGCTATCTTCGAGCCGGATTTTCCGTTGCTGACGTATCCGCTGAGGACCACCTTTTGTCCCCACACGCCGACCGACACGAATGCGGCCAGCAGGAAAGCCCACACCTGTTTCATATCAATCCTGTTTTATCGTTTTCACTTCAACAGCAGGCCGGCATCGCCGCCCCTCCCCCATTCAGATTCACTCCCGATTCTTCGCCCGACTCAGACGCACCTCGTCCACCGTCTTCCGCCCCTCGCCATCCAGGCCCACCACCCGGAAGGTGTCGGTGGGCTTCTCGAAGTGGACGGGCGCGAAGTTCCAGATGACGCCGGTCGGTTCGCCGCTGCTCTGCAACGTCTGCACCAGACGGGCATTCTGATACAGACTCAGCTGGCAGGCATTACTATAGACCTTCATCGCCACCTCGTCTTCGGGACGCACCGTATAGCGGCGCGAAGTGATATATACCGTGGTCTCGCGCCTGTTCCATTTGGCCTTATACAGATAGAAGACGTCCTTCTTCACGCGGCGGTCACGGGTGATGAGCCCCTTGTCATTGGTGTATAGGAAGTTGCTGTCTGTCCGCTCCGTCACCATGTCCTCGGAGAGGACGTAGCCCTCACGGCGTGCGGCAACGGCAAAATCGTATAGCACCCAGTCGGAGGTAAAGGCCAGATAAGGGGCACGGTCGAATGTGGCCAGATGGATCTCGTGCAGGATATTGGCCCACTCCTCGTCGTGGCGGGCGCCGCCAGTGGCCGGCTGGGTGGTCTTGGCAGGGTCCGACGAGTGGGCAAACGGGTTGCTGCCCGCACCATATTCGGTGATGGCCACGCATTCGCGTTTCTTCTTCAACCAGCTCAGTGCGCCCGACAGTCCTTTGGCACCGTATGGCGAATGCTGGTCGGTGTACCATCCATGGTACTTGTTCATGGCATAATAGTCATAGTTGATGCCTCGCCGCAGGGCATCGATACTCATGCCATAGCCCATGTCGGCAAATCCATAGTAACGATCGGGGTCGTTCTGCTTGCCCCAACGATACATCCGGGTCGTGGTCTCGACCAGGAAGTCCGCGTCGATAGGACGTCCCTGGGCATACCCTGCATTGGTATGGCCCAGCTCGTTCCACATTCCCCAGAAGACAATGGAGGGGTGGTTGAAGTGTCCCCGCACCATCTCGCGGAAGGCGGAAAGGATGTTTCGCTGATAGGCCAGCTGGTCGAAGCGCGACGTGTCCGGCCCACATTCGTTCACCCAGGGAATCTCTGTCTGCACCACAATGCCCAGTTCGTCGCAGAGGTCAAAGGTCAGTTCATTGTGCGGATAGTGTGCCAGGCGCAGGAAGTTGCAGCCCAGCTCGCGGATGTCGCGGAAGTCGCGGCGGATATCGTCGTCCGTCACGGCTGAGGCACGCAGGTACTTGTCCTGATGATAGGCCACGCCGCGCAGCGGATATGAACGCCCGTTGAGCAGGAAGCCACGTTCGGGGTCCACATAATAGTCGCGCAGGCCGATGCGTGCCGTGCGGTCTTCCACCACCGCGCCGTCGGCAATTACGCGCGCGCTTATATTATATAGGTAGGGATCGTCCAGCCCGTCCCACAGGTGGGGGCTGTCCACGCCAAGCACTTGACGCACGCGCTTTCCCTCCTTCAGCCCGCTGTCTATCGAGACGGGCTGCGAGGCCTCGACGACCACCCTTCCCTGCGCGTCCTGGAGCGCCACCTCGACCGTGACCTCACGCTTCTCGGCAGCGGTGTTCATCAACTGTGTCTCCACGATGAGGTCGGCATGCCGACGCGAGACGTTCTGCTGCCTGACGTGCAGTCCGCTATACCCCATCGTGCTTGTATTGATGTAGATGGGTCCCGAGCAGAGCA
The DNA here is from genome assembly GCA_902788315.1 of uncultured Bacteroidales bacterium. Taxonomy (GTDB): domain Bacteria; phylum Bacteroidota; class Bacteroidia; order Bacteroidales; family Bacteroidaceae; genus Physcousia. The sequence continues at coordinate 60,088 of CADAJS010000006.1, forward strand.
GGTACACGCGGTCGTGCAACCCGTTGTTTTTGTTGAAGTCCGAGCTTACGGGAGGCATCGTGAGGTCCATCGTGTTGTCCGTCCTCACCTCTATCTCGTTACGCCCCTCACGGACATAGCGTGTGATGTCCACCGTGAAGGGCGTGTATCCGCCTTTGTGCGTGGCGGCTTGCCGCCCGTTGACAAGAATGGTGGCGGCCTGTGCAGCCGACTTGAAAATCAGGAAGTAGTTCTGCCCCTCGGTGTCCTTCAGCTTGACCTCCGTCCTGTACATCGCCTCGCCGCGATAGTATTCGGCGCTCTGACCGTCCACGGCATTGGTGCTGTGCGGCAGTCGCACGCGTGTCCACTCGCTGTCTGTGGCGCGGCGAAACGCCCATTGAGACAGTTCACGCGTCTGCGTACCATTCATCTTAGCGCTCACTGCCCACAGGGGGCAAAGCATCATGAGCATCAGGAGAATCTTCTTAATCATAACAGGTCGTTTTATGTGAATTCAATCTATGCTTCGGGGTTTCTACTTGTTAATGAGGAATATGGCCGGAATTTTACTCAGGTCGGGCAGCGACTGGCGTTTCCAGTCCTGCACGGTATGGGTGTGAATCCACTCCTGCGGCGTGGTAATCCCGGCGGCTATGCACATACGGGTCTGCGGACGCAACTGATGCATGAGAGCCTCGAACATTTTATGATTGCGGTAGGGAGTCTCGATGAAGAGCTGTGTCTGCCCCTCGGCCCACGCCCGCGATTCAAGCTGTTTCAGGCGGCGTGCCCGTTCGTCAGGGTCCACGGGCAGGTAGCCGTTGAAGGCAAACGATTGTCCGTTGAGTCCGCTGGCCATTACGGCCAGAATCATGCTGCTGGGCCCCACGAGCGGAATCACTCGCAATCCTCGCCTTTGGGCAATGGCCACGACCACCGCACCGGGGTCGGCCACAGCCGGACAACCCGCCTCGCTGATTACGCCCACGCTCTGCCCCTGTTCCAGCGGACGCAGGTATTCGGCAAAACGGCCTTCGTCGGCGTGCTTTCCCATCTCGTAGAACTGGCTGTCGTCAATGGGGAACTCGCGGTCCATGCGCCGCAGGAAGCGTCGCGCCGAACGCACATCCTCCACGATGAAATGACGTATCTCCCTCACCACCTCCGCATTCCACGACGGAATCACCCGCTCGTGGGCTGTGTCGCCCAGCGTAACGGGAATCAGGTATAATGCTGTCTCTATCATCTCACTTACCATTATGCTGCAATATGAAAAGTTCCTTTTGTCGCTCGATTTCCTGTCGCAGCTGAGCTTCCGACGGCAGATACAATTTATATTTTGACGCGAAAATCTGCTCGTTACCCTGCAATATGGAATAACGCGCGATGTCTGCGTCCGTCTCGGAACAGAGCACGATTCCGATGGTCGGGTTGTCTCCCTCGGTTCTTTTCAGTTCGTCATACATTCGGACGTACATATCCATCTGCCCCACATCCTGATGAGTAATCTTTCCCACCTTGAGGTCTATCAGCACGTAGCACTTCAAGATTACATTGTAGAACACCAAATCAATGTAATAATCACAGGCTTCCGTACGCACCAGCTGCTGGCGCTTCATGAAAGCAAAGCCTCGTCCCAACTCCATGATAAACTCCTGGAGATGGGCAATGATGGCAGATTCCAGTTCTGTCTCCGAATAGTGAGCATCCTGGGGAAATCCCAAGAACTCGGCCACTAAGGGGCTTTTGATGAGTTCTCCCGCGCTGGTTTCGTGCCTCCCTGCCTCCGAGGGCAATGCAGGTTGTTGGAAATGTCGTTCATAATACTGTGTACCAATATGTCGGTCCAGTGTCCGTACGCTCCACATCTCGCGCGAAGCCATCTCCAGATACCAGCGAATCGCCGTCGCGTCCTTCACACGCAGGGCGCGGAAGATGTGAGTCCACAAAAGATTTGGAAACCGCGATTTCCAATTCTCGAAGTCGGGGAAATACAGATAGAATTGACGGAACGAACGTAAGTAGCGGGGCGAGAATCCATTCCCAAACTCCCTCGTCAGTTCTTCGGACAGCATGTCAATCAGTTCCAAGCCGTAGGCAGCGCGTCCCATGCCGCGCTGCTCCTCCTCAACGATGCGCCGCCCTATGTTCCAGTAGGTGGTCGTCATGAGTGTGTTCACCGCAGAGTATGCTGCATTTCGGCCGGAAACGATAATCTGCTTTACTTCGGTCACAAGTGTCGTCATGCGCGAGTCGGAATTATGAGCCACTTTTGTTTCCATACAAAAAAAATAATGTCTGTTTCGCTGCAAAGTTACGAAAATTCCGAGTAAGCGAAAGCAAAGAGAATGAATTCTTTTTGCCGAGCGTGAGGAATTTATCCAATAAGCGAGCACAGAAGCAAGGAAAAGCAAAAACTTTTCCTTGCTTCTGTCGAGCGCAACGCGTTTTAAGGCATCCAAGGCAAGGCCAATGTCCGCATTTTTTACACTCAGGAAGGAATATTCAGAATACTCTCATAATCAGTACCCCACGCCACGCCTCATCCCGAGGAGTGCCACGGGGACGTCCGAGGCACCCCACGAAGACCGCCGAGGCACGCCTCTCTGACCATCGAGGCACGCCACCCTGAGGCGAGCGTTATGATTTCGTCATTATCGCGGAATACAGAAGCTAACTGCCACGAATAAAACTTACCGATCAACTTTTTGCATTCATTCTTGCATCGAAATGAAGAAAAAGCCGTATCTTTGCACCGTGCATTGCAAATGCACACATCATATTTGCCAAGTTCCTCAGTCGAATCTGCAAAATTCAAAGGATACAGGCAATACATACAAACACGAAGCAAGCGCCCACAAGCGCAGGCTACGTCATTGTTTGTATGGGGCTTTGCAGAGCCCGACTGAGGAAATGGCTGGGACTGCGCTTCTTTTGTGCCTGCACATTATTGCGCCCCCCCCGATGACCATACAAAATGAACTCAATATTATAGAATGAAAAGGACTTTTATCTACGCTTTAATGTTTCTCTGTACGGGGAACCTCGCGTTAGCGCAAACAGAAGACAACGCTGCCGCCCGACAAAAACAAGAAGAGAAAGAGGCACAAGAACTGCAACATCTCTACGAACGGCACAAAGCAGATATCGATGAGAAAACACTCGACAAGGTGGACGACCTGAAAACACTTATGGGTGCAGTTATCTGCCTGCGTCCCGAAGTCAAAAAATTAGGGTTGGGAGGCATTACAGCAGAGGATAAATTACTTGTTGTGAAGACCAAAAAAGATGAACTGACCGTTATCCTGAACGGAGAGAAACTGACCATCCCCCATAATGAACTCCATCAATTCATGGAATATGAAACGAGGGAACTGCTCATTGTTACCTTCGTTGAAGCTGAAAAGATACAGGAGTTGAAAGACGGAACCGCAAGAAAGCAGGCTGAAGAGAAATCCACACGACAGAAAGAAGAGGACGAGAAAGCACAACGACAAGAGAATCTGAAAAAATATCGTCAGCTTATCGACGAGTTCAACGAGCAGGAGGCAGGTCCCATCAACACGAAGATGGAGCGAGCATATAAGGGTGAAGCACCTTATTGGATGTGGCTCGACAAGCATGGTTCGGGTAAGTTGGAGACGTATCGAGACGAGAAATTCGTGCTTAGCCCACGCAATTTCGTAAAAGCCATTGAGCGGATTAAGGCACGATTGGAGTGTTTCAAGAATGAGAATGAAGCGAAGCGTTTCGAACTGTTGCAGACAATGCAGGCCGACACCTTCGGGCTGTTCAGCTGGGATACCTTCATCAATCTGCGCACGGGCGACACGTTTTCGACGCAGGGCACACGCGAGATGAACATGCAGTGGTGGGAATCCGCCAACTATCTGGCACAGCACAAAGACGATGCGCCCTTTGTCTATGACGGAACAATAAGCATGCAATACGTCATCGACAATGCAAAGGAAGACGAATTCGACAACATTGCGGAAGCAATGGTAGGCGAACGCGTATTCTTGCTCGACAGTATGAAATACGATGTCATCACGGCCATCGAACAGACGCCGAAGCATTTAGAGTACACTGTACTCTGCCTCCAAAAGCGAGGACGAATGGAACAATGGCACCAAAGCTGCATCAGCGTGAAATGGTTCGAGCAATTGCAGAGAATGGTGGGAAAGAAGGTGCTGGATGGCTCCGACTTCGCCTATTTCGAGAATGACCGCCTATGGAAGGAAGACATCCCAAATATGAAGACCTATACAGTTGATGCCATAGAGGTTAAAGATCATGAACTTTGCGTCACGTTGTCCTCAGAGGGTAAAACAGAGATTGTAAAAGGAACAGGCATAAATGGGAAATGTACGTTCCTGGCCTGTCCCATCGACTTCGCGGCAGAGAAAGAACTGCGGAAGGCCGGAGATAAACATCTTGAGATACACAATGAGTATGTTTCCTACGACGCCGCCTTGGCTACAATGCCTGCCAAGACCGCTGCAGCAAAACAAAAGGAGGCTCAGGAGAAGGCAGAGCATAACGCCTCGCTCAAGCGAATGGAAGCGCTGAAAAATCACACAATGATAGGCAAGTCTATAGACGATTTCTTGAAGACATACCGCGGAGCGAAATTAGTTAACACCACGTCGGAAGGCGGCATCACTATCAAGGTGTATCAGTACGCCGGGTATCAGTTGGTATTCCAGAACGGGAAGTGTGTTTCCATCCACACCCATTGATAATGGTCATTCTGACCGCAGAATAGAGTTTATTAGAGTGTCGCAGGACGAAAATCCATAAGTTTGCTGCCCTCGACCTTGCGAATCTTTACTTTTTTAGCTACCTTTGCAGTATAATTATGAAGGAACTATGAGAAAGAATATTATGCTGCTCATGCTGGCAACGATTATGGGTTGCCTATCTGTCTGTGCGAAAAGTCAGAAGTCCGCGCCGACCTTCGCCCACCCATGGGCAGGCAAGCGCATCGCATACATCGGCGATTCGGTGACCGACCCGAACGTGAAGCGTGGCGAGATGAAACACTACTGGGACTTCCTATCCGAGTGGCTGGAGAGCACGCCACTGGTGTATGCCGTAAACGGACACACATTGCTCAACGGCCTCACGAGCATCGACCGCCTCCACACCGAACAGGGAGACAACGTCGATGGTATCATCGTATTCCTGGGGACCAACGACTTCAATGCCTCGCTGCCGCTGGGAACGCTCTACCAAACGGCCGACACCGAAGTGGAACGCGCCGCAGGAGAGCCACGCCGCAAGGAGTATGCCCTGCGCCGCAACTTCACGATGACGGAGGGGACGGTGTGCGGGCGCATCAACCTGGTGATGCACCGTCTGAAGACCCTCTACCCGACGAAGCAAATCGTCTTCCTCACCCCGCTCCATCGCGGCTATGCCGAGTTTGGCGACAAGAATGTTCAGCCCGACGAGTCATATGCCAATCAGCAGGGAATCTTCATCGACGACGTGGCAGACGCCATCATTCAGGCGGGGCGTGCATGGAGCATTCCGGTCATCGACCTCTACGCGCTGAGCGGCCTCTCCCCCACGCTGCCAGAGTATAGCCAGTATTTCTTTGACGCCCATCGTGACTGCCTGCATCCCAACCAGCGCGGCCACGAGCGCATCGCCCGCACGCTCATGCAGCAGTTGCTCGCTCTGCCCGTATTCTGAAGTCGGACGTTCAGCGACGGAGCTCCTTCATCAGGGAAGCCACCTCCTCAGCATCAGCCCCCAGACGGAGAGCCTCATGGAAATCGGCGCGAGCCAGCCGACGTTTCTTGATGGAGAGATAAAACGAACCACGCGTCAGGTAATGTTCGGGATTCTTCGGCTCGAGCTCGATGGCGTGGTTATAATCGACGAGGGCTTGTTCATAGAGCTTGCGCTGCTGCTCCATTCCTCCACGGGCCACATAGAGATGGGCATGTGTGGGATGCATCACCACGAGGGCATTCATCTGCTCCATAGCCTCGCGCGGCCTTCGGTCCTTATCGTTGAGCAACGCCAGCCCCAGCAGAGCCTCCTCGTGCTGAGGGTTCAGGCGCAACAGATGTTCATAATCCGCACGGGCCTGACGATAGAGATGTTGGCGGACATAGATGTAGGCACGGAAGAAGAGCGCCTCCACGTGGTCGGGCTGCTTCAGCAGCAGCTCGTTATAATCGGCCAAGGCATGGCGCTCGTCGTTTTGCTGCAAATGAAGTCCCGCCCGGCTGAACAGCAGCTCTGGCCTTCCGGGCTCCACCATCAAGCCTTGCGAGTACGATTCGAGCGCCCGCTCTGCCTGTCCCTGCCTTTCCTGAATCTGACCGAGATAGTGGTACAGGATGGCATTCGACTTTGAAAGAGGCTCCAACTTCAAGGCACGGCGCAGGCAATCGGCCGCCTCGTCGAGGCTGTCATGCTCCAGCGCATCCAGCGCCTGGCGTACCGTCTGCATATAGTCCTGTGCCGCCAGGACAACTGGCGCAGACAGGAAAAACAAAAGGAAAATCACACGTTTCATCGCCGCAAAAGTACAAAAACTATTCGAGACGTGCCAGATTTACACATTTTTTAATATCTTTGTCCTGCGAGAAAGCTAAGATACGACATGCAACGAAAGCAAACAGGCCTCATCGGAAACCACCCGACCACGTCGCCCGCCGCTGCGGACGAGCAACTGCTCACAGCCATGCAGGAGGCGGCTGCATGGTTGGACTCGGCCCACCCCGGATGGGTCATCTTCGGCTCGGCCGCCTTGTGGCTCAACGGCATGGAGAACGCCAGCCCGCACGACATTGACATCCTGGTTCCCAATCCCGATGACAGCGACGCCACATGGGACGAAGGGCCGCTTTTCCGCAGCCGAAGGCGCACGAAGCACTGCATGAAGGGCATTGAGGTGGACGTGAGCGAGGGGCTGGAGATATGGCGGGAGGGACGCTGGATGCCGGTGACGGTGAACGACGTGGTTTGCCGTGACGGACTGCGCTTTGCCTCGCTGCCCGATTGCATTCGCCTTCTCCACCTCTTCGACCGCCCCAAGGACCGCGACCGACTGCGTCGCCTGTTCCCAGATTAGGTGAAAAACTTCGTCTTTCCCTTTGCTCTTTCCTCGCTTATTCTTCCTTTGGTCAAAGCCCGAAGGTACTTTCACTCGAAAGAGCCAAAGTGAAAAACTTCGTCTTTCCCTTTGCTCTTTCCTCGCTTATTCGTACCTTTGTACCGTGAAAGATGTCTCACATTTCATCGAACATGACACGTAACACAAAATACATATTGGATTTGGAACTGACGTCGGTCGAGCGTCTTCACGAACGCTACGCCCTCTTGCGTGCCACGGATCCGGCAACCCCCCTGCCTCCGATGCAGGCCGGCCAGTTTGCCCAGCTGCGGGTGGACGGTTGTCCGCAGGCCTTCCTGCGTCGCCCCATCAGCATCCATTTCTTAGACCGCAAACGGAATGAGGTGTGGTTTCTGGTGCAGACCATCGGCCCCGGCACAGAGTCACTTGCTGCGATGAAAGCCGGCGACCGGCTGAATGCCGTGCTCCCCCTGGGACGCGGCTTCACGCTGCCCGCATCAGCATCGGAGCGCATATTGCTCGTAGGAGGCGGCGTAGGTGTGGCTCCCCTGCTCTTCCTGGGGCAGCAGCTGGCTGACATGGGTGTGCAGCCCACATTCCTCCTGGGCGCCCGCAGCGCCAGCGACCTCCTGCAGAGAGAGCATTTCCAGGCACTGGGCCGCGTCTGCGTGACCACCGAGGACGGCAGCTTGGGCGAACAGGGATATGTCACACAGCACTCCATCTTACACAACGAGAAATTCGATCACATCAGCGTCTGCGGCCCACGACCCATGATGATAGCCGTAGCACGCTATGCCCGGGAACAGGACATCCCATGTGAGGTGAGTCTGGAAAACCGTATGGCCTGCGGCGTTGGTGCATGCCTGTGCTGCGTCGAGGACACACAGGAGGGGCATGTATGCGTCTGCACCGAAGGTCCCGTCTTTAACATCAAACAACTGAAATGGCAGATCTGACTACCGATATCGCAGGGCTTCGACTCAAGAATCCCGTCCTGACAGCCAGCGGAACCTTTGGCTACGGGCTGGAGTTCCAGGACTTTGTCCCACTGGACCAGATAGGCGGCATCATCGTCAAGGGCACCACCCTGCACCCCCGACAGGGGAATCCCTATCCGCGCATGGCCGAGACAGCACAGGGTATGCTCAACTGTGTGGGCTTGCAGAACCGTGGTGTGGACTACTTCTGCAGCCACATATACCCCCAGCTGCGTGATATCCCGACAAACTTTATAGTGAACGTCTCGGGCAGCACACCCGAGGACTATGCCGAATGTGCCGCCCGCATCGACGAGCTGGAAACGATCCCAGCCATCGAGCTGAACATCTCGTGCCCCAACGTGAAGCATGGCGGCATGGCCTTCGGCACCACTCCCGAGGGAGCAGCCAGTGTGGTGAACGCCGTGCGCAAGACATATCACAAGACGCTCATCGTCAAGCTGAGCCCCAACGTGACGGACATCGTCGCCATCGCCCGTGCAGCGGAAGACGAGGGAGCCGATGCCGTAAGCCTTATCAACACGCTGATGGGCATGGCTATCGATGCCGAACACCGCCGTCGCATCCTCAGCATCGGCACGGGCGGACTGAGCGGCCCGGCCGTGAAACCCGTGGCCCTGCGCATGGTATGGCAGGTGGCCCATGCGGTCCACATCCCCGTCATTGGCCTGGGAGGCATTTCCACAGCCACGGATGCGGTGGAGTTCCTGCTGGCCGGAGCACGGGCTGTGGAGATTGGCACCGCCAACTTCATCGACCCCGCCGTGTCGCTCAAGGTGGTACGGGGCATCGACAAATATCTGGAGAGACATGGTTTCAAGAGCGTAAACGAGATAATTGGCCTATGCGAATAGATATCATCACCGTCCTGCCCGAACTGCTGGAGAACTTCACACAGGAGTCCATCGTGGGGCGCGCCCAAAAGAAGGGACTCGCAGAGATTCATATCCACAACCTGCGCGACTACAGCACCAACCGCTGGCGCCGTGTCGATGACTATCCCTTTGGGGGATTTGCCGGCATGGTGATGCAATGCGAACCCATCGACCGCTGCATCAGCCAGCTCCAGGCCGAGCGCCATTACGACGAAGTGATCTTCACCTCGCCCGACGGCGAACAGTTCAACCAGCCCATGGCCAACACGCTCTCGCTGGCCCAGAACCTCATCATCCTGTGCGGTCACTACAAGGGCATTGACTATCGCATACGCGAACATCTGATTACCAAAGAGGTCTCCATCGGCGACTATGTACTCACGGGCGGCGAACTGGCAGCGGCCGTAATGACCGACGCCATTGTGCGCATCATCCCCGGCGTCATCGGAGACGAGCAGAGTGCACTGTCCGACTCGTTCCAGGACGGACTGCTGGCAGCCCCGGTATATACACGTCCGGCAGAATATAAGGGCTGGCGCGTGCCCGACGTGCTTCTCTCCGGCCACGATGCAAAGATTAAGGAATGGGAACTGGCGCAGAGCATGGAGCGAACCCGCCGCCTCCGCCCCGACCTGCTCGGCGAGAAATAGCTCCGCCGCCCCATCCCCCTATTAACCCCATAAAACCCTTTAACCCCATCCTCATGGAACAAAAGAAAATGAACCTATATATCATCGCAGGATGCAATGGCGCAGGCAAGACCACCGCCTCGTTCACCTTCCTGCCCGAGCAACTGGCATGCCGCGAGTTTGTCAATGCCGATGAGATTGCCGCAGGCCTCTCACCCTTCAATCCCGAAGGAGTGGCCCTGCAGGCAGGCCGACTGATGATTGACCGCATCATCCATCTGCTCAAGGAGGGCGAGACATTCGCCTTCGAAACCACGCTGGCCACACGCTCCTACGTAAAACTCATTCAGCAGGCCCAGCGGCGCGGATACTTCGTCACGCTGCTCTTCTTCTCCCTGAGCAGTCCCGAGCAAGCCGTCATGCGCGTCCAGAAACGCGTAAGCATGGGCGGACACAACATCCCCACCGACGTCATCTATCGACGCTACGAGGCCGGACTCCAGAATCTCTTCCGCCTGTACATCCCCGTAGTGGACTATTGGGCACTCTACGACAACAGCGGATGCCCTGCCGAGAAGATTGCCTTCGGGAGTCAGGCGAGCGGAACCACCGAACTTAATCCCGCGCGATTCGAAGAGCTGCGCGCCAAATATTCCCAGGAGCCGGAGGAGGGCGCAAAGTCATGAACGAAAGAGAAATACGCGAGATGCAGCGCCGCATCGACGAGGGCATTCGCCTCGCACAACAGCGCCTCTGGGAACGTGCCGGCCGCGAGGGGCGATCGCTGGTGGTCATGCAGGACGGCAAGTTGCGCGAGATTATACCAGAGGCCAAGAGCGACATCGCTCCCTCCCCCATCTCGTCCGACCCGCTACAAGCACATACGGCACGCTGAGCGGCAGCAAATGTAACTCAAACCAGAATCGGTCAATAACGTTATTATCATCATCATAACACTATTGACCGATTTGGGTTAAAAAGCAGAGCGATGCCTCGCCCACCCATTGGTGGCGAGGCATCGCTCTCTGTAATACCCGACTGCAAACGGTGGATTATACCACGTTCACGGGTCTGCCGGCAAGGAAGGCCTGCACATTCCCGAGGGCAATCTGCCAGAGGCGCTGGCGAGCCTGGAGTGTGGCCCATGCCACATGGGGCGTGATGCTACAGTTTTCCAGCCCGATGAGCGGCGAGCCCTGTCGCGGCGGTTCCTCGGTGAGCACATCGACGCCTGCCGCATGGAGACGCCCATCGCGAAGCGCATCGGCCAAATCTTGTTCGCAGACCAGCGGGCCGCGTCCCGTATTGATGAGAATGGCCGAGGGTTTCATCCAGGCCAGCGTCTCACGGCGTATGATATGGCGTGTCTCGGGCGTGAGGGGACAATGCAGGCTCACGACGTCTGCCGCGCGAAAGAGCTGTTCCAGCGACTCGGCTTTTGTGATGCCCATGCCGGCAAGCGTCTCGGCACTCTTGCCGCTCCAGGCCATAACGTGCATGCCCATGGCTTGGGCGATACGCGCCGTAGCCTGTCCCGTATGTCCGAGGCCCACGATGCCCATTGTCTGTCCGGCAAGTTCAACGAGCGGATAGTCCCAGAAGCAGAAGTCATCTGCCGTCTGCCAACGTCCGTCGTGCACGGCACGGCTGTGTTCGGCCACATGGTGTGTATGATGAAGCAGATGGGCGAAAACCACTTGGGCCACGGACGCGGTGCTGTAGGCCGGGATATTCGTCACCACAATATCGCGGTGGCGAGCCTCGTCAGTGTCCACCACATTATACCCCGTAGCCAGCACACCGATATAGCGCAGGCGAGGCAGGCGTTGGAGCGCGTCGGCCATGAGCAGCGTCTTGTTCGTCAGCAGCAGTTCGGCATCACGGGCACGTCCCATCAGTTCCTCGGGTGAGGTGCGGGCATGTATCTCAATCTCTATGGAAGATCCCGTGCTGTCACAGAGTGTGTTCCACGCTGCGAGGTCGATGTCGCCGGGATTGGCGGCATAGCCGTCCAGGATGACCAGTTTCATGTCTTCGAATCAATTTTGGGGTAAATAACTAAACGCCGTGATGGCCTTGGCAAAACGCTGCTGGAGATCGAGCAACGTATAGAGGCCATCGGCATTCTCGGACAGTCCCTTCAGGCGGATTGGGAAGATGACGGGCGCATTCTCCAGATCCATCATCTGCAGGCGACGCAGCTGGTCGGTCGACTGATATACGAGGTTGAGCGCAGCAAACTCATGCCCGTCGGCATCGCGCCACTTCTCGATGACCAGCTTGGAGCCGATGGGAGTCTTCCGCTCGATACTCTGAGGCAACGAATAATCCTCTGCCTCGAGTGCCGCCATGACGGAGGCGATGTTCGAGTCGTGTCCGCAGAGGAAGGTGAAACGGCGGTGAGGTACAGAGAGTTCGTCGTTCATGCACTGGAGCAGCGGATGGGCCACATGGACGGCCACGCTGGGCGCGGTGAAGAGCACATCGCCATACCAGTCCTTCACCTCGGCAATACGCTCCCAGTCGCGCTGTTTCAGCTTATGGCCAAAGGCTGCGCGTCGGGCGTCCTCTTCCTCATAGTATTGCAGGATAAGGGCGTCGGAGGCCTGGTTAGCCAGGCGCAGAGAGCCACGCATGTATGGTTCCTTGCCGGCTTCCATGTACACTTGGGTGTCGTCCAGACGGAAGGCACACGTATCGCCCTCGATACAGGCGGGCGAACGGCGAAGGTCGAGCATCTGCTCCAGTACCTTATAATTATCGCGCATGCGCGCGCCTATACCCGCCATGCCCTGCTCGCCCCCCATCTGTGCCACCTCGCGGGCAGCCTGCTGACGGAAGCCCTCGTTCATAAAGGTGAACTGAGGATTGAAGACGGGATCCATCGTCCCGATGGCACAGTGGTGCTCCACAGGCACATTGGCCACAGGGAGCATGCCGCTGGAGAAGTACTGGGCCGTGGCGATGGTGCGCTGCATCGAGTTGGCATAGAAACGCAGGTGGCGACCAGCCTGTTCGTGCTCGGCAATGAGCCCCTCGCTCACGAGCCACTTGCGGAAGTACTGCCCCATCATCGTCTCCAGCACGCCACCGCGCAAGGACAGCTCGCTGGGCGCTGACGACCAGCGAAACCATTCGTGGGGCGTGATGCGCGAGAGGGCCGAGCCATTGCCCGATAGCGGCGAGCGGATGTTGTGGCGGCTCAGGACGACCACCTCGGCCAGTTCATACTTGGCATGAAACGCCTCGGAGCGTTTCAGCTGGGCACCGCCCCTTGCCACGGCAAGCAGCAGGCAGAGACACAGGATTGAGATTTTTTTCATACGCTTGACAGTATTCTCTTGAATGTTCGTCTATTCTGATTCCGAAAGCGCGAAATATGGCTTATCATACTGCAAAAGTACAAAAAAGTCACGGAGCGGGACGCGCAATAACGCTTTTTTTCGTAATTTTGCACGAAAGAAGGTGGCAGATTCTGCCCCCCAAAGCACATTTGTACGCATGAAACGATTCCAGACCCTGTTGCTCCTTCTCCTCGCCGCATGGAGCCCGGCTCACGCCATCGTCTATCTCTCCCTGACGAGTGGCGGCAAGAACGACGTAAACTATTCCTACGACGGGAACACCGGCATCCACAGCATCACCACCACCGGCGGTGACCCCTACCTGTACACGACGGCGCTCACGCGGACGCTCAACGAGAACGAGACCCATCTGGTCTTCGAGTACAAGTGTACGCGGACCATCAACAACTTCCAGCTCTACTTCGGCAACAACTGGGCCGAGGAGCGCTCCAAGATCTATGGCAACCTGACGGCTACCGGTGGAGAGTGGCGCGAGATGGACATCAACCTCTCCACAGCCATCTCCAGCTTCAGCTGGGGGAAGAAGGGACAGCAGCTGCGCTTCGACTTCGGATTCAACAGCGGATACAGCATCGAGGTGCGAGGCATCGCCATCAGTGTCAGCGACGACCCGGCCGAGGCCTACAAGCGTAACCTGTCGAAACATCTGAAGACCTATCTGACGACGACCTACAGCGACCAGTGTGCCATCGAGCTGGTGAGCGCCACGAAGACGCAAATTACCATCCGGGGCCACGCCCGCGGCTCGGGCCGTTACTCGCTCGTGGAGATACCGCCCTACCAGGACGCCACCGAACTGAGCGACTTCCTCTATGAACTGCCCCTCGCACAAGCAGACTTCGACACGACGATTGCCCGCAACATCCTGCGCGGAGGGTTCCGCTTCGACCGTCTGCTCTCCAAGTGGGCCATTATCGACCGTTCCAGCGGCCAGCCCGTGCTGGCATGCCACGCCCGCAATGTCGATGAAATACCAGCCGTGCGCCAGCCGGCCGAGATGCCCCTCCTGGGCAAGAAGGGGCTGGGAGGCTTCTGGCTGGGGCCTAACGTCCAGGACATCGACGACCTGGGCATCAAGAGCGTCACCGTAAATGTAGTGCTGACGGCCTTCATCAGTACTTCGCCCTCCTCCTTCGGCTCCTATATCGGCCACCCCTATGCCGGCAAGCAGTATTACATCGATGCCGGACAGGTAAATGCCCTCGACGCCACACTCAAGGAGTGTACCCGTCGCGGCATCGTCACCAGCGTCATCCTGCTCGTCTCGCCCGACGCCTGTCCCGCTGCGATGAAGAAGGTGATGATACATCCCGAATGCGACGGAGACTATTACAGCATGCCAAACCTGACCACCATCGAGAGCGTCTGCGCCTACGCCGCCATCATCGATTTCATGGCCAAGCGGTACAGCGGAAGCCAGTACGGACGCATCAACCACTGGATTATGCACAACGAGGTGGACTATGGCAAGGAGTGGACCAACATGGGCGACCAGCCCATCAACAACTACATGGACGCCTACTACAAGTCCATGCGCATCGTCTCCAACATCGCCCGCCAGTATGACCAGCACACGTGGGTGATGGGGTCCTACACGCACAGCTGGACCGCCAGCAGCAGCGACGGAGCGGGCTACAACACGAAGAACATGCTCGAGATCACCAAGCAATACTCTCGTGCCGAGGGCGACTTCCCTTGGGGCGTGGCCTACCACCCCTATCCGCAGGACCTCACGAAACCCCGCTTCTGGACCGACGACACCCGCAGCACCTACGACATGAACTCGGCCTACTGCACGTTCAAGAACCTCGAGGTCATCGATGCCTGGGCACGCGACACCGACAATTTCTACCAAGGCCGGCAGAAGCGCCTCGTCTTCCTGAGCGAAAACGGCACCAACAGCCCCGACTATAGCGACACGCAGCTCTCCTACCAGGCAGCCGGTGCATGCTGGGCGTGGAAGAAGGTGGCACGCCTCACCGGCATCGACGGCATACAGTGGCATAACTGGCAGGACAATCGAGCCGAGTTCGGGCTGCGCATCGGCCTGCGACGGTACACCGACGACGAGACCGATCCCAATGGACGCAAGCCCGTATGGTTCGTGTGGCAAGCGGCCGAGACCGACCAGGAGGACGCCGTCTTCCAGCCCTATCTGAAGATTATAGGCCGTAAGAGCTGGGATGACATCTTCAACGAGAGGCTCATGGACGTCGATTCGCCCGAGGCAGACAGCGAGACAGACAGCCCCATGCGCGTCTATACCACAGACGGACGACTCGTGGGCTATCGTCTCGACCTCCTGCCCCGAGGCATCTACATTGTCCGGCAGGCAGGCCGCTCACGCAAGGTGATGCGCTGAGCCGCGCCGCTGCTTCCTGCCGCCTCCATTCCCCACATACAGACAGCGAGAGAAAGAAATCCCCGTTTCCGAGAGAAAACGGGGATTTTTCTTGCTCATGTCGGGAAAACACACTACCTTTGCAGCCATTAAGAGTGCTTGGTAACCTCTTTTCAAAAAAACAAGGACAATGATACGACAAAGAAATGTCAGCGTATCCTTCATGCTCATGGGGATACTTTTCTGCACATGCTTGATCACAAGCAATCTGCTGGAGACAAAGATTCTGCAGTTCGGCACCTTCACGATGACTGCCGGCGTGCTGTGCTTCCCGATTTCCTACATCCTGAACGACTGCATCTGCGAGGTGTGGGGCTTCCGCAAGACAAGGCTCATCATCTGGACCGCCTTCCTGATGAACTTCCTGGTGGTGGCATTGGGCCAGCTGGCCGTGATGCTTCCGGCCGCCGACTACTGGAAGGAGAGCGAGCCCCACTTCAACTTCGTCTTCGGGCTGGCACCGCGCATCGCAGCCTCCTCCTTCCTGGCTTTCCTGGTGGGCAGCTTCGTGAACGCCTACGTGATGAGCCGCATGAAGGTCTCCCAGCAGGGACGCCACTTCTCCGTGCGTGCCATCGCCTCCACCCTCTGGGGCGAAGGGGCCGACAGCCTCATCTTCTTCCCCCTGGCATTCGGTGGCATGATGCCCGTGCCCGAACTGCTGAAGCTCATGCTCCTGCAGGTAATCACCAAGACAGCCTACGAAGTGCTGATGCTGCCCCTCACCATCCGCGTGGTACGCGCCGTGAAACAGGTAGAGCAGACAGACACCTACGACACCGACCTCACCTACAATCCCCTCCACGTGAGTGATATATAGATTATTGGATTAGGGATTAGGGATTAGGGATTAAGAACTATGAACTCTAAAAAACCTTCCGCCCTGGTGGTCTTCTCCGGCGGCCAGGACAGTACCACGTGCCTCTATTGGGCACGCGAACGCTTCGAGCGAGTGGTGGCACTCAGCTTCACCTACGGACAGAAACACATCGACGAGGTGCGCCTGGCCGAGCAGCTGGCCCGCGAGGCCGGCGTGGAATGGCACTGCATAGACCTCCCCTTCGTGGGCAGCCTCAGCTCGGGCTGCAGCCTGACAGACACGTCGCTCACCATCGAAGCTGAAAAGCCTGCCGATGCCCCGCCCTCCACCTTCGTGCCTGGGCGCAACATGTTTTTCCTCTCCATCGCCGCAGTCTTTGCCCGCGAACGCGGCATCCACGACCTGGTCACCGGCGTGGGGCAGACAGACTTCAGCGGCTATCCCGACTGTCGCGACGCCTTCATCAAGAGCCTGAACGTGACACTCAACCTGGCCATGGACGACGAGTTCCGCATCCACACGCCCCTGATGTGGTTGGACAAGGCCGAGACATGGGCCCTGGCCGACGAGCTGGGCATCTATCCCATCATACGCTACCGCACGCTCACGTGCTACAACGGCATCGTAGGCGACGGCTGCGGCCAGTGTCCCGCCTGCCAGCTGCGGCGCCGCGGCCTGGAGAAATACCTTGCCGCAAAGGGGATGAAAGATGCAAAGAAGCAAATGCAGAGCTAAGTCAGAGCAATCAAAGCAATCAGAGTACTCCGAGCAATCAGAGTACTCCGAGTAATCAGAGTATTCCGAGTACTCCGAGTAATCAGAGAAAACTCTTTCCGACACTACTCATCCTCGTCATCCTCCCCATCCCCGTCCTCGTCGTCAGCCTCCACAGCACACACAATCTCGTGCCAAACCATGGCGCGGACACATCGTCGTACAAGCAAATCGATGCACTTTCGAAGCTCTGGCACAGGATTATCAATCAGATTCGCAAAGAGCCCGTCAGCACAACACACCAGCTCCGTGAGCGGAATAGGCATGCCATCATCGTCAGACAGCACATAGCTATCCTCCACAACCCGCGCACCACCATCCTCATTGACTCGTTCCGCCACACGACGGAGAATATCACGTCTCTTCTGATCGTCCGTCATCGACACGATTCCCGAACTGACTTCTATCTTGAACCAATCGGTATCCCTATGGTACGAGACGAGGCAGCTCATTCCCTGAAACCGACAATCGTAGTAGGTATATCCTCCGCTCCTAACCACTCTGTCCACCAGACATCCGCAGCTCCTCAGCGCCTTTCGTAGCAGGCGCCCCCTGTTACACATAAAGCGCTTGATCTCGTTCTTCAGCTCGTCCTCCTTCCCCAATGCCCAGGAAAGATCCTTCAGCTTGGGTTCTGTCCGTTGCACCTCTTCCCATTCCCGAACGCTCCGTCGCACCTGCTCCCAGAGGTCGTTTTTCTCCATCTTCTTTTGTTCCATCGTCTCCTGTCTTTTACGTTATTTGAAACATATTTCAGCAGCAAAAGTAACAAAGAAAAACGAGGCGACCAACACTCTCCTCCACTATTGTACAAAGCAATGTACGAAACCCCGCTGTGGATGTACGAAATATGAATAAGGATGACCTCGGCCATGTTTCATGAGGTAAAAATAAAGACCTTTGGCCAAATCTTATGCGCCTTAGTGCGCTTTCCCCGAAAACTACTGGTTACGTCGCCAGACGATGTAGGTGATGTTTTGTGGCACATGAGTAGTCCAGGTACCCCACTCATGGCGCTCGCCTTCGCGGTCCAAAGCCCATCCATAGATCGTGCCCCCCACCAGATAGACGGCATTGGTGACGCCGATATCCACGAGTGCCTGAGCAAAATCATGCATCGACTCCCGCTCCGTCGTCATTGCCATGAAGACCTGCCCATGACGCTCGCACAGGGCACGTCGCAGGGACTTGCCCTTCAGCACGCTCTCCACCAGCACACCGTTGTCCACCAGCGGATACTGACGGAAGAAATAGCCATCGCGCTGGGTGGCCTCCTCAAAAAGCGGCGAGTTCTCGGCCACACCGATGGTTACTTCACCGTCTATCACGGCACAATATCCCTTCTTTGACAAACCGAACGAAAGAGGTTTGCCCTGCATGACAAAGGCTCCAAGTATTTCACCGTTGTCCTGCCGGATGTCGGCCGCCTGAGTGGCAAACAAAATAGTCGTATCGTTGCGATTGATGGCACCCACATGAAGCGACATAACAGAATTATGCGGAATAAATAATTTCAAAAAAATATCATTTACTGCCGTATCTAATATTTCCACGAATCCTCGCACATTATTTCCCACCGAATCGCCCAGCATGGCAACGCATGTACCACCCACATTATCAAGTTTTTCAGGCTCACGCTCATAATAGGCAGGAACTGCCTCGACGGCACTCTCCGCACCACTAAAAACATATTTCGGAAGGGCATAAAACAATGCTACTGCAATTATAATTATTGCAGCAAAAAGCACAAAAAAAGACTTCCCAAAAAACTTTTTCCGTTTCTTAGGTTGCCCGATGACACGCACTTCGTCATCTCCGATATCGTCTTCTATAAATTTCATCCTGAACCCTCCAATTGTTCCAACACCTTCTTCAATCCCACCAGTTGCTCCCGCGATGCCGTCAACTCGTAACTGAACGTAGCTGCGTCCGACATCGTCAGGCTCTGTTTCGGCAGGTTGAGGTAGTTGACGTAATTCATGTTAATAATGTGATTCCTGCCCAGACGTACGAAATGTGCCGCATCTTCGCCCAGTTGCTCGCTTATCAACTCCTCCACCCGATGCAGGTTGCACGACAACTGGCGTACAACACCATCCCGCTGGCGCAGGAGGGAGTAATTGCCGTCGGGAGACACATAGACGATGTGCTCTGCGGCAACTCGGACGAGCTCGATACTGGTAGATATGGTCAGAAAATGTGGCATAACTCTCTCATCTGGTTTGCAAAAGTACACATTTTCTCCGACATACACGCCAACAATTATCGAGCAAATTTCCGGCAATCCATGAAACGGCGAATTACGTGGACGAAACTGCCATTTCGTATGACGAAAGGGGTAAGAGTTTACATGGCATCAAAAGGCATCAAAAGGTGTAGCAGGTCATGAGAGATCCGGGATTTCATCTTACTCTCCTCTCGCTTATATGTGTCTGTGACCTAAAAAGGAGCGAATTCTTTATTAGACCGGCTTATAAATCGGGATTTTTATGTATATTTGCAGCACAAACAAGAAGAATGATGGAACGCAAGGACTTTTACAAGACTGAATACAAGGAGGAGGAGATGCAGGAACTCTTCGATTGGTTCGAGAAGCACAAGGAGCAGTTGCCCAAGACGTTACAGATAGACGACGCGACGTCCACGAGCGACCTGCCTCGCACTGTAAACTCGTTTATTCGCCTGCTGAAAGGCTTGAAGCTGACGCCCTCGAATGCCGGCTATGTGGCCCACCTGATGCTCATCCGCCAGCGGCTGCGCGAAGAAGGGATTGGAGAGTAGAGATTCTTTGCACTAAAGGCAAAGCGGCAGAGCCGAGCGCATAATTCATTGTGCGGGATTAGGGATTAAGTGAACTCAATTATTATAACGTGAAGAGGCTGCGGGATTCCGCAGCCTCTTCATCATATTATCTGTTTAGGGAGTGGTGTCTCTTACTTCTTCCAGAATCCTTCAGCGGTATAGTACTTGCTTTCGCTCAGCGGTTTGATACCAGCAAACTTGGCCCACTCAGCATCGCCCTGGAACTGCTTCATGAAAGCATCGGGTACGTAGATTGTGCACTTGGGATTGGGCGTGCAGTTCTTGGGAACGGTGAAGAACTCGGTGCTCAGGATGTAGATAGTCTTCACGTTGGGACACTCGTTGAAGACACCGAAGAGGCGGTTCTTCATGGCCTGCGGCACGGCATACTCTTCCATGGCCGTACATCCGGCAAAGGCGTCGTCCTCGAGTTTCTCGAGCGTGATACCCAGGAGGAGTCTCTTCAGGCTGGTGCATCCGGCAAAAGCCTTCTCACGAATCCACCAGAGGTGGTCGCCGAACTTGACACTCTCGAGGCTCGAGCAACCTTCGTAGGTACTCAGACCTACGGTATAGACATCGACGTCGAGGCTCTTCAGGCTCGAGCAGCCACGGAAGGCATTGTCGTTGAGCACCTTCATCTCACCGCTGTAGTGCACCTCGGCCAGGTTCTTGCAATCTTCGAAAGCCGAGGGGGCGATGTGCTCTATCTTCGGGCTTACGAACACCTCCTGGATGTTCTCGTTGCCCTTGAACTCATTGTCGTTGATGCTCAGTATCTGGTCGGTGAAGCCCAGCTTGGGTTCCGTAGGCTGGAACTTGTCCTTGCGATGCTGGCTGGTGTAGAAGAAGATGTCCTTGTCAACCTTCTTGTCTTTTTTCTTCTTTACAGTGGTTTTCTGCGCCGGCTGCTTGTCTGTCGACGCTCCCTTGCCGCAGCTCCCCAGGAGGCAAATCCCGAGCAGGAGACTGGCACAGATGATGCTTGCTTTCTTCATGTTTTTACTTCTTTATAAGTTCTGACGATGCAAATATAGAAATAAATCTCGAATTATCCACGCAACTTTAGAACTTTTTGAGCTTTGTAACTCAAAGTTTTTGATTAAATGAGAAGAAAAAGAGGAAAGAACGATGTTGTTCGAATGATTCTTCGTAAATTTGCAACGGATTCCGCACAAAGCGGTATTTCAATCTTAACGGAAAAAGTAGCGTTCGCTATTTATTCAACATTCGGGAATGTAGGAGTTTTGCGAATGACGTCATGTACGGAAGAATAGATAGAGTGAATGCTCGCGCTTCGGCGTGGGCTTTCCTTATCTACGTACATGGGCACTCCTACAGCCTCCGAATTAGATAAGACTGGCCACGCTTCTTTTGTATCCGAACGAAAGAAAAACAATAACCATTAAATAACATTGTATGAAAAGGTCTATCATTTTGTATCTGGTTACTGGAGTCGCTTTATTTACAGCCTGCACAAAAACGCCAGAAGAGAAAGCCGAAGTGCTGATTAAGAAATCATTGAAGTATAAATTGATGCTGTCAGAGTCGTACGCCCCAATGGAAACAACAATCGACAGTGCCTTTGCCCCCTTTGACGACCCAGTTTTCTACGCAAGAACAATGGAATGGTGCAGTTTAGCGATAACAATGGATGAATTGGAAAAGAAGGAAAAAAAAGCATTATCGTCAATGGCCATATGGGAAGGTGATCACCAAAGCGCTTATGGCAAAGCACGATATGAGGAAGAAAAGGCAAAACATGACGCTATTCTCGCCCAAATGGAGGACGTAATAAAACAAGGAGCAGAAAAGTATGCAAAATTGGTGGAGGAATCAAAAGGAGAAAGACGTTTTATTGGCTTTGTCATAAGACACCATTATTCAGCGCGAAATATCATGTACAACAAAATGGAATTTGGTGCATACGAATACATTGTGGATAATGATATAAAGAACGTCATTGCTGAATATGACATGAACGGAAACGAATATAAAATAGTGCACCAAGTATACGACAAACTCGTAAGCGGCGATGGATGGGCAGAAGAATAATTTACCAGACAGCAGATTCGATCTAACTTTCGGTCGAAACAAGTGGGGACGACTTGTCCCCGTCAGTGAAGTAAGTAGAGGGCTTGCCTGTGAGTGTACATGCCCACACTGCGGTTGCGAATTGGAAGCGAGAAAAGGACTTAAAAGACAGCATCATTTTGCGCACCACAACCCAAATCACAAAGGTGGCACGACTATAAGCCGCAAGGAATGTTATGACAACACTCTGCACTTACTGGCCATCCAGATTATAGTGGATGAGAAGTGCGCCATGCTTCCGAAGTATGATACACTGGCAGCTAAAAAAATCCATTTCACAAAGGTATCCAAAGAGTTTTGTATTCCGCAGACCAACATACGACCCGACATTATTGGCACAACCGATGACGGGAAAAAATATCTGATAGAAATCAGAGTAACACATGCAGTCCCAAAAGAAAAACGCCAAAAGATTCAAGCTTTGGGCTTCAATGCGCTTGAGATAGACATCAGAAATCAAAAGATGGACGATAACGAGCTAAAATCTTTCCTCCTGGATTCAAGCGAAGAACGGTATTGGCTAAACTATCCAGATGGCGACAAATTATTAGAGGAAGAGCGCAAAAGGGCAGAAGAAGAAAAGCGCAAAGAGAGAGAGGAAGAGCGTAAAGAGAGAGAGGAAGAGCGTAAAGAGAGAGAGGAAGAGCGCAAAAGGGCAGAAGAAGAACAAAGAATTGAAGAACGAAACAATATAAAGAAGGCATACGAGGAGAACATAAGTCGGGAAAGACAAAGAATCCAAAGAGAAGAGGAAAAGCGAAAAAAAGGAGAAGACGACAGTATTCTATGGGAGGAAGGATCATTCTGCTTATCCCCAAAGGAAAATATCTCCATTGACTCTTATTACACGATTGTAACAAAGCACATGAACAAGACGTTCTACAAAGATAGAACGAAAGAGACCCTTATCGTGAACTGGCAGCGCAACATCAACATGTTTTCCGTCGTTCATGTTGATGCAAAGTCCATGAGATACTATTTTACCATCGTTTATTGGAACGGAACGAATTTTGTACATAAAACATCTAAAGCCTATCCGAATGACTACCATGCAGCGATAGCTGGCAATCATCGCATTGGAATACAATAAAAGTTTCTATTACCTCTTGCTCAACTTTCTGCGCAGCGGCTCGTCATAGACCAGCATGATGAGGATGGCAAGCGGGATGGCGATGAGACAGATGGCCACGGGCGTGGCCCATGGAGCAGAGCCAAAAGGATGGGTGTCCGTGTTGATCCAATGAATATATAGGTAAATAAGGGGATAGTGAATGGCATAGAGGGGATAGGAGAGCCGGCCGAGGAAGGAAGCCGCCCGCTGTGTGCCACCGGTAACCACAGCCCGGGACCCCATCCACACGATGGCGGGGAAGAGGCATGTGACGCACAGCACCTGATAATATACGCTCAGTCCACCCAGGTTGGGAACTGCCAGCAGCCCCACCAGGGCCAGCGAGCAGGCGAGGAACACCCATCCGTGTCGTCCGGCATGCTGTGGATGACTGGCCGCCAGGCGTGCCATGAGAAGGCCAGCGGGGTATCCGAACAGGAGTCGCAGCAAGCCGCCCAGCATGTTCAGGGGCCGGGAGGACCATCCGTAGGCTATCTGGTTCTCGCCCTGCAGGATGCCGTTGGCCAGCAAGAGCACTCCGGCCACGAACACCCACACCCGAAGCCACCGTGTGGACATGCGGTGCAGCAGCAGAGCATAGAGCAGGCTGCCCAGGTACTCGAAGAAGAGCGACCAGTGGGGCCCGTTCAGCGGAAACATCTCGGTATTGCCCCGCACGTCGAGGCTGAGGGGCGAAGGCAGCAGGAAGAGGGCCAGCAGGAAGGCCACGAGGACATTGCCGATGCCAACCGGCGAGCCGTCCCATCGCACACAGCCCTGCACATAGAAGGCCACGAGCCCCAGCACCGCGCCCATCACCACCATGGGATGCAGGCGGATGAGGCGCCGGCGGACGAAGTCGCCCACCGACATACCGTGCCCTCCCCCATCGCTCTTGGAGGAAGAGGTCTTCCATCGGTCGTCGTAGGCATAGCCCATCACGAAACCGGAGAGGATGAAGAAGAAATCGACAGCCAGAAAGCCGTGGAACATGTCCTGTTCCGCCCGCCCTGCGGCAAAGGCGATGGCCTCGAACAGATGGTAGCAGAGTACGGCCAGGGCTGCCACGCCACGCAGGCCGTCAAGGATGTCATAATGGGGTTTGGGGTAATTCATAATTCATAATTCATAATTCATAATTAACCACCCCCATCCCTCCCAAGGAGGGGGACTCCCGTGGGAGACAGGGGGGATGGGAAGCATTTTGGTGCAAAAGTACAGAGAATCGGGCACACTGGCAACTTTTATCCCCCACTTTTCGCCCTTAAATAATAAATAATGTGTAAATTTGCAGACTGATAGCATAACAAGCATCACGGAATGATATCTATAGACAACCTCAGCGTGGAATTCTCGACGCGTCCGCTCTTCACGGACGCCAGCTTCGTCATCAACGACAAGGACCGCATCGCCCTGGTGGGCAAGAACGGTGCCGGGAAGAGTACGCTGCTGAAGATTATCGCCGGCATGCAGGCTCCCACTCGCGGCGCCGTCTCCGTGCCGCGCGAGACAATGATAGGCTACCTGCCCCAGGTGATGGTGCTTGCCGACGGGCGCACCGTGCGGGAGGAGGCCGAGCAGGCCTTTGCATCGATACACGAGCTGGAGCGGCGCGTGGCAGCGCTGAACGACGAACTGGCCCGGCGTACGGACTACGAGAGCGAGGAATACATGCAGCTGGTGGAGCGCTTTGCTCACGAGAGCGAGCGGTTCCAGATGCTGGGCGGCATGAACTATCAGGCTGAGCTGGAACGCACGCTCATCGGTCTGGGCTTCGAGCGAGAGGACTTCGACCGCCCGACCAGCGAGTTCAGCGGCGGATGGCGCATGCGCATCGAACTGGCCAAGCTGCTGCTGCAGCGACCCGACGTGCTGCTGCTCGACGAGCCCACAAACCATCTGGACATCCTGAGCATACGCTGGCTGGAGCAGTTCCTCTCCACGCGGGCCAGTGCCGTGGTGCTCGTGAGCCACGACCGCGCCTTCATCAACAACGTGACAAACCGCACACTCGAAATTTCCTGCGGACACATCTACGACTACAAGGTGCGCTACGACGAATACGTACGCCTGCGTGCCGAGCGGCGCGAGCAACAGCTGCGGGCCTTAGAGAACCAGCAGAAGGAGATAGCCGACGCACGCGCCTTCATCGACCGCTTCCGCTATCAGGCCACCAAGGCCATACAGGTGCAGCAGAAGATCCGGCAGTTAGAGAAGATCGTACCCATCGAGGTGGACGAGGTGGACAACTCCTCCCTGCGGCTGAAGTTCACGTGCAGCCAGCGCAGCGGCGACTATCCCGTCATCTGCGAGGACGTGGCCAAGCGATACGGCGACCAGCTTGTCTTCAGCGGCGTGAACCTGACCGTCAAACGGGGCGAGAAGGTGGCTTTCGTGGGCCGCAACGGCGGTGGAAAGACCACGCTGGTGAAGTGCATCATGGGCGAGATACCGTTTGAGGGCCGCCTACAGGTGGGCCACAACGTGCAGATAGGCTATTTCGCCCAGAACCAGGCTCAGCTGCTCGACCCCGAGCCCACCGTCTTCGACACCATCGACCGCGTGGCACGGGGCGACATCCGCCTGCGCATCCGCGACATCCTGGGTGCCTTCATGTTTGGCGGCGAAGCCAGCGACAAGAAGGTGAAGGTGCTCTCCGGCGGCGAGCGCACTCGCCTGGCCATGATCAAGCTGCTGCTCGAACCCGTGAACCTGCTCATCCTGGACGAGCCCACCAACCATTTGGACATGCGTTCCAAAGACGTGCTGAAGGAGGCCATACGCGACTTTGACGGTACCGTCATCGTGGTGAGCCACGACCGCGACTTCCTGGACGGGCTGGTGTCGAAGGTCTATGAGTTCGGCGAAGGCCGTGTCCGCGAACATCTGGGAGGCATCTACGACTGGATTGCCCTGCAGGAGGCCAGGGACAGTGGCCAGCCATCGGAGCTTTTGCGACACTCCACCGCGGCGTCCGCGACACCCCACCAAACCGTCGGTGGCACGCCACCGTCTCCCGCCCCCCAAACCTCGGGCGGAGCAGCGGCATACGCCGAGCAGAAAGCCGCCGCACGCCAGCGCAAGAAGCTGGAGCGCACGGTGCAGGAAGCCGAGGAACATGTGGGACAGTTGGAAGCCGCCGTAGCCATCCTGGAGCAGCAGATGAGCACGCCCGAGGGCAGCGCCGACATGAGCCTCTACGAGAAGCACACCCGGCTGAAGAAGCAGCTGGCCCAGGCCGAGGCCGAGTGGGAACAGGCCTACGAGGCGTTATCTGCCTTATAAAGGAGTTTAACAAAACGATAAATAACAAAGAGTATGAAACTGTTAAGACTTATGTCAATCATGACACTGGCCGCAGCTGCGGCCGCCTGCACGACAGGCAACAAGCCCCTGGCATCGGGCATCGACCTGGCCAACATGGACACCACCTACCAGCCGGGGCAGAGCTTCTACATGTATGCCACGGGTGGATGGCAGAAAGCCAATCCCCTGACCGCCGAGTACAGCCGCTACGGTTCCTTCGACGTGCTGCAGGAGAACAACAACAAGCAACTGCGCGAGCTCATCGAGGGAGTCACGGCCCAGGAGAATGCCCCCGGCAGCGTGGCACAGAAGATAGCCTCGCTCTACCGTTCGGCCATGGACAGCGTGAACCTGAACGAGCATTATTGGGGAGCACTCGAGGAGTTCCTGCTCTGCGACGGCTATCAGTCCTCGCGCGACATTACGGAGCAGTGGCTGCGCGACGTCTGGCCGCGCATGCAGCGCCAGGGCGTGCCCGGACTCTTCGGCATGTACATCAGTGCCGACGAGAAGGACTCGAAGAACAATCTGGTCTCCATCTATCAGGGCGGACTCACACTGGGCCAGAAGGACTACTATGTGGACGAAGACCCCGAGACACAGCGCATACGTGAGGCCTACGAGACCTACGTGGTGGCCCTCTGCCAGCACCAGGGATTCAGCGAGAAGGATGCCCGCCGCATCTGGGCCGACGTCATCCGCATCGAGACCCGCCTGGCACGTGCCAGCAAGAGCATGACCGAGCTGCGCGACCCCGAGGCCAACTATAACAAGATCAGCTACGAGGAGCTGAAGCAGCAGTTCCCCGGCATCGACTGGGACGCCTACTTCCAGAACATCGGTATGGAGGGTGTCCGCGAGGTATGCATGGGTCAGCCCGCTGCCATCCACGAGGTGGAGGCAGTGCTCAAGGAGGAGCCCGTCGAAGCCCTGCAGAACGTCTATCTCTGGCACGCCCTGAACATGGCCTCGTCCTACATCGATGACGAAAGCCGTGCCATGAACTTTGCCTTCTACGGCACCGCCATGAGCGGCAAGCAGGAGGACCGTCCGCGCTGGAAGCGTGCCGTCTCGTCGGTCGAAGGCGCACTGGGCGAGGCCCTGGGACAGCTCTATGTGGAGCGCTTCTTCCCGCCCGCAGCCAAGGAGCGCATGGAGCGCCTGGTGGCCAACCTGCAGGTGGCGCTCGGCGAGCGTATCGCCGTGCAGGACTGGATGAGCGACGAGACGAAGAAGGTGGCACAGGACAAGCTCGACGCCTTCTACGTGAAGGTGGGCTACCCCAATAAGTGGAAAGACTACTCCACCCTGGAGATTGGCGACAGCTACCTGCGCAACATCCTGGCATGCAACGAATGGGAGATCCAGGAGATGATTCGCACCAAGTTCAACAAGCCCGTCGATCGCGACGAGTGGTACATGACGCCGCAGACGGTGAATGCCTATTACAACCCGACGACCAACGAGATCTGCTTCCCCGCCGGCATTCTGCAACCTCCCTTCTTCGACATGGAGGCAGACGATGCCTTCAACTATGGCGCCATCGGTGTGGTGATCGGTCACGAGATGACCCACGGATTCGACGACCAGGGTTCCCAGTATGACAAGGAAGGCAACCTGCGCCGCTGGTGGAGCGACGAGGATCGCCAGCGCTTCGAGGAGCGCATCCAGGTGATGCGTGCCTTCCACGACAGCATCGAGGTGCTGCCCGGTCTCCATGCCAACGGCTCGCTCACGCTGGGCGAGAACATGGCCGACCACGGTGGTCTCATGGTGTCCTTCCAGGCCTTCAAGAATGCCACGAAGGATGCCCCCCTTCCCGTCATCGACGGCTTCACGCCCGAGCAGCGCTTCTTCCTGGCCTATGCCAACGTTTGGGGCCAGAACATCCGCGACGAGGAGATTCGCAAGCGTGTGAAGAGCGACCCCCACGAGCTGGGCAAGTGGCGTGTGGATGGCCAGCTGCCCCACATCGATGCCTGGTACGACGCTTTCGGCATCACCGAGCAGGACCCCATGTTCGTGCCCAAAGCCGAGCGCGTGACTATTTGGTAATCAACTTTAATTCATAATGCACAATTCATAATGCACAATTCATAATGCGTAGTTCATGAGTCCGTGGAGAGTATGCTGCAATCCAGTACTGCACAGCCTTCCCGACAATGAATTATGCATTATGAATTATGAATTTCCCCACCACCTATGCCACTAAGACTTCCCGACGGACTTCCCGCCATTGATTTTCTGAAGAACGAGAACATCTTCGTGTTGGGCCGGGAGCGTGCCGACAGTCAGGACATCCGCCCCCTGCGCATCGCCATCCTGAACCTGATGCCGCTGAAGATTACCACCGAGACCGACCTCATCCGCCTGCTCTCGAACAGCCCGCTTCAGCTGGACATCCACCTGATGAAGGTCAAGGCCCACACGAGCAAGAACACGCCCGTGGAGCACATGCGGGCCTTCTATCGCGACTTCGAAGACATGCGCCACGAGAACTTCGACGGCATGATAATCACCGGTGCACCCGTGGAGCATCTGGCCTACGAAGAGGTGAACTACTGGGACGAGATGAGCGACATCCTCACCTGGGCCCGCACCCACGTGACCAGCACGATGTACATCTGCTGGGCAGCCCAGGCCGCGCTCTACTACTATTACGGCGTGCCCAAGTATCCGCTGCCCGAGAAGATGTTCGGCATCTTCCCCCAGCGCCCGCTGGATCCGCGCCTGCCCATCTTCCGTGGCTTCGACGACCGCTTCTTCATGCCCCACAGCCGCCATACCGAGGTGTGCCGCGAGGACATCCTGCGAGTGCCCGAGCTGACGCTCATTGCCGAGGGCGACGTGAGTGGCGTCTCGATGGTCATGGCCCGGGGCGGGCGCGAGATATTCGTCACAGGCCACTCCGAGTACAGCCCCATGACGCTCGACACCGAGTATCGCCGCGACCTCTCCAAGGGGCTGCCCATCCACATGCCCGTGAACTATTACACGGACGACAACCCCGAGCTGCCCCCGCTGGTCACATGGCGTGCCCACGGCAACCTCATGTTCACCAACTGGCTGAACTACTACGTATATCAGGAGACGCCCTACAATGTCGAAGACATCCATTGAACTGCTCTCTCCGGCACGCAATCTGGAGTGCGGCATCGCGGCCATCGACCACGGTGCCGACGCCGTTTATATCGGTGCCCCGCGCTTCGGTGCACGTGCAGCTGCCGGCAACACGGTGGACGACATTGCCCGCCTGTGCCAGTATGCCCATCCCTTCGGTGTGCGCATCTACGCCACGCTGAACACCATTCTCTACAACTCGGAACTGGACGAAGCCGAGCAGCTCGTATGGGAGCTGTATCGTGCCGGAGTGGATGCACTGATAGTCCAGGACATGGCGCTCCACGAGATGCACCTCCCCCCCATCGCCCTGCATGCCAGCACCCAGATGGACAACCGAAGCCCCGAGCAGGTGACGTGGCTCGCCAGCCTGGGCTACGAGCAGGTGGTCCTGGCACGCGAGCTCTCGACCTCCGAGATACGCCGCATCCACGAGGCGGTGCCCGCAGTGCAGCTCGAAGCCTTCGTCCACGGAGCGCTGTGCGTGAGCCTGAGCGGACGATGCTATGCCTCGCAGTCGTGCTTCGGGCGCAGTGCCAACCGCGGCGAGTGTGCCCAGTTCTGCCGCCTTCCCTTCACGCTCGAGGACGGCGAGGGCCATGTGCTCTCCGCAGGCAAGCATCTGCTCTCGTTGCGCGACATGAACCGCAGCCAGCATCTCGAGGAGATGATGGATGCCGGAGTGAGCAGCTTCAAGATCGAGGGGCGGCTGAAGGATGTCTCCTACGTGAAGAACATCACAGCCTACTATCGCCGCCAGATAGACGCCATCCTGCGCCGCAGGACTGAATACGTGCGCTCCTCTCGGGGCACCAATCGCTTCTCCTTCACCCCCGACCCCGAGCGCAGCTTCTCGCGCGGATTCACCGATTACTTCCTGCACGGCCGCACGCCCCACATGTCATCCCCCGACACGCCCAAGAGCTGCGGCCCCGTGGTGGGCACGGTGAAGGAGGTACGCCGCGACTGCCTCATCGTCTCCGGCACGACCTCTTTCTCCAACGGCGACGGACTCTGTTTCCTGGACCGCCAGGGTCGCCTGCACGGCTTCCGCATCAACCGTGCCGAGGGCAACCATCTCTTCCCGGCCCAGATGCCCGCCGTCGAACGCGGCACCACGCTCCGCCGCAACTACGACCAGCAGTGGGAGACACGCATGGCCCGCCCCACCGCCGAGCGCAGGATACCCCTGCGCTGGACGCTCACCGACACCGACCAGGGCTTCACGCTCACGGCAACGCCCGAAGGCGGCGCCCCCGTCAGCCTGGACTTCCCCATGGAACACCAGCAGGCACGCACCGACCAGACCACGTCCATCACCGAGACCCTCTCCCGCATGGGTGACACGGTGTTCGAGACCACCGACGTCGATATCCGCCTCGCCACACCGTGGTTTATCCCCCGCAGCACATTGGCCGAATGGCGGCGACAGGTGACGGCAAGAATAGGAGCGTGCTCCACCGCCCGACGGAGCGTGCTCCATCCGACGACGGAACGTGCTCCGTCGGGCGGTGGAGTATATAGTGCTGCGCCGAACGTCAGCAACCGCCTGGCACGCCGGTTCTATGAGACCCACGGCGTCGCCGTGAGCGAGCCTGCCCTCGAGGTGCTTCCTGCCGGCGAAGCCGAGCGTACGGGCGCCCTGCTGATGCAGTGCCGCTACTGCCTGCGCTACGAGATGGGCCTCTGCCGCCGCCAGCGTCCGCCGCACGAGACCTTCCGCCGCTCCCCCTCCGGGCACAACGCCGCCCCGCTCTACCTCGTCTCGCAGGACGGACGTCGCTTCCGTCTCGATTTCGACTGTGCCCATTGTCAAATGCTCCTGCGCCATGCATAGACTGCCCTGCCTGCTCATCCTCGTCTGCCTGATGGCATGCCACCCCGGCCCGACGCCAGAGGAACGCCCCTACGAGGTGAACGACAACTTCCTGCTGACGGCCGACGTGCTCATGCTCCAGCGCGAACAGCCTCGCCACAATCAGCCTGTCGATACGCTCATGGGATTCACCATGCTCTCGCGCCACGACGCACTGGTGGTGGCACAGCTGATGACCATCCCCGAGGACTCGCTGGACAGCGTATGGGTAAAGGTGGCCCACGACCAGCAGACGATGGGGTGGGTCCATGAGGGCGAGCTGCTCCGTTCCGTGGTGCCCGACGAGCCCATCAGCCTCTTCCTGCGTTTCGTACGCCTCCGTCACAGCCTCGTCTCGCTGCTGATTGTCGGTGCAGCGGTGGCGATGGGTCTGTGGCATGCCAGCCGGGGGACGGCGATGCCCATGGTCATCGTGCGCGACATCCCGTCGGCCTATCCCACGATGCTGCTCCTGCTGCTCAGCCTGGCTGCGCTCCTCTACGCTGCCATGCAGCGTCTCTGGCCACAGATGTGGGTCCACTACTACTTCCATCCGGCCCTCAACCCCTTCGAGTGGCCGCTACCCCTGGCCCTGCTGCTCGTGCTGGTATGGCTGGCGTTCATCCTGCTGATAGCCTCGCTGTCGGTGGTGTCGAGGCTCCTGCCGTCACGCGATGCCTGGGCCTACGCGCTCACGCTCATGGCCTCGTGTGCCCTCTGCTTCGAGTTTTTCTCCTCGCCCATGCCTCTCGCCCTTTCGTCCACGCTCTACCTGCTTTTACTCGTCGCAGCGCTCCACCGCTATTTCACCCACTACCATCCGCGCTATCTCTGCGGCCACTGCGGCATGCGCATGCACAGCCTGGGCCGCTGTCCACGCTGCGGCACGCTGAACCGCGACCTGCACGAAGAAGCCTGAGCCACCCTATCGGGCAGCCCTCGTCAGACTTATGTATCTTTAGCCATTATAACACTTTAATGCGCTTAATTATGGTATCAGCAAATAGATTAGCGCAACTTAGGCGGGCGAAAGTGCCGCGTTTCGTCACTTTTAACGCCCCAATCGCTCGTAATTACAAAACTTTTTGTATTTTTGCAGCAGAAACGTTTCAACTTAACATGTTAAGACTATGGCTAAAGAAGACATTGTACAAGCATGGCTTGACCACGTGCATGAGGACATCAGTGCTGCCGAATGTCTCTTTCAGGGAGGCCATTGGCTCTATGTAGCGTTCCTCTGCCATCAGGCACTGGAGAAGTCGCTGAAAGCCTACTACATCGCGACGAAAGACGATGACCCGCCCTACACC
The DNA here is from genome assembly GCA_902788315.1 of uncultured Bacteroidales bacterium. Taxonomy (GTDB): domain Bacteria; phylum Bacteroidota; class Bacteroidia; order Bacteroidales; family Bacteroidaceae; genus Physcousia. The sequence continues at coordinate 92,626 of CADAJS010000006.1, forward strand.
CATAGCCACACGCGGCTACTGAATGTCTGCGGATTGATCGACGAACTGACCGATGCGCAACTGCGCTTCATAGCACTCATGGAACCCATGTACATCAAGGCCCGCTACCCCGAACAGAAGGCCAGAACGGCTCGGGCGCTGAACAAGGATTTCTGCCAGGACTTCATAGAGAAAACCAAACAACTGACACAATGGATAGAAGAACGCTTACCCGACAGCAAGCCCTCGACGTTGTCAGAGAGTACAAGCGAGTGATTAGCCCCCACTATAGCGTGGAGCCGAAGGTCATGATGTATGGCTCGTATGCCAAGGGCTATGCCAATCCCGACAGCGACATCGACGTGGCTGTCATCGTGCCCGAACCTGAAATCACCGACCATTGGGAGCAGTGGGCCGACCTTTGGAGCGATGTCCGTAAGGTGAATACGCTCATCGAACCCATCCTCATGGAGGACAACGAAGACTCTCCCCTCTACCGTGAAGTGATGAGGACAGGCGTAGCAGTATAATTACCACACGACTTAGCACCTACCGACATAGTAACACTTTAATGCGCTTAATTATGGTGTCGAGTTACATAACGTACCGCGCAGCGCTTTATCACACGTGATAAAAAAGTTTATCACACGTGATAAAAGAGTTTATCACACGTGATAAAGTCCACAGGAACACGTCATGGGAAATGAATTAAAGCATTAACGATATGAGAACAAGAATCAACGCCAGAAACTTTTTCGGGCGGGCGGCTATGCTGCTCACAATGCTGACAGTCGCCTTCACAGCGTGGGCACAGACGGCATCTACCGCCGACGGATGGATCATCGAGAAATCCACCGACGGCACCAGATGCAGACTTAAGGACTTCAATGGCTACAATGGCAACAGAGATAATGTAACCGTGTACCCCGCTATCATCGACGGTGCAGCGGTGGTTACCATCTCTTTAGGCGTGGAGCCCAAGGATTTCCCTAATCTCGAAACGGTGTATATGTACAATGACTTTGCACTCAATGAAATGCCATCGGTGAGTAGCATACTTCATCTTGAAAGTCCTCCATTAAAGCATATCCATGTAGTCAACAGTAGCGGTACCGTCGTTGCTGAGGATGCCATCCCGGATGTCATCACCAAAATCCCTGATAAATGCTTCAATGGATGCGCGAAAATGGAAAAGCTCACACTTCCTGATGGATTGAAGGTTATCGGAAGCTATGCCTTCTATTGTTGCAATACCTTAAAAGACATCATCATTCCTGACGGCGTGACAGACATCGGAGAGTATGCCTTTTCAGATTGTGACGCTCTTACAAGCATCACCATACCAAGCAGCGTGACGACCATCGCTGCTTATATGTTTTATAACTCTAACAAATTAGAAAACGTCACCATCCCCAACAGCGTGACGAGCATCGGAGAGGGCGCTTTCCAAGGTTGCAAGGATCTTACAAGCATAACCATTCCAAACAATGTGACGGCAATTGCGGATTATACATTCTCTGGCTGCGAAAAGTTAGAAAACGTCATTATCCCCAATAGTGTGACGAGCATCGGAAATTATGCCTTCAAGGATTGCAAATCTTTCACCAGCATCACCATTCCAACCAGCGTGACATCAATTGGTTATTATGCTTTCTCTGGCTGTTCAAGCCTAAAGGACCTTTACTTCGACGCCCCAAAGGCACAGTGGGATGCGGTGACGAAGGGGAATAGTTGGAACAGCGATGTTCCTTCCGACTTCAAGGAGCACTGGCGCTGCACGGTGACGTTCGAGACGAACAACGCATCGTATTCTATTTCGCCGATAATCAATATGTGGAGCAATCAGACGTTGAGCAATCCGGCCGCCACCCTGCCCATCGCGGGTTGGTACACCGACCCCGACTTCACCAACGAGTGGCACTTCGGCACCGACCTCGTGCCGGGCGACATGACACTCTATGCCAAATGGGACGACCCGTGTGCCGTCACGGCATCGACCGACGCCCCAAGCATCGACATACCCTACGGACAGGAATGGACCGACATCCCCGTGACGCTGAACAGCCTCACCTTAGGCTGGTTCCAGAACGCTGGCAGGGCCGTGCGCGAGGCTGACGCCGTGGCTGTGACACCCTTCATCGGCACGGGTGCCAACGCAGACTTCACATTCTACGACGGCAGCACCACGCTGACAGCCACCAAGGGCGCAGGCACCCACACCGACGGCAACCAGCTGTCGGAACCCTTGACCGCCGCCGGGCAGAGCGCCACGCTGTGGGTACACATACCGCAGAGCACATGGGAGAGCGCCACAGCAGGCAACTACACGGGTCAGCTGAGCTACGACGCCCTGTTCATCAGCAACGCCGACCCCGCAGAGACCTATACCTACAGCCTTGGCAGCGAAGCCCGGGTGACCATCAACCTCAGCATACCCGAAGCGGCCACGCTGACCTTCCTGCCCAACGGCGGCTCGGGCGACGCGATGCCGGCCATCAACACCCGCGTAGGCATCACGACCACGCTGCCCGCCTGCACCTTCACCGCCCCGGAGGGCAAGGCATTCCTCTGCTGGAACACCAAGGCCGACGGCACGGGCACCCGCTACTACGCCGGCAGCCCGTTCGTACCCTCCGGCAGCATGACGCTCTATGCCGAATGGGGCACCGACTACGTCATCGACCTGACGACAACGGAGGTCGGCGCATCGGTCAGCATCCCCTTAGGACTGTACGCCCAGCTGACCCAGCTGACGGGCTATTACAACAACGAGACCGACCCGATGGGCCTGGACCTGAACCTCGACGGAGAGAAAGACCTCGCGCTGGTGCAGAAAAGGGATGAAGAGACCGACCAGATGACCGCCAGCGTGCAGGTACTCACCAGCCTGACGGAGAACTACCGCTTCGTGCTGACCACGTCCGGTGAGGAAGGCGAGGTGGGCAGCGTGATCTTCCGGTTCGCGAGCGAAGGCCAGACCGTGGAGCAGGCAGTCATCGAAGAACTTTATGACGACAACGGCACCTATAACCGCAGTCAGCTGCTTGTCCTGAAGGACGGCCAGCCGCACAACCTGATGCTCATGGGCCGCACGCTCTATCGCGACGGCTACTGGAACACGCTGTGCCTGCCCTTCGCCGTAGGCAGCTTCAGCGGCACGCCCCTCGACGGCGCCACCGTGATGGAGCTGGACACCGAGGGCACATACGACGGCCACCAGACGGGTCTCGAGGACGGCACCCTCTACCTCTACTTCACGCCCGCCACAGCCATCGAAGCCGGCAAACCCTACATCGTGAAATGGCAGACCACGGGCGCAGACATCGTAAACCCCGTGTTCCGCGGCGTCACCGTGACCACCAGCACCCGGGAGATAGAGAATCCCTACCAGAACTCTTACGAAGACCCGGCCACCATCACCGTGGCAGCGCCGACTGACGTGGCCTTCAGCGGCGGCAAGTTCTGCGGCACCTACGATCCCACCGGCATCTACAGCGCCGACCACGACAAATATTACTTGGGCATGGATTACTTGGGCATGGACAACAAACTCTACTACCCCACCGACGAGGGCTTCCGGGTCAATGCCTTCCGCGCCTACTTTGAGATTGCCGACGGCGCGAGCATCAAAGCCTTCAACCTGAACCTGAGCGACGGCACGGAGACGGGCATAGACCTCTCCCCCGCTCAAGGAGAGGGAGCACCGGCTGTGTACGACCTCAACGGCCGCAGGCTCAGCGGCAAGCCCACGCAGAGAGGCATATATATCGTGAATGGCAGAAAGGTAGTGGTGAAATAAGGGAGGACATTAGGGAAGGATACACAAGTATATGAAGAAGAATCTTTTGTTCTTGGCCTGTCTGTGCATGACAGCGACAGGCATGATGGCTTTTGAGAGTGGCGAGACCGTGCGCCTGGCATGTGGAGGCAAGAGCCTCATCGTAACCAACTCGTCGCTCGATGTCTCCGCCGCCACCGTGATGTGGACCGAGACGGGTACCAACTCGCAGCGCTGGATGCTGACCGAGGGAGCAAACGGCGGGTTCAACCTGAAGAATGTCTATTCGGGCTACTACCTGGGTGCGCTCAGCTCCACAGGCTCGGGCGGAGCCATCGGCCAGATAGCCCAGAGCTACATCAACTCGCGCGGCACATGGTACCTGGAGCCAGTGGAGGGCAAGGAAGGCACATACGTCATCTACCTGGGCAGCGCACGCCGTGTGGCACTGGCCTCGGAAGCCAATCCGTCCGACGGCACGGCCACGAATCTGCAACTGGCAGCACAGACCGAAGAGGCCAGAATCCACTGGCAGATAGAGACCGTAGAGGCCGTGCCAAACCAGTTCACGGAGCAGATGCGCGACGACATGATGGACAAGTTCAAGGCTCGCCACTACAAGAAGCAGGGCACGGGCTACAGCATCGACAACGGCGGATGGTGGGGCGATGCCGAGATGTTCGAGACGGTGCTGGACGCATACGAGACGACCGGGAACAAGGAATACGCCACGATGTTCGACAACCTCTACGAGAACTTCATCGCCCGCAACAAGAGCACATGGTACCAGCAGGGAGTGTCGGGCTACAACGAGTATAACGACGACATTGCCTGGATGTGCATCGCCTGCACCCGTGCCTACCTGCTGACGGGAACGGCCAAGTACCTGTCCACCGCAAGAACCAACTTCAACGGCATGTTCAAGCGTGCCGACTGCTATGGCAACGATCTCCTGCAATGGAAGCACGGCTCGGGCCAGGGCACCAATTCCTGTATCAACGGGCCGGCAGCGGTGTGCGCCTGCTACTTGGCCATCGCCACGGCCGACATGTCGTTCTACGAGAAAGCCAAGAAGACCTACCTGGCCCAGCGCAAGCAGCTCTTTGAGTTCTCGAACGGGAAGCCCACCGGCCAGGTATGGGACTCGTATGACCAGGCATCGAAGTCGTACAACCGCTGGGCCTCCACATACAACCAGGGCACCAGCCTGGGCGCTGCCGTGATGCTCTATGACCACTACAAGGACCCCATGTACAAGGAGGATGCCGACGCCATCATCAAGTGGACGGTGGCCAACCTGGCCAATTCGCACGGCATCATCAAGGTATGCCAGACGGTGCGGGGCGACCTATGCGGCTTCAAGGGCATCCTGATGCGCTACATACGACGCTATGCCGAGGACATGGGCCATCCCGAGTACTACGACTGGCTGGCCAAGAATGCCTACCACGCATGGAACAACCGCAACTCGAGCGGCATCACCTCCTCAGCCTGGCTCTACAAGGCGGAGGAGGACTTCAAGCATCAGGAGGGCAGCGAGCTGAAGACCTTCGAATCGTTCGGCAACAGCACCTGCCTCTCGGCAGCCTTCAACGCCCACCTGGGTGTAGTGGACCAGCATAAGGCATACGAGCGTATCGAGGCAGAGACATTCAACCACCTGCGCGGAGCAGACCGCACCACGGCGCCGGCCGAGGAAGGCAGCGAGGAGGCAGAGGCCACCGTCATGGCTTCGATACAGAACGGCCAGTACGTGGGATTCCGCGACGTGGATTTCGGACAGAAGGCCGCTTCGCACGTCGAGCTGCGCGTGGACATGCTGCGGGCTTCCTCGCGCCTGCGCATCTATGCCGACCATCCCAGCAAGGGAACGCTGCTGTGCACTATCTCCGCGGCCGACGTCGGTGCCTACGGGCGCTGGCTGACGGCCACCAAGGAACTGGCCCGCCCCATCGATGGCGTGCACGACATCTACGTAGTGGGATACGGCAGTTCAAACATCCCGCTCTTCAGCATCGACTGGCTACGTTTCCAGGCCAACAATCCCATGTATGCCGACCTCACCAACACCGGCGGACGCCTGACAGCCTCGGCCACGCCAACAGACAGCGACCTGCACCTCCTGGCCGACGACACACCGCTCACCGAAGCCACCATCCAGAGCGACGGCAGCGGGACATGGGTGCAGTATGACTCCGAAGTGCCCATACAGCTGCAGGGCTACTCGGTATTCTCGTCGCTCACGGCCGCCAACGACCCCAAGGCATGGACGCTCACGGCAAGCAACGACGGAGAGCAGTGGACAGAACTCGACAGCCGGCAGGACACCACCTTCACGGCACGCGGACAGAAGATGCAGTTCGAGCTCAATGCCGACCAGAGCTACAGCCACTTCCGCCTCTCCTTCCCCACTGCCGAAGGGGACACCAAGGTGACGCTGAGCGAATGGCAGCTGCTGGGACGCGGCATCCTGCCCACCGACATCACGGCCGACGGAGGCACGACGGACGACGCCACACACGCCGCACTGACAGACAAGGACATATCCACGACCTGCCGGCTGACGCAGCCCACAGAGATCGTGTACCGCAGCAACGGCAAGTACCGCCTGACGGCCTATACGCTGACGGCCAACACGGCCGGCAACGCCCCAAAGGCATGGACGCTGTACGCCTCGAACAACGGTACCACATGGACAGCCATCGACAGCCGCACCGAGCAGGAATTCCCCTACGACCACAGCACGAACGCCTATATGCTCGAGGGCAATGACTCGTATCCCTACTACCGGCTGACGCTCGACGGAGAAGGCGACACCGAAATTGCCGAATGGCAGATGCTGGGCACACTGGACTTCGGCACCTTCTATCCCGACATCACCCGCATCGCCGAGGTGAAGGCCATGGACGGAACGCCCACTGATGGCTTGACGGACGACAACGGACACAGCTATGCCGGCGTGGCCGGAGAGACGATGAAATGGACGTTCACCTTCCCCATCGACATTCGCGTGCTGGGCTACTCGGTGGTGGCTGCCGACGAACAGCGGCTCACACCGAAGAACATCCAGCTCTCGGGCATCAAGGACGAGGCCACGAGCTCCCTGTCCTCGCGCACGCTCACGCTGGGAGTGAGAGGTTCGCGCGTGACGAACACCATCTCCACCACCAAGACATTCCGCCACGTGGAGTTCCAGGTGACCTCCACCGTGGGCGACACCGCCGCGACACGCGTGGCTGAACTGGAAATCTACGGCACGGCCATCGCCGAGGAGGGTCACAGCATGCTGCCTCTCCCGGAGACGGTGACTGCCACGGCACAGGGGCTGGCGGGCACCGAGGGCGTGGAGAAGCTGTCGGACGGAGTGCGCACGACGAAGTATCATGCCGACCTCTCCTCCCCCATCGCCATCGTCACGACGTATGCCCAGCCGCAGCGCATCGACACCTACGCCATCACGGCGTCCAAGGACGAACCCACGCGCGACCCGGCAGCGTGGACACTGGAAGGCTCCAGCGACGGAGAGACATGGACCATGCTCGACAAACGCAGCGGGGAACAGTTCTCGCATCGCTATGCCACCCAGTTCTATACGATAGCCACTCCCGCAGAATATACGCAATACCGGCTGACGGTGACCGAAGCTGCAGAGGCCACAGAACTGCAGATGGCACAGCTGCAGCTGCTCAAGATGCAGGGAGAGACCGGCATCATGGCCAGCCAGCGGACAGCCGCACCGACCATCACAGCAATCCGCAACGCCATCGTGGTGAAGACACCGCAGGCCACCGTGCTGCGCATCTATGACATGCAAGGCAGGATGCGCCTGACGGCCCACGTCGATACCGGAACACAATACGTCAGCACAGCGCAGCTGCCCGCCGGACTGTACATCGCAGCCATGAGCGTGGAGGAACGCAACGTGACATGCAAGATACAACAATAAAAACAATGGAAGATAACAGAAAGGATGAAGGGCTGCAGGCCCTGGGGAAGAAGACACACTACGCACAGGACTACGCGCCCGAGGTGCTGGAATCATTTGAGAACAAACACCCGGAGAACGACTACTGGGTGCGCTTCAACTGTCCCGAATTCACAAGCCTCTGCCCCATCACCGGGCAGCCGGACTTTGCCGAGATACGCATCAGCTACCTGCCCGACCGACGGATGGTGGAGAGCAAGAGCCTGAAGCTCTACCTCTTCTCGTTCCGCAATCACGGCGATTTCCACGAAGACTGTGTGAACAAGATAATGAAGGACCTCATCCGGCTCATGGACCCGAAGTACATCGAGGTGACCGGCATTTTCACGCCCCGAGGGGGAATCAGCATCTATCCCTATGCCAATTACGGCCGCCCCGGCACGAAGTATGCCGAGATGGCCGAGTATCGCCTGAAGCAGCACGACCTGTAAGAGCAGAGGGCTTTTTGCGCCTCACCAAAGGAGAGGAATTTACTCCATTTACAGCGGAAGGATTCACTCCATTTCCAGCTGAAGGGTCTGAGCCATTTCGCGCAATGCGGCATTGCGGCTGAGCATTCCCTTCAGCCGTTCGGGCTTGCTGTATATACGCTCCACCACTTCGACCGTCGATACCTGCACCTCGATGTGTGCCTCGTCGTTCTTCAGGCGGGGACGCAGGAAGGCCTCGAGCCAGGGCGAGAGCTGACGCAGATAGTCGGCCACCCGCTCATTGTTCACCTCCACCCGGATGGTGCTGGTGCCTTCCACGACGGGTGTCATGCTTTTCATACGCTCGGCCATGGCGTTGTGCTCATGAGGCAGCTGACTAATAGCCGCAAACCACGCACTGTACACCTCGTCGTCGTTCAGCGGGACGAGCATCTTCTCCCGGGGCTTTTCGGCGACGGCAGGGTCGGTCTTTGCCGCTCCCTCAGACGCAGCCCCCGCCGGTTCGGCATGATGACCAAAACTGCGCAGCTTCAGCTTGGGCAGCGAGGAACGACCCTCAGCGGCCTGAGCAGTCGCCACGGGAGAAACGGGCACAGAGGGAGCAGCGGGCGATGCCTCGCCGACCGACGAGCCGGACGTGGCAGCAGCTGCTATATTATTATAAGGAACGCGCGCGCGAGGGGCGGCCTGCGGGCTGGAGGGCGACGCTGGCTGAGCGCTTGCTGACGGAGATGGCTGGGCTGGCTGAGCGTTTGCTGACGGAGAGGACTGTACCGAAGCGGAAGTCGCCGCCGGCGCTTCCACATGACTGGCCTGCCTGCTCTTTCGCGCAGCGGCCAGCTCGGCAAAAATGGGTTTAAGAATCTTGGCAGGGCCAAGCCCCGCGCCAGGCACATCGTCGTCTGCGAGCTGGGCAGCCTGTATCAGACAGATCTCCACCTGGAGGCGTTTGTTGCGGCTCGTGCGGTAGCTCTGGTCGCAGTCGTTGCACAGCCTGATGGCCCGATACAGGAACTTGGGCTTGCAGCGCAGGGCCTGCTCGTGGTAGCGGGCACGCATCTGGTCGCTGGTCTCCAGGAGCGGCAGCGTCTGCTCGTCGCGGCTCACCAGCAGGTCGCGCAGATGGCTGGCCAGCCCACCGATGAAGTTTCCGGCATCGAAGCCCTTCATCAGAATCTCGTTGAGCAGGAGCAGGCTGGGCTCCACCTCGCCCTTGAGGAAATGGTCCACAAAGCGGAAATAGTACTCGGCGCTAAGCACATTCAGGTTCTGGCAGACAAGGTCGTAGGTGAGGTTACCTCCCGTGAAGCTCACCATCTGGTCGAAGATGGACAGCGCATCGCGCATGCCGCCGTCAGCCTTCTGGGCAATGAGGTTCAGGGCCTCGGTCTCGGCCGTATAGCCTTCCTTCTGGGCCACATACTGGAGATGCTCCACCGTGCCCTGAATGGTCATGCGCTGGAAGTCGTACACCTGACAGCGGCTCAGGATGGTGGGCAGGATCTTGTGCTTCTCGGTGGTGGCCAGGATGAAGATGACGTACGAGGGCGGTTCCTCCAGCGTCTTCAGGAACGCATTGAAGGCGGCACTCGAGAGCATGTGCACCTCGTCGATGATGAACACCTTGTAGCGGCCTATCTGGGGCGGAATCTGCACCTGCTTGATCAGCTCGCGGATGTCCTCCACCGAGTTGTTGCTGGCGGCATCCAGTTCGTGGATGCTCATCGAACGCTGTTCGTCGAAGGCCTTGCAGCTCTCACACTCTCCGCAGGCCTCTCCGTCGGCCGTCGGTGTCAGGCAGTTGATGGTCTTGGCAAAGATGCGGGCACACGTCGTCTTGCCCACTCCGCGCGGCCCGCAGAAGAGGTAGGCATGAGCCAGCTTACCCGTCGCGATGGCATTCTTCAGCGTCGTGGTCAGCGCACGCTGTCCCACGACGGAATCAAACGTCAGTGGCCGGTATTTACGCGCCGATACTATATATTCTTCCATACCCAGTTAAGCGTATTATCACCCCTCATTCGGGGATTCATTTCCATATTTCCTGCAAATTTACGCAGATTATTCCACAATACAAAGCCTCGGGGGTACTTTTTCTTCCCCCCACTGGTCGCCACGATGCCAGCCACCTACTTCAGCTGCAGCGACAGGGTGGCTATTTCGTGAGGCTTCAGGGCAACGGTGACATCCTGCCCCTCCCACTGCGGGCGGGCGGCTCCGTCCATCGGAAGCTCGAGCAACGTCACACGGCGGGCCGACTTGACGCGATATGGGAGCGAGAGTCGCACGGACGTTTCCCGTCCCGTCATCTCACAGAGGCGGACGATAAGCTCGTTGCTGTCCTCAGCCTTCTTGAGGGTGGAGAGCAGCACGTTCGGCTGGTCGATGGACACCAACTGCTGTTCGGCAGGCATGCGGGCCTGCTTCTTCTCGAGCGAGGTGGAAAGGGGTTCGGCAGCATAGACGGGCAGGTTATAGTCGAGCCCCGCCTGCATGACTCCGTTTGTCCAGTCGCCCGTATGGGGCATGATGGCATACTGGATGGTGAACTTGCCCATGTTGGGGAACTCATCCGGATTGCCGGCAGAGCGAAGCAGGGTCAGGCGCAATTCGTCCTTGTCATAGCAATGTCCATACTTGGAGCGGTTCAGCAGGGCGAAGCCTCCCTTCCCGTCCGTCACATCGACCCACTTCTGGGCCGGCACCTCCTGTCCGTCGGCACGTTCCACGGTAGCCGGGTCCTCGCGGTTCTGCAGCCACTCGGGCGTGGGCTTTCCGGCCAGCATGCCGTCATGCGGACGCTCCACCACGTTGAAGGCCACGTCGTTCCAGAACGTAGAATTGGGCACATCGATGGGGAAGACAGCACGCAGCATGGGCGAGTCCTTCTCGTCCGTGCCATACTCGAGCCAGCGGGCCACCACTTCGTAGTCGATGCGTGGCAGGGAGCGATAGATGTAAGTGCGCACCTTGAACCGCGAGTTGCCCCAGGTGAAGTCCGACTCGATACGTGCCCGCACGGGGCCGTTCTCCACCTTGGCCGGTCCGGTCATGGTGGTGATGTCGCCGCGGCTGGTAGTCTGGTTGATGAGCCACGACTTCATCTTTCCGTCCTTCGTTTCGGTGTACATCCGCAGGGTGTTCAGTTGCTTGCCCTGCTTCACATACTCCCTGCCGTCCGCCTTGTCGATGAGCGACACGATGTTGCCCGTCTGCGGGTCTATCCTGATGCGATAGAAATCGGTGTCGAAGGTATTGTCAGAGAAGGGGATTTCGTCGTTGACTGTCCCTGGCTGGGAGGAGTCCACGTAGAATGTCTTGTAGCCGCCTGCCGGAATGTCGTCGCACACGAACTCCACTCTCCATCGCCATCCTGGCGGGAAACGCTTTCCCCATATGATCTGTGCGGGATACGTGTGGCCCTCCGTGTCCCGTACCAGCACGGTGGTGGGCAGGTCGCCGCTACGGCGGATGTAGTCTGATTCGTAGTAGTAGTTCCAGCGGTTGAAGGTGGCTGTCGTCACAGGCAAGTCATACGAGAACACTTCGGCCGACACCAGCGTGCGGCGCTGCCAGGGCAGAAAGTTGAAGGCCACGATGGGCTGGCCCACACCGGTCAGGAAGGGAATCTGGTCCACATAGGTACGGAACGCATTGTCGCGGTCCGTACGTGCCGTGTGCAGGATGTCATTGTAGCGGCCCACGCTCTCGCGGTTTGACTCGTAGATGGCCGAGCCGGGCAGTATGTCGTGGAACTGATTGAAGGTCAATCCCTCCCACAGATGTTGCATCCTGTCGACGGGATACCGGCCTCCGCGCAGCCAGTTGAGCGACTGCAGGTACTCATCCTCGTAGAGCGCATTCTCGCAGGCGCGGTTCATCTCCTTTATCTCGGCCACGTTGCTGTAACATCCTTCGAAGACGAAGCCCATCTCTCCCACGTGTGTGGGACGGTTGCCGGCCTCCTTCTCGGCCATCCGGAAAAAGTGTTCTGCCGTGGTGAACCGTATGCTGGGGAAGTCGGGACGTGCGTCCAGCTCGTGTGCCTTCTCGATATTCTGGCGCGTGGGGCCTCCTCCGTGGTCGCCCTCGCCGGTGGGACAGAACGAGCGGTGCCCATTGACGGGGTATTCCTCAAGGCGCTTGCGCAGTTCCTCGTTCACGTCGCCGTTGTAGTTGCCGGTGCTGAAGGTCAGCACGCGCGAGCCGTCGGCACCCTGCCACCAGAACGTCCCCGTATGCGGCGTCGTGCGCATGGCTCCGAAATAGTTCATGCCGCACTGGCGCAGCATCTGTGGCAGCTGCGACTGATGACCGAAGTCGTCTGGCAGCCATCCCACACGTGCCATCCGCCCGAAGCGCGACTGGAAATAACGCTGCCCCAGGAGGAACGAGCGGGTCAGCGCCTCGCCCGAAGGCATCATCTGGTCGCTCTCCACCCACATGCCGCCTACGGGCTCGAGGCGTCCCTCGCGCACATATTTTTTCACCTGTTCGAAGAGGACCGGGTCCTGCTCCTCCACGAACCGGTACACGGCGGCCTCGCTCTGCAGCAAATGATAGTCGGGATATTCCTTCATGAAGGCCACGGCCTGGCGCAGGTTGTCGTTGGCCATCTTCTGCGTCTCAGAGAGCGTCCACAGCCAGTTCATATCCATGTGTGCGTGTCCCACGAGGTGAAGCGTATCGCCTGCCACATCCGCATTCTTCTGCACGGCGGGCAGCTGCGTGTTCTTCTGTCCGGCGACGGTCACACAAAGCAGGGACGCCACCGCAAATGTCAAAACCTTCTTGCACATAACCACTACGTATTAGTTTAGTCGTTTATAATTCCTCTAGTCTCAGCCTCAGTCGTCTTATCATCTGCAAATATAGATAAAAATTCGTGATTTACGGACCTGCCCGACAGAGAAAAGTCACCTCCTCCCAGAAAAAAATCAAATATCCCAGACCACACTAAAGACTTTTATTCGGAATAGTCCTCACTCTCAGCAGCATTCCTTTACTCCAAATACTAGTCCCGTGGGAATGATTGATGTGGGTGGCGTGGAAATTATTTTTCAACAATAATCATCAAACACATCTTCGTCATCCCATTTTTGCCCCCTTATTTTACAAAAAGCTCTTTGCAAATGTTTCTCATCAAAATAGGTTCTTCCTATTTGATGAATAATCCTCCCATTTTCTATAAAAACGACGATATCTCCATAATCTTTGATAGGATTATCAATCTTTTCCCCAACATAGAGAACAGAAAAGCCATCTATTGATTGGGTTATAGCGCGGTCATAAACATAGCCATTTCCATACTCGCAAGAATTAAATAAATCGCCCTTATGTAACAGCTCTGCATACTCTTCCAAAGTGATATTCCCTTCCTTAGGACAAACGGGAAAAGAGAATAACGTTTTTGCCCCACATTGGAGTACATTTGGCGAATCACAGAATCGATAATTATTTTCATATTTTCCCAGACTGTGTACAAATTTGCCATCTTCTATTTTGATATGTATGTATTGATATGTTTTGTTATTATTCAATCTAAACTCAACTTGAATAGCATCCCAGTCCAAAGTCCATCCAAGAGATTCAATTGTGTATTCCTCTCCGCTTTCACCGCGTGCAATTACATCCCCTATATTAAGTTTCAAAGCATACGAATCAAGACCGCCTTCTATATCTACCTTCTGACATATTGGGAAATATAGTTTTTTGTAAAATCCTATTTGATATGCTTTTTCTGTCAACGATTCTGTAATTTCATAGATTTGCGAATTTTCAGATTCTAATATATTCTTCCATACTTCTGAGTTTCCGTCCGAATAAAAGTTTTGACTATAATTCTTTCTGATGTTTTTTTCATCTTGCCTTTTATCTGATTTCAATTTACCTTCTTGCTCAAGAGTCAGTGGCGTGTTTTCAATGACATTATGGCGTTGCAACCACTCATTGAAATCCTGAGTAGGTCTCTCTTTATTTTGCATCATTTTATAAGTGGAAGTAGGCCGCTTTGCCCAAGCTGAAATATGTTCCCACGCTCTTTTCGCTTCTTCAGCAGTCACAGTTCGCATCCACATAATGTCTTGATTATCGCCGGAAAGGTCACGCAAGCATGACGGGTCATTAATAAACTTGTTGATGTCCCCTCCACAGAGATAGGTTACTCGTTTCAAGGTTGCCTCATTGAGAAGTACATTTTCTAAACGGGTCAGCCACCTCAGATTTTCAACCCTGTTATTGCACCTATTCGTGTCCCTGTGGTCCACAACCATCTTTCCATCTTCATTCCCGGGAATAAAAGCTGTTGCCACAATAATGTGTATTCGGTGTGAATTTATCAACATGTAACCATTTGACGCGTTTTTTGTACCGAATGTCCAAACGTCATCAAGTTTTCTCGCTTTCTTACCTTCTCTTTTATGCCTCATGACAGCACCATTGTCACGAACAGAATATACCTCTCCCTTATACTCGCATATGACTTCGCGAGTAAAATCATTTATATCAACCATACAAATTAACGCTTTTGGATTTCAACAAAATCAATCTCCATATCCAACGCATATCCTATCTTTGACAGAACGTCAAGACCGACAGAATACTTGCCTGCTTCTATTCGGCACAGATTAGCAGCATCTATGTCCGCATAAAAAGCCAAATGCTTTGCGTCCATTCCTTTTGATTCACGCAGCTCACGGATGCGTTGGCCTATACGGACACGCTCTTTAGAAACTGCTTCCTTGTTAAAGGAGTAATAAGAAAAGATTGAACCTACACGGTTTATCAACATCTGTCTGTTGATTTCACCCATGATAACACTCGGATCCCCCTTGTAAAATTTATCAAACAAGGAGGCAATGATTTTGTCTACTTGATACCAAGGAGCTTGTTTTTGACATAGGTAGAGTGTTTCATCATGAAAGCCGACAATGTAATCATCTCCTTGTGGAGTTTCCACATAAACTCGTTTTTCATCTACCCATCTTACTTTTGTTTTGGGTTCCATAACATCTGTTCTTTAAATTAGTAAATAATTAGCAGCCGAATTTTACGTGTTGTCGCCACATGTTTTGAATCCGGGGGCAAAGGTAAGAAGATTATTTGTAATTGGCAAATTTACCAATTGTTTTTTTTGATTGATTCAAGTATCAGATGTAAATAGTGCTGGAACTTCAATCAGAATACTTTTCGCTCTTTCCCTTAATTTCGCCCTCGCTTAATCAGATCTTTGCAAATGAATGTGAGCTACATCGCGGAGAAAAAAAGGCTAAGATTTCGACTTCAGACGGCCCGGGGCGGACGGTCAGACGCCTCGGGCCGTCCGAATAGACGCCCCGGGCCGTCCAACCGTCCGCCCCGAGGCTCACTCCGCACGAAGCCGGGTTCATCGCCCTTTCCACCCGGCTTCATCGCCCTTTCCACCCAGCTTCATCGCCACACCAACATATGTTCGTCAAACGAGACACTGCACTCGGCATGAAAAAAGAACGAGATTCTTTTTGTCCTGCCCTCTTTTTTTTCGCTCGACGCTCGCGTCGCTTGAACATCTGCAAGAACTTTGTCACGAAAACCGAGCATTGCATTAAAGTGCCGGGACAAACGTCTTACGCCAAACCTCCGAAACAAGAAGCAACATGCAAGAAACGACAAAGCCTAACGAACAACACAAACGTCTTGATGCCGACTTTACCTGGGAACAGTTTGCCAAAGATTGCGTCCTTAACAAATACGCCCTTGTGGTTGGCCCCGAAGCCATCCTGAACCGCGATGTCAACCCCGAGGCTGAGGGCAACAGCAAAAAAATGCCGCTCGACCTCTGGTCGTTTGCTACCGAAGGGACGCAAGAATCCGACCGCATCGAGTATAAGCATTTGTAATGCGAAACAATAAAGATTATGGCTCCCGCTCGGTCGGATTAGCAAATCCGACCGAGCAGATGAATTAATTTTCACCCAATAATAACAAAAGAAGCCCCTGCATCGGTTGACTTACGTAAATAATTTGTATATTTGCCAAGAATATATACGAGAGAGAGCGAAAACAGAATGGACATAAATATCAAACCGAACTGTTATGAGTACATTATTATGCGCGCGTGAGACAATGAACGCAACACTGTGTGGCGCTGCAGGGTGCCAGGTTGCCAAGTTGCACAGGATGGGCACAAACTGGGGAGACGGAATGCGCCGGCCAGCTGTCGCAGAACAAGAAACTCTTCATTCACCATGACATACGCCCCTTCGGCACACTGGGCATCATCGCAGGACTCGACCGCGAGTTCTCACGCTATATCCCATGGATTATGCGAATGACAGAGAAGAAATAAAGGATATAAAGGATATAAAGAATTCACACGAACCAACACACACCATTCATATGACAAAGGAACAAATTATCGCACGTTGCAAAGAGAAGGAGCAGCAACTGCTGAACAGGTATTTTGGCAACCTCATTGACGAGGCGGCCAGTGAACGCCCCGAGACCATCGGCGAATATACGAAGGACCTCCCGCTGGAGATCGCGGCAGAGTTCCGCAAATTCCTCAAGGAGCTATGGGAGGAAGTGGCTCCCGAAGCAGAAAAGGGCAAGCCGCTGGTACTCGATGAACTGGAACTGCGAGACCTGCTCACCAAGAGCGAGAGAAGAATGATAGATTCAGCCTACGAGGAGGCTACAAAGCTGACACCGTGGGAACGAATCACCAGGACCAACCACAAGGACGTCACCTACTATAAAGGCCTGCTTCAAGAATATACCCGCGACCTCCTGTTCGTGATGCGCAACGACTTCCTGGAGGAAATCACGGGGCAGCACATCAAGAACAAGACATTCGGGAAGGGATGACAGCACCGAGCCCGAAAGTGACTCACGATAACAATCAGAATGAAAACAAACAGCTATATTCCACAACCGATAGACACATCGGACGTCACGCTGCCCGCAGCACTGGAGCAGCTGGTGGAACAGATGGCCCGGAACGTACACGAGGTGTGGGCCGAGAGCCGCATCAGCCAGGGATGGACGTACGGAGCACAGCGCGATGACCGTCAGAAGACCCACCCGTGCCTCGTCCCCTACGAAGCACTGCCGGACGAAGAAAAAGACTACGATCGCCACACCGCCATCGGCACCCTGAAGCTCATCATGAAACTGGGGTTCCAGATAACGAACGGGGCAGAAGGCCCAGCCTCCGTGAGACAGGAATGACGGCCGCCCCCCGCTGAGAGCCGGGAAGAGGACTGCACTCTCCCACGGACTCCCGCGGCGACACACATAGACAATTATCCCGAACATATGTTTAAAGTCATCATAGCCGATTCCGTCCGTCAGAGCATACTGTCTGCAGAAGAGCAAAAAGCAGCTTCTGCCCGTTCCTCGTTATACAAACTGATGAAAGGGCAGCAGGTGCACGTGCTGAGCACGGCAGAAAACGAAAAGCTGAAGTCCAATCCCAAGGAGGTGCTGGGGAGTCCCTCCTCGCTCTACATCCTCGATGTCACCCCCGCCGAGGCATCGGCCATACAGCAGACCTATGGCGTCATGTGTCTGAGCGGCGAAAGGCCCGACATCTCGCCTCTGATAGACATCAACGACATACACATCTCCGGCGAAGGGGAGAAGCTGGGACGGGGCTGGGACTCTGTCCTGGACAGCGTGGAACGGCTGCCCTCCAACGCCCTCCTGCTCACCGACCGCTACCTCTTTGCCTTCCGTCATCCCAATGCCGGAGACGGACTGGCCAATATCCACGACATCCTGGACCAACTCCTGCCCCGGCAGTTCGCGGGTGGCGACTATCATGTGACCGTCGTCTTCGACGATATGAACATGCACCGTTCATATACCTTCGACGAGATAGCCACCAAGCTCAACCGCATCAAGGCACAGCTGGGACGCAGCTACCCCATCATGATGGAGGTGCTGGGCATCACACCCGACTGTACCATCTACAACAAGTTGCACAACCGCCTCATCCTCTCCAACTACTACCTCGTAGAGGCTGGCCACAAGCTGGCCGCCTTCAATCGGGACCGAGGCACAGCCCGCCAGACACTCATCCCCATGGCGCTCTTTACGGAGAGCAGCCTCAGCGGCACCACTACCCCACCCCTGAAGCTCATCGCCCAGACCGTCTCCACCCTCCGCGAATTCTCCGCCTCACTCTCCAAGCTGGCAGACCACCGTGTCTATAGCTACGCCGTCAACGGCCAGCGCATGGAGAAATGCTTCAGCCTGCGAAACAGATTGCTGAAATAGAATTCCGAATACGATTACACGTTTTGTGTAACACATTTTGTGTAATTCAAAACAATTGTGTATATTTGCACTCGTGAATACAAAAATAACAACTTATGGAAAATCCATTTGTCATTAAGTCGTACGAGTCAAAAGAACTATTCTGTGACAGAGAAGAAGAGCTTCAACTGATGTTGCGCAACTGCATCAATAATACCGACATGACGCTGATTTCGCAACGGCGCATGGGGAAAACAGACCTAATATTGCGTCTTTTCGACGAACTCAGCGAGTCACAACAAGAAATTCACACCATCTACCTCGACATTTCCGTCTCTCGCAGCATCGACGATTTTATCAAACTGCTGGCAGAGGCTACCATGAAATCGTTTCAGCCCCAAACCTCTATAGGCGACAAGCTGATGACATTCATCAAGTCGCTACGCCCGCAACTATCCTTCGACAATATTACAGGTGATCCTCAGCTACAGATAACCTATCAGACTGCACACGAAAAGGAGTACACATTGCGAAGCCTGTTTGAATTCCTCGATAATCAGGACGAGCACATCGTTATTGCCATCGATGAATTTCAGCAGATTCGTGACTATCCAGAGAAGAACATGGAGGCACTACTACGCACCTACATCCAGCAGACCCACCATCTGACGTTTATCTTCTGTGGCAGTAAAAAGCACTTGATGGCAGATATCTTCTCCAATGAGAAGGACCCTTTCTACAACAGCACAGCCTTTGTCTCACTTGACAAAATATCAGAAGTCTCATATTCGACTTTTATCCGCAAACTGATGAACGAACGTGGTAGAAACATCACAGACGAAGCCATCCAGTTTATACTGGAATGGACTCGTCGCCATACATACTATACTCAGCAACTCTGCCATACCATTTATGCCAACGGGAGTACAGACATCACTATCGATGATGTAAAACAAGCCTGTCAACAGCTGATGAAACAGGGTGAGGCCGTCTTCCTGCAATATCGTCAAATGCTGACAGACAAGCAGTGGAACTATCTGATTGCTGTAGCCAAAGAAGGCTGTGTACAACAGATTACGGCCTCCAAATTCCTAAAGAGGCACAACATCGGAACACCTTCTGCCTCGCGTCGTCTTGCAGAGTCACTTTGCGAAAAAGGCTTGCTAAACGACGACATCACCCTCGAAGCAACTACTTACTCCGTCGGTGACGTATTCCTCTCCCGTTGGATGGAACGGCTGTGAGGATTATTTTAAAATAATCAATAATAATCAAAACTATAATATTAAAGGAAAAGATAAGAAATCTCACCTATCGCATACCGGTCTATTAACCGATTCGGGATTAAATATAACGAGCAAACATTTGCAATTCTGAACAATGTTTCGTAATTTTGCCTCGACGAACGCCTTCGCTAATGCTTCGGACCACCTATGGTACTCCCAAGGAGTAGCCTCGGTACATGACCGATTGAAGTGCGAACGATGTGCGATTGATGTGCGTTCGTTGTTCGATTACAGAACGGACAACGAACGGACAACGAACGAACAACGAACGGACAACGAACGAACAACGAACGGACAACAAGCGAAGGAAGGGTATGGGAAGAGTATGGGAAGACAGCAGTAAATAAGGGGGTGGACTTCAAAAAATGTAAAGACTATGGCAAAGATTAAAGGAAGCAGAGGACTGATGATAAACGGAAGCCTGCGTACGAATGGGATAACGACGTATATGAGGAACGGCAAGATGATTGTACGAGCATCAAACTCGATGGAGAAGCGCAGCAACACGCCCTCGCAGTTTATGCAGCGGCAAAAGATGCGCCATGCCGTGCAGCTGTGGAAGATGCTGAAGTACAGTAATACGACAATGTTCACTCAGGGTTCGACAGCCTATGGCAACTTCGTATCGCTGGCCAATCGCTTGCCGGTGGTGTATGTCACAAAAGGGCAGATGGACCAAGCCTCGTTCCTGATGCCTGGCATCCCCGTGAGCGACGGCACACTGCCGGAGTTGGAGCAACAGCTGGGCGAGGTGGACGGCACCGCGGCCCTGATTACCAGCCTCAAAGCTGCCGACATGGCATTCCCGAGCCAGCTGTTCCTCTACACCGCCGTACAGACACAAGAGTATGTGCCGCGCGTGCGGTTCAACGTGCGTAAGGTTGCATGGCAGGAGATGACACAGGTGGACGGACACTATGTACTCAAGGGCGAGGAGTTTGCCGACGAGATGAAAGGCTGGGCACTGGTGCTGGTCAGGGACGAACGTTGCTCGCCGCAGACCATCGTCACCCGCTGCACCCTCTACCAGTCCTTCACCACCACAGAGGCTCTCCAGGCTGCCGCCAAGAGCTATGGCGGACTGACCGATCCCGACTTCCTCAGACCAAGGTAGGCAGGGAAACAGTTATCCACCCACCGTTTTTTACCCTCTGTCAACAACCGATATGGGCGACATGCCATATTGCTGCTTGAAAATACGGCTGAAGTGAGTGGGATTCTCGAACCCAAGACTATAGGCCACCTCTGCGACAGACATCTGTGAAGACTGAAGCATCTGATGAGCTTTCGAAAGGCGTTTCTCACGAATCCACTTAGCCGGCGTGGTGTTATAGATGCTCTGAAAGTCGCGCTTAAAGCTGGAGAGTGAACGACCAGAAAGATAGGCTAATTCTTCAAGAGAGATGGGCGATGTGTAATTATCTTCAACCACCCGGTGGATGTCTGCATCCTCAGCACCCTCGAGTATATTTCCCATGACGTGTTCCTGTGGAGTTATCCATTAAACACAATTTTTTGCTGTTTTTCTTTGTTGATTCCCAACTTTTTCCTACTTTTGCAGCGTGATACTTCACAATAGTTGCCTTTTAGATATACCTGAAGGCAGTTTGTGATGGACTTTCACAGCTGACAGCGGTCAGCACATCTTATCGAATTAAAACGAAGCGTTATGCTCTTCTCTTGCAAGCTGAAAACCTAGCAACTTTTCATTATTTGCAAAGAATCCCCCGGAGTCCTGTGATAATGGCTCTGAAAGGAAAGGAAACGAAGACGAACATGACGGCTTCACGCGTTAGCGTGGAACTGGTCATACATCTTTTTCCTTTCGGGCTTTGCTAGGGCCTTCAGCTTGAAGATGGAACATACAGTTCCACGCTTCATCATGTATAAAAGGTCTTCTTTGGGACTGAGAAGATATGTATCTATATGGATATATTTGATTTGTTACTTCTCGCAAAAGGAGATAAAGACGAGATTGCCAGTTCTGCTCGTAATAGCTTTTAATATTAAAACTTAATAAACATCATTATGAAACCTAAACATTTTATTCTTACTTTGCTGGCATTTTTTACCAGCATTACTGCATCGGCCTATGAGTGGACAGATGCCAATGGAACCGTGTGGAGTTTTACTACATCGGGAAGTAATGCGTGTTTAGAAAAAGGAAGTAATGATACAAGATATGAACCTTGCATTAGTGGAACAATCCCTGCAAATCTGACTATTCCTTCTAAGGTTTATATTAGTGAGACCGCGTATAACGTCACGTCCATTGGAACCCTTGCGTTCTCTTTTTGTTCTAGCTTAACCTCAGTGACCATCCCCTTCGGAGTCACGTCTATTGGAATGACTGCGTTCTATGGCTGCTCTGGCCTGACTTCGGTTGAAATACCCAACACCGTGACGTACTTAGGTGATGATGCTTTTGGGGGGTGTCGTGGCTTGACCTCTATCACACTTCCTTTGAGCGTGACCTACATCGGATATAGCGCTTTTCGTGGTTGCAGCGGTCTTACTTCCTTTAATATTCCCAGTGGAGTGACCACAATATATGGTGATACCTTCAAAGGTTGTAGCAAATTAAGATCCGTTATCATACCTGGTCAAGTGACCAGCCTCGGCAGCTATTCCTTTTATGGCTGCACTTCCCTTACAGATGTCTATTGTAATGCGACAACACCTCCAGAGGCTTATGAAGAATATGACTTAGGGGATGATACGGAATGGCATTATGCCTTTGATGAATCAATTATTCAGTCAGCTACACTACATGTACCACTAGCATCGATTGACTCATACAGAAGAACTCCTTGGTCTTTCTTTGGTAATAAGGTGAAATTAGGAATAGACTTCGCCGATGCTAACGTAAAGTCTCGCTGTGTAGGGAACTGGGACACTGACGGCGATGGGGAATTAAGTGAAGTGGAGGCTGCTGCTGTCACAGACCTTGGAAACGTGTTTAAAAGAAAAGATAATATCACATCTTTTGATGAATTACAGTATTTTACAGGGTTGACCGCCATCAGCGATAATGCTTTTGAAGAATGTACTAACCTCACTTCCGTGATCATACCCAATAGCGTAACTTCCATTGGCGAATATGCTTTCGTGAATTGCTATGACCTTGCCTCTGTGACCATTCCAAATAGTGTGACTTCAATAGGTTATGCTGCTTTTGCTCAGTGCCATGACCTTGCCTCTGTGACCATTCCCAATAGCGTGACCTCCATCGGCATTGGTGCATTCAATGATTGTGCAAGCTTGACTTCCGTCACCATCCCCAATGGTGTAACTGAAATCCAAAGTTCAGCTTTCCGTAGCTGTGAGAGTCTAACATCTATAACTATACCTAACAGTGTAACAACAATTTATTCTTTGGCTTTCGCTGACTGCCGTAGCTTAAGTTCCATCACCATACCCAGTAGCGTGACTTATTATATCGCATCAGATGCGTTCAATCGCTGCTATTTTACATATGATTCTTTTGTCAATAACTCGGCATTATCAGACAATAATAATTTGGGCGCAACTTTATGCGACGAAGAAACAATTGACGGCTTGTTAATTAAAAATAATTCTGTTGTGAATTGTAGATGTTGGGCGACATCTGTAACCATTCCCAATGGTGTAACCTCAATTGGGGATAGGGCATTCTTTAATCGCATTTATTCCAGTGGCCTAACCTCCGTCACCATTCCCAATAGTGTGACGAGTATCGGCAATGAAGCCTTCTGTGCTTGCAGAATGCTTACGTCGGTTGACATCCCCAACAGCGTCACGTCTATTGGAGAGGACGCGTTCAGAGATTGCTCCAACCTAACCTCCGTTATCATTCCTAATAGTGTAACCTCGATTGGCGCTTCTGCTTTCTATGACTGCCGGGGCCTGACATCTGTTAGCATTCCTAATAGTGTAACTTCGATTGGTGATAATGCGTTCCAAGATAGTGGCCTTACATCAGTCATAATTCCCAAAAGCGTGACATCCATTGGAAACTCTGCGTTCGAGGGCTACAACGGTCTGACCTCTGTGACGGTGGAATCTGAAATACCAATTCCTATTAGCTCTTTGGCCTTCACCAGTAGATCTTATGTTACCCTTTATGTTCCTTCTGGCAGCAAGGCGGCTTACGAGGCAGCGGACTACTGGAAGGAGTTCAAGGAGATTGTGGAGATGGAGCCGGAGGTGCCCACGATAGCCAACACGGCAGGAAACTTGCAGAACGTGGTGAGCACCGATGTAACAAGCCTGAAGATAACTGGCGACTTGAACGGCACGGACATCAACTATCTGCGCACGCTCATCAACGACCACTCGCTCACCTCGCTCGACCTCGTGGATGCTCGCATCGTAGAAGGCGGTGAGGCATATGTCGTGGACGGCACTTCGTACAATACCGAGAATGATAAACTGGGAGAGTTTATGTTTTCTAGCTGTGCAAACTTGGAGAGCATCGTTTTGCCCAACAATGTGACAAGCATCGGAACCTATGCGTTCTATGGCTGCTCTGCCCTCACCTCCGTCACTATCCCCTCAAGTGTGACGCACATCGGAAACTATGCGTTCTCTGATTGTTTTTACCTGACCTCTGTCACCATCCCCTCGAGCGTGACGAGCATTGATGGATTCGCATTCTCTGGCTGTCGCGGTCTGACATCCATTACGCTGAACGAAGGACTTACCCAAATTTGGGACGATGCGTTTGCATATTGTACGTCACTGACAGAAATCACCATTCCACGTACGGTGGAAAATATTCATGGGCATGCATTCCGTGAATGTCGTGGCCTGACTTCAGTAACTATTCTCGGAAAGCCTAGCCAGCATTTCAGTAACATCGCATTCCAGGATTGCCCGAATCTGACCACCTTCCGCTGCAACGGCATCACGCTGGAGCCTGTGGACGGCGTATATCAGATAGGTACGGCCGAGGCACTGCACGATTTCGCCATCCTTTCTACGGCTGCGAACTGCCAACTCGACGCCTGCCTGACAGCCGACATCGACTACACGGCGTACACTTATGGCGGTAACTGGTACAACATAGGCATGAACGGCTATGCCGGTACGTTTGATGGACAGGGACACACCATCACCGTCAATGTGGTGAATCCCAACTATACTTGGGACGAGCAGTCGGGTGCCCTCTTCAATAGGATTGATGAAGGCGGTGTGGTGGAGAACTTGCGTGTGGCTGGTCGCATCGAGAACTATAAATTTAGCGCGGGTATCGCACATCAGATAGGCAATGCCACCATCAGCCATTGCGTAACTGACGTAGACCTCGTAAGCTATGCGACGGGCGACTGCACTTACGGCGGCATAGTGTCTCGCACATGGAATAACGGAGTTGCCAACGAAAGTAACATCGAATACTGCGTTGTGGCTGGTTCGTTCCAAGGTGCAACAGCCAACCGCCGCGGCGGCCTCGTTGGATGGATACATGATGAGGACCGCGTAAACTTCAGCCACTGCCTCTTTGTGGCCAATGTGGATGAGCTGGACATGACAGGCAGCGATACGTGGGCACGCAACATGAACGGGCACGCCACGATTTCCGACTGCTATTACCTGAACACGTTGGGCACCACAAGTACCGGCACTCAGACAACATCGGAGCAACTGGCCAGCGGCGAGCTTTGCTGGCTTCTGAACGGCGAGAGCAGCGAGAACCCCACGTGGACCCAAACGCTGGGCAATGCCAACAGTTATCCCATGCCGAATGCAAGTCAGAAGGTGGTATATAAGGACGGCAATGCATATTACAACGACAATGACAAAAACACCCTGATGGCAGTCAATACAAAGGGGCGTAGCGGAAGTATGTGTGTGCTACCCATCGAAATGAAGAACACGGAGGAAATCGGTTTGTTCCAGTTCGACCTCACACTGCCAGAAGGAGTCAGTGTTGCCACGAACGACAGGGGCAGCCTGATGGCCACTCTTACCAATCGGGCTGACGACCATACCATCAGTTCCCGCCAACTGGACAACGGAAGCTATCGCTTCGCCGTTTCCTCATCAAGCAGTGCCACGTTCTCCGGAACCGAGGGGAAGATTATGAACATTACACTCTCAGTAACCAGTGACGTAGCCGAAGGAGACTATACAATAATGCTTTCCGGCATTGAACTGGCCACGAAGGACAAGAACGCCATCCGTCCGGCCGACACCGACGCCACACTAATCATCGACAATTCGGCCATTCCAGGCGATGTGAACAATGACGGAGTAGTCAGCATTACCGACGTAGGAATGATTATCGACTTTATCCTGGAACTTAACCCGGCGAACTTCAACGAGGCGATGGCCGACGTGAATGCAGACAGTAGCGTCAGCATCTCCGACGTGGGCATCGTAATCGACATGATTCTCAGCGACAGCAGCGTCGGCGTAAAGGAGAAGAAACAGCTCCTTCAACTGCGCCATGAGCTGCAGATCGACCCGCAGTAAATAACAGTAGAAAAAAACGACTCTAAAACAACACACAAATAAAAAATGAAAAGACTAAAGATTCTTTTTGCCTCTCTGCTGGTAGCAGGCATGGCAAATGCAACGGACGACGTGACCGTTGCCAATGTAACCGTCGAGCTGGGCACTACGGCACAAGTGGAAATCACGCTCAACAGTGCCACCGCGCTCTACAAGGGATTCCAATTTGACCTCACCCTTCCCGAGGGAATTGCTCCTGTACTTAACGCAAAAGGAGTACCCACATTCAACCGTGGTACACGCAGCGCCGACGTCGAGGAGTACAACATCAGTTCGAGCGTCCTCAGTTCGGGGGCTGCGCGTTACCTGTGCGCAGCCAACACAGCCACCCCCTTCGCAGCCGGCAACGATGTAATCCTCAGTGCCATCATCACTGTTGATGCAGCAACAGCCCTCGGCGAGTATGCAGCTAAACTCTCGGGCATCGAATTCAACACCACAGACAATGTGCGTACGCTCTTCGACGATGTGAACTTCACCATCACCGTAGTGGAACGCGACACCCATGTCCTGCTGGACGAGACTTCAACAACAGCGCCCGAACCAGCTACGGGTGTCGATGTCCGCGTAAAGCGCACCATCTCGGCCGGGGAGTGGAATACGATCTGTCTGCCATTCGCCATGACGCAGGCACAGACAAAGACGGCGTTCGGCAACGACGTACAGCTGGCTGACTTCACAGGATATGTGGCCACCGAAAATGATGACGAAGAAGTCGTAAGCATCACTGTGAACTTTGAAGACGTAACAGCCATAGAGGCCAATCACCCGTATATTATTAAGGTAGCCGCACCTGTGACGGAGTTCACCGTGGACAGAGTGGACATCAACCCGGTAGATGAACCGATCAATGCTGTCATCACGCGCACACGCAAGGCATGGAGCGAGATGGTAGGGACATATACGGCCAACTTCAAAGTGCCCGAACTGGCTCTCTTCCTAAACAGAGGCAAGTTATGGTATTCAACGGGACTGACAAAGATGAAGGCATACCGCGCCTACTTTGACTTTTACGACGTACTCACGGAGGTTGAGAATGCCAACGTAAAGATGGTGGTGAACTTTGGCGATGAGGATGGCATGGAAGAGATTCAGTTTGGTACGGACACAAGCGAGTTAATCTATGACCTCAGCGGTCGTCGCATCAAGAAAGCAGAGAAAGGCATATACATTATTAACAATAAAAAGGTATTGGTGAAATGAAAAAGACATATTCAGCACCCAGCATTCAGATAGTAAAGATACAGCTGCAGAACCTCATTGCCTCAAGTGAGTTTAATAGCAATAAGGGCATAGTCTATGGTGGTGTAGACAAGGATGGCTCTATGGAGCCAGGGATCAAATCGAAAAACATATGGGACGAAGAATGGTAAAGAGGCATCAGCGGCAGGGCAAAAGCTCTGCCGCTGATGCTTTTGTTTTTTACTAATTTCCACTAGTGTCCACTAAAAATGGACGAGTTTAAAAATTAAATAAATCAGGTTCACTTGAACCGCTTCGGTCTTTGTCATTTTTGAATATAGTTTTGTCGAAGAGATCTCTCAGATGAGTTGTGTCAGTAAGTGACATGCTGAGGATTTGCAGGACCTCATAGGTCGAGCGTTTCAATTGCATATCATGTTGGACAACGGCTACGAGGCAGTAGGTAGTGATGGCTGCA